>NZ_KI912107.1:1208424-1808424 GCF_000517085.1 Saccharicrinis fermentans DSM 9555 = JCM 21142 | reverse complement strand
GTACATGTCAGCTCCTGTTTCAATCCCTTCTGCCTTATCTTCTTCTTTAGAAAGGGCTGTTAGTAGAATAATGGGAATATGATTGGTTTCAATATGGTTTTTTACCTTTTTACAAAAGGTGATACCATCCATTTCGGGCATCATAATGTCGCTTAAAATTAAGTCGGGCATCTCTTTTAGTAAGCAAGAATGGGCTTGCTTACCATTTTCAAAGGCAATAACCTTATACAATGGTTTGAGTTCTTCCACCAAGTAATTTCTGATTTCCAGCTCATCTTCTACTACCATTATTTTATAGGTTGATTGGGGTTTAGAAGGAGTGTTCTGCAACTTAGAGGAGGTTGGAATATCTAAAAATGCTTGTGATGGGGCAGGCAACATATTTTCAGAAGTAATCAAATCTTCTTTAACTAGGTGTTTGTTGCCAAGTGGTATTTGAATGATAAATCTACTTCCTGTTATATTTTCACAGGGTTCTGCAAATAGTCTTCCTTTATGCAGCTCAACCAATGAACGTGATAAATGGAGACCAATTCCTGTGCCGGTAATATTTCTGGTTTCTTTGGAGTTTACTTGATAAAAACGATTGAATATCTTCTCGCTATCCGTTTTTTTGATGCCTATTCCGTTGTCTTCTACTATTATTTGTGCTGATCTTTTTAGTTCGGAGATGTATACAGTTATCTTTCCTCCTGTATTTGTAAATTTAAAAGCGTTGGACAATAAATTGGTGATCACTTTTTCAAAGTTCAAAGGGTCAATCCATGCTTTGATAGTGGACTTTTCTTTTATAACCTCTAAGGTAATTTCTTTGGAGGTAGCCAAATAATTGTAGGATTCTGCAATATTGCTGATAAAGCTACAAAGATCAGTCTCCTGAAATTTTACCAGCATTTTCCCCTTGTCTAATTTTCTAACATCCATTAATTGGTTGATTAATCTGAAAATGCGGTTCGCATTCTGGTGCATAATTCCAAATAGTCGTTGGTTTTCAGCGTTTGAGGGCAGGGAAATCAGTTTTTCCAGGGGATCGATAATTAAACTAAGCGGAGTACGAATTTCATGTGAAATATTAATGAAAAATTGCATTTTCTTTTCATTCATTTTTTCTACTTCAATTCGTCTGAAGGTTTGTTTATATAGCTGAAAGCCTGCAAAGGTGATCAGAAAGGCCAATAAACCTCCAAAGACCTTGGCGATATTGGTTTTGTACCATGGGGGGTGAATAATAATGGTAAGTTTTCGGGCTTGTGATACTTTATCCTTATCTATACCTCTCACTAAAAATTGGTATTCTCCGTGTGACAGATTGGTATAGGTGGCTGTTGGGTTAGTGGTTGAATTTTTATTCCATTTGCGGTCGAAGCCTTCCATCATGTACTCATAATTAATTTTCGATTGATTAGAAAGTTCTTTGGATGTGAAAGAAATGGAAAAAACATTGTCTTTTTCGAGCAGATGAATACTATCTGCTACTACAATCGACTTGTTGAGAATAGTGTATTTTCCTGTTTTTGTACCTATTTTAACTGAGGTATTAAACCGCATAAAATTTGTTAGCATTATGTCAGGTAATTCAGAAATAAACAGGTTGTAATCTTTGTTTATTTCTGTAACTCCATTGATCCCTCCAAAATATATGCTGTTATCCGCTGACTTATATACGGCATTGCGATAGAATTCATTAGACTGTAATCCGTCTGAGGCATAATAGTTCACAAAGGTATTATTCGAAGGGTTTAGGCGACTCAAGCCTGTGTGTGTGCTTATCCATAATTGGCCATACCTATCTTCTTGAATGGCACATATTACATTACCTGCTATTCCGTCTTCTTTGGTGTAGGCCGAAAATGACATATTTGCCGGATTAATTTTTACTAGCCCTTTGTATGTCCCCAACCAAATATTGTTTTTATTGTCAGGATGAATGCAATAAATAATATTACTAGGGAGAAAGTTATTGTTGGTGGAATAAAATGATAGACTCTTGTTTTGAGCGTTGAAATATACAAGACCTTGATAGGTAGCTAACCAGATATTTTCATGGTTATCTATATAAATGTCGTTGATGATTTTGGGTATTAAATTGTTTAAAGAATCAGCTATCTGGAATCCTTTACTGAACTTATTATTGTTCAAGTTTAAACTTATTAGCCCGTCACTATATGTTCCAATCCAAAGTTTATTTTCTGTGCCTTTTTGAATGCAACCGATGTTATCACTCGGTATACTGCCAGCATCTTGTGGATTATGCTTGTATGATAAAATGTTTCCTGTTTTTTTGTTGTATCTGATTAAACCATTGGAGTAGGTGCCTATCCATAAATATTTAGCATTGGAATCGTATAAACTAAAAATAGTATTATTGGCATCATCATTGGTTAGTTGGGCAAGGTTAATATGTGAAACAGCATTATTATCTTTACTGATACGGTATAGACCGTCTCCATCTGTTCCTATCCATAATCCAAGCGCGTCACCATCGAGTGCAGTTACACAGCTTGAACCAATGCTGGTAGGATCAAATGCACGATATCCATAGTGCTTAAATAGACTTGGAGTTTCAGGAAATAGATACAAACCCTTTTGAAAAATTCCGGTCCAGATGTTGCCATCATGATCTTCCAGGATGCAATGTATCTTACTTTTAGAAAAATCGAAAGTGGAGTTGGAAGGGAGGTATTCAATTAACTTGTCTGTTTGTTGGTTATAATGATAAAGACCAAGACCATCCGTACCAACCCATAAGCGATTTTGCGAATCAAACATTATTTTTTTTACAGGTAGCTGGTATTTATGATGCGTTGGTGAGAATACACGACTTACTTGCTTGCTCTGTGTATTTAATTTATAGAGCCCCTCTTTTAAACTTGCAATAAATATATTGCCTTTTTTATCTCCTGTAATGGAGGTAATGCTGGTGGCAGGTATTTGGAAATTTGCGGATTTAGTGTGGGTATAAGACTTTATTACTCCCGTTGCAGGGGCGTAGGTGCATATGCCGTTATCATCCGATCCTAACCATAAGGTACCGTTCTGATCCTCGTAAATAGTCCTTAAGAATAAACTGTTTAACTGGTTGTTCAGACTAGTGGAGTATCTTGAACGACCTATCTCTATGGGTATGCGAATGAGACCATGTCCGGAAGTGGCAATCCATATATCGCCATTCTTGCTTTCAATAATGCCAGTTACAAAGGGGTGTATTTCGGTGTTGGCAATGTAAATTTTTACGCTAGTAAACGTTTCTGTATCTGAGTTATATTTTTGTAAACCATTTATAAATCCTATCCATATGTTGTGATTGCTGTCTTCGGTTAGGGTGGTAACATAGTTGGCTTTCAATCCATGTTCCTCTTCGGTAAAGGTGGTGAATTTTATTCCATCAAATCTATTTAATCCATCTTCAGTTGCCACCCAAATAAAACCTAAATGATCTTGAAATACTTCATTAATGAGACTATTGGACAGTCCATTTTCATAATTGTAAAAGTGTTTGCTCTGGCTTATTATTCTGCCGAAAAATAGAAGCAAAATAAATACCAGAAGCTTTTTTATGGGGAATGACATGTTCGTGTTCGTTTGTTAAAATTCTAAAATATAAAAATTGATACAGTTTAAAGTTTAAAAAGCACAAAAAAATGGCCTGTTAGGCCAGATGTAACGCATTATAAAGAATATGTAACCTACAATAAAACGATGTAACGTATTTTAAAGTCTCTGTAACCTTTGTAGACGTCAGGTAATTAGACAAGGGATACATTTGTATAACAAGTTTTAACACTTGAAAATCAAATTTAAACAATGTCTGATATGGTTCATATTTTTAAACAGTACCTGTTACTAATTTTACTTATTGCACCATGGTTATTATCATGTAATCATAAAAAATACTGTGATACCTCTTTAAGTTTCGAAACGCGTGTTGATGATGTGTTGGCCCAAATGACGCTGGAAGAAAAAGTGTCGCAACTCGTATATAATTCACCTGCCATTGAACGTTTGGGTATTCCGGAATATAACTGGTGGAATGAATGTCTGCATGGAGTGGGTAGGGCCGGTATTTCCACCGTATTTCCACAAGCCATTGGTATGGCGGCTATGTGGGATGATAGTGCTATGTTTGATATCGCTACAATAGTTTCTGATGAAGCCCGTGCTAAACATCATGCTTTTGCAAAAAAAGGAAAAAGAGGTATTTATCAAGGACTAACTTATTGGACTCCTAATATTAATATTTTCAGAGATCCACGTTGGGGAAGAGGAATGGAAACCTATGGCGAAGATCCTTACTTGACAGGAAAATTGGGAGTGGCGTATATTAAAGGATTACAAGGAGATGATGATAAATATTTGAAATTGATTGCTACGGCCAAACATTTTGCCGTACATAGTGGTCCGGAAGTCTCACGTCATCGCTTTGATGTTGTTCCTAGTAAATATGACTTTCTGGAAACATATAGTCCGCAGTTTAAAATGGCCATCCATGAGGCTGGTGTGTACTCTGTGATGTGTGCTTACAACAGTTATAAAGGGAAACCTTGCTGTGGTAACTTGGAGTTATCTAATTTATTACGAAATGAATGGGGCTTTGAGGGTTATATTGTTTCTGATTGTTGGGCAGTAACTGATTTTTACGCTCAGAATGGACACGAAATAGTAAATACTAAGGCTGAAGCCGCTGCTATTGCTCTTAAAGCAGGAACAGATTTAAACTGTGGAGACTCTTATCCTGCATTGGTTGAAGCGGTTAAGGAAGGGTATCTGACTGAGGATGAGATTGATGTTTCTCTGAGGAGACTTATGTTGGCTCGAATGAAGTTAGGTATGTTTGATAAAGATGTTCCTTTTGAAAACATACCTTTGGATGTTGTAGATAGCGAGCAGCATCAGCAAGCAGCATTGGAAGCAGCACGAAAATCAATGGTATTACTTAAAAATGAGGATGATTGTCTGCCATTTTCAAAACAAGTGAAGCGCATAGCGGTGATTGGTCCCAATGCCAATAACACCGATGTGCTTTTGGGAAATTATCATGGATACCCAAGTAAAATAGTTACGCCATTTCTAGGAATAAAAAATAAGGTATCAACTGCTGATGTGGGTTATGCGTTAGGTTGTCACCTGGCTGATAGTTTACCTGTGCTTACAGCCATACCCCCAGAAGTTCTATTTACTGATAAAACGAAAAGTAGTCACGGACTAATCGGGGAGTATTTTAACAACCTTACTTTTGCTGGTAAGCCACAAACGTATAAAGTAAACCATAATATCGATTTTAAATGGTGGAACAATTCTCCTGATAAGACAATTAATCCAGATACTTTTAGTGTTCGTTGGTCAGGTGTCTTGGTTCCTGAGCTAACAGGTAAGTATGCCATTGGAACAGAATCTTTTCCAAAAGTAAAGTTATGGGTTAATGGAGAACTTTTGGTGGATTATAAGAGTGAGCACCATCCAGCAAAGGAATACGAATACCTGGACTTAGAGGCAGGAAAACCCTATAATTTAAAAATTGAGTACATACAGGAAAAAACCGAATACGCCAGAGCCAGTCTTTTGTGGGAAGCTCCTTCCAATGACTTGAAGAAAGAGGCCTTGGAATTGGCACAACAAGCTGATTTAGTAGTGTTGTGTATGGGATTAAGCCCACGGCTAGAGGGAGAAGAAATGAAAGTGAAAGTGGATGGTTTTTCTCATGGCGACAGAGATGATATTCAATTGCCTGCAGTACAGACTGACCTTATTAAAGCAATATATAATTTGGGTAAACCTACTGTTTTGGTTTTACTAAATGGAAGTGCCTTGGCTTTTAACTGGGAAGCTGAAAATATTCCAGCTATTCTCGAAGCCTGGTACCCAGGGCAAGCAGGAGGGACTGCCATTGCAGATATCATTTTTGGCGATTATAATCCTTCAGGAAGGTTGCCGCTCACTTTCTATCAATCCGTTGGTCAATTACCTGATTTTGACGATTATGATATGGCTGGTAGAACTTATCGTTATTTTGATGGAGAACCATTGTATGAATTTGGTTACGGACTAAGTTATACCAACTTCGAATATAGTAAGTTAAAGGTACCAACCAAGATTTGTGCTGGAGATGAGTTTACGGTGAATGTTACGGTCACAAATACCGGAAAAATGGATGGAGAAGAGGTTGTGCAGCTTTATATATCCCATCCTTATTCTAGTCTGCCGAAAGCCATTCGCAGCCTGAAAGGATTTAAAAGAGTAGCCCTAAAAGCAGGTGAAAGTATCGAGCTTGCCTTTAAATTAACACCGCAGGATATTGCCTTGTTAAATACTGATTATGAATATGTAATACAAGAAGGAGCAGTGGAGGTTTCTGTTGGTGGATCACAACCGAATGAGCAAAGGGTTAAAGATAAGAAGGTACTAGGTGCTACAGTTAAAATTGAAGTAAATGATGCAGCATATTACACTGTTTTGCAAGAGTAATGGGTAAAAAACACTATAAAATCAAATTCACAAAAATCTACAAAAACATGAAAGGAAAAAGAGAGACATAGAATTTAATGGAGAATTTAATAGTATTATTTAATAACCCAATTGCCAATAATTCGATCCTAAAAAAAAGAACATCGGATTGTTGACCTTAAAATCAAATTTTTATGAAGATAAAGATTCATTTATTAAGAACAGGATTTCTTATTCTTGTGCTAATGTGTATGCAATACTCTTTGTATGCCCAGAGTATGCAAGTTACAGGTTCTGTAGTGGATAGTAAAGGGGAGCCAATTCCTGGAGCTAATGTTTCCATTCCGGGAACAACGATCGGAACGATAACCAACATTAATGGTGCTTATACCATAAAAGTTGAAGCCACAGGTAAGTTGCAATATAGTTTTATTGGTTTTCAGCAGCAGATAATAGAAGTAAATAATCGTACAGAAATAAATATAACCTTAAATGAAGATCTACAAGATTTAGATGAGGTTGTTGTTGTTGGTTATGGAACCACCAAAGCACGAGATTTAACGGGGGCAGTTAGTTCAATTAAAGCAGATGAACTGGAAGATAAAGCATTTGTGGCCATTGATCAGGCACTTCAGGGTAAGGTCTCTGGTGTTACCATATCTCAGAATTCAGGTGCACCTGGTGGTGGTATATCAGTGCGTGTGCGTGGTATTACTTCGTTAACAGGAAGTAATGAGCCTCTTTATGTCGTAGATGGTGTGCCTATTGATGGTAACTCCAATAATGATAGTTTTAGTTTTGCAACCATGGGAGGAGAAAGTGGTCAAACCAAAGTGAGTGCCCTTTCTACGATTAATCCAAACGATATTGTTTCTATTGAGGTGTTAAAAGACGCTTCTGCTACTGCAATATATGGTTCTAGAGCCTCTAATGGTGTTATTTTAATTACTACCAAAAGTGGAGAGGCCGGGAAATCTAAAATCTCTTATGATGGGTATTATGGGGTTCAGGAAATAACAAAGTATTTGAAGGTGATGGATTTACCTCAGTACGCTGAATATTTAAACGAGGTACGTGTTCAGGACGGTCAGGATCCCAAAGACTCCTTCCTGGACCTAAGTTTGCTTGGGAAGGGAACGGATTGGCAAAAAGAAATTTTTAGAGTAGCCCCCATTACGAATCACCAACTTTCGGTTTCTGGAGGTACCGAAAAAACCAAGGTATATTCTTCTTTTAACTACTTTCAACAAGATGGTATTTTAATTAATACTGACTATGAACGTTTTGCCTTACGACTAAACCTTGATCATCAGGTGAATGACTGGCTGAAAATTGGAAATACAATAACAGCTAGTAACGGAAAAGAGAATATCGCTTATAACGATTCAGAGGATGGTGTTATAATGGGTGCCTTGAGACAATCGCCTGAAGTTCCTGTTTATTATTCAGATGGTAGTTGGGGAGGACCGGTCGGAGCTGATGGTGTTGGTTCTGGTGGAGGTGGAAACCCTGTTGCCTGGTCAACGATTCGTTCTTCTTATCTGGAAAGAAGTAAAGTGCTTGGAACTTTATATGCTGAACTTAGCTTGTTAAAAGACTTTAAGCTAAGAAGTGAATTGGGTTACGACTTTAACTTTAACCAAATGTCTTCCTTTAACCCTTCATACGAAATTGGCGATTTAAAGAACGAAACAGGTACTTCCTTTAAATATAATACCAATAGTTTTTATTGGATCATGAAAAACTTTTTGACCTACAGTAAAAAAATAGATAATCATAATATTACTGCTATGGTAGGCCATGAAGCGCAACATTCAGACTGGGAGCAAATTCAAGCCACCAGGGGAGGTTTCTTAACCAATGATTTAACAGCATTGGCTATTGGTGACTCAGAAACAGCAGGTGCAAATAGTATGCAAAACCAATGGGCAATGCAATCGGCTTTTGCCAGAGCTAATTATAGTTTTAATAATAAGTATTTGTTAACAGGAACTATACGTGCTGATGCTTCATCCAACTTTGGACCTAACAATAGATGGGGGTATTTTCCTTCGTTCTCGGCAGGTTGGGTTGTTAGTGAAGAACCCTTTATGGAACCTCTAAAAGGAACTTTGGATTGGGTGAAGATACGTGCCGGTTATGGTGAGGTGGGTAACCAAAATATTGGCGCTTATGCCTATGGACAATCCTTGGCTACTATTAATTCGGCTTATGGTTCGGCTTTTATACCAGGAAATATTGCAAATCCGGATGTTAAGTGGGAAACTACTACATCTACCAATTTGGGTGTGGAACTAGGGTTCTTTAATAATAGAATTAACATGGATGCTGATTTGTATATTAAAAAGTCGAAAGACTTTTTGTATCAGTTGCCTATGGCATATTACTATGGTCGGGAAGCGTTTTCTGCGCCCTATGTGAATTTAGGAGAGATGACCAATAAAGGATTCGATCTATCAATCAATACGGTGAATACCAACTCAACCAGTCCGTTAAAATGGAACTCGAGTATCGTATTCTCCATGTATCGCAATGAACTCACTGAGTTAGCAGATGAAAATTCTACAATTACGCAGGTTATTCAGTTTAACCAAACGGTTACTCAAACATCGGTGGGTAATCCCATAGGCCAATTTTATGGTTACGTTACGGATGGGTTATTTACTTCGATGGATCAGTTGAATAATGCACCTAGCCAAGGAATAATTGATGAAGATAATGGTGTTTGGCTGGGAGATTATAAGTTTAAGGATGTGCATGAGGATGGCGTAATTGATGATAAAGACAGAACGATCATTGGTAGCCCTCACCCGGATTTTACTTTTAGTGTTTCTAATAATTTATCATATAGAAATTGGGATTTTGCCCTTTCTATGTACGGATCTTATGGTAATGATATTATCAACTGGACAAGAAAAGTAACAGAAGGAATGACTGAACCATATGGAAACCAGTCTGTAAAAGTGGCGGATAGATATAGGTTGGGGAATACAGATACAGATATGCCTCGTTACGTTTCCGGAGATCCTAATTCAAATGCGCGTGTATCGGACCGTTATGTGGAAGATGGTTCTTTCTTGCGAATCCAGAATATTACTTTGGGTTACACTTTACCCAAGAGATGGCTCGATAAAACAGGTATTATTTCAAACCTAAGGGCTTACGCTACTGTTCAGAACCTACATACTTTTACGCATTATAGTGGATACGACCCTGATATTGGTGGACATAGTAATAATGCATTGCTGGCAGGTATTGATAATGGTAGATACCCTGTGCCGCGTACGTATTTATTTGGTTTAAAACTTGATTTTTAGTCGTCACATTAAAAAAGAAAAAGAGATATGAATAAATATAAGATATTAGGATTATGGATGTTATTGGTCTTTATGTCGGCCTGTTCAGAAGATTTTCTGGACATTGCTCCTGAAGATAAAATAACCGTGGATAATTATTATAATTCAGATGATCAATTGCTCACAGGAGGTGCAGCGCTTTATAACCGACCTTGGTTTGCTTTTAATGAAAAATTTATTCTTTGTCTGGATGTTTATGCCGGAAATGCTTCTGGTGATTATGTAGATATAGCACAGTTTAATAAGTTTGCGGTTTTTGCTGCCAATCAATTCTCAACTGAGGGATATCAATCATTATTTTCAGTGGTCGCATATGCAAATAATTTATTAGATATTGTTGAAAATAGAGCTGGTCAGAATATTTCAGAAGAGGTTAAAGAGTGGTCGCGAGGTGAGGGTTTGTTTATGCGTTCTGTGGCTTATTATTTCTTGGTAAGAACCTTTGGCCCGGTACCTATCTTAGAGGATATTGACCAATATGGCACCGACGCTGTTGTTTATAAAAATCGGGTTGAAGATATTTATACTTTAATTGAACGTGATTTAAAAGAAGCTGCCGAGTTATTGCCAATGGCATGGTCAGAAACCAATGCAGGAAGAGCCACCAAGGGTGCAGCCAATGGTATGTTGGCCGAAATGTATTTAACCTTAGGTGATTATGCCAATGCAAAACTTTATGCTGATAAAGTGATCGAGAGTGGAAAGTATTCGTTGATGCCCAATTATTACGATAACTTTCAACCTAAAAATGGGGTGAGTAGTGATAATAATAAGGAATCTATTTTTGAGCTGCAGTGGGTGTCTCCTCCGCAAGGTGAACACTGGTATTATACCAATACGCATCAGGCTTATTTAGCAGCCGCAGGTAAATTAACAGGTACAGGAGATGGATGGGCAACCTTTATTCCGTGTAACGACTTTATTGCAGCTTATGAAGAAGGTGATTTGAGACGGCATCCTACAATTATGGAGAAAGGAAACTTTTATCCAGAATTAGTAACTAAAGAAGGAGGGTATCTGGTCGAAAATTCATTGACGGCAAACTATGCTGGTTTTAGAAAGTATGTGGTTGGGTCTGCCGAAGAGTGGCCATCGGTTAATTTTATGAATACTGACGTTAATACGCATATTTTGCGTTATGCCGAAATTCTTTTAATTCGTGCAGAGGCTATCTTAGGAACTGCATCATCTACCACTGATGCAACTGCTTTGGCGGATATAAATGCGGTGCGTGAACGTGCCGGCTTAGAAGCATTAACCGAAATAACATTGGACGATATTCTTCATGAGAGAAGAATGGAATTGGTGATTGAAAGTGGAGACAGATGGTTTGACCTGGCTCGTATAAATCGTAATAAGGCCATCGATATTCTGTCGAATACGGATAGGGCATATTTGGCCGACCGTGAGGACCCTTCGCTGGGGACACAAGGAGGAGGAAGATTTATTGTACCGCAGGAAAGTGATTTCCTATTGCCCCTTCCGCAGGTGGAAACTGATATCAATCCTTTGCTTCTGGAAGCGCCTGTTGCTTATGAATTCAATTAACAATTAAAGTTATTAAAATGAAGAAAATATTAAGATTTAGTATCCTCACAGCTTTATTTGTTGGAATAATGGCTGTGGCTACTTCGTGCGAAGATGACGAAACATATAATCCGGAGATATCATTATTAAGGTCAACCAATAAAGATATTTCAACAAATGCTCAAGGCTTTCCTGGTGATTTAATTGTTGCTGAAGGGGTGGAGCTAAACAATATGAAAGCGATTGGTTTTGTTACCACAAAAGATACAGTAAATGTTGTGTTTAATCCAGTGTTAAATTCCCCTATGGCCGTGATGTTTAATATTCCTTTTGATGAAGACTTAGGAAGTGAACTTGGGATGCAGCAAATTTTGTTTGTGAATAAAAATGGAACTGAAGTGACAAAGGCCTTTGAAGTGCTTCAACCGGAACCGGAAATAAGCTCCTTTAGTCCTGCTCGCCCCAAAGCTGGTGAAAGTACTACTATTCAGGGAAAATGGTTTCAAAATCTCGAGAGTGTTAGCTTTGCAGGACAAGCTGTAGAATATACGCAATTTTCATCTACCGAAATATATATTGAAATTCCGGAAGGAGCAGAGCCTGATGATGTGGTTGTAACTACTTCTGTAGGAATGGTTAGTGAATATCTGGATGTTGATTTAGGTTACAATGTGTATTTGTATAATGATTTAGATGGGGGCGGTTTATTCGCTAATAATGAGTGGTGGAATAATGGTGATTTAACCGATCCGGTGGTCATTAGTACCGAAGGTGGCATTGATGGTAACTATGCCGAAATTACGTGGAGCGGATCGACTTCAAATGGATGGGGTAATGCAGAAACTTCATCCGGAGCAAATCCCGCAATACAGGAAACCAATCAGGAAGATGTACTTTTTGTTTTTGAAGTATTTTGTGTAAGTGGCGCTGGCTCATCTATGCAAATTCAAATTGATGATGGTGGCACTACATGGGCACATGATTATACCTTCTCTGAAGATGAAGTGGGTAAGTGGATAACCGTTGAAATGAGTACGTATGATTTCGGTAGAAGCTATGACCCAAGTAACCAAACACATGATATGGACTTGCAAGGTATAAGCAAAGTTAAAGTGGCTATCAATAGTTGGAGTGGTATCGTCCCAACCACAGTAAGAGTTGATAATCTGCGATTCCACGGTTATTATTGAAATATACCTGTGCATTAGAGGTTTATGCTGTGCGTATAAATGTGAAAAACGACTTAACATCGTTATGATCGCTTGAACCAAGAGACGAAAACATCCTGTTTTGAGACATTTTATTGTGTAATGGATCTTCTAATGCATGGAGCCGACTATAGTAATATTATCAATATGTTGACGGAACCTATTGATATCCTTGATCCATGAAAATCTGGAGGATGTTCATGAATAGTGAACATCCTCTATTTTTAAACTTAGCCTTGCTCGTAAGTACTGAGCATAGACTAGTAAATAGAAAATATTTCGATTATGTTTCGATTAAAAATAATAAGTATCCTTTTTGTAGGAATAATGATAATGCTAAGCTGTGGCGAGGATGGAGGTACTCAACCTCAATTATCTGCCCCATTGGCTTTAAATGCTGAAGATATATCGCAAAATAGTTTTACTGCCCAGTGGATAGGGGTTGCGGATGCTCAAGGATATATCTTGGATGTTTCAACCAATGTTGATTTTTCAACCTTTATTGCCGGGTATGAGGCAAAACAATTGAGCAAGCTCTCCGAGGTGGTTTCCGGTCTAGATGGCGCTACACAATATTATTATAGAGTGAGAGCATATAATAATAATGTAGAGTCTCCCAATTCTAATGTAATTAAACTAACAACAGCTGTTCCCTCCGATTTGGTTTTAAAGGATGCTGCATCTGATTTTTTTATTGGAACGATTGTACAGGCCAATAGATTAACAGGCCAATATGATGTTGTTATGCAACGAGAGTTTAGCAGTATCACTGCCGAATATCAAATGAAGATGGATATAATGTATCCTAATCAAGGTGTATATGACTGGACAGCTTCGGATGCAATAGTTAATTATGCCGTTGACAATGGTTTTAATCTTCATGGACATGCGCTCATATGGCATAATGCCACACCTGAATGGGTGAGAAATTTTTCAGGATCAGATACCGAATTTGAGGCAATGGTGAAGGATTATATCAAAACAGTGGTAGGTAGATATAAAGGAAAAGTTACATCCTGGGATGTGGTGAACGAGGCCTTCAATGATGGGTCAGGATCGTACCGTAATTCTGTTTTTTATCAACGCCTAGGCGAAGATTATATCAGTAAATGTTTCCAGTGGGCACGTGAGGCAGATCAGGATGTATTGCTTTTTTATAATGATTACAATATGTGTAATGACCAAACAAAACAAAATGCTGTATTTTCAATGATAGATGAGTTGATAAGTGATGGGGTGTCGGTGAATGGTGTTGGTTTTCAAATGCACATATCATATAATGGCCCTGCTAAAGAAAATATAATGGCAGCTAGCAACCGTATTGTTGAAAGAGGCTTGAAAGTGCACTTTGCTGAGTTGGATATTAGGGCAAACCCTGATAATAATATGAGTGAGTTAACTTCGGTAAGAGCATTGGCGCAAAAAGAAAAGTATAAAGAGGTAGCCGCTATTTATAATAGTTTACCTGCCAGTAATAAATATGCCCTTACCATTTGGGGATTGAAAGATGATGAAAGTTGGTTGCTGGATTTTTATGGTCACCAGGATTGGCCCCTGCTTTTTGATATGCATTTCAATAAAAAAGACGCTTACTATGGCGTACTTGAAGGACTTTTACAAAAATAGGAAATGCATAAGGTGTAGTAATAGTTAACATTTTTTTGATGAGACAGGAAGCTAAAGTAATTGCTTGCTCAGCTATGTGGCGTCTTATCATGACCAATAATATCCATCCAATAATTTAAGTTACTACGCATAAATATATTGAGTTATGAACAATAATATTCAAAAAATATCAGTCATCGAAAAAATAGGTTACAGCTTGGGAGACTTGGCTGCAAATTTGATTTTTCAAACCTTAATGACTTTTTTAGCATTCTTTTATACGGATGTATATAAAATTCCACCAGCAAGCGCCTCTGCTATTATCTTTTCAGGGGGTATGATAGGTGCGTTTTTTAACCCTATTATGGGCGCTATTGCCGATCGTACACAAACAAGATGGGGTAAATTTAGACCATGGATTTTGTGGACATCCATTCCTTTTGGTGTAATGGCATTGTTGGCTTTTAGTACTCCTCAATTTAGTCCAGGAGGAAAAATAGCCTACGCCATGATTACTTATGTTTTATTGGTGCTGGTTTATTCAGCGAATAATTTACCTTATTCAGCATTAAGCGGTGTTATTACTGGTGACATGGGTGAACGAAATAGTATTTCTTCTTTTCGCTTTGTGGCGGTTATGATAGCTCAATTTACAGTACAAGGCTTATTATTGCCTTTGGTGCTTATATTCGGAGATGGAGATAAAGCTGCTGGCTTCGAAAATGTAATGGGCGTGTTTGCTGTAGTAGGCGTCATCTTTCTGCTCATTACTTTTTTTACAACCAAAGAAAGAATTGTACCAACACAAGATCAAAAATCAACCTTAAAAGAGGACCTGGGTGATCTGTTTAAAAATAAACCCTGGATAGCCATGCTTTTGCTTACCATTTTGATATTTGTAACACTGGCCTTAAAAGGAGGTATGTATATTTATTATTTTGATAATTATTTGGATGAGAACGCCTTATCTCTGTTTTTAAACCGACTGGGTTTTGTCGATTTAATTGAATATTTAAAAATATCATTCACTGGTTTTGACTGGCCTGAAGATCCGGTGACATCTGCATTTAGCTTGTTTAATGCAGGAGGTATTATCTTTATGATTGTTGGTATTGGTTTTTCTAAACCCTTGGCCGATAAATTTGGAAAACGAGATGTTTTTGTGGTGGCATTAATCATATCTACACTTTGTGTTCTTGCTTTCTGGTTTTTTCCGGTTAATATGATTGGTGTTGTTTTCATAGCGCAGATATTACATGGATTCTTTTACGGGATCACTATTCCGCTGCTGTGGGCAATGATAGCTGATGTGGCTGATTATTCTGAATGGAAAAATAATCGACGTGCTACTGCTATTATTTTCTCTGCTATGATTTTTGGTTTAAAAGCCGGTTTAAGTATTGGGGGCGCTCTAGTGGCTGGTGTGCTTGCAACCTATGGTTATAATGAACAATTGACTATTCAATCACCTGAAACGGTGAATGGAATTAAACTTTCGGTAAGTGTTTATCCAAGTCTTACCTTTCTGGCAGGAGCTGCCTGTTTGCTTTTTTACGAGATTAACAAAAAAATGGAAGTGCAAATAGAACAAGCGCTGAAGGCGCGTAGACAATAGTGCAGCTTGAAGGGCTAAGTTAGAATAGTTCGGATTTTAATGAGTAAGTAATCAATAATATAGGTGCACTGAAACGAGCCTTGGTAATTATTTCACACACAGGAGGATGATTCATTTAGGCGAGTTCCATATGACCTTTGAAAGAAAAATATAAACATATGAAAAAAATTAAAATAACCCTGGGTATCGGAATTTTATCATTAGGTTTTTTAGCCTGTAACAATGTTTCACATCATAAACAAGAGGTAACTTCGCTGGCAAAAGCATTTGAAGGAAAGTTCTTGATAGGTGCGGCTTTGAACTCAGCTCAAATATTAGGTGAGGATACTGCAGCCTTAAAGTTGGTAGCCAGCCAGTTTAACTCTATTGTGGCAGAAAATAGTATGAAAAGTGAAGTTCTGCAACCGCAAGCAGGCGTATTTGACTTTACTGAGTCGGATAAATTGGTGGAGCTAGGTCAAAAAAACAAAGCTTTTGTTGTTGGACATAACTTGGTTTGGCATTCCCAGGCACCTGCTTGGTTTTTTGTGGATAAGGAAGGCAATGACGTGTCAAGAGATACCTTGATCGAAAGAATGAAAAATCATATACATGAAGTTGTAGGCAGATACCGGGGAAAAATAAAAGGGTGGGATGTTGTAAATGAAGCTTTAAATGAAGATGGAAGTTTAAGAAAAAGTAAATTTTATCATATTATTGGACCTGAATATATTGAGTTGGCTTTTCAATTTGCGCATGAGGCAGACCAAGATGCTGAGTTATATTATAATGACTACAATATGTACAAACCTGAAAAACGAAAGGGAGCTGTTCACTTAATAGAAAATTTAAAAGCCAAAGGTTTAAGAGTGGATGCAATTGGAATGCAGGCCCACTATGGTTTAAATAAGGATTTAACAAAGGAAATAGAAGAGAGTATTATGGCTTTTGCCAATACGGGTGTGAAAGTGATGATAACCGAATTGGATGTGTCGGTTTTACCTTTTCCTGCTGAAGAAATTACTGCCGAGGTAAGTCAATCTTATCAAAATAAACCTGAATATAATCCTTACGTGGAAGCTGTGCCTGATTCGATACAAAAGGCCTTGGCCGATTATTATGCAAATTTGTTTAAGGTCTACTTAAAGCATAATGATAAGATTAGCCGTATTACCTTTTGGGGTGTTAATGATAGTCAAACATGGCGTAATTATTGGCCCATTGAAGGACGTACAGATTATCCTTTGTTGTTCGATAGAAACAACCAGCCTAAACCGGTATATAACACGTTAATTTATTTAGCGAAAAACTAGAGCATACTTAAGCTGATTTATAAATAGCATAGCTTAAGTAAAGAATTTTTTTTACCAGACAATCGTAAAATGTAATAATAATGTAGACACAATAGCATACTTGATACATAGTGGCTGCAAGAAAACGACTGTTTTTTTTGTCTTTGATATGAAAGCTTCAAAGACAAGGCTTTCGATATTTTTGAAACCAAGGAGTTTGCTGATTGTAAATGACTGTTTCAAAAATGAGAATAACGCAGTATTTGGAGTTTTCTTGCAAAGACTACATATGACCATGATATGTGTGTAGTATAAAGGTGCCGATCTTTGTGCTTATATACTAGTGGTCATAGTTCACTTATCTATCTGCAACGTATTAAAAATACCATGAAAGAAGCAAAATATTTAGTAAAGGATTTATATACAGCAGACCCATCTGCTCATGTTTTTAATGATAAATTATATATTTATCCATCTCATGATTTTGAATCAGGAGTTCCGGAAAATGACAATGGAGATCACTTTAATATGCGTGATTATCATGTGTATTCGATGGATTCAATAGATGGAGATATCATTGATCATGGTGTCATCTTGGATGTGGATGAGGTGCCTTGGGCTAGTCGCCAAATGTGGGATTCAGATGTGGCAGAAAAAGATGGTAAGTATTATCTCTATTTCTCAGCCAAAGATTACAACGATATTTTTCATATTGGAGTCGCCGAAAGTGATACTCCCGAAGGCCCTTTTATTCCACTGGCGCATCCTATGCGAGGAAGTTATAGTATCGATCCTTGCGTTTTTAAGGATGATGATGGCGATTATTTTATTTATTTTGGAGGTATTTGGGGCGGTCAGTTACAGCGCTACCGAAATAATAAAGCCATTGAAGGTGGAGCAGAACCCGCCGATCAGGAACCGGCACTTAATCCGATTGTTGCAAAATTGAGTGATGATATGCTTGAGTTTGCGGAGGAACCAAAACAATTGTTGATTTTGGATGAGAAAGGAAATCCACTTTTAGCGGGTGATCATGATAGACGCTTTTTTGAAGCTTCATGGATGCATAAATATAAAGGCAAATATTATTTTTCTTATTCAACAGGAAATACACATTTATTGTGCTATGCTATAGGAGATAGCCCTTATGGTCCCTTTACTTATCAAGGTGTTATCTTAACGCCTGTGCTTGGGTGGACAACTCATCATTCTATTTGTGCGTTTAAAGGTAAATGGTATTTGTTTCATCACGACTGTGTTCCTTCTGGAGGTAAAACATGGTTGAGAAGTATGAAAGTGGTTGAATTAGCGTATAATGATGATGGCACCATAAAAACAATTGAAGGAACTAAATAGGAAAATATAATATGAAGAATAAAAATAAGAAAGTCATTTTTTATGGCTATTTTGCTTTGTCTTTATACTGGGGATTGCTGCACAAAACCAGCTGAGCACTCAGTGGAGTAGACTGCATCAGTATGCTGGTAGTTGGGTCAGTACGATCAATCCTCAGACAGACAGTATAGCACCTTTACCGCTGTTGAGGATGAAATGTATGGCTCCTTATAAATGCCAATCATTATTTGTTGAAGTACAGCAATTAGTGAATGATCAGTACAAAACTGTTTTAGTGGAAATGATTGCCTGCGATTCCCTGACCAATACAATTTTTGCATCCGGACAAAATGGAGAAGGAGTCGTTTTTGTTGGAAAAGGTAATTTTTTATCTCCACAGGATTGGGTCATGGAAGATGCTGATTTGTTGGGAAATAAAACAATGGATGTCCGTTTCCACTTTAATAGTTTAACGGATGTGTTGGTGGAAGGGTTTGATACAAGCGGCAATCGTTTATGGGGAACTCGTTACATAAAAAGAAATCCTAAAGATAAGAATTTAGGTGTTCAGCTGGTATCTGTGCATGATAATATGTTGGAGAATCCTTATGAAACACTTAAGCAATTGAATCGATTAGGCTTTAGTTATATAGAGACTTTTGTTTATGCTGATGGTACTTTCTATGGTATGAGTCCTGCTGTATTTAAAAATATGGTTGCGCTTGCCGGACTTAGGTTTGAAGGTTCTATGACTTTTTATGATTTGCCCACTGATGAAAAATGGGATGAGGCTATTTTATGGTGGAAAAAATGTATTCGAGATCATAAAGAAGCAGGTGTTTCCTATTTGTCAACTTCTAATCATGAACTGAAAACGGTAAAGAGTAAACATGAACTTCAAAGGTATTGCGATTATTATAATGCTATAGGAAAGTTATGTGCAGAAAATGGATTGCAGTTTGTATATCATAATCATGCGGATGCTTTAAATGTGGCGCAAATAGATTCTCTCAAGAAGTTTATTCGCAAAGGTGGTGGATTTGTGGGTATTCATGCAGCATCGGCCGCAAAAAAAAGAAATGCATGGTATGATGGTTTGATAGGTGGAGTGTTTACGAATCATCCAAAGTTACAGTCTGCTGTTTTGCAAGTTGAAGATGCTAGTTTTCCTGCTGTGATGCACTTGCCTCCTAAGTGGTTATGGAGTGATGAATGGTATAATTTCGATAAATTTGATGATCAAAAAGTGCATGTGGTATTAAAGGTGGATGAGAAAACTTATGATTATTCAGCTGGTTATGATCGTATTCCTTTGAAAGGAATGGGCGAAAATCATCCTATTGCGTGGTGTCATCATTACGATGGGGGGCGAATTTTTTCTACAGATTCGCGAAAAATATATGCCTGCACAGTTAAATCAAAATGAGATATAGATTTTAGATTGGATGTCTTTCTTGTTCTGGGTTTGCCGGAAAAATTGTGTGGATATCAGTTGAATATCAGATTGTAAATAGATCTTGATTAAAGCATTTAAACTTATGAACAATTAATTTGAAAATTGTAATTATTTATGTTCTGCTAAAATATTTCTGTTAAATAGCTCTCGAAAAAAATATTGTTTGTACGTTGCGACGGTTTTTGGATGAATGAAATGAGGTTTTACTAAATTAAAAATTATATGAAAAAATGTATTTTCATGATTATTCTTACGGTGTTGAGTATTCATATTTACGCCGAAGGATATCAGGTTAATGTACAAAGTCAAAAGAATACAGCGATGGGGCATACAGGAACAGGTCTTCTGTTGGGAACATCATCTATTCATTTTAATCCTGGAGCATTAGGGTTTATGCAAAAAGATTTTGAGTTCTCCTTTGGGGGGACAGCTGTATTCTCTAAAGTATCTTATTCGCAAAAAGGCTCCAATTACCAGTCTGAAACAGATAGTCCAATTGGTACTCCTTTTTATGCTTATGCAGCAAAAAAAATAAATGAAAAACTTGTTCTGGGTATTGGACTTACAACTCCTTATGGTAATTCATTGGCGTGGGAGGATGATTGGGCAGGACGTTATTTAATTCAAAATATATCATTAAGTGCCATAGTTGCTCAACCAACATTGTCTTATCGTTTAAGTGATAAATGGGGCATAGGAATTGGAGCAATGGTTGTTTTTGGTTCGGTTGATTTAAACAGGGCTTTACCTGTTGATGGTACTGTGCCAGGAAGTGTAAGTATGGAAGGTTCTACAACAGCCTTGGGCTTTAATGTGGGAGCTTTTTTTAAGGCTTCTCCGCAGTTATCCTTGGGCTTGAACTATCGTTCTAAGGTGACCATGGAGATGGAAGGTGGCGATGCTGACTTTACTGTGCCCTCTGCCTTACGTATATATTTCCCGTCTGGCAATAAATTTGATGCAGAATTGCCTCTTCCGGCCAATTTAACATTGGGTGTGGGCTATCAAATAAATGATAAAGTTACCTTAGCGGCTGACTTTCAATACGTATTTTGGGACGCCTATAAGGAACTGTATTTTGATTTCGAAACCAATACCAGCCTGTTGGCTGATTC
This sequence comes from Saccharicrinis fermentans DSM 9555 = JCM 21142, assembly GCF_000517085.1. Taxonomy (NCBI): domain Bacteria; kingdom Pseudomonadati; phylum Bacteroidota; class Bacteroidia; order Marinilabiliales; family Marinilabiliaceae; genus Saccharicrinis; species Saccharicrinis fermentans. The sequence continues at coordinate 1,787,495 of NZ_KI912107.1, read as the reverse complement.
GCCCAATCCAAGAAATTACGAGAACACACTTATTTATCGTTTGGGTGCAGAATACAAACAAAGTGAAAACTTAATACTCCGAGCGGGTATTTATTTTGATGAAACACCTGTTTCAGAAGATTATTTGAATCCGGAGACACCAGGTATGAATAAAATTGGGATGTCAACAGGAGCAAGCTATATGCTCAATGATAAGTTGACTGTTGATTTGTCGTTATTGTTTATTGTAGGACTCGATAGAGATGCCAGTTACTTGCCGGCCAATTTTAGTGGAACCTATGATAGTCAAGCCTTTTTGCCTGGTGTTGGATTAACTTATTCATTTTAATTTATACGCATGATAATGATATTTGATAATATAAAATATATGACCATATTATTGGTCGTTTTTCTTGCAGGTTGTGAATTACAACCCGATGATTTTAGCCCTTCTGCAGGAAGTGCTGATTTCTCTAATTATGTAGCGCTTGGCGACTCATATACGGCTGGCTATACCGATGGAGCCATGGGGGCGAGAGGACAAGAAAGTAGTTTCCCGAATATTATGGCAACTCAACTGGCGATGGTTGGTAATGGTGGTTTTCAACAACCTACGATTGAAGGTGGGGGAAGTGTTAGCGGCAGTGGAACCGGCTATTATTCACTTCAGGTGGTGGACGGAAATCTTAGTCCTGTGCCTGGAGAAGGTGATATGGATATTTTTTCTGATCGTTTATACAATGCCAGTGAGCCAACTCATAATCTAGGTGTACCTGGCGCTAAATCGTCTCATTTATTGGCAGATGGATACGCCAATTTGAATCCTTTCTTTGCCCGATTTGCGAGTAGTGAATCCACTAGCGTATTGACAGATGCCTTGGCACAAAATCCGACTTTTGTATCGCTTTGGATAGGGGGAAATGATGTTTTGTCTTATGCACTTGAAGGAGGAGAGGTCGATGAAATTACCTCGGCCACACATTTTGATTTTTATATGGGTGTTATTGCGGAAAGTTTATTTGCCGAATCTACCAAAGGTGTTATCGCCAACATACCGCATATTGAAGCCTTACCTTATTTTAATACCATTGCATATGATGCCTTGGTATTGGATCAAGCAACAGCAGACGCGCTAAACTCAGCATACGCACAGTATAATGCGGGTGCACTGGCCTTTGGTTTACCAAAAATTGAATTTGTGGAAGGTGCCAATGCGTTAGTAATCGAAGATGAAGATTATGCACATCCTGCCAAAATACGTCAAATTACAGCAGAAGAAAAGGTGCTTTTGCCTGCCTTAAGTAGTATACGCAATAAGGAAGTCGGCTGGGGATCTGCAAGCCCAATACCTGCAAATTATATTTTGGATGCAGAAGAAGTGTCGGACATAAGCGAGGCAATAGATGCGTTTAATATTACTATAAAAAATATAAGCGAACAGTATGACCTGGCCTTCGTTGATTTGGAGGCTTTAATGGAAAGAGCCATCTCTTCAGGTATTTTATTGGATGGAAATATATATACTTCTACATTTGTGTCTGGAGGGATTTTTTCTTTGGATGGCATTCACCCCACAGCTCGTGGAGCCGCTATTATATCCAATACTTTTGTAGAAGCTATCAATCTTAAATATGGCGCCCAAATACCCAAGGTGAATATTAATGATTATTCAACGGTAGTATATCCTTAAATAATATTAAGCAGATTATATTTTGTAAGGTTGTTTCTTTTGTAGAAACAATCTTTTTTTTGGTGTTTTATCAGGAAGGTTGAATCTGTTCATAAAGAAGTAATTATAATGAAAGATGAACGGTTGTATTTGTATTGAATGTTTAACAGATTCATTGGATTGTACTTTTTAAGTAAAAATCTGTTATTTTTGAAGATCAATAAAACCGCAGTTATGGCTAAAATTTCTAAAGAAGCTAAGGTTGGTTTAACCGTTGGGTTAGCAATTTTTATATTTGCTTGGGGTATTAATTTCCTGAAAGGAAAAGATATATTTACTCCAGGTTATAAGGTTCATGGTATATATTCCAGAATAGATGGACTCACGGAATCAAGTCCGATATATTATAAGGGTTTTCAAATAGGATCTGTTCGTAAGATATCTCTGCTGGCTGGAGGTAATAGTGATTTACTGGTTACAATGGCCATTGAAAAGGATATCGACTTTCCTAAAAATACTGTTGCGCAGATTTATAGTCTCGATTTGATGGGATCGAAAGGTATCCGTTTTGTGTATGGAAATAGCCCTGATCTAATTGAGGCTGGCGATACTTTAAGTACGTCAGTAACAGGTGATTTGGCAGACCAAGTGAGTCAGGAAGTACTTCCGTTAAAGGATAAAGTGGAGAATATGGTTGTTGGCCTGGATTCAATTTTAACCAACTTAAACCGATTTTTAAGTGAAGAAAATAAAAATAGTTTGTCAAGTGGTATGAATGATTTTTCCGGTATGATGAGGAATTTAAATCAAATTAGTGCTTCCATTAACTACAGTTTGAAAGAAAAAGGATCATTAGATAATACACTGGCTAATCTCGAAGCCGTAAGTTTGGTTTTAAAGGCAAATGGTGAAGCACTATCTGCTTTGATGAAGAATATGGAGTCTGCCTCAGGCCAATTGGCCGATGCTCATATTGATAGTCTGGCCCATAAGATGAGCAATACTTTTGTATCTGTTAATACGCTTTTAACATCCTTGAATCGAGGGGAAGGAACCGTAGGTAAACTTATGTCGGATGAACAACTGTATGACAATATGAATAATGTTTCTGTTAGTTTAGATAGGTTGTTGAATGATGTTAGGGAGCAGCCCAAACGTTATGTTAATTTTAGTGCTGTAAGTTTTGGAGGTGGAAAGGCCGAAAAGAAGAAAGACCAGAAGACTGTTTATAAACTTTTATTAAAAAAATCCAAAGCACCTTTGGATTTACGTGGCGTTGAGCTTGGGGAGGATAAGTATGTGAGAGAAGAACGTTCAGGTAAATTTTATCTGTATACCATAGGAGAGGAGCAGCGTAAGGAAGCTTTGCTGGGCTTAAAAAATGATATCAGTGATCGTTACCCTGATGCTCAAATAGTTACCTTTCGGGGTGGAAAAATGGTGAAAAAATAAACTTCTTCTTCATAAAACGACCAATTTACATTTTCAATTATAATATTAAGTAGTGCCTTAGGTAAAAAAAAAGCAAAAAAATGTCTGTTTAGCTCAAAGCCTTTGTTCTTAGTGCATATGGTGAGTCCATTTAACATTGAATAATGTGTTCAATTGAATGATTCATAGATGTTTATGTAGGAATGTGCATAAAGGGTTATAAATAAGATCAGTAGTGTACATTTTACAATGTCAAGTATTTTAACATTTTTTTTTCAAGATTTTTTTCACAAATTTTGTATTAGATAATACCTAGTATATAACATAAAACACTAAACAGAGGAAGCAAATAATGAAGCCCGGTTACGAAATTGTATGGAATAATTGTTTGAATGTAATTAAAGACAATATTCCACAAATAAGCTTTAAAACATGGTTCGAACCTATTGTGCCTCTTAAGATTGAAAGTGATGTATTAACCATTCAGGTTCCGAGTGCTTTTTTTTATGAGTATTTGGAAGAGCATTTTATCGATCTTTTGAGAAGTACCATTAGAAGAGAACTTGGGCATTCGGCTAAGTTGGAGTATAGTGTGGTTGTGGATAACCCTCATCAAAAGAATCAACAGCCATTAACCCAACGCTTGCCCTCGAATAACAGAACAGACTTACGAAACCGACCCGTATCCATGCAAATGAATTCGGAAAAGCCGGTGGTGAAAAACCCGTTTGTTATCCCAGGCATCAAAAAGTTGAATGTGGATCCTCAGCTTAATTCTGATTATACCTTTGAGAACCATATCGAAGGTGAATGTAATAGATTGGCTCGCTCAGCTGGTATGGCGGTAGCTAAGAATCCTGGTAAGACAGCCTTTAACCCATTGTTTTTGTATGGTAACTCCGGATTAGGAAAAACTCACTTGGCACAGGCAATAGGTATTGATGTAAAAAAGTATTTTCCTGAAAAAACCGTTTTATATGTAAACGCAAATAAGTTTCAAACGCAGTTTACCGAATCGGTTCGTAATAATACACAAAATGATTTTCTTAACTTTTATCAGATGATTGATGTTTTGATCATTGATGATGTGCAGGAGTTTGCAGGAAAAGAGAAAACACAAAATACGTTTTTCCATATTTTTAACCACCTTCATCAAATGGGTAAGCAGCTAATATTAACGGCCGATAAAGCACCTGTGGAAATGAAGGGGATGGAAGATAGATTGCTGTCACGTTTTAAATGGGGATTGTCTGCTGATGTACATATACCCGATTATGATACGCGTGTGGCTATTTTGAAGCATAAACTATATAAGGACGGAATCAATTCTATTGGTGGTGATGTGATAGAGTATATTGCTTCTAATATTTCGCAAAATATACGGGAGTTAGAGGGTGCTTTAATTTCATTATTGGCTCAGGCGACACTTAATAAAAAAGAGATCACAAGGGAAGTGGCCATGTCAATTGTCGATAAGTTGGTAAAGAAAACGCAAAAAGAGTTAAGTGTTGACTATATACAGCAGATTGTATGCGACTATTTTGGATTGGCAGTGGATTCTTTGCAGTCTAAAACACGAAAAAGAGAAATTGTGCAGGCTCGTCAGGTAGCTATGTATTTTTCTAAGAGCCTGACAAACTCGTCTTTGTCTGCCATTGGATCGAAAATTGGAAAGAAAGATCATGCAACTGTTTTACATGCTTGTAAAACAGTGAATAACCTAATAGAAACAGATAAAGATTTTAAAAACCAAATGCAGGAAATCGAAGCCCAAATAAAAATGTAAAATTAGATATTTAACGAATAGAAGAAGTTGTTGGAACAAATGTTGCAACAACTTTTTTGTTTATCCCAACTTGCTTTTGTTTTGGTGATACTCTTTTTATACTTTTGGAGGCACTATAATTCAGAACTGTAAACTCAATGATCAGAAAATCATTTATTAGCTATTGGATATTTGTTGCATTTATTTATGCTTCATTGCCTGTTATGGCACAAGATAACAGTGGTAAGAAAATTGCCGACAAAGTTATTGTTGATGGAAATACCTATTATTTACATATCGTAAAAAAAGGAGAGGGGTTTTATGGGATAGCCAAAAAATATGGCGTATCTCAAAAAGAAATCCACGAAGCAAATCCTGGTTCTATTTTCGGTTTAAAGCCTGGTGATATACTTCGTGTTCCTGTTATTGATGGTAGAAATAGCAATGCAAATGAAATTAAACAATCTGGTAAGTTTATTTATCATACCGTTGAGAAAGGACAAACGCTTTACTTTTTGTCTAGGAAGTATAAAGTGAGTATCGACGATATTAAAAAATATAACGCTGGTGCTAACGGCGATTTATTGGTGGGAACTATTTTTAAGATTCCTGTAGCTACCACCCAAAAACAAAATGAAGATTCTGGTAGCTCGTATATTTATCATGTGGTAAAACCTAAAGAGACCCTTTATGGTATTTCTATGAAATATCATACAAAGGTAGATTCTATTTTAAAGTATAACCAGGCTTTATTGGATGGTATCTTGTCGGTTGGTTCTACGGTTCGTATACCCAAGGTTGATTTGCCTTTGGTAAGCGAGGTTATAAGTGATCAGGCTATGCATTCGCCTATTGAAGATGATCAATATTTGTATCACAAAATAGAACAAGGTGAAACCATTTATTCGGTGAGTAAAATGTATCATGTTTCGCAACAAGACTTGGTGAGTACTAATCCTAGTTTAAATCCTGACAGTCTACCCTTGGGTTACCTGGTGAGAATACCTAAGGTAAAGGTTGAAAAGCCAGACGAGAATGGACATCGTCAGGAAAACGATTTTAAAAAGCATACTGTTCGACGTAAGGAAACTATTTATTCTATATCGCAGAAATATGGAGTGGAGATTGCCGATATTGAGGAGGCTAATCCAAACATGATATTGACCCATATTCGAAAAGGAACAAAAATTAATATTCCCACATCAACTTACCTTGCTCGTAAGAAGGAGGAACAGCGCATGGCGCAATTGGTGGTCGAAGATAAAGAAGAGCCTTATTTGGATACTGTTTCTGTGGATTGTGGAGCTTACGATTATTATGCAAGTAAAGAGATTCTTAAAGTAGCTTTGTTATTACCCTTTGATTTGGAGGCTACACGTAAGGAAAATATTGTGAGCAAAATAGAAGGTGATCAAGAGGTGCTAATGGAGAGGGAAAATCCGGTTGTTTCGTCTCGTTCACGTAGTTTTGTGGAGTTTTATGAAGGAGCCTTGATGGCGCTTGATTCTTTGAAAAAACAAGGTGTTAATGTGCAGCTTTATACCTTTGATACAGCACCTGATACAAATAAAGTGAAGCAAATTCTGAATCGGCCTGAGCTTCGATCGGTGGATCTGATTGTGGGACCTGCGTATGCGAGTAACTTAAAACTGGTCTCAGATTTTTCGGTTAGTCATCAAATAAAAATGGTTTATCCCTTGTCAAGTGTAAATCCTGTCCTGAATGAAAATCCATATTTGTTTCAAGTAAATACACCGGATAGTTTGTTGTTCGATCAATATTCGAATTATATTGTGAAACAACGTGAGAATATGCGTATTGTCGTGTTAAAATCTGCTGTTCCTAATGATGAGGAGGATAAGCTGGCTATGATGATTAAAAATAAGCTCTATCTTAAGTATCTTCCTCAGGGGAAAATACCAGATTTTATGGAAATAGCTTTTTCTGAACAAAATGTGCAAGGGGTGGAAGCATTGCTCAGTCATGACAAAGAGAATTTAGTCGTTATTCCTTCTCCCGATGAAGCAGATGTATCTAAGATTATAACTACTTTACACGGTGTATCAGAGTCTACAGACGTAAAGATAAAATTAATTGGTTTTGGGAGTTGGTTGAGATTTCAAACCATTGATGCAGAGGAAATACATGATTTGGATACAGAAATATTGACACCCTATGTGTTGGATCATCAGAATAGTGTGGTTCAAGATTTTTCTGCGAAATATAGAGCATGGTATTATACTGAACCATTGGCCGTTTCACCTTACTTTATTCGGTCAGGAAGAGATGCGAAATATTCTAGGTATGGTATATGGGGCTTTGATGTGATGTTTTATTTCTTAAGTGCCCAGGTTCAATATGGATCTCAGTTTGAGCACTGTATTCAGCATTACTCGGCAAAACAAGTGCAATTCAACTTTAACTTTAAGAGGTATGCTAACTGGGGAGGATTTTTTAATGATGGCTTGTATGTAATCAGGTTTAGTCCTTCTTTGGATATATATCGCAAACCCCTTAACTAAGATTGGGGCAGAGTCCTGGAAAATAAATGATCATTATAGTAATACAGTAATATTAATAAATGGTTTCGGTAAATCAGTTGTCGGTTGAGTTTGGAGGTTTTACCTTATTCAAAGATGTGTCTTTTCTAGTCAATCCTAAAGACAAAATTGGATTAGCAGGTAAAAATGGTGCTGGAAAATCAACATTACTTAAAATATTAGCAGGTGTTCAAACACCTACCAGTGGTACATTATCTTGTGCCAAAGATGTGAAAATTGGTTATCTGCCTCAGCATATGAAGCATGATGATACTGGTACCGTGTGGGATGAAGTGGAAAAAGCATTTGGTGAGCTTAAAACACTGGAAAAGGAAATAGATTATTTGAACGAGCAGTTGGGGAAACGGACGGATTATGAATCGCAATCATATCTGGATTTGATTCATCAGGTAAGTGATAAAAGCGAAAGATTAAATATGCTTGGTGGTGCAAACTACGCCTCAGGTATAGAGGTTACCTTGAAAGGACTTGGGTTTGAAAGAGATGATTTTACACGTTTGACTTCTGAGTTTTCTGGTGGATGGAGAATGCGTATCCAACTTGCAAAGATATTATTGCAAAAACCAGATGTGTTTTTATTGGATGAACCTACTAACCATTTGGATATAGAGTCGATACAATGGTTCGAAGAATTTCTGAAAAACTATAGTGGTGCAGTGGTCTTGGTTTCTCATGACCGTGCTTTTTTGGATAATATAACCAAACGAACTATTGAAATTCAAATGGGAAAGATATATGATTACAAAGCTTCTTATACCAGATACCTTGAGCTGAGAGAAGAGCGAAAGGAACAGCAAATGGCAGCTTATCGTAATCAGCAGAAACTAATTGAAGACACAGAGAAATTTATTGAACGTTTTCGATATCAGGCAACCAAAGCGGTTCAGGTTCAGTCGCGCATTAAGCAACTGGAGAAATTGGATCGAATCGAGGTTGATGAGTTTGATAAATCGGCATTGAGGATTAAGTTTCCCCCGGCGCCGCATGCGGGAAGTATTACACTGGAAGGTAAACATGTTTCAAAAAGCTATGGTGAACATGAGGTTTTGTCTGATGTTGATTTTACCATTGAAAGAGGTGAAAAGGTTGCCTTTATAGGAAGAAATGGGGAGGGTAAAACTACCATGGCTAGGATGATTATGAATGAGATTAGCTTCACAGGTAGCATAAAATTAGGTCACCAGGTGAAAATAGGCTATTTTGCTCAGAATCAAGCCGACCTACTGGATGAAAGTGTTTCTGTACTTGAAACAATTGATCGTGTGGCGGTTGGTGATGTGAGGTTAAAGATTCGTGATTTATTGGGTGCTTTTATGTTTAGTGGTGAAGCGGTGGATAAAAAAGTATCGGTTTTGTCAGGAGGGGAAAGAACCCGCTTGGCAATGGTTAAACTGCTGCTTGAACCAGTGAACTTACTTATCCTGGATGAGCCAACAAACCATTTGGATATTAGATCTAAAGAACTATTGAAACAAGCGGTTAAAGATTTTGAGGGAACGGTGGTCGTGGTTTCTCATGATCGTGAATTCCTCGATGGCCTGGTGGATAAGGTTTATGAATTCCGTCATAAAAAAATGAAGGAACACCTAGGCGGTATCTATGAATTTCTGGAAAGAAAGAAAATGGAATCCTTGAAGGAAATGGAGTTGCAGAAACCGAATGGTAAAGCGGTGAAAGCCAAAGATAATGGGGGGGAGAATCAGGGGGCAAAACTATCTTACGAACAAAGAAAGGAAATTAGTAGAAGGGTTAAAAAAGCCCAGCAGCAAGTGGAGAAATGCGAAAAGAAAATAGCTCAACTGGAAGAGAATATTGTGGAGTTAGATAGATTGATGCAGATACCCCAAAATGCAAGTGATCCTGAATTTGTGCGAAAATATCAGGAACTGAATGTTTTACTGGAGAAAGAAATGGAACAATGGGAGACTTGTCAACAGGAATTAGATGAGGCTGAGTTGGAAAAGAGAAAATTGGATTAAATAAGATTTTTATAAGATATTAGCTTGGTAGTGGTTGTTGCTGTTATCAAATTTAAAAAAAATATAATTATGGCAGGGAAAAGTGATTTTTTATTTGGTATCAGATCGGTTATAGAAGCCATCCGTTCGGGTAAAGAAATTGAAAAGGTATTGGTGAAGAAGGGCTTGCAGGGAGAACTCTATGAGGAGTTGATTGATACCATGAAAGAAGCAAAAATCGCCTGGCAAACTGTACCTGTTGAGCGAATTAATCGGGCTACAAGAAAAAATCACCAGGGCGTGATTGCTTTTGTTTCTGCTATTACTTATCATGACCTTGAAAATACGCTTATAGGTCTGTTTGAAGAAGGAAAAAACCCATTGGTACTTGTTCTCGATGGAATCACTGATATTCGAAATATGGGTGCCATAGCTCGTTCTGCTGAATGTGCAGGTGTTAATGCCATTGTGATACCAGAAAAAGGTGGAGCTCCTATTAATGCGGATGCTGTAAAAACTTCGGCAGGTGCACTGCTTAATATACCAGTGTCTAGGGTTAAAAACCTATATAAATCTTTGGAGTATTTGCAAAATTCAGGTCTAAAGTTAGTGGCAGCTACAGAAAAAGCCAGTGAAAATTATACGAAGGTTGATTTTTCAGGCCCTACTGCCATTGTCATGGGGGCTGAAGATAAAGGGGTGTCATCTCAAATACTTAAAATATGTGATGCCGCTGCAAAAATTCCTATTGTTGGTACCATAGGTTCTTTAAATGTGTCTGTTGCTGCTGGAATATTGGTTTACGAGGCAGTTCGACAACGAAATGAATAGTTATATATAGTCGTGTTTGTTATCTATTGTTAATCAACCCTTTAATTTGTTTAATTTGTTATTTTAAAAAATATTTATAAATTTAGCTGGGTTTTGTACAAAGAAACTTGTATTTAACAACAGCCTTAAAACATCATTTATGAACCACAAAGAAAGAGTCTTAAAAGCTCTGAACAACGATGTTCCGGATAGGGTTCCATTTTTTTATTGGGATGTTCCGGAATTTGGTGAGAAAATGATCTCCTTTTTTGGTTTTACTGACCGCGATCAACTTCTAGAGCATCTGGATGTTGATTTTAGATGGGTGGAACCAAAATATATAGGACCTCAGTTAGTTGATAGTAACAACAAGTGTAAAAAAGACATTTGGGGAGTAGGTTACTCTCGCATTAAAAAAGGTAAATTTAGCTATTGGCAAGCTACCGACTTTCCGCTGAAAGGGATTACTGATCCGGCCGCTTTGTCCGACTTCGATTGGCCATCAAATGCACTCTTCGATTTTAATTCCCTGAATGCCCAATTGGAAAAGTATAAGGATTATGCAATCATGACTGCGCCTGGATATTCCTCACCAGGTTTATTTCGTATTGTGCAACGTTTAATTGGACGGGATAGCTTTATGGAAGTCATGATGTCACATCCTAAATTTTTTAAAGCCCTTTGCGATAAGGTGATAGATTTTTATAGTAGCTTTATTGATGAATTTTTTGAAGTCGCCCAAAATCGGGTGGACTTTATTAGAGTGGCCGATGATTTCGGTTCGCAAACTGGTTTAACCATTGGACATGACCATTGGGATAATTACATTCGGCCATCTATAGATGCTTTTACAGCTAAACCCAAAGCGTTGGGTGTGCACTTTTATATGCATAGCTGTGGTGGGGTTCGTAAACTTTTGCCTAATTTTATTAGCGCAGGAGCTGAAGTGTTGGACCCTATACAAACCAGGGCAGCAGGTATGGATCCTGAGGGCTTGAAAAAAGATTATGGTAAGTTGATTACTTTTTGCGGTGCCGTGGATGAAGAACTGTTGCTACGAAAAGGTACGCCAAAACAAGTAAAAGAGGGTGTGAATAGTCTCTTGGATGTAATGGCGCCCGGAGGGCGATTTATCTTAGGGCCTAGTCATAAAATTAAGGTGGAAACACCTGTTGAAAATGTAATTGCAATGTATGAAGCTGCCAGAGATTGGCAACCTAAACATTCGTAAAATTTTATAAGTATAGTTTTAACCTGCTTAATTATTTAAGCAGGTTTTTTTTTGCTTTACCTGTGTGAGCTTGGGGGCAATCTATGGGGTATCTTCAATTAAAATATAGAGGGTTACAATTTTCCATAAGCATATTCGATAATTTTCAATTAATGAGTAATTCTCATTTAAATACCCAACCACCAATATAACGACCGCAGGGTTGGCCAGAACAATAACCCCGTGGCCGGCGTCGGCGAGAAACCTTCAAGGGTGCACTTGAGGTGGTAGTGCGGTTGGCCTAGCACGAAGGAAGTGTGCGCCGGAGGGAATTATTACCCAAAAGCTGCATTAGAAAATCTATTACGAAGTTCTAATACATCATTTGGGTTGGTCGCTGCAGGGGAGGTAGTGATCTATTGTTCTAGACTTTTTTGGTTCTTTTTGTGGCAATGACAATAACGAAGTTATCATGAGGACCTTTGGAAGTATGCCTCCCCGAGTAATTCGGCGAAGCCTGATCATGAGGACCTTTGGAAGTATGCCTCCCCGAGTAAAAAGAACATTAACCGAAGTTTCAAAAGCAAAGAAAATTATCACATAAGTTAGAAACATTGTTCTCAATTAGATATCGGAAGTACCAATGCTGCAGCAGAATCTTTCAATACAAAAGTAAAGGATTTCAGAAGACAATTCAGGAGGGGTATATTTTGTAAGCTTTGCCGTAGTTGTACAAGCTAATTTCAAAAATCGGCGACGGCAACGGGCGAATCACTTTAAAGATGGACGAAAATGCTGATATGGATGCCGTATGTTTTGAAGTGCCCACTCTGGTGGCAGGTATATACTGAGCTACCGTAAGGGGTATCTTAGCCCAGTGTACAGGTTTCCAGCCTTGAAGATGAAGAACGGGTAGAACAGTTGATGGTGTTGACCATGAACGGATCGGGCAGAAGATGGGAAAATGAAAACTTGTTTTTTTTATTTTGTTTACTTTTTTCTTTAATAAAATGAACAAATATTCAGGAGTGTTGTTTCTTTTTTGTGTGAAACGGGTTAACTTATTGGATGATTATATTTGAAACACAGTATAATTATGGTTTGAATGATTGCTATAGTTCTTTAGAAATAAAATTTTATTTAACACCTAAATGAATACTCAATGAAATATACGCACCCAAAGAAAGTACTTGTTATAGGAGCTGGATTTTCCGGACTGTCGGCAGCTAATTATTTAGCTAAGGAAGGGTTTGAGGTGAGTGTATATGAGAAACATGATATGAGTGGAGGGCGAGCCAGGCAATTTTCAGAAGGAGGTTTTAAATTTGATATGGGGCCCACTTGGTATTGGATGCCCGATGTTTTTGAGAAATTTTTCGCAGATTTTAATAAAAAAACAATCGACTATTATCGTTTACAAAGATTAGATCCGGGCTATAAAGTTTTTTTTGGAGAGGATGATTTTATGGATATCCCAGAAAAACTGGAGGACATTTATAACTTGTTTGAAAGAGAGGAGTCTGGAGGAGGTAAATTTTTGAAGCGATTTTTAAAGCATGCTGAGTATAATTATAAGGTGGCAATGGATAAGGTGGTATACATGCCTGGTAAGTCGCCGCTAGAATTGATAAGTGTAGCTACTGTTAGCAGGCTGGGACAATTTATTAGCTCTATTACACAAATGGTTCGCTCCGGCGTTAAAAGTGAGCGATTACGACAAATATTAGAATTTCCGGTATTGTTTTTAGGGGCAAAGCCTGAGCAAACACCTGCCTTTTATTGTTTTATGAATTATGCCGACATGGTATTGGGAACTTGGTATCCCCAAGGGGGTATGTATAGTGTTGTTTCTGCATTTGAGAAGTTAGCTGAGGAAAATGGTGTGAGTTTAAACTTCAATGCGAATGTGGAAAAAATTGTTTCACAAAATGGCATGGTAAAAGGAGTGGTGGTGAATGGTAAATTAGTAGAGGCGGATGCTGTTGTTTCGGGTGCTGATTATTATCATACAGAGACCTTATTGGATATAAAAGATAGAAATTATTCTGAGTCCTATTGGAATAAGAAAGTTTTTGCTCCGTCGGCTCTGTTGTTTTATGTGGGTTTTAATAAAAAACTAAAGAATTTGGCACATCATACCTTATTTTTTGATACGTCGTTTAAGCAGCACGCTATCAGTATTTATGATGATAAAGTATGGCCTGAAAATCCTCTGTTTTACGCTAGCTTTCCTAGTCTGACCGATCGCGATTGTTCTCCTTTGGGAAGTGAAGCGGCCATATTTTTAATTCCAATTGCAACAGGTCTGACAGATTCTTCTGATATGCGGAATAAGTATTTTGATGAAATAATGGATCGACTTGAAAAAATTACTCAACAATCTGTTAAAGATAATGTTGTATTAAAAAGATCTTATTGTGTCAATGATTTTAAAAGGGATTATAATGCCTATGGTGGAAACGCCTATGGATTGTCAAATATTTTAAAGCAAACAGCATTTTTAAAGCCCAAACTGCAAAATAAAAAATTAACAAACATGTTCTACACCGGCCAACTCACAGTTCCTGGTCCGGGTGTGCCTCCTGCAATTATATCGGGTAAAATAGTTTCTGGCTTAGTGACCCAATATTTGAATAAGAAGAGTTGATTATATGTAGTTAAAAGATGGCTTGATGGATAATAAAGAATATAATAATGTAATAGAACTAGTGGAGGTGTCTGATGATGTAGGCTCTGTTGCCGCGCTTAAGATAGCACATAAAAGAAAGATAGATAAAAATAATCAGGCAAAGCTCCTCTTTGACAGGGTAGGTTATGCGTGTAGTAAGATAGTAACAGAATCCTATAGTACCTCCTTTAGTATTGGTGTACGTTGTTTGAATCCCTCTATTCGTCAGGCTATTTATAGTATTTATGGTTTTGTTCGTTTTGCTGATGAGATCGTTGATTCTTTTCATCAATACAAAAAAGTAGAGCTGTTGGACGATTTTGAAAATGATTTATACAAATCACTGTCCGATGGAATTAGTTTAAATCCTATTTTAAATTCTTTTCAGCATACTGTAAAGAAATACGATATTCAGGAAGATTTGATACGCGCTTTTCTTAAGAGTATGCGTGCTGATTTATATAAGAAATCTTACAATGAGCAAGAGCTAAAGCAGTATATTTATGGTTCGGCTGATGTGGTGGGCTTGATGTGTTTAAAGGTTTTTGTGGATGGTGATCAGCGTATGTATAATGACTTAAAGTATAGTGCGTCTAAATTAGGTTCGGCTTTTCAAAAGGTCAATTTTTTGCGTGATGTAAAAGATGATACGGAAGAGTTACATCGTTCTTATTTTCCGCAATTGCGGTATTCTGTCTTGGAGGAGGATAGTAAACACGCCATTTTGACCGACATATACCAGGATTATAAAATAGCCTTAGAAGGAATTAAGAAACTGCCCAAAAAAGCACGCTTGGGTGTTTATATTGCTTATGTATATTATTTGGGTTTGACAAAAAAAATAGGGCAGACCAAAGCCAAGGATTTGAGAAGGAAGCGCTTAAGAATTTCTAATCTGCAAAAAATTATGTTATTGGCCAAGGCGTATTTTGTAATAAAGGTTGGCTTGTTTTAAATTATAATCATATACGTATGCAGCTCACTATTTATATACTTATTGTTATCGCGGCATTTGTTCTTATGGAAGGGGTCGCTTGGTTTGTACATAAATACGTGATGCATGGTTTTTTGTGGAATCTTCATGAAGATCATCATGTTCCTAAAGGATCTCATCAACATTCTTTTTTTGAAAAAAACGATTGGTTTTTTGTCATATTCGCTATACCATCAATGATTTGTTATATTTTAGGTAGTCTGTTGCCCAGTGGTGTTTTTTTTAGTGTGGCCATCGGAATTACTTTGTACGGGTTTGCATATTTTGTATTTCATGAGGTGGTTTTTCATCGAAGGTTTAAATGGTTAAAGGGTTGGAAACCAACTTATGTTCGATCTGTTATATTGGCTCACTCTATGCATCATAGACATCATAGCCCGATAGATGGAGAGTGTTTTGGATTGTTGATTTTTCCCATGAAATATTTTAAGAAGGAAAAATTGAAAAGGAAAAATATTACTAAAGAATAATAGATATGAGTTTGTACTTATGGGTGCTGATATGTTCTGGCCTTGTTCCTTTATTGTATAGTTTTCATGCCAAATTAAAGTTTTATAAGTATTGGCCTTCATTGTTCTCCGCTATTTTTTTAGTTGCCATACCATATCTGATTTGGGATTGGTATTTTACCGAAAAAGCCTATTGGGGCTTTAATGATGCCTATTTAATGGGCATTCGTTTTTGGAATCTTCCTTTGGAAGAAATTCTTTTTTTTGTTGTTATTCCTTATTGTTGTGTCTTCACCTTTTATTCTCTGAAATACTATTTTCCTGCATTAAGATTTTCAAAAAAGATGACTTTTTTATGGGCAGTATTGTTGCTTAGTATATCTATTGTTCTTTTGGTTAAGTATTGGGATTTGCCATACGCCTTAGTGAATTTTTTAAGTCTGATATTTGTGTTAACAACGGTGTTGCTATACGATTGGAAGTTGTTGAGCGTCTATTTCTGGATTTTTCCGATCATATTATTTCCTTTTTTTATGGTGAATGGGGTGTTGACTGGTTTGGGAATTGAAAATGAAATTGTTTGGTATAATCCGGATGTTTTAATGGGATGGAGGATAGCTACCATTCCGGTGGAAGATGTGTTTTATGCTTTTACGATGGTGTTATCCAATCTGTTTTTTATGAAAATACTGGAAAGTAAGTCTACGTGAGCAACTATTTCTAAAAGTAAAGCAGCTGCCATAAATGGTCAATGTGGTCAATGATATCTCTTTTTGTATTTCATACAAAAGATAGTCATGAAAAAATGTCATTATTTTTGTTTAAACCATGACAAAATGACTTGTGTTTCGTGGTGGCAAGTAATTTGCTACCCTGTGTCTGCTGAATTATTAAATGATGATACAATGAACACAAAAGAATATACTATCAAATCACAAGAGGCTATACAACAAGCTGTTGCAATAGCTTCAAGTATGAACCATCAGGCCATAGAGCCGGGGCATCTGTTAAAAGCCATGATTGAGGTGGATGATAATGTTATTCCCTATTTATTGAATAAATTGGAGGCTTCAAATTTTGATTCTCCATTGAAAGCAATTATTGACGGTTATCCTCGGGTTTCAGGTGGAGAGCCTTTTTTATCAAGAAGTACCAACGAAGTACTTTTAAAAGCAAAGGATTACCTTAAAATGTTTGAAGACCAGTATGTGAGTATTGAACATATTCTATTGGGCTTGTTGAAATCAAAGGATCCGGTAGCTAACTTATTAAAGGATGCAGGAATATCGGAAAAAGCCTTGATAATGTCTGTGAAAGAATTGAGAAATGGGGCAAAGGTAGATTCTCCTACAGCAGAGGATAGTTATAATGCTTTAAATCGTTATGCTGTAAATTTAATTGAAAGTGCCAGGTCTGGAAAACTTGACCCTGTGATTGGTAGGGATGAAGAGATTCGTAGGGTGCTGCAGATATTGTCTCGTCGTACAAAGAATAATCCAATTTTAATTGGAGAACCAGGTGTAGGGAAAACGGCTATTGGTGAAGGAATTGCCATGCGTATTGTGAACGGAGATGTTCCCGATAATCTAAAGTCCAAGTTGATTTATTCATTGGATATGGGTGCATTGATAGCTGGTGCTAAGTATAAGGGTGAGTTTGAGGAACGTTTAAAAGCAGTTGTAAAAGAGGTGGTTGCAAGCGATGGAGGTATAATCTTATTTATTGATGAGATTCATACCTTGGTTGGTGCCGGAAAAGGGGAGGGGGCAATGGATGCTGCCAATATATTAAAGCCGGCATTGGCCAGAGGCGACCTAAGGGCCGTTGGTGCTACAACTTTAAGCGAGTACCAAAAATATTTTGAAAAGGATAAAGCGCTTGAACGTCGTTTTCAACAGGTGATGGTGGATGAACCAGATGCTTCCAGTGCCATATCTATTTTGAGGGGACTAAAAGAGAGGTACGAAACACATCATAAGGTTAGAATCAAAGATGATGCGATTATTGCAGCTGTCACCTTATCTAAAAAATATATTACGGATCGTTTTTTGCCTGATAAAGCAATTGATTTGATTGATGAAGCAGCAGCTAAGTTGAGACTGGAAATTAATTCTGTTCCAGAAGAGCTGGATGAATTGGATCGTAAGGTTAAGCAATTGGAAATAGAACGAGAGGCTATTAAGCGTGAAAAGGATGAACGAAAGTTGGAACTGTTGAGCAAGGAACTTTCTGAATTAAAAGATGAAAGAAATAATCTCAGGGCAAAATGGCAAGAGGAGAAATCTATTGTGGATGAAATCCAGAAGTATAAATCGGATATTGAACAATATAAGTTTGATGCTGAAAAGGCCGAAAGAGAAGGATTGTTTGAGCAGGTGGCTGAGTTGCGTTACGGAAAAATGAAGGAGGCTGAGGAGCGTATTGAAGAACTGAAAAATAAACTGAAAGATAAGCAGTCGGAGAGTGCCATGATCAAGGAAGAGGTGGACTCGGAAGATGTGGCTGGAGTGGTGAGTCGGTGGACTGGTATTCCCGTGACAAAAATGCTTAAGAGTGAAAAAGAAAAACTGCTGAGCTTGGAGGATGAACTCCATAAGAGGGTGGTTGGACAGGAAGAAGCGATAGCGGCGGTTGCAGATGCCATTAGACGAAGCCGTGCTGGATTGCAGGATGAAAAAAGACCAGTTGGATCATTTATTTTTCTGGGTATGTCGGGAGTGGGAAAAACTGAATTGGCCAAAACACTTGCTTCGTTCTTGTTTGATGATGAAAATAAGATGACAAGAATTGATATGTCTGAATTTCAGGAGAGGCATTCTGTATCTCGTCTTATTGGAGCACCTCCGGGATATGTTGGCTACGATGAAGGAGGACAATTAACCGAAGCTGTGCGTAGAAAACCATACTCAGTAGTGTTGCTTGATGAAATAGAAAAAGCTCACCCAGACGTTTTTAATGTTTTGTTACAGGTGCTGGATGATGGTAGATTAACAGATAACAAAGGAAGACTGGTTGACTTTAAGAATACGATCATTATTATGACTTCCAATGCAGGAAGCCATGTCATTCAGCAGAATTATGAATCACTGAATGTCGGAAATGCATCGGAGATAATGGAAAAAACAAAGTCGGAAGTGTTTGATTTACTTCGTAAAACTATACGACCTGAGTTTTTGAACAGAATTGATGATATTGTGATGTTTGCGCCTCTGACTAAGAAGGAAATAGAAGAAATTGTGTTGTTACAATTTAATGCCATTAAAAAGGTGTTGGCATCTAAGCAGGTGCAAATAGAAATTTCGAAGGAAGCGATTCAATATATTGCTAATGCAGGTTTTGATCCACTTTTTGGAGCGCGACCCATTAAACGGGTTCTTCAAAAAGAGGTGCTCAATGAGTTATCAAAGCGTATACTGGCAGATACCATTGTAAAGGATAAAACCATATTGGTAGATTGTATAAATAATAAATTGGAATTTAGTAATTAGTTGAATGGCTAATGTTTGTTGTAAACCTCTTCAGAGTGTAGGCTTTGAAGAGGTTTTTATTCTTGTGCATTGGTGATTTTAGGTAAGCTTAGATTGAATTTTATAGCCAGTAAGCGAATAAGGATAATAGATAAGATGGTGGCAATCTGTGAAAAGTGCGTTTCTACTTCAAAATAATGCAATGCTAAATATATGGTACCACCAACAATACATGCAGTGGCGTATATTTCGCGATGAAAAATTAAGGGTACATCATTGCAAAAAGTATCACGCAGTACGCCTCCAACAACGGCAGATGACAACCCCATTACTAAGGAAATAGGAGGGGTTAAGCCAAAAATCAGGGCCTTTTCCATGCCAATAATAGTAAAAACCCCAATGCCAATGGTGTCAAATAGAAACAAGGTTTGCTTAAGTTTAATAATATACCTGTAAAAAATAAAGGTAAGGGCTATTGCACTTAGGATAATCACAAAGTAATGCCAACCCTGAATCCAGGTGACCGGCGTGTTACCCAATAGTAAATCCCGGATAGTTCCTCCTCCCACAGCAGTTACAAAACCGATAAATGTTGCACCAAACAAATCCAGCTTTTTTTCTGAAGCTGATAGGGTGCCACTGATAGCAAAAGCACCAGTTCCTGCATAATCCGCAAAACTCATTAAATCCATCTCCAAGAATTTTGCGCAAAAATAATTTATTTTATCAAGTAAACAAGCTATTTTATTCTTCGGCCGTTACTAATTTGTTTAAATTATTTGTGGAAAACTGGGCTATTAATACAATATATTTCACAATACTTTCTAACTCTTGCTGGTCGGGAGGGGTAAAAGGAATCACCTCTAAGGAACAGAAAGTTTGGAATTTATTAAGAAAACGAGCCCCTTCAAGAATGTCTTCATCGAGCTGATAAAACTCCTTTCCTTCTTGTAGCATGCCGGATAAAGAAGTGGAACTGGGTATGTAATCGTAACTTAAAAGCATGCCTAAAACCAAGCGTTCTCCCGCCAAAACAGCCAGGTTGTAAATAAACTCATTGTCGAAAGATTTTGGGTTTACGATTAGTTTCTTACACGTGTTTAAGTAGGATTTGCCTTCGTCAAAATAGAATTGCCAATCTTTGCGGACGTCTTGCCAGAACTTAGTTTTAGTTTCCATAATTTAATATTTTACAATAGTTAATTTGTAAATGACGGGGTGCATTGTAAAAGTATTAAATAATTACCATTATATCCCAATAATTGTGTTAAATGTAATCAATAAGCACAAATAAATATCAAATTGACATTTATAGTGCAATAATTCCTTTGATTTTATTGATCTCCGAGCTTACATCCACAATACTTTGTGCCGAAGGCATTTTAACTTTACAGGTGATGGAAACAAATTTGAGGTTTTTGGTGTGTTTGTATGAAATTTGACCGTTTTTAGGTAATAGAGAAACAACCTGTTTCACTTTACCGTCCTCATTGGGGGCAATAAACTTAAACATATAGAGTAAAGGCCAGTGTTTGTTTTCTCCGAGTTTTTCCAGTAATTTGTCGTATTCTTGTGATGCCATTGTTTAATTTTGGGAACAAAAATATATTTTTTTAGATGCTTTATTAAATTTGCATAAATTTATTTGTTCATCACTACTAAAAGATTCAGAATATATGTTAAAAATTAAGATTGTTTCAGTGTTTATTTTGTTGGGTGGAGTAATATTCGGCCAAACATTTAGAGCTCCATTAGCTAAAGGAGACAAACAGTTAAATATGGGCTTGGGCTTTAATACCAACGGACTGCCTTTATATGGTGGTGTGGATTTTGCTGTGCATGACGAAGTAACCATAGGGCCTCAGGTGAACCTTGTATTGGATGATGATGCTTATATGACCCTTGGATTTAGAGGTGATTATCATTTTAATCGCTTATTTGAGATGACCCGAGAATGGGATGTATATGCTGGTGCTAATGCTGGGATAGGAATTGGCACAGATGACGCTTTAGAGCTGGGACTTCAAATTGGAGGAAGGTATTATTGGAGCAATAAATGGGGTATCAATCTGGAGTTTGGTGGAGGAAATACATTTAGTACAAAGCTGGGTGTTTCTATGAAGTTTTAAATGAAATTTGCTTCTACACCCAAGCCCATTTTAAAACCAAGGATGGGCTTGGGTGTTTTATGGCAATAAGCATTTAGCCGTTATTGTATTCGTTTTTTTTGAATATTTTTTTCCAAAGCACTCTTAAGGGGGCAGTGAGGTGAAATAGCTAGGCCTTTTCTGTAATTCTCCAGAATTTTAACAGACTGTTGGGCAAGGGTGCGTCTGACGGTTCTTCTTTCTCCTTTGATGCGGGCAATGTTCATGTGGTCATACGCAGTGGTTTGATGGCGCATCCATGCAATCACAGCTCTAGAAGCTCTTTCGGAAATGGGAATCATTTGCGTGCGGGCTACGGTTCCGCTCCCTACGGGAATTGCATGTTGGGTAACTAAAATAGCCAGTGCTTTAGCAATGGAATGATAGAGGGGATGAAAGTTAAGAAATTTTTCCACTTCATGACTAAATTCTTCTTCGTAGGCTATTTGTTGCTTCTCCCTGCGTTGAGCATTGTATATCTTTTTCTTTTGATATTCATCCGTTGATCGGATTGATTCCATTTCTTTTTGGGCTGAAGATATGATGTGGCTTGGAGCCCATACGCCTTTTGACATAGTTCTACGCCCTTTCTTAAAAATGACGCGCCAAAATTCACCTCTGGCGGTTACTTTGCGTGTTATCCCCGCATCGCCTGCGGGTAAAAAACGCCAGTGTTTGGGTGGAGTAAGTGGGTAGCCTTCTTCGTCCTTTAGGTTACCGTATTGATCTGTGGTGACGGTTTTGCCTGATTGCTTCATGAATAAAAGCTGTTGCTAACTGTTTAGTAGTGATGTATTAACCTTGAATAAGAAAGATAGTGGGCTTTTTATGTAATTCAGGTAAATTGCCCTTCCACTGACCAACGGTCTTGGTTTTGATGAACTCGGTTTCTAAAGTGATGTCACAGGCTACACATACTTTCGTTTTTGATTGACAATTGGCTAATATGTCCTTTAAAAGATGGTTGTTGCGATAGGGGGCTTCAATAAATATTTGTGTTTGGTTTTCGCGAATAGACAAGCTCTCTAAATGTTTGATGGCTTTGGCTCTGTCTCCTGATTTGATGGGAATATAACCATGAAAGGCAAAACTCTGACCGTTCATACCCGAGGCCATTACCGATAAAAGGATTGAGGAAGGACCCACCAATGGTATTACTCTTATGTTTTGTTGATGTGCAGAGGCAACAATGTCAGCACCCGGGTCAGCAACCCCTGGACAACCTGCTTCGGAAATGATACCCATATGTTGTCCTTTTTTGGCTGCATTGAGAAAATTGCTCTTTTGTTGTGGCGTGGTATGTTTGTTTAGTTCGTAAAAAGTAAGGTCGTCAATATTGATTGATTTATCTACTTTTTTTAGATAGCGCCTGGTGGTGCGTATGTCTTCAACAATAAAATGTTTTATCTGTTTGATTAGTATGATCACATCAGCAGGTATAACACTGCTGATGGAAGAATCACCTAAGGTGGTAGGTATTAAATATAGTGTACCGTTCATAAGTTCAATTTTGGGCAAAAGTAGTAAAAAGCTTGTTGATTTGAATTGTGGCACGAAATTAGATTAATATAGAATTATTATAAATGTGGAAATATTTAATTAGCAGGGCTGTAAAAAAGCAAATAAGATGTATTTTTATACGCTTAGCCCATAGGGTAACTAATAATTAATGTATATCAGAAATCAGCACACCAGGGCAAATGAGAGGTAATATATGTTTGCAGTTGAAATTTGCACTGGTTAATGAAGTTTCGCTCATTTTTAAACACATGAAAACGAGTCATGATAAAGCATTTCTCATATAGATAAATGGCTTTGTGGCCAGTGCCATGTGACTATTAAAAGAAAAATTTAAGACATGAAAATTAAATCTATTATTGTATTGTGTATGCTTTTTGTTGGTGCAGTTGGAATAAATGCCCAATCATATCAACTAAGGTATAAGTTAAAAAATGGTCAGGAATATCGTTTTTATCAAGAAACAAAAATGAATATTACCCAGTCTTTGGGTATTATCGAACAGGAAATAAAAAATGAATTCAAGGGCATCACCCGTTTTATTCCCATCGGAAAAGAAGGTGAAAATATTATATTGAATGCTTCGTTTGAAACAATGATCATTCATATTGAGAGCATGATGTTCAATATTAATTATGATTCTTCTAAACCTGTTCAAGCGAATGATAAAGTGGCTAATATTTATAATGGGGTGATAGGAAAGGATTTTAAAATGGTGATTACTCCTCAAGGTGAAGTAATAAGGATTGATGGTATTGATAAACTGATTAATGATGCAGTTAATAATATGGGAGATCTTCAGCCGCAGGTAGCTTCGCAGATGAGAAAAACATTGAGTGGGCACTTTGGTGAGGAAGCGCTAAGCGGAAATATGGCTATGTTGCTTTCTATGTATCCCTCAGAAAACAAAAAAGTGGGTGATACCTGGAGCATGAATACAAAGTTGACCTCTGCTTTAAAGGCTACATTGAATAATGAATGGACTTTGGCGGATGCTGCTAATAATCAATGGAAGTTAAAAGGAAATGGTCGTATTACAACTTTAGGTGAAGAATCGGAAATGAACGGAATGAAGATGTCTTTTAACCTTAAGGGAAATCAGGATTCAGAATTTATCGTTAATCAAGAAGATGGCTGGTTTGTGAGTGGCAAACAAAGCCAACATATCGAAGGAACCATATCTATGAAAGGGAATTCACAAATGCCTCAAGGTATGGAAGTACCTATGAAAGTGGTTTCTTCTACTTATCTGGAGAAAAGATAAATAAGATTTGTTTTTATATAAAATCCCCATTACAAGATCTTTGTTGTAATGGGGATTTGTTGTAATAGAACCTTATTGTTGGGGTTAATTTTCCTTATGTACGTTGCCAGTCAGTATTAATTTTTCAGGCTCACCAGAATAGGTGACTTTTCCTCCGGTAGATGTTTTGGCTTCTAGTTTGTCTGTGGCTGTTACCCAGGCACTTCCTCCTGTGGAGGCTTTAACAAAGGTTTCTCTACTGCTAAGTTTGTCTGCAATATATTTACCTCCGGTATTCGTGGTCACATCCTGATATTCTGTTTGGCCCACCAATTCTATTTTTGAAGATGATAGGCTGGATGCAACAGTTTTAGTATCTATGTCTAAAATAATGGTGGATCCAGTACCTGCCTTTAAATCCAGATTCTCGGCATAAATGGTGTTGCTGGCATCCACAAAGCCTCCAGTACCGGTTTGAATGGCCTTAATGGATTTGTAGGTAACATAAACCTGAACAGCTACGTTCTTATAAATTTTTGTCTTCAGCTTTATCTCCAATCGTCTACCTTTTAAGTTGGTAATGACGTCAGTTAATTCCCCATTTTCTATTTCAACTTTTAAGCTTTCCTTTTTCCCTTCAATCAAGGTTACATTGATGCCTTTTCCTGCATATATTTCTGTAAAGGTACCTATGTTTCGGGTTTGTGTTTTCCTATCTTGTGCAAATAAGGCCGTAAAGGCTCCAAACAGAACCAAGGCGAGAAATAACTTTTTCATTCTAATATAATTTTAAATTGCATCATTAACTTCTATGTTGTTCTTCTCAAGCAAAATTCATACCATGTAAATGATTTTATAAAAGGCAGAATGAATACCCTTGTACAACGCTGTTGTAATTAATTGGTTTATTGTGCAAGGACTTTGTTTTGTATAGCTTGTGGAATACTGGTATTTGGAACTTATGAGAATAGTTCTTTTATTTCATTTTCATTCATGTTTTTAAATGGATTGTTTGAATTGATAAAGGTATCTGCTAATTTAGATTTGTGTTCTTGTAATTTCATTATTTTTTCTTCTATGGTATCCATCGATATAAAGCGATACACAAAAACATTTTTTGTTTGTCCAATTCTGTGTGCTCTATTGATGGCTTGTGCTTCGGCTGCTGGGTTCCACCATGGGTTGAGTAGGAATACATAGTCGGCACTAATCAGATTTAGTCCAACACCCCCTGCTTTTAAGGAGATTAAAAATACCTTATAATCTTCCTTGGCCTCAAAGTCGTCAACCACTTGCTGACGATTGCTGGTTTTTCCGGTTAATTTACTGTATTTAATTTTTCGCTGCTTTAATATATCTTCAATTAGCTCCAAATCTTTTACAAAGGAAGAGAATATAAGAATCTTATGTTTTTTGTTGGTAATGCTGTCAAGGTTGTCTACTATAATATTGAATTTGCCTGATTCACCCTTGAAGTCTGGATTTACTAACTTGGGATGGTTAGCTAACAGTCGTAGACGAGTGAGCCCTTGAAGAGCCAAAAATGTGGTCTTTTGCATTCCTCCATTTTCAAGGGTTTGAAGGAGTTCATTTCGGATACCGGATTTTTCTGATTCATATATTTTTCTTTGCTCTGCGGTCATATCGCAGTATAGTATTTGTTCATTAATAGGAGGTAACTCTTTGGCGACTTTTTCTTTGGTACGTCTCAGTACAAAGGGTTCTATGAGGTTTTGTAATTTTTCTTCTTGATCCTCATTATTGTCTTTTGAAATAGGGGTTATGAAATGACGTTTGAAAAAGTTGAGATTTCCTAGCAAACCCTTATTTACAAAGTTCATCTGTGCCCAAAGGTCTGTTAGTGAGTTTTCTATGGGAGTGCCTGTTATAGCCATCTTTTTATGACAGTCAATTTTTGAAATGGCCTCGTATATTTTTGAATTGGGATTTTTTATGTATTGACTCTCGTCTAAAATGAAATAATGAAACTTATAGTGCATTAGGTAGGCAATGTCGTTTCTAAGCACGCCATATGAAGTTAATACCACATGATAATGACGGATTATTTTACCTATTTCCTTTGATTTTAGTCTTTTGGTGCCCGAGTATATATAAACCTTTAAACTAGGCGCAAATTTTTGAAATTCGTTAAGCCAGTTGTGAATAAGAGAAGTTGGCATGGCAATTAAGCTGGTGGCAAGTCCACTGGTATTAAATCCTTCTATGGTGGAAGGTTCAAAGAGATTCATTTGAGCGGCTGCTTGTGGCTTGCTCTGCCTTAATCCTTGTGTCTCATATATTTTGAGTAGCAGTGTAATAGTCTGTAAGGTTTTTCCCAAACCCATGTCATCTGCTAAAATTCCGCCAAAATTGTTTTCGTGTAAATAATGCATCCAGTTAAACCCCTGCAACTGATAGGGGCGAAGTTGGGCATTGAGTGTGCTGGGCACCTTGGCAGCATTCTCAATTGAGATATTTTTTATCTTTTCATGACTACGGTTTGATGGAGTTTCCAACAGGCTGTAATGCATTTTGTTGAGTATTATTTTATCATCTTTTTCTTCTGCATATAACAATATATCGCCATATTGGGTGAACCACTCCTGCGGTATGATAAAAATATCTCCATTGGGTAATACATATTCATTTTTACCAATGATGATATGTTTCCTCATCTTAATGAAAGGTACTTGGAATTCTCCCACTTTCACTATCATTTTCAGGTCGAACCAATCTTCTCCTTGTTCATTTTTAAGTTCACAACTATATTGTCCAACAAAGTATTTATTTTCTAAAGTCTTTTGAATCACTTTAATATTGTGTTCCTGTAAAAAGGTTATGTTTTTATTTAACCAATCAATGAGTGTATAAATAGAATGTTGGGTGTTTTTGGTACGAACGGGTAAGAAGTTGGCGCCCATTTTTGCTTCCAGGCCAATGGAGCGAAGTATTTCAATAATGTTATTTTCCCATTCTATACTTCGTTTGTATTTGGTGAAAGTGTAAGTATTATTTTGGTTTTGAAGTTGTACTAGTGTACCTGACTGACTGTGAGCCAAATATTCTTTGTGTGCATATTTATATTTTAGCACCAGAACAGGCTGCTGACTAATGTCTCGTTCCAACGAAATGATCGCTGTTGGTTTTGTTTGGGCTTCCTTTATTTCAAAACCTGAAGCTACCACGTGATTGTTCTTTACGGCTTTTGAAACAAATGTATCCATATAGGTAGCTACACTTCTTGCTTGTACGTTGATGTATTGCTTATCAAAAAAAGGTAAGAATTTTTTACTGTCAGTACTCGGTATGCGATAAAGCTTTTCACGTATTAATAGGGTACATGGTGAGTCGGTAAGAACTAATGGCTTTTTATGTGTAATTGTAAGGTCTTCTCCCGAAAGTTTAAGTTTTAATGAGTAATCAATGCCTTCTTGTGTCAGGTTAAAATAAAATACGGGCTCTACTTCCTCTTCATACACCGATATTATATCACTTTTATAAAGATTACTGTATTTTTCACCTTTATAGTAAATGGGAATGTCGGGACTTTTGGCCAATTTGTTAAAACAGGCGTACATGTATTTTTCTATGTGTGGACGGATGTGATTTTTGAATTTTTTAGGGTCTATATTTTCGTAGAATAGCTTGATGTTTTTTTCACGGGAGAAAATTTTAAAGAGATATTTATCACTCAATTTTTTCATGATCTCTAATAATTCCAGTTCTCTGGTTGAAAAATTGTAATCATGAACCGAAGGATTCTCGGTATTTACCATTTCAGTTAAGCTAAGTGATGATGATCCCTGTTTATCCTCTGCAAAATAGGGAATAGTAAGCATTCCTAAATTTCTGTTGTGGCTTAATACTATAATTAATTTATCCATTCAATCAGCGCTCTAAATTTTCATGTTCACTAAAAATAAACCAGCAAAAATAATTTACTAGAATGAAATTGAAGCATGATACTTCTTTTTTTTTCAAAAAGGAGTAACTATAAGGTCCTTTAAAAACTTATTTTAAGTACGACTGTTACTTTCTTTATAACTAATAATCAATTTGAATGACACATTTAATAATATATGCACACCCTTCGGAGGATAGTTTTTCGCGACAGCTGGTAGATCGGATTAAACAATGCTCTGAACCCTTGAATACCGTTATTGTTAGAGATTTGTACGCCATGGATTTTAATGCTGTACTAAAAAAAGAAGAACTGAATAACCTTAAAAAAGGTATCATAGCTGAAGATGTGGATAAAGAGCAGGCCTTTGTAGAAGATGCAGATCTCATTTCGGTGGTTTATCCCCTATGGTGGGCTTCCTTTCCCGCCATCCTAAAGGGATATATCGACCGGGTGTTTTCTTATGGCTTTGCGTATCGCTCCGGTAAAAATGGTATGGAAGGTTTATTAACAGGTAGGGCCGTTGTAATGCATACTTCTATGGGTAATTCAGTTTCTGAAGATGACCAAGATAATTTGTTGCCTAACTTAACAGCTATTCATGGTCATGAGGTATTTGGTTTTTGTGATATGGATCTGATGCAACATTTTTTTTATCCGGAAATTATAAGCGCTACGGAGCTGGAAAAAGAGGCTTTTATAGAAAATACGGTGGCGTATTACAAGGAGCTCTTTATAAGTGAACGGAATTAGCAAATATTTTATATTTTTGCACATTGAAATTAAAAAATAGAAAGAATGTTTGATAATCTGTCGGAAAAACTGGAGCGTTCCTTTAAGCTTTTAAAAGGGCAAGGTAAAATTACCGAAATAAATATTGCCGAAACTTTAAAAGATGTGCGTAGAGCGCTTTTGAATGCTGATGTTAACTACAAGACAGCTAAGACTTTTACGGAAAATGTAAAAGCAAAAGCCTTAGGTTCTGATGTGCTAAACGCAGTGCAACCAGGACAGATGATGGTTAAAATAGTGCACGATGAGCTGGCACAATTAATGGGTGGAGAATCTGTTGATATTAATATGAACGGAAATCCGGCTGTTATTTTGATGGCAGGACTTCAAGGTTCTGGTAAAACAACCCATACGGGTAAATTGGCGAACCTCTTAAAAAATAAAAAAGGTAAAAAGCCTTTATTGGTCGCTGGTGATGTTTATCGTCCTGCCGCTATTAATCAGTTGCAGGTGTTGGGAGAGCAAATAGGTGTTGATGTTTATACAGAGGAAGGTAATAACGATCCTGTTAAACTGGCTAAAGACGGTGTAAAACACGCAAAGACCAATGGCTATGATGTTGTAATTGTGGATACAGCAGGACGTTTGGCCGTTGACGAGCAGATGATGAACGAAATTGCTGCTATCAAAAAAGCAGTTAGCCCCGATGAAATTTTGTTTGTGGTGGACTCCATGACTGGTCAGGATGCTGTTAATACAGCCAAAGAATTTAACGATCGCTTGAATTTTGACGGGGTAATACTAACCAAGCTGGATGGTGATACTCGTGGTGGTGCGGCCTTATCTATACGTAGTGTGGTTGAAAAACCGATTAAGTACGTGGGTATGGGCGAAAAGATGGATGCTCTTGATGTTTTCCATCCCAGTCGTATGGCTGATCGTATCCTGGGTATGGGTGATATTGTTTCGTTGGTTGAACGTGCACAAGAACAGTTTGATGCTGATGAAGCCCGCAAGCTCCAAAAGAAAATTGCTAAAAACCAGTTTAGCTTTAACGATTTTTTGAGCCAGATTCAGCAAATCAAAAAAATGGGTAACTTAAAAGACCTGGCTGGAATGATTCCTGGAATGGGTAAGGCTCTTAAAAATATGGATTTTGATGACGATGCTTTTAAAGGTATTGAAGCGATTATCTACTCCATGACACCAGATGAACGTGAAAATCCTCAAATGTTGAATGGTAGTCGTCGTAAACGTATAGCCAACGGTAGCGGTACCAATATTCAGGAAGTAAACAGACTGATTAAACAATTTGAAGATACTCGTAAGGTGATGCGCATGATGACCCAAGGGAAAAATATGGGACGTATGATGCAAAATATGCCTTTCGGAAGAAGATAGGTTCCCCGTGGTGAGAGCTTTATTTTTAATATGTATTTATTTTCAATATTATAACTTATTCAACAATGCAAATAATTGACGGAAAAGCAACCGCACAAACTGTGAAAGATGAAATTGCGGCAGAAGTAAGTCAGATAAAGAAAAATGGTGGTAAAGTGCCCCATCTGGCTGCCATCCTTGTAGGACATGATGGTGGTAGTGAGACTTATGTAGCCGCAAAAATAAAGGCTTGTGAATATGTGGGTTATAAGTCGTCGTTGGTGCGCTTTGATGAAGATGTAAGTGAGGAAGCGTTGTTGGCTAAAGTAGAAGAGTTAAATAGGGATGAAGATATTGATGGATTTATAGTTCAGCTTCCTTTACCTAAACATATCTCAGAAGAAAAAGTAACTGATGCTGTTGATTATCGTAAGGATGTGGATGGTTTTCATCCTCAGAATGTAGGTAGAATGAGCATTGGTTCACCGGCTTTTGTTTCGGCAACTCCACAGGGTATTATGGAGCTGATAAAACGATATGAAATTGAAACATCAGGGAAGCATGTGGTAGTGATAGGAAGAAGTAATATTGTGGGGCGCCCCATGAGTATCCTCCTTTCTCAAAAGGGATATCCTGGAGATGCTACCGTTACAGTATGTCATAGTCGTACAGCAAACCTTAAAGCGCTTTGTCTATCGGCCGATATCATTATTGCAGCCATTGGCTCACCTGAATTTGTTAAAGAAGATATGGTGAAGGAGGGTGCTGTAGTAATTGATGTGGGAACAACACGAGTGAAGAGTGATAAAACAAAATCGGGTTGGAAGTTGAAAGGAGATGTGGCCTTTGATGAGGTGGCATCGAAATGTAGCTGGATCACACCTGTTCCGGGGGGCGTGGGGCCTATGACCATCGCATCTCTATTGCAAAATACTTTAAAAGCTGCTAAGAAAGAGATTTATTAAATTGCACGAAATAAGTGAGCTCGCTCATCTATTAAAGAACTTTAATAGCCTTTATTACATAAAAACAAAAGCCTTTTTGAATCATTTTTTTCAGAAAGGCTTTTTTGTGTCTGTACTTGTAATGATTCTTGCTTCTATTTATTCAGATAACAATTTTTAGCATAATCATATTTTAAGACCCTTATATCTTTATTATATTTGTAAAAAAAATAAAATAGATAATGGATCCCAATAAAGGAAATATAAAGCTTATTAATAGGTTGAGCCCAGAGGCCTTGCAGGAAAAATTGGATAAGGAAACATTTAAACGTAAAACAGTATCGTTTTATCGCTATGTAATTGTTGAAAGCCCATTTGAATTACGAAACAAATTATTTGCGGCTTGGAATGAATTGGATTGCCTAGGAAGAATATATGTGGCAAAGGAAGGTATCAATGCACAAATGAATGTACCGGAACATTATTGGGAGAAATTTGTGGATTGCATACAGAATAATGAATATTTAAAGGATATTCCACTGAAGATAGCCGTGGAAGATGATGGTAAATCATTTTTAAAACTTCAAGTTAAAGTACGCAATAAAATAGTTGCTGACGGCCTCAATGATGATGAATTTGATGTAACCAATGTGGGTAAGCATTTGGATGCCAGGGAATGGAATAGAGCCATGGATCAGGGGGCTTTGGTGGTGGATATGCGAAATCATTATGAGAGTGAGGTGGGTAAATTTGAAGGAGCCATAACACCACAGGCGGAGAAATTTGCAGATGAGTTGCCCGAAGTGCTTGAAATTTTGAAAGGAAAAGAAGAGGAAAAAGTATTGCTGTATTGTACCGGAGGGGTGAGATGTGAAAAAACCAGTGCCTTTTTAAAACATCATGGTTTTAAGGATGTAAACCAGCTTTATGGAGGTATCATCGATTATAAAAGGCAAGTGGATCAAATTCAGGAGGAGAATAGGTTTAAAGGGGTTAATTTTGTGTTTGATAATCGTTTGGGAGAAAGAATCAGCAATGATGTTATCAGCCATTGTCATCAGTGTGGCAAACCTTGTGATACACATGTGAATTGTTCTAATGTAAGGTGTAATCTGCTTTTTATTCAGTGTGAAGAGTGTGCTTCCAGCTATGAGGGTACTTGTTCTGATGCGTGCAAAGAATATGTGATGGCAAGTCCTGAACGGAAACAGGAATTGGATAATATTCATCAGTATAGACCAGTGAAAAGATATTTTAAATCAAGGTGTTGAGCTGTTTTGTCTCAACAAAAGGATGTCTTTTTTGTTATCTATAATGACTTTTGAATATTAATTCTTAAAACTCAATTCTATGGAAAATCACAAGCCTTTTCACAGCCCGCTAAGCGATTCTATCCAACAACCGCTTATTACAAATTTTGATGCGTACAAAACAATGTACAAAGAAAGTATGGATGATACTGAAGGTTTTTGGAAACAGCAAGCGAAAAAGATATTGCGTTGGCAACATGATTTTGAAGAGGTATCTAATTGTGATTTTGAGGAGGGGATGATATCCTGGTTCTTGGGAGGTAAGTTGAATGCTTGTGAAAATTGTGTGGATCGTCATGCCAAAGAAAATGGTGATAAGATCGCTTTGATTTGGGAATCCAATGAGCCGGATGAGGGGAAACAGATTACTTATAAAGAGTTGTTGCGTGAAGTATCGCGGTTAGCCAATGTGCTTCGTCACCATGGAATTAGAAAAGGGGATCGGGTGGCACTTTATATGCCCATGATACCGGAAGCCGTTTATGCTATGCTCGCATGTGCAAGGATAGGGGCGGTTCACTCGGTTGTGTTTGCAGGGTTTAGTGCAGAGGCATTACGGGACAGAATCAATGACGCTCAATGCAAAGCCGTGATTACTGCCAATGAGGGTGTTCGTGGTAAACGTATTATTCCTCTGAAGAGAATTGTAGATGAAGCTGTGATTGCTTGTCCTACGGTTCAACATATTTTTGTGGCCAAACGAACCGATAGTAAAGTGCCTTTTTTTGAACCTCGGGATGTGTGGTTAAATGAGGCGATGGAAGCTGAAAGGCCCTATTGTCCTATTGAACATATGGATTCTGAAGATACCTTGTTTTTGCTCTATACATCAGGGAGCACAGGTAGACCCAAAGGATTGGCGCATACAACAGCCGGTTATTTGTTATATACTGCTTTAACTCATCAACATATTTTTGATTATCAACCGGGTGATGTTTATGCCTGCGTAGCAGACATAGGTTGGATAACAGGACATTCGTATGTTGTTTATGGACCTCTGGTAAATGGAGCCACCACTGTTATTTTTGAAAGTGTTCCCAATTATCCAGATGCAGGTCGTTATTGGGATATGGTGGAGCGTTTGAAAATTACACAGTTCTATACGGCTCCCACAGCTATTAGAGCTATTCAACGTGAAGGTGATCGTTTTGTGAAGAAATATGACCGGAGTAGTCTTCGAGTATTGGGTACTGTTGGGGAACCTATCAGTCCTGATACCTGGAAATGGTATGATGAGGTGGTGGGTGAGCAAAAATGTGCTATTGTGGATACCTGGTGGCAGACAGAGACAGGTGGTATTATGATATCGCCATTGCCTGATGCGATTGCCACAAAGCCAGGTTCTGCTACACTGCCATTTTTTGGGATTGAACCTGTATTGTTAACGCCCCAGGGCGAAGAGGTGCATGGCAATGATGTATCTGGTCTCTTGGCCATCAAAAGACCATGGCCTAGTATAGCACGAACCATTCAGGGAAACCATCAACGCTTCATGAAGACTTATCTAGATACATTTAAGGGGTATTACCTGACCGGAGATGGTGCCATGCGAGATAAGGATGGTTATTACTGGTTGACAGGACGTACTGATGATGTAATGAACGTTTCAGGCCATCGAATAGGGTCAGCCGAAATTGAAGGAGCCCTTGTGTCACACCCTTTTTGTGCAGAGGCGGCTGTTGTGGGGTTTCCGCACCAAATTAAAGGTGAAGGTATCTTTGCTTATGTGATCTTGAAAGAAGGGTATTCTTCCAATGGAGAGTTGGTGGGGGAACTGCGTAACGAAGTAAGACACCATATTGGTCCCATCGCTACGCCTGATCAAATATTAATTGCTCCTGGACTTCCTAAAACAAGATCTGGTAAGATTATGCGTAGAATACTGAGAAGGGTAGCCGCCAACCAAACCGAAGAATTTGGTGATATCTCCACATTGGCAGATCCCTCTATTGTAAATAAGTTGATTGAATTACGAAAGCAGTTATAGAAACATATTTAAACACATGAACAATAAAGTAACAGTAATAGACGTGCGCTCATCCATGGAGTTTGCCAGTGGAAAGGTTGAGGGATCTATCAATATTCCTTTGGATCAGATAGTGCAAAGAATGGAGGAAATAAAAGCCATTAAAGGATCCATTGTGCTTTGTTGTGCCGCAGGAATAAGAAGTTTTTCGGCGTGGCAGTTTCTTCAAGAAAATGGAATGACCAATGTACGCAATGGAGGCGCATGGTATGATGTGGCCGAAGCATTGGATAAAAATAAGTAATGACTTGAAATATTTAGTGTAAATTATAACATTATCCTGTTTAACACGTAAAGGTTATAAATTTGAGGGTTTGAGTATCTGAAATGAGTCATGTAAGAGTTGTACTCACATAGTGAACTGTGAGCACCGGAAGACTCTAAGTGATAGATGAAAATAAGTTTTAGACACACGAAAAAATATTATAACTGCAATATGATCTTAGGGATAAAACGCATGTCTAAATTACTATGCGCTAAATTTTTATCTATAGCCATGCTTTTTGTATATGTAAGTTCATATTATACTGTATATCCGTCCATTGGAAATACAATGTTAATAGTTTCAATAATACCAGTTTTGTTGACATATTGGGCGTTTAACTTATATTATGCTATAGGTGTACAACTGTTATTAATTGCACATCGCTTCGTTGCTATACATATCCTCGAAGTGGATTATGGAGTGATGATGTCTTTGTCTACAATTTTAGGGACTTGTCTTAATTTTGTTTTATTATTTACTGTTGACTACCTATATACATTAAACAAGAAGCTAAAGGCGGTGGAACGAAAATTGATTCAACAAAATACTGAATTGATTATTATCAAGAATAAGGCAGAAGAAAGCGACCGTTTAAAATCAACATTTATTGCTAATATTAGCCATGAAATTCGTACGCCCTTAAATGCGATTATTGGTTTCTCGCACCTCCTAGTGGAGCCCAATATAAAACAAGAAGAAAAGCAAGATTTCTTCAATAATATAAAGTATTCTGGAGATCGCCTAATGCAACAAATAGATAGCTATATTGAGATGTCGAATTTGATGGTAAGTCAGACTCCTTTGTTGGAGAGTGTTTTTTCGTTAGGGGAAGTAATGGAGGATTTGTATGCCAGTGCCATGGCTAGTATTAAAGTTAAGGACAAGGCATGTATTGATTTATTTATTCAGGGAGAATTGGAAAAGGATGAAGATAAGGTGATGGCCGATAGAAATAAATTAACCCAAATACTTAATGTGCTTATTGATAATGCAATAAAGTTTACCAACGATGGTTATGTGAAGATATGCTACAAGATTATTAATGAAACAGAGTTGATGTTTTCGGTAGAGGATACTGGTATAGGGATATCTCCTCAATATAAGGAAATCATATTTGATTGTTTTCGTCAAGGTGATGAAGGATGTTATTCAAGAAAATATGAAGGTAGTGGGCTCGGTTTGGCTATATCAAAAGCATCTGTAGAATTGCTGGGGGGTAAAATTTGGTTTACTTCAACGCCAGGTAAAGGGTCTACTTTTTTCTTTACGATTCCCTATAAGCCCGTTTTGCATAAAAAGAAAATATTGGATATGAAGTTCTTAACAACGAATTAATTATTCCATTACAAGGGCGTAGTGAACTTTAAATACAAGTGAGGTGGTGGTCATACACTGCTTGCATGGCACTAAACCTTTATTTGAACATGTCATACATTAGCTCGATGTAAGTTTTTTTATCGTGTAATGTATATGGTTTAAGGCAGTTGCATTTCTTGTTGAAAAAGAAAGTTTTCTATGCCAATAGCTCTTACTATCTTTAGAGCTTCATTTTTTTCATAGAAATAAAATATGTCTCTATCTGATTCGCAAGAATATATTGACCGAATAATCGGTATTAAGGCTTCTCCTCAAGTGATTGAGAGTGGTGTGCAAATTTATAACAATGGTGAGGTTGTGCTGAAATATGCCAATAACGCATCAGATACCTGGCACTTTCAGGTACAAGGAGCGCAGTTATATACGGTTAGCATAAAGGATTTAAACCGAAAGGATTTAAAAACAACATGTTCTTGTGCTACCACATGGGGGAGTATATGTGAACATTCAGTTGCTGCTTTAATGTATATAAAAGATGGGGGAGAACATAAACCTATAGAGAGCAGTCAGACTACCATCTCCTCATTGAGAACTGCCCATGGTTATTTGTATGAGAAGTTTCGTTTTATATCTATCGATGATATTGAAGACAATACTTCCGTTAGTGTGATCAATGATATTTTACATGGTTATAATAATCTTTTGTTGGAGGATGTCATATTTGGAGATGATGAAATAACATTTGAATATACCAGCTATTACGATAGACAGTATGCGACCATTAAGTTTATTAATGAGAGGGTTTATATTTCAAGTAGTAGCAAAAAACCTATACCTAAATTAAATAAGGTAGAGGCACATACCTTAGTGTTAATTGCTCGTTCGGCTAATCCTGATTTGCTGGATATTCTTTTTTCAGACAAACTTGAAGATAAGAAAAGAGAAACACTGGAAAACTATGGTTTGCCAGCAACCGAAGATTTTGGCAAGTTCTTTACATATGTTTTTCATCCCGATAGTGGTTTGGTCATTCAATTTCGCCCTGATCAAACAGGTCTGCTGCCCATTAACCCTCATGTTAAAACTAATTTTCGACTTTTGATTGATGAGATCAACAAAGACGATTTAATGTTGGAAGATATTCCTAGAAAAAATGAGGAGCGCTTGTTGGGTTTTATCCTTCAGTTTAACAAGGATGATTATGAAGAGTTTGATAGTGCGGCTAACTTTGCTGTGATTCCAGTGGTTGGTAAGCCAAATAAAGAAAGAACCCAATTAACCAGCCATATTGAACGATGGGATGAATATGAGGATGTTGATAAGGTAAAGGTCTCTAAAAATGCACAGGAAATTATTAAGTGCGTAGAAAAACTTGATAATACACGGTCTCCTAAAACGGAGTTTTCTATAAAACGACAAATGATACATTTGTTGGCCAAAGAAAAGATCGTTCATTACAGAACGGTGAGTGAGTTTAAGGTAAAAAAATCGGAGTTAAGTAATGTTGAGGTTTTGAAACAACCTGTTACAGCTAAATACCTGGCTTTTGAAGACGATACCTTTGTGGGTTTGAAGCTTGTGTTAAATATTGATGGAGAAGTGGTTGAGGCCGGAGAGGTGGATTTGTTTTTTCGTAAAGCACGTGCATTCTTGTATAAAGGGAAAATTGGTGTACCTGTGAATTATAATGTAGCCAGACATATAGAAGTGTGGCAACAGGATTTGAAAATGGTAAAATCACATAAACGCCATTTTTTTAACGAGATAGTGATGCCGCTTTCTAAAAACTTTGAGATTGATTTTGGTAACTCAGGTTTTGAGATAGATTCTGTAGAACTGGATTTTAGAAAAAAGCAAGTGTATCTTTCTGAATTACACGACTTTCTTATTATTACCCCTCAGGTGGAATATCATAACGGTGTTTCCGTCATGCTAAATCAGTCGGGGAATGTTCTGGTGGATGAAAACGGAGAAGTAACAGAATACAAAAGAAATATAGAGTTAGAAGAAGATTTTGTGAACAATATCGCTGAGCTTCATCCTTTTTTTAAAGAACAAGTTGAAGACAAACGTTTTTATCTTCATTATGATACATTTACCGAAGATATGTGGTTCTATCGTTTCTTTGAACACATGCAACATATGGAGGTGGAAGTATTTGGTTTGAAAGAACTGAAGAATTTTAAATATTCTCCCTTTGCAGGTAAAGTATCTACAACCATAAGTAGTGGTCAGGATTGGTTCGAAGTAGATGTGAAGGTTAGCTTTGGAGATACCCAGGTTAAGCTCTCCGATATAAAAAGAGCCGTACTGAACCAACAAAAATATATACAGTTAAAAGATGGTAGAGTAGGAATGCTGCCCAACGAGTGGCTGCACAAGCTTGAGAAGTTTTTTAGACATGGAGAAGTACGTGATGGAAAGCTTTCTGTTTCAAAGATGCGCTTTGCTATTATAGATGAGTTGTTCGAGGATATTGATGATGCGGATATTTTAAGTGATATCGCAGAAAAACGACAAAGACTCGCTAACTTTAAAGAGATATCCCATACACAAGTGCCTAAACAGATCAATGCTGTATTACGAGGCTACCAGAAAGAAGGTTTAAATTGGCTTAATTTTCTGGATGAAATGGGATGGGGTGGTATCTTGGCCGATGATATGGGACTGGGTAAAACACTGCAGATACTTACCTTTTTGCAGCATGTGGTTATCAAGGATCAAATACCTAATATTATCGTTGTTCCAACTACTTTGCTTTTTAACTGGGAAAATGAGCTTGCTAAGTTTGCTCCGGAACTGAAGGCATACTATCATTATGGAATTAATCGTACCAAAGATATCAATGATTTCAATGATTTTGATTTGATTTTTACAACCTATGGTGTTTTGCTCCGTGATATTGATATGCTGAGACAATTCAAGTTTAATTATGCTGTGTTGGATGAATCACAGGCCATTAAAAATCCTGCCTCACGACGCTTTAAAGCGGCTAACTTAATACAGGCTAATAATAGAATCGCACTTTCTGGTACTCCTATTGAAAATAGTACCTTTGATCTTTATGCACAAATGAGTTTTGTGAATAAGGGATTCTTTGGTGGAGCCACAGGCTTTAAGTCACAGTTCTCTAATGCCATTGATAAGGAAGGTGATGATAATATTGCAGCAGAGCTTCAGCGATTGATTAGACCCTTTATTCTTCGTAGAACCAAAGAAAAGGTTGCTTCTGAACTCCCGCAGAAAACAGAAGATGTGATCTATTGTGAAATGGAGAACGAACAAAGAAAAATATACGATGCT
The DNA here is from genome assembly GCF_000517085.1 of Saccharicrinis fermentans DSM 9555 = JCM 21142. Taxonomy (NCBI): domain Bacteria; kingdom Pseudomonadati; phylum Bacteroidota; class Bacteroidia; order Marinilabiliales; family Marinilabiliaceae; genus Saccharicrinis; species Saccharicrinis fermentans. The sequence continues at coordinate 1,748,448 of NZ_KI912107.1, read as the reverse complement.
TATAGAAACGAATTTAAAGATAAATTACTTGAACAGGTTGAAAATAAAGGTATTGAAAAATCGAAATTAATGGTGCTGGAGGCCTTGACACGTATGCGACAGATATGTGACTCGCCGGCTTTGCTAAATGATGATAGCTTGGCCAGTACCGAGTCCATTAAAATTAAGGAGATTGTACAGCATATAACCGATAAAACGGCTCATCATAAAATATTGATATTTTCTCAGTTTGTTAAAATGTTAGGACTGATTAAAACTGAATTGAATAGACGAAATATCGATTATGAGTATCTGGATGGACAGAGTACTGCTGTGCAACGTGAGAAATCAGTTAATAATTTTCAGGAAAATGAGGACTTGCGGGTGTTCTTAATTAGCCTGAAAGCCGGAGGTACCGGATTAAATCTTACAGCGGCCGATTATGTTTATATCGTGGATCCATGGTGGAACCCTGCCGTGGAAAATCAAGCCATTGACCGCTGTTACAGAATTGGTCAGGATAAAAAGGTTTTTGCTTATCGCATGATATGTAAAGATACTGTTGAGGAAAAAATACTGCAGCTACAACGTAAAAAGAAAAAAATAGCAGGTGATATCGTTCAAACCGATGAAAATATTATGAAAACATTGCAAGCAGAAGATATTAAAGATTTGTTTTCGTAATATGAATTGTTGCTTATGTGTTTAACTATGGTATTTAAGGATATTGTAGGGCAGCATGTGAAGGTATAAATAGGCTGTTTAAAATTGATTTGTTCTTATTAAACAGCCTATAATTAGATGGAAAATTATTTAACCACGTATTCCCCTGATGCGTTGAATCCCAATTTAACTTTCTCTTCGTCTACCATTAGAATTACCATATAACTGGTTTTTCCTGTATTGGTGACAATTTTTTGGGCCTGTTTTAGCTCATATTCTTCGTAGCTTTCTTGTATGTATTTCACTGAAGCTTCTGGTAACTCTTCTTCATCAATTACTATAGCTGTTTTTAACCATTTTCCATCTGGCGAAAAGTAGGCCTGCTGTTTGGTGTCTTTTTTAAAGTGTACTTGAAAGTTTGTATTGGCTTTTTTCCAAACTGGATTTTCTGCACCCGGATATTTTTTGTCAAAAGCGGCTTTAACTACTTTGGGTACATTTACATTCTGTGCAAAGGCAAATGTAACTGCTAACATTAGCATAGAAATAAGTAATAATTGTTTTTTCATTGTTGTCTTTTTTTATTTTGTATATCCTTGAGACCATACTTTTTGATTTGGTCACCAGTATCATATGTATTCTCTCTATTGGTGACCTAAAACACCTTCTAAGTCTAAATATTAAAAGAAGATGTATGCCGCTAAAGAGAATTATTGTTCCAGTGAATTTAAGCAGAGAACCTAAGTTTATATTAGAATATGCATCGAATCTGGCATTGGTTTCTAATGCCAAATTAAGTTGTATATGCCATGGTGGTGAAGAATCGGGCAAAAGCATTCGTCATAGATCCGAAGCAATCAAAAAGGACGGTCATTTAATGTTGAGCTATGTGCGGACAATTAATGAGATACTCGTGGGAAAAAAAATAGCATACGAAGTTATTATAACTTCCAATGGGATATCCAAGAGCCTAAAAAATTACACCACCATGAGTACTCCTTATTTATTGGTTATTGAGCTTTCTGATATTGACCTGATTTATCCTCTGATTGTCCACTTGAATGCTCCTTCTGTATTATTTCATCGATAGACTTATCCTGCAATTTGTTGCTTTTTTATGTTTATTAGAATAATTTTGTTCTAATATTTAATAAAACAACCTAACACATATGTTTAAAGTTAAATTAGAGATGGAAGGCCTTGAACGATGGCTTACATCTTTGCATTATGAGTACTTCTGTCCTGTTTCTATCAATGAAAACAAATACCGCCAGTTCTTGAAAAAGAATTTCCCTTATGAGCCTTCAGATGCTTATGTTTATCAGTCGAATAAGAATTTGCCTTTTATAAGTCAGTTATTGCCAAAGGACATAATATTAGCAATAATGTGCATTCTGAGTTTATAAGGGTGAGAGGAAAAGATGCTGTTGCTGGAGTTAGAATGGTACGGGTTAGAAGTGAGAAAATTAAGAATCATAATCGGTGGTTTAACCGAAAGCAGGTGAAGCAACAAATTTTTAAGGAGAATAGGGAGAATAACAAAAAAGTAGATAATAATGTAATTAAGACTGCAGAATGTAATTTTTTTAAGAAAGAAATTTGGAAAGAGGACGGAGGGTTGGTTGATTCCTTAGAAGATTTTAATAGAAGTTGTAATAATGAGTTTTTTACTGATAATGCCGTCATTGATTCCAATGTCAGTGCGCAATTTTTAAGGTATTCAACAGAGGCCGTTTTGGACAGCAAAGCTGTATTGAATAAGGATAATGTAGATCTGAAAATTGGTGCTTGCGCATCTGTCTCAACCGATTTAGGACTGAAATGTAGTCGTGGAGAACGCCCAGAAGCGGTGGCGCAAGCGGGTGTTGAATTGTTCGCAGGTGCTAAAAGCAAAAAACGATAAAGCGCGTTGGAATTATGCTACTTGGCAAATGAAAGTGAATTTGATTTACGATATGCGAAAAGGTATCAGCGATTATGTGGATGATTATTCGGATGAGCAAAGGGGAGAAGCTGTTTTAACTGTTTTGAAAAGCGCGAGGAATAAGGACGAGTTTCGTAAAATTATAAAAGGATTGAAAACTCCCCAAATAGGTATGGATAGTATTAATATCACAGACTTAATGACAAAAGAACAAATATTAAAATATGAGGCTATTAAATTCTAAAAATATGAGAGTTCACAGTAATTAGAATTTTTAAGTGTAATAAAAATAGGGAAACATGAAAAAAGTCATGAAAATTAATTCTAGTATAGGAGTATGATTAGTTTTTGTGAGTTCTATGTGTCCATTAAAAATTGTGTTTAGACTTATGAAACGATCTAAGGGAATTGCTTCATATACAGGGATATGATTGATTCAGGCTAATTTCATGTAGTCATTAAAAATTTAATTATAATCATATGAAACGAGCCATGAGAGTGATCTCTCACACAGGTGAATGATTATCACGGCGAGTTCCATATGACCATAAGAAACAAATTATAAACATATGAAAACATCTATTATAGCAATATTTGTATATCTGTGCATACTATGCCAGTGTCAAAGTCAAATACGTCCTAATTATGATGATTCTACTGTTGAAGACCTTAGTACGTATTTATGGATAGAAACAAATCAGATTTGGGAAGGATCGTTTGAGTTAAGAATAAAAGAGTTAATAGAAAGGGGTGCTGAAATAGATTATATTTACAAAGGTAGAAACCCCACAAATACGCCCTTTTTAAATGCAGCAGGTGCTTTAGAGACATTGAAAAGACAAAGTCATTATACAGCAGAAGAGTTAGAAGCAGTAGAATGGGAGGCGGTGAAGATTGTTAAGTACTTGGTTGAAAAAGGAGCCAATATTCATGCAGTAAGTACCAGTCGTAAATTAAATGCTTTGCATTTGGCGGCCTGTGGGGGTCGTGAAAAGATGATACCCGTATTGGTAGATATGGGTTTGGATATTAATTCACGAGATAGTACTGAGGGCTTCGGTGTAACTGTTCTTTTACATGCCATGGCTGCAGGAGATCTGGCAACCGTAAAAGCAGTGGTAGCTGCAGGAGCAGATATTAATTTATGTGCATTGGATGGGAATAGTCCTTTGGATTATGCTATTGCTTATGCGCGCTCTGAAGATCATCAGGGCTGGATGCCCTACAAAGAACACGAAGCCATTGCTGCATACATGAAAAGTTTAGGCGCTCAACATGGTAAAAATGACTTTACGGGTTATTTGTATTTCGATGAAAGCAAAAAAGAAGCCGAGAAAGAAGATGTTGAGCCTGTAAAAGAGGAAGTACCAATACCAGATATAGACTATGATGTTACTTATGGTACCATGACTGACCAGGATGGTAATAGCTATAAAACCATAACCATAGGTACTCAAACCTGGATGGCAGAAAATTTGCGAAGTACCACTTATAACGATGGTACGGCTATTCCTTATGTGGCGGATGGTGCAGAATGGTCTAAGCTAGAAACAGGGGCTTACTGTATTTATAACAATAGTAAGGATGTTGATACTTTGGCGACTTACGGGTGTTTATATAATTGGTATGCAGTAAATAAAGGGATGTTAGCCCCCAAAGGTTGGCATATACCAACAGCTTCGGAATGGATGACTTTGTTTGAATATTTGGGAGGAGAGGAAATTGCTGGAGGCGTACTGAAGGAGAATGAATCAGCATATTGGGCAAGTCCTAATGTAGGGGCCACCAATAAAATTGGCTTTTCAGCTTTACCGGGAGGTCGTCGCGGTAATAATGGAAAATTTTATAAGAAGGGTGAAAGAGGTTTCTGGTGGAGTGTAACAGAGGAGTATTCACTTGTTGAAATTCTTGAAATATTTCATAATTATGGAGAAGCATTCATAACTAGTGCAGCCATGGAAATGGGTTTCTCTGTGCGCTGTGTAAAGGATTGATTTGTAATTTTCAAAATAATTTTTCCGGTTATTTGTATTTCGATGAAAGCAAAATAAAGCCAGCTATATGAAAGGCACTCCATAAGCTGGCTGAGTGGTGCATATACATGCTAAAAACAGGCCTGATACAAGGCGCGTTGGAAGTCTACTGCTCTTCAACTTCTTGCAAAAGGTGAAAGCGAAGGTTTGTTTTTGAACCTTTCTCCTTTATGGGAGGATTCTTTACCTTTTTCTTTTTAATTTCGCGTTTTATGGTTTTTGACATTTTATTAAATTAAATATCTCATGTTATAGAATCTTTTTTTATTATTTAGACTCTAGGGATGATAATAGGTCACATCTTTTACAGTATTTTTACATTATAATGAATACAACAAGGCACGCATTAACGATTGACCAGCAGTACAGGTTAGCGAACTTATTACCAGTGGGTTTCTTAGTTCTATCATTGGATGATCAAGTTATTTTTTATAATGAGGCTTTTCTTCATGTGATGGGGATGGAAGACCATAGTGATGAAAAAGTGAAGGAAAATGTATACTTAAACAGACTTGTGGAGGAAGTAAATACGCGCAAGTCGCAAAATGTAAAATCGTTTTCTTTTATTTTTGATATTTCGTCTGATGCTCACGTTAATATGCAGGTTAGTGTATCACATGAAGATATTATTCTTATTGCACAACCGTCAGGACCATCAGAAGATGTGGAAGTGGCTTCTGTTCAAGCGATACTTGAAGGACAAGAGAATGAAAGGAGAAGAATCGGAAGAGAGATTCATGATGGTTTAGGGCCTTTGGTGTCCTACGTTAAATTTAGTTTTGATACGATCGTTGAGCAGATTAGCAGTCAAAATTTTTCACAACCAGAGTTATTAAAGAGTATCAGCGAAACGATTGATATCGTATCGGATGATTTGCGATCGTTATCTCATCGTTTGGTTCCCAGAACATTGGATGAATTTGGTTTGTATTCAGCATTTAACAACCTTATTTCTAAGTTAAATGAAACTAAGAAGCTAAATATTGAGTTTTATACCAATATGAAAAGCGAATCGAGGTTTAATGATGAGATTGAACTAAATATTTTTAGGTGTGCACAAGAGGTAATTAATAATGCCATCAAGTATGCCAAAGCAAGTCATATTTTGGTGCAGATTATTCAACATAAGCACAGTATTATTCTAATGGTTGAAGATGATGGGGTTGGTTTTGTGAGGGCATCGTTAGGTTCTAGTCATCAGGGTATTGGCTTAACGAATGTTGAAACTCGGGTTAGATTACTGGAAGGTGAATTTAACCTTGATTCAGAAATAGGACGAGGTACAGTTGTTAGTATTGAAATTCCTATAAAATGTAATTTATAATGGAGAAACTGAAAATTTTACTAGCCGACGATCATAAAATATTTAGAGAAGGTATTAAATCTTTGCTGAGTAAAGAGAAAGGTATAGACTCTATTGTAGAGGCTTCTAATGGTAAGGAAGTTTTGAGCCTGAGCTCAACCAATCACTTTGATGTGATCATACTAGATATTGATATGGGGATACCGAATGGAATTGAAGTAACTGAAAAATTAACGCAGGCCAATCCCAATAGTAATATATTAATTTTGTCGATGTTAGGATTGCCCGAATTTATTATGCAAGCTTTTGAAGCTGGAGCGAATGGATACATTCTTAAAAATGCAGGTAAGGATGAGTTTTTAACTGCGATTAAATGTGTCGCCAAGGGTGATAGTTATTTTAGTAAAGAAGTGTCCATTAGTTTGATGAAACAAATTCAGAATCCTTTTAGTGAGAAAACGAAAAAATCAAATATTCCACTTTCAAAAAGGGAAGTTGAAATACTAAAATTGATCAGTCAGGAATATTCTAATCAAGAGATTGCTGCTAAGCTTTTTATTAGTACCCGTACGGTAGATACCCATAGAAGAAACCTGCTTGAGAAGCTTGGAATTAAGAATAATGTGGGATTGGTAAAGTATGCTATCAGCAAAGGACTTATAGACTAGACCGGGAGGGTTATTCCCTCCCGGCTATATAATAGGGCATTGTTAGAATAATTTGGTCGTCTACATGAAGTCCAAGGGCAAAGCATCCCTATGTATGTGATGAGCCGTTCTTTTATTTTTGTGGTATCTATCAATTAGATCTTGGGTTTGTGTTAGTATTCCGCTACCATTTTTGGAAATAACCCATACCTTGCATTGCTGCTTCTTTAGTTGTTGAATAAATGTGCCTGGTAAGACCATCGAAATAAAATCATGATAATCAAAAACCCACAAGTAGTTTTCTTTTAAGTAGTGAATCAGCGACAAATGGTTATTATTGGTTAAATTAATATGTACTTGCGTCCCTTCCTTTAGGGTCTTTGACTTTTCATGATCTAGTATAATAGCCGGATTTGCTTGTTTTAGTTTGTAAAAAAAATCGCTAAGTAATCCCTGTTTAGAATCAACATAGTTATATTCATTAATTGAGAATATATTATTTCTGGAAACAACTATAATATGTAACTCAACATTTAAGTTTTTAGCTAATTCAATTAGGATACGCAGCGATGTCTGTTTCGCATCTTCTAGATAAAAAGGGTATAGTATATTGGGTTTCATTTTATGGTTCGATATAAAAGTGTGGACATATGTTTTTATATGCTATATTGCACTATAGTAATACTTGCCAACTTTCTGTCTTGCTCTCATTAATCTCATTTTGATGGCACTCTTCGAAATTTTTAATTCTGTTTGAATATCTTGTACCGAATAATTATTGTGGTATTTTAATTCCAATAATTTTTTGTCTTGTTCGGGTATTTCGTCTAATGCTTTGTACAACTTTAACTCTTGTTCCTCTCTTTCTTTTTGTTCTTCTAAAGTGAATAAATCATTGTCGTCGGCATAATAAAATGTCATCAATTCAAAAGGTTCCGTTTTGCTCTTAAGCTGTTTTTTTTGCATGGTAACACAATGATTAAATGATATCGCATATAACCAGGTAGAAAATTTAGAATGCCCTTTGAAAGCATTCTTTTTGGTAAATGCTTTCATAAATATGTCTTGCGTTAAATCAAACGCATCATCGGCATTCTTTACAAAGGATAAGCACTTATTGAATACTTTTAAATAATATCGGTTATATAAAAGTTCAACACTATTGTTGTCTCCTGCATAATAAGCGAGCATTAATTCTTCATCTGATTTTTTTGATTGATCTAGCGTTTTCATTTTTCACATTATTAATCGTTAAAATTATAATGTGAATGTATGGGTATTGAATATTGTTGTAAAGAGACAATATCCGTAATTTTATTTCATTGTATCTCCTATTATATAAGAAATTTAGGAAAATAAAACTAAGAGAATCTCGTATGGTTTACTTCGTTGATAAGTAGGTAACATGCTGTTTATTTGTTGTTTATATCAAGTGAAGAATTGTGAATATTAAATCCATTTTCTTTTTTTGAAATAAATAATCATTATCAAAGCAACCACAATCATAGCCAGAAGCATCATTGGATAACCATAGGTTAGTTTTAGTTCTGGTATAAATTCAAAATTGGTTCCGTATATACTGGCAATAAAAGTAAGGGGAATAAAGATTACAGAGAAGATGGTTAAAAACTTCATAATATCATTCAACCTACTGCTTATTTGTGTATGATATATGTTTAGTTGATTGGCTAGTATTTCTTTGTAATTGTTCAATGAATCAACTGCATGGTTGATATTTCCCTGTAATTCTCTAAAAAATACAATGTTATCATCTTGTATATATTCAGATTCCAGTTTTTTTAGGTTAAAAACCATTTCTTTACAAGGAAAAATAGTTTTATGTAAATATATAAATTCGCTTTTATAGAAGCTTATTTCGGTTAATACAGATTGATCAGTTGAATGTAGTAATTTTTCGTCCAGATTTTCGACTTTTTCACCCATTCGACTAATAATGTAGGTGTAATTGTCAATAATAATGTCAATTAGTGTATACATTAAATAGTCAGAGCCCAATAGTCTTAATTTTTTTTTATTGTTTCTTAACCGTTCTCTAACAGGATTAAACACATCACCTTTTTTTTCTTGAAAGGTGATTAATTGTTTGTCTTTAAGTAGAAAAACAATATTTTCGGTATTTACCTTTTGGTCATCATTGATTTTAAGGCTTGCCATTTTGGCCGAAACATACAAACAATTGTCATATTCGATTACTCTTGGTCTGCTATGCGTATTTAAAACTTCAGAGATAATCACGGGGGCTATATGAAGGTATTTCGAGAAATTTGCCATAACACGTTCATCATGAAGTCCATATACGTTAATCCATGAATTGGCATTCTTTAAATCGTACTTATCTAAATTGGCTAAATCATCTATCTCTGTTTCTGTTAACGATCCTTCATCATACTTAAAAAGATGTATCAGCGTATCATCAATCTTTTTTTCTCCACGAAAAACAATACGATCGGGAGCCAGACCAATATGTTCTTTGTTACTTTTTAAAAAACGTGCCATATTATTAATGTTGAAAAATTACTATTCACTTATCCCACATATTTTAAGAAAGTTACGTACAATCAATAGTCCATCAGCTCCTGAAGCTTCGGGATGGGACTGAAAACCATAAATGGGTTTGTTTCTATGTTCAATTATTTCTGTTGAACAAGTTTCAGAAGTACCGAGATTCTCAATAGAATCGGGTAATTCCGAGACGTAAAAAGAATGTCTCTTTACCAATGATACATCTTTTTTATTCAGTCCTTCAAAAATAGGGTCAGAAGGTTTTGTGATGGTAATAAGTTCTTTTTTACCATGGTAATCTGCTAATTTTTTTATCCTGCCCCGATGGGCAACCGCTATTATCTCATGTCCTAAACAAAAGCCTAATATAGGCACATTAAAATTAAACATTGCAACAAAATTGGAGGTAAGGTTCAATGGTTCGTATGGATTGCCTTTACCTCCGGATAATATGATGCCTTTAATTTTACTTTTTGCTGACAGCGTAATAGGTTGATTATGGTCAAAAAACACATAGTCAAAATCTTGTTCTGATAAATATTGGCGTTTAAATTTTTTAATAAACGCACTTTGATTTAATTGTTTCGTTTTAATGAATATAGGTCTTTTCTTCTGTCAGCCATGTTCATCACGCTGCCATGGTTTCGCAGGTCACGTAATAAGTCCATGTCAACATCGGCAATAAGTATCATTTCGGTATTGGGTGTTGCTTCTGCTTTTATTCCATTGGTTGGAAATTGGAAGTCACATGGTGTAAAGACCATAGGCTGTGCATATTGAATGTCCATATTGTGAACATTGGGTAAGTTTCCTACACTGCCTGCAATAACTACATAGCATTCATTTTCTATGGCTCTGGCCTGAGCACAGTTTCTAATTCTTGAGTAGCCGTTTTGTGTATCTGTCAAAAAGGGAACAAATAATACATCCATTCCGTCGTCAGCTAATAAACGCGATAACTCAGGAAACTCCACATCGTAACAAATTAGAATGCCAATTTGGCTGCAATCGGTATTAAAAGTTTTTACTTCACTACCACCTTGTAATGCCCATACTTTTCTTTCGTCAGGAGTTACATGTAGTTTTTCAAACCGTTCAATGCTTCCATCTCTTTTGCAAAGATAGCCCACATTAAATAGGGTATTGTCAACCAATTCCGGCATGCTTCCGGTGATAATATTAATATTATAGCTAATAGCTAGGTTAGCCATGGCTTGCTTAATTTCTTCGGTGTATTTGGCCAGCTCTCTGATAGCATCTGATTCGCTCAGATGGTTGTAAGCTGCCATCAATGGGGCGTTGAAAAACTCAGGGAATAAGGCAAAGTCACTTTTGTAACCACTCAGTGCATCTACAAAATATTCTACTTGTTGCAATAGCTCCTGTGATGATTTATAGGACCGCATTTGCCATTGTACTACACCTATTCGTACGATTTTCTTAATGGAAGAAGCCTTGGTTTTCGGTTTTTCATAAAATACATTGTCCCACCTTAATAAAACTGCATATTCTTCTGATTCCACATCGCCTTTTAAGTAGTTTTTTAATATCCTTACGGGGTGAAAATCATTGGAAAGCTGAAAGTTTAATACTGGGTCGTTTATCTTTTTTGCTTTTACTTTTTCTATATATTGACGGGGGGATATGCTGTTGGAGTATTTGTGATAATTGGGAATTCTACCACCAAATAAAATACCTTTTAAATTAAGTCTTTCGCAAAGTTCCTTTCTATAATCATATAATCTTCTACCTAACCTAAGACCTCTGAATTCTGGTTTTACAAATACGTCAATGCCATACAAAAGATCGCCTTCATTTGTGTGGGTATCAAAGGTATAGTTACTAGTTATTTCACTATACGTATGATGTGAATCCAATTCTGATGAATTAACAACGATAGTGAGTGCACACCCTGCAATGTCATTATTGACTTTGATGACAACCTGACCCTCGGGGAAAATATGAATGAGCTTTTCAATTTTTTCTGATGCCCAATAGGCGTCGTCCAGTGCATGGTAAGAGCTAATCATTACCTGTTTTAGTTCAGAATAGTCATTAATATTTAGGTAACTAAGTTGAACATCGTTTATTTTTTTCTTCATTTTGTATATTCCAAGCGTATTATGTTTCTCTTTTTAGACTAAAAAAATAATTTGGGTAACACTTTATTTTATATTGCATTGTGTTTTCTATTCCATATTACATAAATGAGTATATTGTGTACTGTTTAACACTATTAAAAGAAGAGGTTTTGTACGGCTTATAACATACATGAATAGAGAGAGAGTGATGCACAGAAAGTTGCAATTTATTCTTTATATTATATTAATGATCCTAGAATTACCTGTGTTTGCCCAAAAGGCTTATCGCATTCATGATCTTAATTTTTCGGGGAATAATACACTGCAAAATGAGGAACTGTTGGAACAGTTTAATACCATACCACGCGATAAATTGAACCGCTTGTTATTTTGGAAAAAAAATCCTCCATTTTTGCAGGATGTCTTTAAAAATGATATACAACGCTTAAAAAGTTATTATATCCGAAATGGATTTTTGAACGCTCATATAAACTATGTTCTAGATACACTTAAGTCAAAAGATCAAATCAATATTCATGTGTTTATCGACGAAAAGGAGTTTGTAATGGTCGATTCTGTTAAATTTTATGGTTCTCTGGATAGTCTGTCATATGCAATGATTGATTCTGTGCAAAATGACATCCCATTAAAACCCAAACAACGTTTTAGGGATGAGGATGTTTTTAAAAGTGAAAATATATTGCTACAGTATTTTACCGATGCCGGTTATCCTTTTGTACAGTCTAATTACCTGCTATCTATCGATAGACAGAAAAAGAATGCTAGTATAAACTTTAAGGTAGATCCGGGTAAGAGAAGTTTTTTTGGAGCTATTACCATTAGAGGTGACAGTTTAATATCGGAGTCATTTATTGAAAAGCGTGTTTTGTTATCGAAATCCGACTTATATAGCCAACAAAGAATTAGTGCGACGCAGCAAAATATATTTGAAACCCAACTTTTTCAGTATGTGATAATCAATGCCCTAAAAGATAGTATAGTAGATAATAGAATTCCCATAGATGTCTTCGTTAAAGAGCTTCCGCGTTATACTTTTGAGGGAGGAGTGGGGTATGGTACTGAGGATAGGTTGAGATTATCGGGGCAGATGACACGCATCAGCTTTTTGGGTGGAGCTAGGAGATTGATATTAAAGGGTAAAACATCTTATTTTGTGCCGCTAAGCTTGGATGTTAATTTTATTCAGCCTGATTTATTTATCGATCATCTTGATTTTTCTTTTAACCCGTTTTTTGTGAGAGAAAGAGAAGAGAGTTATCAAATAGATCGTATTGGTGCTGGTATAAATTTTCTGTATCAGGTAAATAAGAAAACTAGTATTAATTTGAGTTATGCCATAGAACGTGATGACCTGACTGAATTGGACGACTTGCAGTTGGATAAAGATGAATTGGAGCATGATAAGTCAATTGTTAGCTTTGGGAGTGTGCACAATGCTACTAATAATAGATTTTATCCCACCAAAGGATATAGGTTGGATGGTTCAATATCTTATGCTGGCTTGGGCTTTAGTAATGATATTCAATATTATCAGTTCCAATTGTCGCTACGCAATTACTCTTTGTTAATGAAAAATTTGATCATGGCATTACGATTCAAGACAGGTATTATCCAAAATACGCAACTCTCTGCCCAAACACCCATCGAAGAAAGGTTTTATGCGGGAGGGGCTTCTTCATTGAGAGGGTGGATCAGACATGGTGTTTCTCCGCTTAATCAAGAAGGTTTTGCCATTGGAGGTAATACTTTAATGGAAGCAAGTGCAGAATTACGATTTCCTATCTACGATATCTTTGGAGGCGTTGTTTTTATGGATGCCGGTAATGTTTGCTCTGATTCGTATGCATATTCTTTAAAGTCATTGCATTATAACGCAGGTGTTGGTTTTCGGGTTAAATCGCCCATTGGTCCTATTCGCTTGGATATGGCCTCGCCAGTTCTGGGTAATTCGTTTGATTTTCAGTTTTTTATTTCTATTGGACAAACATTTTAGGTGCCTGTTATGATGAAGAGAGTAGTTCAAATATCATCATTTGTGTTGGGAAGTATAATCGGCCTGCTTCTTTTGTTGATTTTGTTGATCCGGTTGGGGTATGTAAATAGTATGTTGGTTCGTTTACTTTCGTATGAGGCAGGTAAGTATATGCAAGGTGAATTACATATTGAATCATTGCAAGGAAATATATTTTCAGATTTTGTGCTTCATCATATAAAGATAGTTCAAGGCGAGGATACCTTGATAACTTGTCGTGAGGTTTATGTTCATTATCGAATATGGAGCTTACTGAATAACAAAATAGAAGTGAATGAACTGAAAATAGACAGGTTGCATATGAACCTGAAACAGGATCAAGAGGCAGGGCTCAACCTGGTGCAGCTCATGTCTGTACCATCAGAAGAGGATTCTTCAATGGAGAAGCCTGCTATGGATTTGGAGATTAGGAGTTTATGTCTGGATCAATTCTCGTCTAGTATTTATATGTTTGAAAAGAATCATTTGGTTCCCAGCTATATTGAATCGAGCATGCAGGCTGCGCTATGGCTTTCTGGTGACCAGGTGGATGCTGTGCTGCAATCATTTAACATGACTACCCAAGAGCCTTCGCTTCATGTGTATGACCTTTCTGGTAGGGTTCGTAGTTCGTTGAATAAGATAAGTTGGGAGGGAGTGAGGCTTCAACTGGATAATTCCTTGGCTACGACCCAAGGAAGTCTGGAATTAAATAGTAAGGGCACGATGGAGGCCGGGATTCGTATGGATCCGCTGGATTTTTCTGATATCACTGGTTTGATGCCTGATCTAAAATTATATGGTCAACCAAGGATTTCTTTTGCTTTCTGGGGTGATTCAAGCAAATATAAAATGAAAGCAAATATGAGGCATGCAAAACAGTCAATACAGGTAAAAGGTGAACTGACCGGTATATATGCTGTGCCTAAATACACCAGCCAACTTGTAGTGGATGGCTTGGATGTAGGTTATTGGACTCGTGATTCTAGTTTGAACTCACATGTGTCTGGTTATTTGCAACTGAAGGGAGTGGGCTTGGATGTACGCCAGAACGAAATGGAGTTGGAAGGACGTTTTGAAGAGTTGGTGTATGGTAATTATAATTTTCAACAGTTAAATATTAAAAGTACTAAATACAAGGGGGATTTAAAGGGACAATTAATGATGCTTGCTTCCTTTGGCAATGTTGATTTGAATTATCGTTTGGGTGATGTTTTTGGTCAGCCTAAATATTATGTCAAAGCTCAATATCATCATCTAAACCTTCAGCATATACCTGGTATTGATGCTATCTATACTTCATTGAATGGCGATATATCTGTTTCGGGGAGTGGTTTGGCTTTGGATAGCTTGATGGCTGATGTGATCGTTCATTCCAATAATTCAAAGTTTCTGGATTATCCCATTGATGATTTTAAAATTCAAGCAGAATATAGGAGAGGGTATTATCGTTTTACAGGTTTGAATTTTGAAACACCGTACTTTAGTTTGTCGGCGCAAGGAAATGGTCATTGGAGTAAAAACAATCATATTAATTTTGGTTTCGAAGCCCGAGATATCAGTCCGTTGTTGACTGAATTTAAACTTCCAGGTATTGACTTTAAGGGGGCAATGGAGGGGCTGGTGGAAGGCAAAATAGATGATTTAAAGGCACAAGTAAGCATGGTATTGCATCATGCAAAATATGACACTTTGCAAGTAGGTGCAAGCAATGGACATTTGAGGGTCAATAGGGATGGCAAGGAATATCAGGGAGAACTGACATTGAAATCAACAAACCTGAATTATCTTCAGTATAAGCTAGATACCATAGATTTAAAAGCGGACTTTAGTGATGAACAAATAAATACCCAACTGAATCTCAGTGTGAATGATTCGTTAACGGCTTCATTTCAAGGTTTATTGGAGAATTATGAGAATCCTTTGCTCTGGATAAAACAATTGAGTTTTGACTATAAGGGAAGTAAGTGGAATAGCAAGCAGGATTCTACTTACATTGTTTTTGATCCTAAAGATATAGAGGTTCATCAGTTTAATTTAATGTCGGGAACACAAAGCATTGGTGTAGATGGAGTTTTTTCATTTGAAGGAACCAACGATCTGACGATAAATATGAAGGATATTGATTTGCGCCAAATTCCATTACAGGATTTTTTATCCCAGCAGATAAGTGGTCGCATGTCTTCATTGACATTTCTGATAGGAACAGCCCTTAAACCAATCATTAAAAATCATCTTTCATTGGAAGAATTTTATATTAATCACTATGCTGTGGATCATATGACAAGTCATCTAATTTATGAAGATGAACTGTTGACTCATCAAGGGGTGGTTAGTAACAAAACTGGATCACCTATGCATTTTTCACTTAATATACCAATGCATTTATCTTTTAACGATAGTATCTATTTATTAAAAGATTCTCCTTTGTTTTTGGCATCTCTGGTGCTTGATAGTCTGGATCTGAATGCGCTGCATCAAATATATCCATTGGAAGAGATAGAGATGCAAGGCTATTTAAGTACACGTATTAATGCTTCGAACACCATCAATGATCCACTAATTAATGGTCATCTGCTGCTTTCAAATGGTTTGCTTGAGAATGATGTTTTTGGCGTTTATTATAAGGATATAGGAATGGATGCCACTATCAATCAAAACCTGATTACCCTAAATAGTATGGCTGTGAGAACGAATAAAAAAGGTACGCTGGATATGAATGGTTTTATTAAGCTTGGCAAAAAACTTTATGAGGATTCGAGTAGTGTCCATATTGAATTGATGGCCAATAATTTTCAGGCCTTAAAGTCGGATAGGGTGGATATGAATATAAATGGAAATATGAAGATGTCGGGGTCTACTGTGTATCCTTTGTTAACTGGGCTAATTACTGTGAACCGCTCGCGAATCAATGCTGACTATTTTAATCATTTTTTTAGCCAAAAAAGCGATGATCCTAATCCTCCACTGCTTATGACAGCGATGGAGGGTGTCGAAGATTCACTGGACTTATCTGATAGCATTTTGGTAGATCCTCTTGTTTCTTCTTCGCTTATGTTTAAAAACCTTAGAGGAAAGGTTGAATTTAAGATTCCCTCTAACACCTGGGTGCGTGGAAAAACGATGAATTTTGAATTGAATGGCTCATTGCAATTCATTAAATCGAGTGAAGATGTTGATATTGTAGGGAATATAAAAGTGAAAAAAGGATCCTATAAAATGTATGGCCGGAATTTTAATATCAAAGAAGGCGAATTGATTTTTACAGGAGGAAAAGAACTAAACCCTTATGTGGATTTTATTGTGTTGCATAAATTTAGAGATGTCGAAAAAGAACTACGTACTTTACAGATTCATATTACCGGTAGAATGTTGCAACCAGAGATGGAATTTGTATTGGATGATGAAGCAATTGATGAAAAAGATGCCATTGCATATATTGTATTTAAAAAGAGTGCAGATCACTTAAGTGCCGGTCAAAAGAAAACGGTGTTTGGGGGTGAAGAATGGGCCATGGGGATTGTCCTGGATCAATTATCTTTTGTGGTGAAGGAGTCGTTGAAGCAAACAACTGGACTGGATGTAATTGAAATAAGCGGCGAAGATAACTGGAAAACAAGTAACGTGACCTTGGGTAAGTATATAACCAATAAGCTTTATTTAAGTTATGAACAGGCTTTTATATTGGATAAAAAGACAAAAGCTGTTAATACAGAAAAAATGATGCTCGAATATGAATTTATAAGAAACATAGTGTTAAAAGCTACCAACCAAAATAGTAATTCGGGCTTTGACTTGATTTTTAAACAAAAATGGAAATAGATAGCTTATTTTTTATTGGTGCTGTATTACATTTGGTTTTTTCTTAATACGATAGCAAATTAAAAACAATGATATGTTAGATTTTTTTGATAAAGATTTGTTGGCGGAACAAGCCATCAAAATACAAAAATGGCTCATTTTTGAATTACCTGTTATATTGATTCTTTTGATTGCTGTGATAGTGACTATTAAATTGATACGTCTGGCTATTAATAAGCTTAAAAAGACCATGATAAGGCGAGCAGAGAAAAATATACATGTGGATACGCAGGAAACTGAAAAACGAATTAATACCTTGATTGGGATTATTTATGGTATCATAAAAGTTGTGTTGATCATGATTGTGGTAATGATAATTCTTCAAAAGATTGGAGTGAATATTGCCCCCATATTGGCCAGTGCTGGAATTATTGGACTGGCTGTTGGCTTTGGCGCACAGGAGTTGGTGCGTGATGTGATATCCGGATTTTTTTTACTGCTTGAAAACCAAATTAGAACGGGAGATGTGGGTATTATCAATGGAACTGGTGGATTGGTGGAGAAGATAGAATTACGAACGCTGACTTTACGCGACTTTGCAGGTGTAGTTCATGTTTTTCAGAATGGTAAAATCAATACCTTATCTAATATGACCAAGGAATGGTCGGCCATGGTATTTGATATTGGAGTCGCCTATAAAGAAGATGTGAACCAGGTTATTGATATCATGCGACAAACGGGATTGGAATTACAGAACGACCCGGAATTTAAAGATAAGATTATAGAACCTATTGAAATCATGGGGCTGGATAACTTTGCGGATAGTGCTCTGGTTATTAAAGCAAGATTCAAAACAAAGCCTATTATGCAATGGGCGGTAGGTAGAGAATATCGAAAGCGCTTAAAAGTTGCTTTTGATAAAAATAATATCGAAATTCCATTTCCACATACCACTGTTTATTGGGGAGAAAAAATTGCACCACTTCATCTTCAGATGGATAAAGAAAATCAACAATAAGTTATATTCGTGGTTACTCGGCCGCATAGCTGTTTGGGTTTAATGGAAAGGAAAAGAATGATAATGGAGAGTGGGGCATGAAGGTTTATGACGAAAAACTTAGAATTTGTAATCGGGGTGTGGCTAGGTAGCTTTCCAGCGCCCTATTGTCAACGAATTATCTTTGGTACAGCCATACCTCTTTTTGCTCGAAAAATAACTTTGTAAGTTGACAGATTAACCCCATTTGTTCAGCTTGAGAAATAGATTGTAATTATTTCAAGGCATTCAGTCATAATGTAAAACGAGCTACCAAGATACTAAAATACCCAAGTTGAAAATAGCAAATTTAAAACCATCAATTTTTCGTAACAGTAAACCATCATTCTACAATAAAAAATATATTAATCAACCCTCTGATTGTTGAGGGAGCTTAGCGACCGAGGCAATCAGAGGGTTGATTGCTGCTCGAAGATTGTTTTTCTGTTTTCCATTCTGTAACTTTTACCTTCGAGTTTTACAACTTCACATTTAAACAATAATCTATCTAACAGTATCCGCCCGAGCAAATACTTATTCCTGAAGCAAACTTTTATCAATAAATTGCGGCAAAAGTTCTTTGAAATTTTCGGCGGGTGTAATGTGGATGTTTTCCATGACGTACTTTAGCCATTTTTGCGGATCAATGTCAAGTTTCTTGCAAGTTCCAAAGAAGCTGTAGAACATTGCGATATTTTTGGCAGCATCATGTGAACCGGCAAACAAATAGTTCTTACGTCCCAGAGCCAGAGGGCGAATAGAGTTCTCAACCAGATTGCTGTCTATCTCCAGTATTCCGTTGGTAAGATAGTTTTGCAGGCTTGTCCAGCGATTTTTGCAATATTCAAAAGCTTTGCCCAGAGGACTTCTTGGTATTACAGATCCTTTGTGCTTGTTAATATATGCTCCAATTTCGTTAATTACAGGCAGAGCTTTTTCCAGCCGCAGAGCATGCCGTTGCTCATGGGATAGATTTTGTTCCCGTGCAATGGCCTCAATGGCATAGAGAAGCTGAATGAGGCTTAGCACGTGCGAGGCCCGTTCCTGATCGTTCTTCAGTGCGGCATCAAAATACCGTCTGGCATGTGCCCAGCATGATAAATGAGTCAGTCCTGCTTTTTTTGCCAAAAAGGTATAGCCACTATAACCGTCGGTTTGAACAAATCCACGGAACGAACTCAAGTCGTCGATGGGGCCATTGGCCGATCGGCTCTTGTAGTACTCAAACAGCACGCTTTTTGACAATGGGGCATACCGAACCCACATGTACCCCTGATGACACGTTCCTTTTTTGTTGCGATCCTGCACTTTTATTGGTGATTCATCGATCATCTGATAAATTTCCCTGAAAACATGTAATCGATGTACCACGTATAAAGGTCGCAATAAATTGGCTCCAAGTTTTATCCATGATTCCAGCGTGGACTCCGGAATGGTAACTCCCATTTGGATGAGCATCTGGCGGGTGCGGTAAATCGGTAAGTGGTAGAGGTATTTATTGGTAAAGATCATTCCCAGTAGATTGGCACTAGCGATGCATTTATGAAGAGGTCTGTTTAAAGGAGCAATTACTTGCTTTTGATCGGCTTTCTCGTCCTCTTTGGTAATAAACTTGTAACGGATGTAATGGTTCTTAAACAATTTTGCAGGTGTATAATCCAGCTCCTCAGTGACTTCCTGACCAATACATATCATACCTGTAGTGTCTTGCTCCGGCTCTAAAACAATCTCATTAACAAGCAATTGATCAGGCAGTTGCATACGGCCAGGATGTTCTTTTCTGACTTTCCTGCGTTCATACTCAACACGGATCTTTTCCTGCTCTTCTTTAACAGCTTTGGAAACAGCAGCAACCTCCTCTTCGAAAGACAATGTAAGTTGATCGGGATGAACCTGAGGAATGAAGCGTTCTCGTTTGGAACCGAATATTAAACGACGCATCTGATCATTCTGAAAAGCAAGATGTTCTACATCCTGCGTAAGCTTTTGTATGGAAGAGTCTTTTTCTGAAATAACAGCTTCTTTCTTCAAAAGATCCGCTTTCAGAGCCGATATTTTGGCCTCCAGTTGAGCAGTATTTTGGCTATGTGAAATGTGCTGTTTTTTCATACACAAATATAATATTAAATATTTGACTGACAAATATTTAAACCTATATTTTACAGTTATTTAATAACAAAAATCAGCTGATTTTAAATCGCTTTTTTCGTTTCAAATTTTTTAAAGGAAAGACCTTCCAAAATCATCATCAACTCTTCCCGGGTAATGAGTCGTGATGGTGTTGTTTTATCCTGGTCTTCTAGAAAATATCTACCTCGCTCCAGACGTTTGTAAAACAAGGCAAAACCATCTCCGTCCCAAAATAACAGCTTTATATGTGTTCCGGTGCGATTTATAAAAATGAAAACGGAACCACTGACAGGATCCTGCTTCAATATATTGCGCACGATTCCGGCCAGTCCATCAAAGCCATTACGCATATCAACAGGCTTGCAGCACAAATAGTACTGCAAGTTTGCACTCAGCCCAATCATGAGCTAGTAAATTTTCAGGCTCATGCCGTTCGGAAAAGTAAGGCTCATTTGCGGCAATCGCTCATCCTGTAGCGATGAAACTGCCGTTGTTGCCGAAGATTCTGTTGAGGCGAAAGAATCAACCTGTGCATTCTGAAGACCGAATGAGTTAAGGTCAATAAATTTCAGGCTGGTGTCGCTTTCTGTTTTTTGAGTCTTTTCAAGGGCTTTGTATTTACCTACCCAGTATTGCATTTTCGAGCGTGTTACTCCAATTTGTTTGGCGTAACTTCCTATAGTTTGGCCGCTTTCCTGCTGTAGAACCACATGCTCAAACATGCTTCGGTTTAAGGATTTTCTGCGTTTCATGATTTTTTGAGGCAAAAATAACAGTCATTGGAATGGCAGGAAACATGGGGTTGGTGGGGTGGATACATCTAACAAAGCAGTTGCCAAGACTTCATCATCGAGCATTTCTGCCCATTGCTGAGGGGATTTGTTTGTTGTGATTATTACAGACGTTTGTTCGTGCAGATGATTTATCAGGTTGAAAAATGCAACTGCTTCATGTTTCTTAATAGGAAAAGCATTATATCGTCTATAGCCACTAAATGAGCCTTTAAAAGACGATTATAAGTGTTTAAGCGCACCAGATATCATTTCTTTCATTTTTAACACCGTTATTAGTTCCTCCATTGTGATAAAGTAAGCTTTATGACCAGATTTTACAGCATCGTTAATCAGTCCTGCCGCCACATACGTTTTTCCTGTTCCTGAGGGGCCCATTAGTATCAGGTTATAATTTTGTTCCATGCATAATAATTCCCGTAATTGTTTCAGTTGAGGCACAGTCATACCATTTGCCATGTTAAAGTCATACTTGTCCAGGTTGTGATCTTTGGGTAATCGGGCTAATTTCATTCTCCTGTCAAGATCTGTTTTCTTTCTGTGCTGCACCTCTCTTTGCAAGAGCTGTAATGCAAATTCCTGATAAGATGGTTTATCTATCTGTGCCTGATGAAGCACTGCTTCTGGTTCGTTTTTCATCCTTGTTAGCCGTAAAATATCGGCATAGTTTTTAATTTGATCTAATAGCTTCATTTTCTAATTCATTATTGATTCATATTCATTGATATCACTTTTCTGAGGTTGCATATCAGCATTTTGTTGCTTATTCAGATTGCCGGTTTCTATACAAACATTGTGTTTTACATTCTTTAGAGCTTGCTCATTTTCAAAATAATTCAGAACTTCGGCGAAACGATTGGCATTTAGTATCTGATTTTCATAACAGTAAAGCAGGGCTAAGTTGATTATTTCCTGAGATGAACTTTCAATGTTCTTTTGTATAACTCGGAGATTATCATGAAAATACCGGGGTTTATCTTTCTCTATTGCTGCCAAATATTGTTCGGCTTGAGGAATATATCTTAAGCTTTCAAAAACCAGCTCATAGGTTTTTTGCAGAGTCTTTGACTTTTCCCTTGCATGGTCATTATTTTTAATAATCCGACCTGTATCTAAAGACAGCTCATGTGTGGCCAGCAACTGGTTATCAATCGTATAAAAGAAAAGCTTCATTTCTTTTTCTTCCAGTAAAACATTGGCACCCCTGTCTTGATATGTACCCAAAGGCAAGCTGTAGTAATTACTTCGATAAAGTACCGTGTTATCTTTTCTCACAGGATATATCGGCAAGTTTAAAAATGGTTTTTCCGGTTTTCCACTATAAGTCAGCAGGTATTGCTTTTCTTTTTCCCACTCTTGCTTTGGAATACGCCTGGTTGTACCATGTATCTTCGCATTTCCAGTGCGATCAAGCCATTGTAAAACTTCTTTTTGCAACCTGTCAATATCTTGGAATACTCTTCCTTTCAGATAATTGTGTTTTACGTATTTTACTACATTTTCAACTTTTCCTTTGCTTTCAGGGTCAGCTTTTCTGCAAAATATTACCTTAAAGGGATGTGCATTTGTAAACTGCATAAATCCATCAGTAAGAAGAACATCGCCAAGATTTTCATCTTTTTACAAAAACACGATCCTGATCGTAGATTATTCGACGGGGGATTCCCTCAAAATATTCGAATGCCAGTTCATGTGCATAATTTGCTGTCTCTGTAGTAAATGGTATTCGTTGACAGTAAACAAACTTTTGTCGGGAACGGGAAAGTACCATTGTAAAAAAGTAAATCTTAATTCTGCCACTTCCACTACTAAGCATTCGGTATGATCCAAAATCTACTTGTGCCTCTTCTCCATATTCTGTTTCGGGAAGCTTCTCGTATTGGCGTGGAAGTTTCTCTTTATGTTTGGGTATATTTTGTTCCTTTCTTACTGTTTGAACAAAATTATAGACTGTTTTACTACTTACATTCGGCAGATCAGAATAATGTTCTTTTAATCTATCTTCAATCTGAGCTGCTGATAAATAGGGGCCTCTCTCCAGTAATTCTTTGACAAAATTATAATACTCATTTAGTTTTTTTGGCATTCGCCGTGGAGTACTAATCCATGCTAGAAATTGTGCTTCGCTCATGGAAAGGTATTTACGTACAGTTCCCCTGTCGATACCTAACTCTAATTTGATTTGACTTTGGTTTAGTCCTTGTGATGAAAATTCTTTAACTTTGTACCACATAAAAAATTTTTTGTTTTTATTCATAGCCTTCTTCGTTTCTGTTTTGCAACTTAAAGATGAAGGCTATTTTTGTCTTTACAAATGATGATTTTCAATTGCGAAAATTTGATGGTACAAAGTTTCTATTTACAAGGAGCAATGGCATCTATTGTACAGCTTTACCATCACAGTTTTGGTATGGTAGTAGATCAAAAGATAGCTGATGTGGGCCAATTGTTGGAGCAAATTGGCTTTATCTATGATGATTATCTACGCCAAATGGAACATATCGACGCTGAAAATGTAGATGTTTATGCATTGTTGGATATTCATGGGCAGTTCTTGAACAAGATACAAGAGTACAACAAAAAATCTTTTCTGTTGGTCGAAGAATTTGATGCTCAAAAACGTTTAAATCAGTTTTATGACGATCGTGATGCTTTGTTTTTATCACTATCGAAGAATATTTGGGATGACGAAAAGGAGGAAAACAGGCGAGCTCATAAAAATGAAGCTACATTTACTAAAATCATAAAAAGTTTCAAGCAGCTTCGGTTTAAGATCCAGATGCGCTTGGCCAAAAAAAACGCACCAGTTAGTATTAAGAAACGGATTCCATTGAGATATTATCTGGTTAATGAGTTGTATTTGAATGTTTTTCCAGATATTTGGCTGTTATATAAGCAAATCATTTTAATTGAAATTGAGTGGTTAATTTATTTTAAGCAATCTTTTTCGCAGCTTAATAATAATATCGGATTAAATCAAAACTTTGATTTGCAAGCCTGTAAGCTAATTATCAAGGAAGTAGTTGATAAATGTTCGGAGGCAAAATTGGATGTTCAGCGTTTTAAAGCGGAAAAAAGTAATACCATTGCGAAGATATGTGCTCTAACCATTAAGTCTATTGAAGATGAATACCATAAGTTGGGCACATATGAAGGTCGACATTTGAAATATATGCGCTGGTTCACAGACCGTAATCTGAAAAAAAGATCAACTCTGCAAAAAAGACAATTGTTGGCATGGGAAATTTCATTGTTTGGTATTTCGGAGGATTGGTGTTTTGATGGAGATCTTTATCATATCATCAACAAAACGCTTGCTGCATGTAGGTCAAAAAGTATAACCGTAAGTACAGATAGTATTGGCAAGGTTAGTGAACAATTGCAAGAAGTAAAAGAAAAGGTACATAGCATTTATCATTTTACAGGCAGTCAATTACAGACACAATCGAAGAATAAGAATTTTTTATTGCATCAGAGCCAACAAGTCTCGGATATATTATCGATGCAAAAACATTATTTATCAAAAGTTAATCACACACAAAGACTTTTATATGTGCTTAGTGAAATACAACAGTTGGTTATTTCGGAGGTGGATCGTACCAAAGATAAACGAATGATATTTAGTGGCGAAAAAGAATGGGATCAGATGCAACTTTCTCATTTAACGGATGTGTATTTGCGTGAGTTAATACAATTTGAAATTCTTCCCTCATTTTCTACCCAAATGGATGCATTCAAGCAAATAATTCTTTTGAAGATAGCCAGTTATGAAAATGAGATTCTCAACCTGATCCATATTTCTGCATATAATTTTGAAACAGTTTCTTCATTACTGGAGAATCCGGAAAAAGGCAGAGGAGGGGAAGATGTGGCTTCGCTGCTTAAAGATGGAGAAACAAAAGTATTAAACAAGCTTGATGAAATAATCAAACAGCTGGCGAGCTTGAAGGAAATGGTAGAGGAAGAGCTCCTTCAGGTAGTTGGTTTCTTTGGGGAGGCATTGTCTGAATTAACAGAAAATGAAAAGGTTGGGGAGTTGAATGTGAGACTGCTCAAGGCAAAAGCAATTCGTAAAACCACCCATTTTAAAGATCTAATTGTTGGTAAGTTTCAACAGCTTAGCGTCACCGGCCTTGCAAAATGGTCCGTATTAATATCAAAAGGATTTAAAATTACCAAACAGCTCACTAAAATTTATTCGCAAGAAGAAGTACAGGCCCAGATTAATAATGAGATATCTGTGTTTTTGAGTGAAATAGCCAATTCTACAGAAAAGTTACCTTTTTTGTATCAGAGGCTTTTTAAGCTAGATCCTATTGATGGAGGATATTTGTATTTTAAACGGTCGGCAGAAATTGGTGATTTTGAATATGTGTATCTGAATTGGCTCAAGGGTCGTTTTGCAACTTTAGCCATTACGGCCGAAAAGGGTGCAGGCATAACCTCGGTGCTCAATTTTGTTCTTAAGGGAAGAGATATACCCGCAACTATCATTAACTTTCAGGATTTCAATAAAATATACCGACAGGATGAGTTTATCTTTACTCTTTCTGAAATATTGGATTTAACCCCATTGAATGAAGTTGACTTATTTATTGAAGAGTTAAATAGTAAAAAAGGAATAATTGTACTAGAGGGACTGCAGTTTGCTTATCTCAAGAAAGTGGATGGATTTGAGACTTTAAAACTACTTTTTGAAATCATGTCGAAAACAAATAAGTCCATATTCTGGGTTTGTACGTGTACCATACATGCCTGGAATTACCTGAATAAGGCCATTTCTATTGAAGAATATTTTGGACATGTTATTACGTTAGGAGATTTTTCAAATGATGACATGGTGGACATCGTAAAGAAAAGGCATCAGGTGAGTGGATATGATTTGGTGTTTTTAAAGAGCAAAGCAGATGTCCAGAATAAAAAAATGTCAAAACTAAGTACCAGTGAAGTGCAGCTGGCCCTGGAAAAACAATACTTTGATGTGCTCAATTCTCTGGCAAAAGGAAACTTGAGTGTGGCATTGATTTTTTGGTTGCGCTCGATTAAACGTATAGAAAAAACACCTTGTTTATTAGCTCTATGAATGATTTTAATATCACTTTTATTAAAGAGTTAAGTCAGGAGAAGCTTTTTTGTTTGTACGCCATATTGTTGCATGATGGTTTAGATCAGGATGGTTTTTGTAAAGTGATGAGATATTCTCCAGAACAAGGTCGAATGAAGCTTTTTCAGATGGTGGATGATGGACTTTTATTGGAAGTGAAAAATAGATATGTAATCAATCTATTGCTTTATCGTCCAACTATTGAAGCATTAAAAGCAAGGAATTTATTACATTAAACATCATTGTTAATGAGAAATATCATAAATATTTTACTGTTTTTTGCCTTTGCATCTGCAATTGCTTCAGGAAATGATTCGATACCTCCTGTTGTGGATTTGTCGGTGGGAGAAGATTCTGTGCCAATACAAGAAAAAATGAGCGTTGAATCTAAAGACACCATTAGAATCAATTCACTGTAGGATCGAATGAATCAGTTGGGCGCACCACCTGTCAATAAAATTATTACTTCCGGAAAAATTGTGTGGTCTTTGATTATTATTCTCATAGGCTTTATTCTGTTAAAAATCATTGATATACTGCTGAATAAGATAGGCAGAAAAAGTGCCCAATATCGTATCTTAACAAAAAGAATTATTCCCATTGTGAAAATTATAGGTTGGGCAGTAGTCGTTTATATTATTGTTCAAGGTGTCATCAGACCGCCTTTGGCAACCGTTATAGCGTTTTTTACTTCAGTGGGCGTTGCTATTGGTTTTGCAGCTCAGGATTTGCTGAAGAATATATTTGGTGGTTTGATGATTCTGTTTGACCGCCCTTTTCAAATTGGAGATAAAATAGAGGCAGGGGAGGAGTACGGAGAAGTGGTTAAAATAGGATTGCGCTCAACACGTATTGTAACCGCTGATGATTCTGTGGTCACCATTCCTAATGCAGAGATGATGAATCATTCTATTTCCAATTCCAATAATGGAGAAACAAATTGTCAGGTGGTGGCCGAGTTTTATTTACCTTTGGATATTGATACGCAAAAGGTACGTCAAATTGCAGTGGAGTCAGCCATGGTGTCTAAATATATTTATTTAAATAAACCAGTTACCGTTTTGTTTTTTAATGAGATGAAAGATAAACGTAGTATCATTAAAATGAGGCTAAAGGCCTATGTTTCCGATTTACAAAATGAGTTTATTTTCAAAAGTGATATGACGGAGATAACCTTGAGGGAATTGGTTAAAGAAAAAGTTATTCGTGAGGACTATTTGTAATAAACGATAAAATGTCTTTTTACGAGCGTGGAGCTATATATGCTTGTTATTTTTACTATGTTCGGCATCGTTGCCCCGTTTTTATGCATGAGAAAACAAGTCGACCAAAAATGGCTTTAAACAAGATATTTAGTTGCTTTGTTTTAATTTGCTTTAAATGCCTCCTTATGGCCTTGGTTGCTACTATAGAGTTGCATACAGAGTTCTGATACATAAGCCTGTTTTAGGTAATCTTAATGAAAGATTTTAGTGCCGAACATAGTGATTTTACAACAAAATTAATATAAGCTGAATTTGAAGTGGGTTAAGATGCAAAATTATATTTGGTGTTCAGTATTTCGTCGATGACATCGGCATGTTGATCTTGAAAATTATTTTTGACCCACGAAATAAATTCATTTTGTTCTTCGGCTTTGAGCCAAGCTATTGATTTGATCAGTTCTTTACGAAATAGTTTTTTATCCTCATGTACTCCGTTTAAAACAATTTTACAGTATTCCAACATCATAATACTTAATTTTTTAAATCTGCTTGTTACACAAAGGTTATATAGACTAATTTATGAAAAATATCGGTCGTTTTTCATACCGCATCGTGTGCTAATACATTTTTGTTTTAGGCTGAGTTACTTTGTATATTTAACAACATAACTACTTAATTTATGTTTTATTTTTTTTAATAGTTTGTTGACTTTGCTTTTTTCGTTGTCCACCATCTCAACTACAGTTGATTGGCCGCTAATAGGAATTTCGCGATAACTTACATATTCTTCTTTTTTAGGAATATGAATGCTTAAAATACCATCTTTAAATTGGGCTTGTATTTTATTGCTGTCCATATCCCTGTATAGTCGAATGTTTTTTACAAAGTGTTTTTCTCTTATTTCACTTTCTTTGCTCCACCATCGTAACCTTCTGTTTTTATATGATCCCTCAATGGTAAGAAGGTCATCTTGGACTTTCATTTTTAAATCTTTCTTTCTAAATCCAGGGACAGAATAATTAAAAGTATAAGCTATAGGTGTTTGATAGATATCTTCACTTAGTTCATTCTTACATTGAATAATGGGATTCAATAGCTTATATTCAAATGGTTTATACCATGCCAATGTGTTGTTATATATTATTGTTTTCATATGTTTATAATTTGTTTCTTAATGGTCATATGGAACTCGCCGTGATAATCATTCACCTGTGTGAGAGATCACTCTCATGGCTCGTTTCATATGTGTTTTTCGAGTAAAAAGGGGGCAGTACTGTCTGCCCCGCATCAGTTACTGAATCTCAATTTGCTTCGCTGGTTTTGGCTTTACTTCTTCTCGTTTAGGAAGTGTTATGTGAAGAATGCCATTTTCATAGCTAGCCCTAATCTTTTCAGGATCAACAATGTTTTCAGGAACACTGAAGGACCGTTGGAATGATTGATAGTTGAATTCACGTCTGGTTACTTTCTCGCCATCTTTTTCTTCAACTTCACTTTTCTTTTCAGATGATATAATCAAAGATCCGTTGTCGAAGTTCACTTTGAAATCATCTTTTTTTAACCCCGGAGCAGCAACGTCAATTAAAAAATCATTGTCGTTTTCTTTTACATTTACTGCGGGTAATGTAGAATTTGTGCTGGAGAAATTAGATCTGTTCCAATCCATTAACTCACCATCAAAGAACCGATCAAAGACTGATGGAACTGATGGAAACCAGTTGTTTGATAATTTTGTAAGTGTCATAACTTAATCCTCCAAAATTTTAATTCAACAAATTAATTATTAACTCGGTCAGATATTTTCAAATTGAATGCCATTCTCACATCTAATTTTATGTATTAAAGTTTTACGCTTGAATGTCAATTGTTTAGTATTTTGAACCGTAAATTTAAAATAATTTGATTGTAATTTTGGCAGTGTTTGTTGTCTTAAGTATGTCATAATGACCATATTATGTGACATTTTTGTCATTTGTTGATGTCTGTAAGTATGAGAAAGTTTCTTGTATTTACATATAAATTAAATGTGGTTGAGTATACGGTGTGTAGGATGAAATAATAAATAGTGTTAAAATTATCATCTGTTTGAACTTTATATCAAAGCGATTGTTTAGTTTTGTAAAGTTGATACTTTGGTAGTTTCGAATTACGTCAGATTTAGCGTAAAAAGTAAATGGTTGTTGACTTGTATAGAAAGTGGAAATTTAGAACGGTTTTTTAATAGAAAGTAAAAATTTGTATAATGAGTAGAATAGGAAAAACAGTAGTATTTATCACCAGCATACTTATGGGATTAGTCTTGGTGAGATTTGCAATTTCAAAGTTAGCAGGATGGGAAATTTCTGTCAATGCTTTTATTGAAATGGCCCAACCGTTAGGTATAGATCCTACTTTTTTTAGGGTTTCTACAGGTTTTTTGATTTCAGCAGTGTTATTGGCATATTTTTCTAATGCCATTTATACTTTATTTCAGCATAAAGTGTTTTTTATTCGTAAATTAAACTATTATAGATTTAGTCTTTTTGCCAATAGCTTCGGATTGCTAACTATGGTTGGTGCTTTACTGGCTGAATTTTTCTTACGCGTTCAACCTAAATGGCCACTGGTATATATTGCCGTTGGTATTATTGTTTTTTCAATGATAAATATACTTATTATAATTAGAAAAGAGAATCAACAAGTGTTACCTACTCATTAAAATTTTATTCATTATGAAAATCATGAAAATTGTAAGCTTTTGTTTGTTATTAACGGCTGTATGGGCTTGTGATAATAAGAAGAGTAATCGATCAACCACCATAAAAGAGAATTCTATGGAAGAATCAAACAGTATGTTGCAAAGTGAGGCTTTAGAAGAGCGAAAAGTAAATTTTGGTAAAAAGGCCGATCAGCATATAAAAAAGATATACCAAGATGGTCTGGATGCCGTAAGAGAGAGTGGCGTGTTAAAATTGGCCAAAAACATTGGTGATATGGCACCAAATTTTACTTTAAAAAATGCAATGGGAACAGAAGTGTCCTTACAAGAGTATTTAAAAAAAGGTCCAGTTGTATTGGTTTGGTATCGAGGAGGTTGGTGTCCGTATTGTAATATTAATCTAAAATTTTTACAAGATGAACTACCTAATTTTAAAGCACAAGGTGCTAATTTGGTGGCTCTGACACCTGAATTACCGGATCAGTCTATTAGTACCAGTGAGAAACTTCATTTAGACTTTGAGGTTTTGAGTGATGTGGGAAATGTGGTGGGCCAACAATATGGAGTGGTGTTTAAACTAACCCAAGAAGTGGCAGATATTTACAATGAAAAATTTGGACTAAACGAACACAATGGAGACGACTCCAACGAGCTACCTTTAGCAGCGACTTATGTGATTGATACAGATGGTACCATTGTTTATGCCTTTTTAGACGCAGACTATAGAAAGAGAGCAGAGCCTGCTGATATAACAAATTTTTTAAAGACAATGAACAAATAATTTGTTATATTTTGTAATGTCTATTATTAAATATTTGTATTAGAATATCTTAAGTCATACACCTTACTTAATTATTTTGAGCAAGGTGTGTAATTTTTTAGCTTCAGGCATATATTCTAGGGTTAGAGGGGAAGGATGTTGCTTGATTGCTGTAGAGGGGGGGACTAAGTCCCCCTTTTTAAATTCTATAATTAAGTTAAGTTTTAAATGTCCATATGGAATTTGTCAGAATGAGTTATTCTTCTATGTGAGAATTCATTCCAGTGGTTCGTTTCCCGTGTTGTCTTTTTCGCTATAAAAGTAATAATTAGCAGGGCACTGATGGGTGAGGTGAAGCTTCATTATTTTTTTGCGTAAACGGATCAATCTCATGAGAAATTGGTTTCTCATTTAGTAACAGAGCCAGAAGTAACGCTTTATCTGTGATGCTACTTCTGAAAATATATTCAGCCCATTTATTATCATAACCACCCTGTAGGACCAAGCCCATCAATTTTAGCACAACTTTTAGTCACATTACAAATATCAGAAGAGCTCCACCTGTGTTCTTTTTGAATATTAACATCACTAAGTTTCGATAACTGTTTCAGTATATTAAAAATACGCTTACTTTCTTCCGATTCGGGCATGGGAAGTCTTGATACACCTCCTTGTATCTGGCTATTATACAATCTTAAATTCTTTTTGGTATTGCCAACCAATTTATGAATTTTTTTGTCCATGGCCTCATATTCTTCTTTATGGTTAAAACGAACACTTATTTTAGAAGAGCCATTGGCAAAACCTTTGAATATATTTGAATTAAAACTTGTATGATAAGGAGCCAGCACTACTTCGGGGTTATTTTTTGAGATATCAACAATAGAGGCCAATGTTTTATAAAAATGAGCAGATACTTTGGCCACATTTTCAGCTGTGTGATCCATTAATTTTATGTCGTAGGTGTAATTGGCACTTCCTGAGCGACTGGTAATAACACTACCTTCGTCGTTTCCTCCATGTAAGGCAATAATATGTTTGGCTTTTGCAGCTTTTGTATTTAATATTTGCTTTGAGAATTTGCCTCCAATGCTAGTGTCAGGAATAAGCATTATTGCCATTTTTATTTTTTTTAACTGACGGCTGAACTTTAATGCCTGCAAGGCAAGTATGGTAGTTACTATGCCCCCTTTGTTTTCCCATATTCCGGTACCGTATAATTTGTGCTCTGTTGCATAAAAAAACTCCTGGTTTTCTAACTTTTGCTGATCGTCCACCGACAATATTAAAAGCCAGTCGACCTCTTCATCATAGGTATTGGAGAAATATACCACATTACCAACCTCCAGATTTGGAAATACTTCTTGGGTAAAACCCATAGGTGATAATTCAGACTTGACAAAGTGAATTGCTTGGTGAATGCCACTAACATTGCGAACATATGTATTGATGTTAACCAGTTTTGCTAACAATGTTTCTGCCTGATCATTTCTACTTCTAATAAAAGTGCGGAGACGACTGTGTAAAGGGAGTTTAGGAGATGCTGTATTTTCGGTAAAGGGGCGTAAAATGTTGTAAACGCTCAATGATGTACATATTTCCATCTAATATGTGTACATTATGTCCCGCCTTTTCCAAGCTTTCTGCTACTCGCTTTACATTTTGTTCAGAATAAAATTCTTTATTCTGCATACCTAAGGTATTGAAGACTCCCGTTACGTCTTTGTTATAAATAATGGCAATTTTCATGCGTTTATGATTTTCGTATGTTTGAATTCTTTGTCCTGCTTGTCAATATGAATATCCATTTGAGGGAATGGTATTGTGATATTATTTTTCTTAAGCTTGGCATGAATAATACGTCTGATATCACTCTTTATCCGTTCTATTTCAAATATGTTTTCAGTGAAAAAAAGTACCTGAAAGTTTATAGAGGAAGAACCAAAGTCTACGAGTCGTGCTTCAATCAGGTTTTTGTTGTTGATGGCAGAATGCTCGTGGATACTTGATTCCAGAACTTGAATGACTTGTTCAATATCACTCTCGTAACTAACACCAATATTTATTCTAAAGCGTGTTTTCTTTGACTGGTGACTCCAGTTAATTACCTTATTGGTTGTAATTAGAGAGTTAGGTATAATGACAGTTATCTCATCGCGGTTTAAGCCTTTTGATGTCCTTAAACCAATTACTTGAACTTTTATTACATCACCATCTATCTCAAGAATGTCTCCTAATTTTATGGATCGTTCAGAAAGTAGTATAATGCCAGAGATAATGTCATTAAAGGTCTGTTGTAACCCTAGACCTACACCTACCAGAAGTGCAGCTGATCCAGCTATTAGTAAGGTGATTTTTACACCGATGGATTCTAAAAAGAAACCAATAGCAATTAACCAAACAATATATTTAATGATCTTGAAAATAGCATATGCTGTTCCTTCGTCGAGTCGACTAAATAAACGTTTTTGACCCAAAGCATTTTTAATGATGGTCAATAGTAGTTTGGTAATAAAAAAGATGGAAATTATAATAAATATGGTATATACTTTTAAATGAGTATCACCAATGTTAATGAGGCTAAATTCTAAAAACGATTTCATTTTTTCCATTGTTTATGCTTCGCATTTTATATGGCTGTTTACCATTGTTGTACACTTATGAACAGCGTTTATGTATATTAATCTTTTATATTTATGAGTCAAAGACTTAAAAAGAAGATATATGGTGATCGTAAATTGTACCATATATCATTATAGCTGCTATCCATCATTAAGTTCGTCTAAAATTCTGGCATTTCAAAATTTAGTGATATCCAATAGTTATTGATAACTGCTATATTTAAATAGGATAGCATAAAACAATATGTTGTTGGTAGATGGGTGTTTGGGATGGGTTAAGACGTTGTTACCAGATAAAACATGCCATGACCACATTATGCCTACATAGGTAGGTGATTTATTTTGGCCATCTCTATACGGCCTTTGAAAATTTAATCTTAATCATACGAATATATACTATCTGGTAGTTTAGACCACCACCTGCCAATTGGTAACGCATTTTTGTTATTTTTTTTGGGGGTGGGGGAAAGAGATGTGAGGATTAGGTTATAATGATCAATGGGAGTTGGAATCAGATTTTTTTGATGTTTACATTTCTTCCTCTTGGATAAGAAAAGGATTTTTTAATATCCTTTCAGATAAATCGTCAAATTTGTTGTGCCATTTGTCAGCAGCAATAATCATTTGTGCCTTTTTAACGCCATCACCAATGCGATATATAATAGAGTGGTACCGGTTGGTAATAAGGGTGTCGGCATCGTCCATTATAATCAGACTTATTTTGGTCATGGGAACACCATTTATATTAACCAACTCCGTGAGGCGTTTGGGTGTACAAATTAGCACATCCAACCCATCATAAATTTCATCTTTTTGATATTGGATGATACCTTTGTCAAAAGCAACAAAAGTTCTTAGTTTACATGCCTTACCAAGGAGTGCTATCTGTTCCTCTATTTCAAAAGCTTTTTCTTTGGTTGAGGTGATGATGATGGCGCGTGGAGCTTCTTCAAAAGGTCGTTTTAATTGTTGGATGGTTCCAATAACAAGAGCTGTTGTTTTGCCCGAGTCTTTGGGCGAAATCATGATTACGTCAACGCCGGATTTTATTTTAGGGATGGCGTTTGTTTGAATTTGTTTGGGCGTTTTGTCGTAGCCTGCATTTATTATTCCCGATACCAGCTCGGGTAGTAACTTTTTTAATTTCATTTGCTTCTTGCTATTTGAATGGAAGAAAGCGCAAAAGTAATAAAATTAGACTATTATTTTACAAAAGACAAAAATTGAGAAATAAAAGCCATCAAATGCATCTTCATATATCTTTCGAGTAATCTAAAGCCCTGGGCAGACAAATGAATGATGTTCTGATATTGAGAAACAATGAAGGCTTTTACTATTTTATGTGTCGTCTCCGAAAATTCATCAGGGTTAGCGATGACTTCTTCTTTATTTAAAAAACGATCCATATATTCTATTTCTTCTAGCTTTCTGTATTTGGGGTAATTTTTGTCTTTGTATAAGACCGATTCTGTAGCACTTAATATTTCACTGGCATATTGATCTATCATATCATTTAGAACATCTTTTTGTTTAAATCCTGGGTAATAATCTAAAACCACATCTATGATGACAGTATTGAATTGTTTTCTGAATTGTGCATAAAATTCATCAGTGCGATTAAATTCAGTATATAGTTCGTTTAATCTTTCTTCTTTATCAAAGGACATAACTAGGTCGTTTATCGTGTATGTTGTATTCCTTTAACGCAGAAATAGAGAAAAAGATTATTGAGGGTGTAAAAATCTCTACTTATTGAGCCATCTGGCCTATGTGCTATAAGGAGATTTGCTCCTCATTTACATCAACAACACCTCTGAATTGCCTTCTGAAATCCTTTACTTTTGCATTGAAAGATTCTGCTGCAGCATTGGTACTTCCGTTATCTAATCGAGAGCAATGTTTCTAACTTATATGATAATTTTCTTTGCTTTTGAAACTTGCGTTAATGTCCTTTTTACTCGGAAAGGTTTATTTCAAAGGTCCTCATGAATAAGCTTCGCTAATTTACTCGGAAAGGCTTGTTTTCAAAGGTCCTCATGATAACTTCGTTATTATCATTGCCATAAAAGGACCAAAAAGGTCTAGAACAATAGATCACTATCTGCCCTGCATCAACTTCCCTTTCCGTCCGGCGCACACTTCCTTCGCGCTAGGTCAACAGCACTACCACCTCAAGTGCGCCCAGGGAAGCTTTTCGGCAACGTCGGCCCCGGGGCTATTGTTCTGGCCAACCCTGCGGTTCATTAATTGATAGCTTTGTACATTAATAGAAGATATCCTTTAGATGAGAGTTCTTGAATATGGTTATGGATAAATTGTAAAGACTTTCGTTATACTTGAAATTATTATTAAAATAGAATATCAACACCCTTAACTTCAAATCCTTAGTTTAAAATATGCTTTCCGCTTGAAGATTTCCGATAGGATACGATCTGGAAATAATCTAATATTCCTGCTGGTAAAAATAGAGCCACCGATAGCTCCAATGATAGTTCTTCTTTCACAATTTATTTTATCCGTTTCTATTTAACAGATAAACAAATACTTATTTTTCAACAGACCCAACTTTTGTGCGTGATCCTCTTTGTGTAGAAATGACGAACAAATTCTAAAAAAAAAGCCATCCGATTTATATTAGATGGCTTTATTAGAGCGAAAGACGGGGATCAAACCCGCGACCCTCAGCTTGGAAGGCTGATGCTCTATCAGCTGAGCTACTTTCGCCTATTATTTTTTCTATATGTAATTCAATAACTATTAAATTACTCAAAGCATTTCATTAAAAATAGATCTTTAATCTATTTTTAGTGGGGAGAGCAGGATTCGAACCTGCGAAGTCGTAAGACAACGGAGTTACAGTCCGTCCCAGTTGGCCGCTTTGGTATCTCCCCTAATGCGGCTGCAAATGTAAAATTTATTTTTTTAAACTCCAACCCATATCTACCATTTTTATGGCAGTAATTGCACCCTCATCTCCTTTATTTCCATGCTTGCCACCCGCTCTGTCTTTGGCTTGCTGTAAGTTAAGTGTGGTAATTAGTCCAAAAATAAATGGGATTGGATAACTTAAATTTAGTTGGGTGATACCTTGTCTTACGCCATCACACACAAAATCAAAATGAGGGGTGTCTCCCTGTATAACACAACCTAAGCAAATAACTGCATCGACGTCGGTATAATCGGCCATATACTTGGCTCCTTTGGTTAGTTCAAAGCTGCCGGGGACATATTTTTTTATAATATTATCGGGATGTGCTCCATTTTCAATCAAAGTATCGTATGCACCTTGGTATAAAGCTTCGGTAATTTCCTTGTTCCATTCGGCTACCACAATGCCAAATTTCATTTTGGCTGCAGAAGGCATTTTGCTTTTATCGTAATCCGACAGATTTTTTAAACTTGTTGCCATAAAATCAATTTTAGAGTACAAAAATAAAAGAGGTTACCCACACAGGCAACCTCTTTTATCAATTATTTTTTGAAATGTTGAATTATTTGCTCGCTGAAATTTGAGCCCGAGTAATATACTTATCAATACTTCGGGCTTCTAGAGATGATTTAAAATCGTCCTTGATTCGTTGATAAACCTCTATTGCTTTATTGTATTCTTTTTGCTCTTCGTAAATCAATCCTAACTTTAAAAGATAAGCAGGAGCTACAATGCTATTGTCAACTTCTGTGGCTTTTTTATAATTAGAAATAGCCTCATCAATATTCCCTTTCTCCAAGTAAGCATCTGCAAGAGCTCCTTTGGCTGTGGCATCTAGCAATTCGTCGTCGCATGAAAAGCTGCTTAAATATTCAATGGCGTCATCAAACTGACCCAAATGTAAATAGGATACACCGGCATAATACTTAGCCAAGTTTCCTGGCTTGGTCATACCATAGTCATCGGCAATTTCCAAAAAACCAAGATTCATTCCGTCACCATTTAAAGCTAGGTTAAAACTATCTTTTTCAAAGTAGTTTTGAGCTTGAAACATTTCTGTTTGAGCTTGTTGTTCTTGTGGTGCAAAATATAGTTTTTTTGCGCCCCAATATCCACCGATAACAATAATAACGGCAAACATAATAATGGTAAGAACCTTTTGATTGTCCTCTATAAATTGTTCCGTTTTACTTAAAGCATGCTCAACGTTTTCCATGCTAGTTTCAGTAGCATATTCTTTTTCTTTATTCGACATGAATTATTTCTTTTTTTATTGCTACGCAAATGTAGTTGTTTTGTGAAAAAATCAAAATATGAAGTCGTATTTCTTTAGTTGTTTTGTTAAAAAAAAATCAGTTGAAGGATGATTCATAGATTTCTATTGTGTTTTTAGTGATTCAAAATACTTGTCAATGCTTTATTTCTTATAGAATAATTACATTTGTGGCCATAAATAAAGCCTTGTATGTATTTAAAACAATTACATCTGATTAATTTCAAAAATATTGAGCTTGCACAATTGCAATTGAACAAGGGCATTAATTGTTTTATAGGCCCCAATGGAGCCGGAAAAACCAATTTGTTAGATGCGATTTATTACATGTCGTTTTGTAAAAGTTTTTTTAATCCTGTGGATAGTCAGAATATTCAACATAAGCACGATTTTTTTGTGATCCAAGGAAAATACGATGTAAACAATGAAGAAGAACATATTTATTGTGGGCTTAAAAAAGGACAGAAAAAACAATTTAAGCGCAATAAAAAAGAGTATGATAAACTATCAAATCACATAGGACTACTTCCTTTGGTGATGATTTCACCTCAGGACGAACGTTTAATTGTAGAAGGGAGCGAACAGCGAAGAAAATATATTGATAGTGTTATTTCTCAATATGACAAAACTTACCTGGAGCATCTGATTAATTATAACAAGGTTATATCTCAGCGTAATATATATTTAAAAAAATTAAAAAACTTAAATGCCCAAGCACATGAGATGTTGGACATATGGGACTTTCAAATCATTGAACTGGGAAGAAAAATTTCGCATTCGCGAATGCAATTTCTTGAAGAGTTAAAACCTGTTTTTTTGGAGATGTATAATTTTATAGCTGCCCAAAAAGAAGTGGTTGAATTTGATTACAAGTCGAATCTTAATCAGCCAGACTTTGAGGGTAGCCTAAAGGAGAGTAGAGAGAAGGATATGATATTAGGTTATACGACCAAAGGTGTACATAAGGATGATGTTGAATTTCAAATAGGAGGGTATCCCATAAAAAAAATGGGTTCGCAAGGACAAAAAAAGACCTTTTTAATCGCCTTAAAACTGGGGCAATTCAAATTCTTATCGGAACATAAAAAGCGAAAGCCGCTTTTGTTGCTCGATGATATTTTTGATAAATTGGATAATGAACGTGGAGATCGCTTGATTGAATTAGTGGGGAGCGATTTTTTTAGTCAAATATTCATTACCGATACCCAGTTAAATAGAATCGAGCCGGTGTTGAATAAAATTCAGAAAGAAAGCAGTATTTTTATGGTAGATAATGGTAAGTTTAACAATTAAGCTTTAAAGTATGGAAAGGAAAGATGCACAGCATATTAAATCAATCATTAAAGAATACCTCAGTCAGAATAGAGATTTGGATCATAAAATGCTCGAAAATCGTGTTGTTAGATCCTGGGAAAAAGTAATAGGAAAAACAGTGGCTCGGGCAACAACCAATATTTATGTGTATCAGGGTACACTTTATTTAAGTATTAATTCCAGTGTCATGCGAAATGAGTTGTTGATGCTTAAAGATAAAATTATGCAAGCCCTTAACGAAGAGGTGGGACATCAAATCGTTACTGCCATCGTAATTCGTTGATTTTCCAATGGAAATTTTGTACACTTTTTTTAATTTGTTTTGTTGAAATTTTCACTAAATGAACTGTTGTGTATAGGATTGTTGAACCAGGGTTTATTGTAGTTATTTT
Source organism: Saccharicrinis fermentans DSM 9555 = JCM 21142 (assembly GCF_000517085.1). Taxonomy (NCBI): domain Bacteria; kingdom Pseudomonadati; phylum Bacteroidota; class Bacteroidia; order Marinilabiliales; family Marinilabiliaceae; genus Saccharicrinis; species Saccharicrinis fermentans. Next base: position 1,709,209 of record NZ_KI912107.1, on the reverse strand, counting down.
CTTTAAATATGATTTTGTTTAAGAATAATCATCCCTAAAGACATTCTGTCTAAATAATTTGTCTATATTTGTTGAGGAAGCGTTATGCTTATGAACGCTTTTAGCAAAAATAGTTTACTCGCACGATCGAAAAAGATATTCCAAAAAAAATAGACTATTTGTACAATTTGTACGAATTAGTAATTTTTCCGATTTTATTATCTAATTACATTTACAGAGATTACTAAGCCGTTTGCAATTATTAACTTGGCGGCTTTAAAAATAATTTATTACTTATGACAAATAAACCACTGCATACTTTTCACATTCCTGTAATGGGAACAGGATACACGATCGAATCTCCTTTGAAAGTGGCAAAATATGGAATCCATTCGGTTATTCCATTGAGCGATCATCATATAATGAATCAATTAATAGAGATTCATAGTAAAGAAAATGGTCTGTCTTTCCAATTGTTAGATGCTTCAGATCCGAAGAATAGAGCATCTATTGTGTGTCAATATCTAAACTTAGTGCAAGACTTGGTTCAGGAACAGTTTGAAAACCTTAAAAAATCTCCTTTTGAAGAAGGAAGCGAAATAAGCAAGTACTTTAGTTTATTGCCACAAAATTCATCTCTCAAAATTCGGTACGACCAAATGATAGAGGCAGAAGGTGATCAAAAAACAAAGCTTCAGGAAGAATTACGCAGTCTAATGTTACCCGGTAGTATAGATGTTAATATTATGACTAAATTAGATGGTGTTAACTTTAATAAAGAAGGGGAGGCATATTCATCGGAGTATAATGATGCACATTCAGCACTAAAAGGTTTTGCAGATAGTAAATTAGAGGCTTCGCTTATTCTTTCGGCTGGGATGAATCCACGTTTATATGGTTATATGGCTACCTTCGATGATTTTTATCCCAATGAAGAGGGGTGGTTGAGAAAAAAGATTGTTCTAAAAGTGAGTGACTATCGTTCGGCCATGATTCAAGGAAGATTCCTCGCGAAAAAAGGGCTTTGGGTTTCTGAGTTTCGTATAGAGTCTGGATTAAATTGTGGAGGTCATGCATTCGCTTCAGACGGTTATTTATTAGGCCCTATTTTAAAGGAGTTTAAAGACAATAGGGAAAAGCTGGTAGATATGTTATATGCCGGATATTCTGATGTGCTAAAGAAGGAAAAGGGAATAGAATTACAACAAGCTTTACCTATTGCTTATACAGTACAAGGAGGTGTTGGTGATGCCCAAGAGCACCAAATGTTTATCGATTATTATGGAATAGAATCAGTTGGTTGGGGTTCTCCTTTTTTATTGGTGCCTGAGGCAACTACGGTTGATGAATTTACTCAGAAAGTTTTGCAAGAGGGAACAGAAGAGGACTTTTATTTGAGTGATATATCTCCATTGGGCGTTCCGTTCAATTCCATTAGAGGAAATTGGGCCGATATTGAAAAGCAAAAACGTATCGATGCCGGAAAACCTGGTGCGGCATGTCTAAAACAATTTTTACAGTTTAATACCGAATTTACCAAAAATCCTATTTGCACTGCTTCAGTGCAGTATCAGAGAACCAAAATTGAAGAGCTGAAGAAAACGATTTCCAACCCGGTAGAATTAAAAGCAAAAGTGGAAAAATTGGTAGAAAAAGCTTGTTTGTGTGTCGGCCTTGGTAATACTGTACTGGATTTTCATAAGGTGCCCCTCTCTAAGGGTAATCATGGTGTTGTGGTTTGTCCGGGACCTAACTTAGCATATTTTAATAAGATAAGCTCCCTAAAAGAAATGATAGGGCATATATATGGTAAAACCAGTAGTCTTTTTAATGAAGATAGACCCAATGTGTTTATCAAAGAATTAAAAATTTATATGGATTATCTTAAAAATAAAATTGAGGAATGTAAGGATGATTTTACACCTCCTCAGGTAAAGTATTTTAACCTGTTTAAAAATAACTTACAGGATGGTATCTCTTATTATAAAGAGATGTTCTCAATGGGTGATAGTTGTTTGAAAAATATGAAAGAAAAAGTGTTGACTGATTTGGCAGCTTATAAACAGGAATTGGAATTAATGTTTGTACCACAAGCTGTAGAGAAGGTATAAATATTTTTTGCTGATATAGCTGACTTAACCAGAAAAGCCTGCGTTCCATTAGGAGCGCAGGCTTTTCTGGTTAATGGCCATGTGGAATATGTTAGAGAATCACTGTTCTACGAGGATATATGCATGATGGATCTTATATGATTCTCTCATAATAGATATTCTAATGATACTTTGAGGAAATGCCTTTGAAGAACCCTTTTATTCATAACAAAGAAGTGCTTTTTTTTAAAAATAAGACCATATATAGTTGAAGTATAAAGTAATGTAACAAATTCTAAAATTTTGTATCTAAAATTTAAAATCATATGTCCCAAATCAAAAGTTATTATATACGGTCCTAGTTAAATTTGATTTTTGAGAATGAAAAATTATTGACTTAGAATAAACATTCATGAAAATCACATCGCTTATATTTATTTATTTATTATTTATCCCGCTTATTGCCGAATCGCAGTATGACGGTAGGGAGCTATGGTTTGCTCAAAATAAAATTCTGAAAGCAAATGTTCATTTAAAGCCAAATTTTGTAAATGCAATAGGGGAGGGTACAACTTTTGATTTGGCCAAAAAAGAATTGGTTAGTGGACTGGAAGGCTTGTTTGATTGTACTATAAATTATCAAAATGAGGTTCAACCTGGTAATATTGTAATTGCCTTAAAGAATAGTGGTTTTGTAGATGCGGCAATAAGCAATACCGAAATGACTTCTTTAGGAGAGGAGGGATTTATTATTAAATATATTGCCTCTAAGAAGCTTATTCTTTTAACAGGCAATACAGAGGTTTCTGTTTTGTACGCGGTCTATCATTATTTACGCTTACTTCAAACCAGCAAAATAAACTTATCATCATTAAATATTATTGAAGTTCCTAGCTATCAAAAAAGGGTTTTAAACCATTGGGATAATCTAGATGGGTCTGTTGAACGAGGATATGCAGGACGATCGATATGGAAATGGGATGACTTGCCTAATGTATTGAGTAAGAGATATATAAGTTATGCGAAGGCCAATGCATCTATCGGTATTAATGGTACTGTGTTGAATAATGTAAATGCGAGTCCTGATATTTTATTACCGGAGTATTTGTTAAAAGTAAAAGCCATTGCTTCGGTATTGCGTCCTTTTGGAATACAGGTTTATTTGTCTGTGAATTTTTCTTCACCGGCAATTTTAGATGGTTTAGCAACAGCTAATCCCAAAGACAAACACGTAGTTCTATGGTGGAAAAACAAAGTGGAGGAGATTTATCAGTTGATACCTGACTTTGGTGGTTTTTTAGTAAAAGCCAATTCCGAAGGGCAGCCCGGGCCTATGGATTTTGGTTGTACCCACGCCGAGGGGGCGAATATGTTAGCGGATATATTAGCGCCTTATGAAGGAGTTGTTATGTGGCGTGCATTTGTATATAATGCCAATGGTAATGATAGAGCTAAGCAAGCATATGAGGAGTTTATGCCATTAGATAATAAATTCCGAAAAAATGTACTTGTTCAGGTTAAAAATGGCCCCATAGATTTTCAGCCAAGAGAGCCTTTCAGCCCTTTGTTTGGCGCAATGAAGGGAACTTCTCTAATGCCTGAACTGCAGATTACGCAGGAGTATCTGGGATTCTCAAGCCATTTAGTTTATTTGGGTACCTTATATAAAGAGTTTTTGTGGAGTGATACTTATTCTAATGGAAGAGGATCTACTGTTGCTCAGGTAAGCAGTAATAAAAATAGTAAACGAATTAGTGGTATTGCAGGAGTTGCTAATATCGGATCCGACAATAATTGGTGCGGTCACCATTTTGCACAAAGCAATTGGTATGTATTTGGTCGTTTGGCCTGGAATCCATCATTAAATGTAAGACACATAGCCAAGGAGTGGATTCGTCTTACATTAACACAGGATGAGCATGCGGTTAAAGAGATTGCATCCATGATGATGAAGTCGCGCGAAGCAGTGGTTAATTATATGACACCGCTGGGCTTGCATCATCTGATGGGTTGGGATCATCATTATGGGCCGGAACCTTGGTGTGTGATCCCCAATGCGCGTGCGGATTGGCTCCCTTCTTATTATCATAAGGCGGATAGTTTAGGTATTGGTTTTAATCGTTCTTCATCAGGAACCAATGCGACTGAACAATATGCAGAACCACTAAGAGAGCTTTTTGATAATGAAGCGTCATGCCCTCTAGAATATTTACTTTGGTTTCATCATTTATCGTGGAATTATGAACTAAAGAATGGTAACTCCTTATGGGAAGAGTTGTGTTATCACTACCAGGATGGAGTTAATCAAGTACGAAGTTTCCGAAAAATATGGAAATCCTTAGAAGCTAATATCGCTACACAGCAATTTATTGAAGTGAATGAGAAATTGAAAATTCAAGAGAAAGAAGCTATTTGGTGGCGTGATGCATGCTTGCTTTATTTTCAAAGTTTTTCTAAACAAGCCCTTCCTTATGGGGTTGACAATCCTATTTATAAGTTGGAAGAACTGAAAAAACAAAAGTTTGATTTACAGCATCACAACTAACATATGCTTTATAATTAATTCATCTTATTAAACTAAATTTTTTATGAAAAAAAACGATGAAAAAAGTAGAAAACTCATTGTGCTGGGTTTGATAATATTTTTTTTGCCTGCTTTCATGTGGGCACAAAATATTAGTATAACTGGTATTGTGTCAGACAGTAGTGGAGAGCCTGTTCCTGGCGTAAGCATTGTTTTGGAAGGAACAACCATTGGAACAATATCTAATACGGATGGAGCCTATAGTTTGGAAGTTCCTGAGACCGGAAGACTGTTGTTTAGTTTTATTGGTTTCAAAAATCAAGCAATTCCGATTGATGGAAAAAATGTGGTGAATGTTGTATTGATTGAAGACACTGAAAATCTGGAGGAGATCGTTGTTGTTGGTTATGGTACCCAACGAAAAGAAGCTGTAACTGGTTCTGTGTCTTCTGTGCGTGGAGATATTGTTCGAGAAATGCCTTCAGCGAATGTGTCGCAGGCGTTACAAGGACGTGTGGCAGGTGTTCAGTTGGCCCAAACATCTACCAAACCAGGTGCCGATATGCAAATTCGTATTCGTGGAGTGCGTTCCTTGAATGCAAGTAATGACCCTTTGGTGGTATTAGACGGGATTCCTTTTGCTGGATCTATCGGTGATATCAGTCCTTCTAATATAAAAAGTATGGATATATTAAAGGATGCCTCTGCAACGGCTATTTACGGATCGCGTGGAGCCAATGGTGTTATTATGATAACAACAAATAAAGGAACCAAAGGGCAGGAGGCCCAAATCTCATACAATGGATATTATGGTGTGAAAACAGTTTTTGGTGAATATCCAATGATGAATGGAGCTGATTTTGCTAAACTTCGTGAGGCCGCAGGTATTTATGATAATACGCTAGATGAGTCTGATGATGTGAATACCGATTGGCAGGACTTATTGTATGCCAATGGTATGGTTACCAGTCATGATGTAGGTATTAATGGAGGAACTGAAAAATCAAGTTATAGCTTTGGTGTTGGTTATTATAAAGAAGAAGCTGTTCTTCCCGGTCAGGATTACAACCGCATTTCAATAAGAGGCTCAATAGACCAAGAAATTGGTGAATTTATAAAGGTTGGAATGACAACCAATAGTAACCATGCCATTAATAATGGAAGTAATTTAGGTGTATATGGAACACTAAATTCTTCACCTCTTGTGAATCCATATAACCAGGATGGTTCTATAAAACGAGTGTTTAGTATGCCTTTAGATGACCAATGGACTTATACTCGTAAAACAGTGAATGCCTTGGGGGATAGCTGGATTGATCAAACAAAGGCAACAAGTTCATATAATTCTATTTTTGCAGAAGTTAAAATACCTGGAGTAGAGGGACTTAAGTATCGTATGAATGTTGGTTTAAATTATCGTCAGAGTAATAGTGGTGATTATAATGGTAAGGGTGTATTTCAGGTAAACGAAGATACAAAATCTTCGGCTTCGGTAAGCCATTCAAATACCACAAGCTGGGCCGTTGAAAACGTCATATCATACGATAAGCATTTTGGAAGCCATTCGTTGAATGTTGTTGGTTTGTATTCGGCAGAAGAAGAATTGTATTCTAAATCGCATGTTTCAGCCACAGATATTCCGTCTGATGCTTTTCAATTTTATAACCTAGGACGTGCCAACGATCAACCAATAGTAGATCCATCTAAACAAGGCTATTATAAGAGTGGATTAAAATCATATATGGCACGTGTGATGTATGGTTACGATAATCGTTATATGGTATCGCTTAGCTATCGTACTGATGGATCATCAAGATTAGCTGAAGGACATAAATGGGTGTCATATCCTGCTGTATCGGTAGGGTGGAATATGGCAAACGAGTCATTTATGGATCAGTTAGATATTGTAAACTCTTTAAAGTTAAGAGTTGGTTATGGTGTGGCGTCTAACCAATCCGTAGATCCATATTCTACATTGGGGTTGTTGGATTCCAGGCCGTATAATTTTGGATCTGATTTCAGAACAGGTTTATATGTTAATGAGTTGCCAAATCCTGAGTTGGGATGGGAATATACGTCTACTATGAACTATGGAGTCGACTTTACAATGTTGAATGCTCGTTTGTCTGGTACCATTGAATACTATGTTGCGAAAACAAGCGACCTGCTTTTTAGAGTGGGATTACCCCAAACATCAGGTTCTGATAACTATATGGCGAACATAGGAGAGTCTGAAAATAAAGGTTTTGAATTATCGTTGGATGGCGTAATACTTGACAATTATAATGGTTGGACATGGAGTGTAGGGGTCAATTTATATGCCAATAGAAACAAACTTACCAAGCTTGCCTCAGGACAAACCGAAGACCGGGATAATTGGTGGTTTGTGGGAAAACCAATTGATGTGATCTACGATTATGAAGCCGTGGGTCTTTGGAATACAACAGATCCGGATTATCAGTATTTAGAGCAATATGAACCAGGTGGAAATGAAGGAATGATTAAAGTAAAATATACTGGTGAATATAATTCTGACGGTTCTCCCGTGCGTGCCATTGGGCCAGAAGATCGTCAGGTAATGAGTATGGAACCTGACTTTATGGGAGGGTTTAATACAAATGTAAGTTATAAGGGTTTTGATTTAAGTATGGTGGGAGCTTTTCAAAAAGGAGGCCTGCTGATCGCAACACCTTATGGCTCGAGAGGGTACTTGAATATATTAACCGGACGCAGAGGTAATATTGATGTGGATTATTGGACTGAAGACAATAAAAACGCTACGTTTCCTAAACCGGGTGGTATTGGAGGTGATTCACCAAGGTATTTAAACTCTCTTTCTTATTTTGATGCTTCATATTTGAAAGTTCGTACGATTACTCTTGGTTATACTTTTCAGCAGGATTTTATTAAAAAGATAGGTATCAATAAATTGCGCTTGTATGCTACTGCACAAAATCCGTTTGTGTTATTTTCTCCATTTAATGATGAGTCAGGTATGGATCCTGAAACCAATTCATATGCAAATGAGAATGCAGCGGTGGCTTTTGATGATAAGCAAAAACGACTACTAACGATTGGTACTAATACACCCACAACTAGAAATTACTTGTTCGGTATTAATGTAACATTTTAATGGCTTAAACAATGAATAGACTATATATTAAATCTTTAAGTGTAATTGCGTTAGTTGGAACGCTGTTGATGGGAGCTTGCTCAGATATATTAGAAGAGCAGCCCAGGAGTATTTATACACCAGATTATTTTAAAACAGAAAATGGTGTGATGGGAGGATTAACGGCATTATATGCCCATACCCGTTATTTTTTTGGAAGTGGATATTATTATGCTGGTATGCAGTCAGGTACGGATGAACAAACCTGGGGGCAGAATGTGAACAATGATTCAAAGAGAGCTGACTTTTCGGGCCAAGGTGAGATATCTGCTGAAAATAACCCCTATGGAGGAATATGGGGCGTGTTTTCTAATATCAATACAGCCAATGGTATCATCGAAAATGCTGAGGCAGTGGGCACTATATCTGAAGCTTATATAGCAGAAGCACGATTCTTTCGCGCATTTGATTACTTTTTACTGGTGCAAACATTTGGCGGAGTTCCTTTGGATTTGGGTGCAGGTGAATTGAAATTCAATACTTCAACCGTTAGAACTTCTGTTCGTAATACAGTACCTGAAGTGTATACTAAGTCTATTTTTCCGGATTTATTAAGGGCTGTAAATGATTTAAATGATGTACCTCGTTTAACAGGAGCGGTCAGTAAAACAGTAGCTCGTTTATACCTAGCCAAAGCTTATTTGACTTATGCATGGTGGCTCGAAAATCCGAATAATATTCCTACGTATCCAGAAACAAGCCGTGTAGATCCGGATGGTCATGATGCCAACTGGTATTATCAACAAGCCTATGATTTTGCTATTGAGGGAATTGATAATGCAGGTGATACTTATGGTTTACTGGACTATTTTTATGATGTAAACGAAGGTTCTAATGATCGGCACAAAGAAATGTTACTTTATGCGGATCATACTGAAGAAAGTAGTCTTTATAATGGAGTAACAGTGAATGGATGGGGGTCTGGAAGTTCTCCCGGAAATTTTGCTCCTTGGTTTCCAACTTGGAACTACACCGAATTAAGAAGTTCTAAATCAAGCTCAACATGGGATCCTGTTGTTTCTATTGGACGTGAAGCAGTACAGGCTCATGGTCGCCCTTGGGCTGGAGTGGCACCTATACAAGAAGCTATTATTAACACTTTTGCCGATAAAACAAATGACTCACGCTATGATGGCACCTTTACAACAGTTTACAGAGGTAATTGGCAACGTAATAATAATTCAGCGGAGGTGTTGTATAATGCCAATAGCTTACCTGTTGTGATGGAAGATCCAATTTTAACTTTTTTGGATTCTGATCCGGGCAATGTGGTTTATCCTACGGATGCAGGAGATAGTGGTGTAGGAGCCGGTGTGATGCCCGGAAGAGCTGATTGGGTGGTAACTCCAGAGGGAATCAGTAGACTAATGTATCCTGGGCTATGGAAACTGGGTCCTTATCGTACCGATAATGGAAACACGATGGGGCAAGCCAATGTGGCCTATACACGTCCTTTTCCTATTGCTAAATTTTCTGAATTGTATTTTGTAGCCGCAGAAGCCGCAGTTAAAGGGGCTTCGGGCTCTAGCAGTGCGTATGAATTAATCAATGTTATTCGTGCTCGTGCCGGAAAATGGAGATGGGATAATAATAACAGAGTAGAAAAGGTAGAGGACAAAAGTGCCGCTATGATGGCCGCTACTCCATTGAATATTACCATCGATTACATCCTGGATGAACGTTCGCGTGAATTCTTTGGAGAGGGACAGCGTTGGTTCGATTTGGCACGAACACAAACATGGGAATCAAGAGCTGGATCTTATACAATTTGTGGAACAGAAAAAGGTGATCATACGCCGGTTACTGTAATGCGTACTATTCCAAAATCAGCTTATTTGCGTCCTATTCCTTTAAGTCAGTTTGATTCCATGGATATGACTGAAGAAGAGAAGGCTGCTTATCAGAACCCTGGATATAATTAATATAGCCTATCAAGAAGGAGTTAATATTTAACTCCTTCTTTGTGATAGTGATGGCATTATTAATGATCTCTTTTCCATTTAAAATGAATTATAAGTCTTTGAAACCAGTTCTGTTGAAACAAATTATTGTGCACATGTGATCAGAGTTGTTATTGGAAATGAACCATGGGAATTGTTTCACACACTGAGGGATGATTGATTTTGGCAAGTTCCATATGACCTTTGAAAGAAAAATATATACATATGAAATATTTATTAAATAACATAATGCTTGTCACGGCTATTGTTGGATTATTAACAATAGCATGTCAAGAGCAAGGAGTAAAAAGTGAACCGTCTTTAAAACAGGCATTTGATGGCCAGTTTTTAATTGGAACAGCGATGGATGAAGCACAAATTTTAGGTGAAGACTCCAGTTCTGTTAAACTTATAAAAAAGCATTTTAATTCTGTGGTGACAGAAAATAGTATGAAGTGTGAAGAAATACATCCGCAAGAAGATGTTTTTAACTTTGATATTGCAGATAAGTTTGTTGCTTTTGGAGAAGCGAATAATATGTTTATAACAGGGCATACCCTTATTTGGCATTCACAATTAGCACCGTGGTTTTTTGTTGATGAGGATGGTGCAGATGTTTCTAGAGGAGTGCTTGTTGAACGTATGAGAAAGCATATTCAAACCATTGTTGGCCGATATAAAGGCCATATACGTGGGTGGGATGTGGTCAATGAAGCAATTGAAGGTGATGGTTCCTGGCGAAAAACAAAGTTTTATTCCATTATAGGTGAAGAGTATATCAAGTTAGCTTTTCAATTTGCGCATGAAGCTGATCCGGAAGCTGAGTTGTACTACAATGATTATTCAATGACCAGTCCTGCAAAAAGAGATGCAGTTGTTAAATTAGTTAAAGATTTAAAAGAGGAAGGACTTAGAATTGATGCGATCGGGATGCAAGGACACTGTTCGTTGAATAAGCCTACTGTGGATGACTTTGAGGAAAGCATAAAAATATATTCGGCAGCAGGTGTAAAAGTAATGATTACAGAATTGGATGTGACTACCATACCTAACCCTTTTGATATGCATGGTGCTGATGTGGCAAATAGATTTGAATATTCAAAAGAGATGGATCCATATAAAGAGGGTCTTCCTGAACAAGTTGATTCTGCGCTCCAAAAAAAATACCTCGATTTATTTATGGTCTTTTTAAAACATCAGGATAAAATTTCGAGAGTTACATTATGGGGACTCAATGATGCTCAGTCGTGGCGGAATAATTGGCCTATTCACGGAAGAACAGATTATCCTTTGTTGTTTGATCGAAAAAACAAAGCTAAACCGGTGGTGGAAGCAATTATTGAGGCTGCTGGAAATATGAGGTTACAAAATTAAATTGAAAGGTAATGAAGAAAGCGAGATATCTTATTGATAATATGTATACTGCAGATCCGGCAGTTCATGTCTTTAATGATAAATTATATATCTATCCATCACATGATATAGAATCAGGTATTCCGGAAAATGATAATGGTGATCATTTTGATATGCGGGATTATCATGTGTTTTCTATGGAGGATATTAATGGAAGTGTGACAGACCACGGTGTTGCTTTGGATATTGATGATGTGCATTGGGCAGGACGCCAGATGTGGGATACTGATGTGGCCGAAAAAAATGGTAAATATTATATGTATTTTCCGGTGAAAGACAAAAATGATATTTTTCGTATTGGTGTGGCTTTGAGTGATAAGCCTGAAGGACCTTTTATTCCTGAAAAATATCCAATGGTAGGCAGTTATAGCATTGATCCCTGTATATTTGATAATGGAAATGGTGACCACTATATGTATTTTGGTGGACTGTGGGGAGGTCAACTGCAAAGATATAGAAACAATAAAGCACAAGAATGTGGTAAGGAACCTGCTGATCATGAACCCTGCTTATGTCCTAAAGTAGCAAGACTGTCGGATGATATGTTGGCTTTTGCAGAGGATCCTAAAAATGTTCTCATTGTGGATGACAATGGAGAGCCTCTAAAAGCGGGAGATCATGATCGTAGATTTTTTGAGGCATCTTGGATGCATACTTATAATGGCAAATACTATTTTTCTTACTCCACAGGTAATACGCATTTGCTGTGTTATGCCATGGGTGATAGTCCTTACGGCCCTTTTACCTATGCAGGAGTCATTCTTACGCCTGTAGTTGGATGGACTACACATCATTCTATTGTTGAATTTAGAGGTAAATGGTACTTGTTTTATCACGATTGTGTTCCCTCAGGAGGCAAAACGTGGCTCAGAAGTATAAAGGTTGTGGAGCTGGAATATAAAAATGATGGTACAATAAAAACATTGGAGGGGAGTGTAAATATTTAAAGAAAAAAATGCAAAATTTTAAATGCATGAACCTAGTATGTACAGCGCACATAATTGAACACACAGGTGAATGTTTGAAACTTATACAACTTAGTGAAGTTTTGCTAATTTTTAAACAGAAAACGAGCCATGAGAATTTGTTTCATACACACAGGAAGATGATTAGTCTCGGCAAGTTTCATATGAAACTTGAATAATATAATTTGACATATGAATTTAAATACAAAAAAAATCTCTTTATTAGAGAAAGTTGGTTATAGTTTGGGCGATCTAGCGGCCAATCTGGTGTTTCAAACTCTCATAACCTATTTAGCCTATTTCTATACAGATATATACGGACTAAAGAATAACCATGCTTCTCTTATTATGCTGATTGTTGGCTTGGTAGCTGCCTTTTCATTTAATCCAATAATAGGAATTTTGGCAGATAGAACAAAGTCGAGGTGGGGGAAATTTAGACCATGGATTTTATTTACAGCTATACCATTGGGGGTTATGGCTCTTTTGGCCTTTTCTACACCAGATTTCTCTTATAAAGGAAAGCTTATTTATGCATCAGTAACATATACACTTTTATTACTTTTGTATGCTTGCAGTAATTTACCATATTCGGCACTTAGTGGTGTGCTTACTGGCGATATGGCGGAGCGAAATAGTATTTCTTCAATACGGTTTGTTGCGGTGTTGTTTGCTCAGTTTTTTGTGCAGGTGTTTATGTTGCCCATTATAGAATATCTGGGTAAAGGAAATAAAGCAGCAGGTATAGAACAGGTGCTTACATGGATGGCAGTGATGGGTACCATTATGTTATTAATAACCTTTGTTACAACAAAAGAAAGGGTAGTTCCAGCAGCCAACCAGACATCTTCACTAAAAAAAGATCTGGGAGACTTAGCGAAAAATAGACCATGGATGATTATGTTGGTGTTAACTATTTTAGTATTTGTAACCCTGGCTTTGAAAGGAGGTTCCTATGTTTATTATTTCAACTATTATATAGATGAAACAGCTTTAACAGCTTTTATTGAGCCGATACTTACTTTGTTGTCAGGTATAGGATTAAATTTTTTTGGATCAGATCCAGTATCAGCAGGTTTTGGGTTGTTTAATGCCGGAGGTATAATTTTTATGTTAGTTGGCATTGGCTTCTCGAAAAAGCTAGCGGATAAGTATGGTAAAAGGGATGTCTTTGGTGTAACCTTGCTTATTTCAACATTGTTTATATTGGTTTTTTTCTTTTTATCACCTAAGCATATTGCCTTTATTTTTGGATCACAAATATTTCACGGATTTTTCTATGGTATAACCACTCCCTTACTTTGGGCTATGATTGCAGATGTTGCAGATTATTCTGAATGGAAGAACAACCGAAGGGCTACTGCTATCATTTTTTCGGCTATGATGGTTGGTTTAAAAGCTGGCCTCTCTATTGGTGGAGCTTTGGTTGCCTGGATTTTAGGTTTGTATGGTTATGTGAATATGGGAGTGGTGGCTGAGGGACAGGTTATTATGCAGCCAGAATCAGTTAGTACTGGTGCCAAGATGTTAGTGAGTATATTTGCGGCCATTCCTTTTTTAATAGCAACCAGCTTGCTTTTCTTTTATTCAATCAATAAAAAAATGGAAATTAAAATAGAAAAGGAATTAGAGCAACGAAGAATATAATGTAAAATATTTTGTTTATTTTAGAATTTTTATAATAAAAAAACATCTTAGAGTCGGTATGATTTAGTCATATCTTTTTTGGGATAATTTACTTATTTTTCTAAGCAATAAGCAATTTTTTCAAACAGCAAAGCTATAAACTTTGCTGTCTTCGTGTTTTAAAGATAACGTCCATCTTTTGTTTTTTAAACAAATTATTATTGTAGAAATTCATAACGATTCCGTACTGTATTTGTGCTGATGTCCGTAATGCGTTATGATCAGACTGGGGGATGTTTTAAAAAGTAATGAACAATGCATTGTTTTCTAACTATAAGGAGTGTGATTTTGAAAGGGTGGATAATTGGTCTTATATTATTCATTAATTGCAATAGTATTTTTTCGATTGAAAATCCCAATGTCAAGTTTTTTAATTTAAATGATAAATTTGGAATTTCTATTAGAGAAACCAATAGTGTATGTAGTGATTTAAATGGATTTATATGGATTTCCTCAAAGATGGGAATTGTTAGGTATTCTAAGAATGATATACGTACTTACAAGCTACCCTATGAAAATGTCAATGTTATTACAACACGGCTTTCCTTTTTTAAGGGAAAGCTATATGCCTATACCAACAACGGACAAATATTTGATTATGATCCGATAAAAGATCAGTTTTTATTGCTCGTTGATATTGCAAAATCAGTAAGAAATCCTTACCTGTTTGTTTCTAAATTACTTGTTGATAATGGAGGGCGTTTATGGATTTCTTCTTCTTCTGGTTTGTTTCGTTACGACTCAAAAAATGGGTTAAAGTTATTCGCTCCCAAAGAGTATATAAATTATATGCAGAAGTATGGGGAGGATCATTTATTAATTTCTGTAGACAATAGCTTATATCTTTTAAATATAAATACGCACACAAATGAGGTGTTTTTTGTTTTTCCAGAAGGTACCATAAACTCTGTTTCATATATTAAAATTAATGAAAAGAAGAATGCTGTATGGATTGGTACTATGGAGGATGGTTTGTTTGTGTTAGAAATAGATGGAGCAAAAAAAGTATTAAAGAATGTGAAGGGTATTCCCAAACAGCCCATTTTAGCTATTGAAAATTTTAAACACTCCCAATTGTTAATTGGTATTGATGGTCAGGGTGTTTGGGGAATTGATAAAAACACGCTTGAACTTTTTACTGTTTTAAAGGAAAAAACAGATAATCCTAATTCCCTAAAAGGTAATGGGGTATATGATATTTTTTGTGATTCAAATAACCAGGTTTGGGTATGTACTTATACGGGTGGAGCGTCTTACATGGATGTTAATCAATCTGAGGTTACGAAAATTAGTCATATTACTAAAAATACCAATTCATTAATTAATGATCATGTTAATTCAACCTTGGAAGATTGCAATGGAAACCTTTGGTTTGCAACCAATAATGGAATTAGTAAGTTTATGCCGAAAAAGAATAAGTGGAAATCTTTTTATTACGATAATGCCAATGATGCACAGGTGTTTTTGTCATTGTGTGAAGATGAAAAAGGTAGGATATGGGCTGGAACCTATTCTTCGGGTGTATATGTGATAGATGCTGTTACAGACAAAGAAATCGCACATTTCTCAGAAAAAGAAAAAGGGAAAGATTTTATTTCTGATTTTGTATTTGATATCCATAAGGATTTAGACGGGGATGTGTGGATTGGTGGTATTAGAGGTAATTTAATTCACCATTCCAATGCAAGTGGAAAATTATCATCTTATGAAGATATTGTTGTAAGTGTAATGTTAAATTATGATGCCGAAAATATACTAATTGGAGCAGTTCATGGTTTATCTGTATTGAATAAACAAACAGGTATAATAAAAAAATTATTGGAAGGTTACTTAATTGTTGATATGTGCTTGGTGGATGATAATATATGGATTTGTACTACGGGGAATGGAGTCATTAAATATAACTATGCAAACAATAGTGTTTTGCATATTACAGAAGACGAAGGACTTCCCTCAAACTTTACCAATGGGATTATATATATTGATGGCTATTTTTGGATTGGAACCGAAAATGGAGTCTGTAAATTAAATGAAAGAAATTATAAGGTTAAAACATTTAATGATATTAGAGGATTGAGTAACATATCCTTTAACCGTAAAGCGCATTGCTTGATGAAAGATGGAAGTCTACTCTGGGGAACCAATAATGGTGCGGTTATGTTTAATCCTCTTAATCTGGAGTCAAAGAAACATACGGGTCAAATGTTTTTGCAGGAGATTAACATTAATGGTCATTCCATTAGAGAAATGGATAATCTGGAGATTAATACTCCTTTGGATAGCTTAACTTCTTTATCATTAAGCTATTATCAGAATAATATTAGTCTGGAATTAATTCCTATTCGAACATCAGTTCGAGAAGTGAAATTTTCATGGAAACTGGAGGGTTTGGATACTGAGTGGAGTAAACCCATTAACAGCAGAGTATTATCATATTCCAACATTCCCAGTGGTACTTATACCCTTAAAATTAGAATGTATGATTCTTCTATTTCAGAAATCATAGGAGAAAGAGAACTTTTATTAGATGTTACACCTCCCTATTGGCAAAGGTGGTGGTTTAAATTAATATTGTTATTGATTATTTTTGGTATCGGTATTGTTCTATTTCTTTTTCAGATACATCGTTTAAAAGAAAAACATTCAAAAGAAAAAATCAGATTTTTTGCTAATACTGCCCATGATATAAGAACCTCATTGACCTTGATAAATGGGCCGATTGAGGAGCTGAATAGTGAAGCAGGTTTAAGTTCGCAAGGTCTAAAATACCTACATTTAGCCATAGAGCAATCTCGCCGTCTTTCTAATGTGGTAACACGACTAATGGATTTCCAGAAAGTAGATGTGGGCAAGGAAAATTTATATTTAAAGTCGGTGGATATCGTTCAGTTTGTAGAGGCACGAATAAGAATGTTTGAAGCCGCTGCAAAAAGAAGAAACCTACAGCTTATTTATCATTCAAATTTAGAAACGTGTAACGCTTTTATTGATGAAATTATTATCGAAAAAGTTTTGGATAATTTACTTTCTAATGCAATAAAATATGCATTTGAAAATACGCCGGTAACGGTAAATCTTCAGTGCTTTGAAAAGAAATGGGTTTTGGAAGTTACTGATCAGGGAATTGGTATTTCTAAAGCAGCTCAAAAACATTTATTTAAAGAATATTATCGCGGTAAAAATGCGATTAACGCAAAGATTGTAGGATCGGGGATCGGATTGTTATTGGTTAAGAATTATGTTCTCTTACATGGTGGTTCCATAAAATGGGAAAGTCAAACGAATCAAGGTGCCCGTTTTTTTGTTACCATTCCCATAAAAAAGGATAGTAAAATTAAAACTTTTACCAATGCAGAAAGGACGAATAATAATTCTCAAATAAATAATTGTAATATAGATGTGGGCACTCATGAACCGAAGGATGAGCGGTGCAGAATGCGAGTTGTTATTGTGGAAGACAATGAATATTTGCAAGATTTTCTGTCATCGGCCTTACATGATTATTATGAAGTTTTTGTTGCAAAAGATGGAAGTGAAGGATGGAAAATTATTGCTGAAAAGTCTCCTGATTTAGTCGTTTCTGATATCATGATGCCAGGTATGGATGGGTTTGAACTTTGTCATAAAATAAAATCTACCTATGAAACATCTCATATCGCCGTTATACTGCTAACAGCGTTAGCAGATCAGGACAAGCAAATTAAAGGATTTGATTTGGGCGCAGATGATTATTTAACAAAACCATTCAATATAAAAATATTGAAGCAACGTATTAATTCTATTATACATAATCGAGAAATAATTAGAGACAAAGCATTAAAGATTATAAAGCATGATGAAAATAAAGAACGTTTGTTTGATAATGAGCTAAATGATGTTTTTTTAAAAAAAATGGTGGAAGTGGTAAAAGAGAATATTAATAATTCTTCCTTTTCAAAGGATGATTTTGCAGCTGCTATGAACGTGAGCTCTTCTTTGTTATACAAAAAGGTGAAATCATTAACTAACCTTTCGCCCAGTGAGTTTATCAAAAGTATTCGCTTAGATTTTTCTTTGGAGTTAATTCAAATGCAAAAGTATAGTGTTACCGAAGTGAGTGAATTAAGCGGCTTTTCAAGTGTTGCATATTTTAGTACTGTGTTTAGAAAACATTACGGAAAGTCTCCTACCCAAATTTTTTAACATGAATTATCATAATAGATAATGATTGAATAGTTCATTTTATATGAACCCATGTTGTAATGTGTTATACAAAAGAAGGTTGTCTCAAATGAGATGACCTTTTTTCTATCCCGAATATCTCAATTTATAAATCATATATCCAGAATCAAAAGCCTACAAGTGCCTTCTAACTTATATTTGAAAGGCCAAATAAATAGGCCTTAAGAATGAATCTATATAAAATATAGTCAAATGATGAATCAGGTAATTGAAAATATTAGTAGTCACCATTTATTATTAAAGAAAGTATCTATAGCAATATCAATTTTGCTTTTAATAATGTCTTGTACCCTGGTTTCTGAAGAGAAACCAAAGTTTGTCGCAGATCATTTAGTGGCTCATTTTGATTACTTCAGTTATAGTGGTAATGACGATTTTTATATTCATCATGCTCTTCCTGATAGTGATTATTACTATAATCCAATTTTACCGGGATGGTATTCTGACCCAAGTGTTGGTTCTGATGGAAAAAACTTTTTTATGGTAAATTCTACTTTTTCCTATTTTCCGGGAGTTCCTATTTTTCATAGTACTGACTTAATGAATTGGAAACAAATAGGGCATGTGTTAGACCGGCATGAACAATTACCTTTAGAAGGACAACGAACCAGTGAAGGTATTTTTGCACCTGCGATTTCTTATAATCCACATAATAAAACGTGGTATATGATTACCACTAATATTAAAAAAGGAAATTTCTTTGTTAAAACGAAAGATCCTTTTGGAGCATGGTCTAATCCAATATGGCTACCTGATGTGCATGGAATTGATCCTTCTTTCTTTTTTGATGATGATGGAAAGGCCTATATAGTGAATAATGATGTTCCTGATGGCGGCTCCTTGTATCAGGGACATAGAGCTATTAGAATTACGCAGTTTGATGCGGATAAGGATGTCACTTTGGGTACTAGCTTAATGCTGGTAAATGGCGGAGTTAACATAGCAGAAAAACCGATATGGATTGAAGGACCTCATATGTATAAAATTCATGGTAAATATTTTTTAATGTGCGCAGAGGGAGGTACTTCGGTAGATCATCGGGAAGTAATCTTTAAGTCAGATTCTCCGTGGGGAAATTTTATGCCTAAAAAAGAACCGATCTTAACCCAAAGGCACCTGGATAAAGATCGTGAGTATCCTATTACCTGTGCTGGTCATGCAGATTTAATTCAGAAAGTAAATGGTGAGTGGTGGGCGGTTTTTTTAGCGTGTCGCCCCCTTTTTAATAGGTTTGAAAATCTCGGTAGAGAAAGTTTTTTGATGCCGGTGAGATGGGGGAAAGATGGCTTTCCTTTTATTACCAAAGAAAATGAATTAATCCCACGAATTGTTCAAATGGAAAATATTCCAAGAGATTCGGTGGTTACATTCGGAAATGTTAATAAAGTGGACGAATTTGATGACCTTCATTTGGGTATGGAATGGATGTCATTAAGAGGAGATATCTCTCATTTATACTCTTTGGTTGAGAACCCCGGATTCTTAACATTAAAGTGTGCGAATGTTTCGTCTAAAGAACTTCAAAAACCTGCTTTTATAGCTCGTAGGTTACAGCATCATAAGTTTGAATGTGCTACTCAAATGTATTTTACCCCAAAATCAGAATCCGAATGTGCTGGTTTGTTATTGTATAAGGACGAAACGCATCAATATTTATGTGCCGTTACTTTAAAAAATAACACTCCTGTTATTCAATTGATAAAAGTGAAGGAAGATGGTGTGGATATTCTTGCGGAAAGGAAATTATTAAATATGAATGATGCAATCGACTTGAAAATTGTTTCTGATGGATTGGGTTTCAGTTTTCTTTATAAGCTATCGTCCTCTAGTCAATGGATTACAATGGCTTCCGAAATTGACGCTTACTATTTGTCAACAGCTCAGTCTTATGGCTTTACGGGAACCACAGTAGGTTTATACGCTTCAAAAAAAGGATATTAATAATTTGAGACAATTAACTGTTGTGAGGGATTGTCAGTTTAAAACGGAAAGGGTTAAAAAATAATCAAAAACGTAAATCTATGTTAAAAATCAAAAAAAATGAGTATTTGCAAAGTTCTGACCTTCTTTTTCAAATTCTCAAAAGAATCTATTACAAAAGGTTTAAGGGTTTTACTGAGGAAAAGTATTTCATATAAAGTGAAATGCAAACTCGCGTGCTAATTAAATTTTGAGAAAAAATGAGAAAAACAAATAATTTATTCAGCAAAAAGAAATCCTTACACAATAGTCTGAAACGAGCTATGAGAATGCTTATTTCATTCGAGAGAGTGATTCCTGTGGCATATATATGGCCTTTGAAAGATAACAATAATCATATAAATAAAATTTCAAGAACCATATTTCTTGTGATGTTTGTTGTTTATTCTGCATTTGCTTTTGGACAAGCATCCAGAACTTTAGGCGGTGAGGTAGTGGATAGTGATGGGACTCCAGTTGTTGGAGCAACCGTGATGTTAAAAGGATCAACAACGGTTGGTGTTATTACGGATTATGATGGTAAATTTTCCTTAATAATACCTTCTGGGGAACAATCTATTGTTGTATCTTTTATAGGAATGGAGACGCAAGAGATTGATGTTACCAATATGTCAACACTTAAAGTCTTGCTGGTTGATCAAGCAACACTGTTGGGTGAAACCATTGTTGTAGGTTATGGTCAGCAGAAGAAAGAAAGTGTGGTAGGTGCAATTACGCAAACAACAGGAAAAGTTTTAGAACGGTCTGCTGGTGTAAGCAATGTTGGTTCAGCTTTAACAGGAAATCTACCAGGTGTTACTACTATGGCCAGTTCAGGTATGCCTGGCGAGGAGGATCCCATGATCATTATTCGTTCTGCAAGCTCGTGGAATAACAGCGAACCATTGATATTGGTTGATGGTGTTCAACGGCCTATGAGTACTGTGGATGTGGGGTCTGTACAATCTATTTCTGTGTTAAAAGATGCTTCCGCTACAGCTGTTTATGGTGTACAAGGGGCTAATGGCGTTATTTTGATTACTACCAAACGAGGGAATGAAGGATCTGCTAGAATAGATGTTTCAGTCAATTCAACAATGAAAGTCCCCTCAAAATTACCAAACAAACTAGACGCATATGATGCTCTAATAGCTAGAAATATTGCTATTGAACATGAACTTGGGATTAGTCCTGATTCCTGGAATTATATTAGATCACAAGATTTTATTGATAACTATCGGAATCAGACCACACTGGAACAAAAGGAACGTTATCCCAATGTGGATTGGCAAGATGCGCTTTTTAAGGATTATGCAATGGCTTATAATGCCAATGTGAATGTTTCCGGGGGGTCAGAATCTGTTAAGTATTTTACTTCGGTCGATTTTACCCATGAAGGTGACTTGTTTAAGGTATACGATAATGGTAGAGGTTATGATGGAGGTTATGGTTATAACCGTTTAAATGTGCGAAGTAATCTGGACTTTCAATTAGCTGAGCATACTTTTTTTAGTATGAATCTGGCAGGTTCTACAGGGTACAAAAAAACACCATGGGATCAAACTTCATCCGAAGACTGGGGGGTAGCTCAGCAATGGGCTGGTGCTTATCGTATTGCACCTGATGTATTTCTACCAAAGTATGCCGATGGTTCGTGGGGCTTTTATCCAGATATATCGAATGTAAGTAATTCAGCGCAAACTTTGTCCATATCTGGAGCTATGCTAACTACAACCACTCGAATTAATACTGATTTTGTATTAAAACAGGATTTGGATTTTATAACCCATGGTTTGGGTGCAAAAGGTACTATCTCTTGGGATAATAATTTTGTGGAATACAAAAGAGGAGTGAATGATTTGTACAATGATTCTCAGTCAAAATATATTGATCCTCAAACGGGTCTTGTTACTTATAAACAAGCGTATGACCCAAATAACTTTTTTGATTTTGCACAACCTGTTTTATGGAAAACAGAAGGCGGAGAAGTGAGAAATTCAAATACTTTACGAAATATGGCTTATCAGCTTCAGCTGGACTGGAATCGAACTTTTGGGCAGCATAGCGTTACAGCAATGGGGCTTTTTAGTCGTAAAAAAAATGCAGTAGGTAGTATTGTTCCTATTTATAGAGAAGATTGGGCTTTCCGTACCACTTATAATTGGGCATCTAAATATTTCTTGGAATATAATGGTGCATATAATGGCTCAGAAAAGTTTGGGAAGGAATATCGATTTGGATTTTTTAATTCTGGAGCCATCGGTTGGATGGTTTCTGAGGAATCGTTTATGCAAGATCTCAGTTTTTTGGATATGCTTAAAGTAAGAGCTTCATATGGTGAAATTGGAGATGACTATGGCCCTCGATTTATGTATATGACTCAATGGGCATTAGGAGGCGGAGACCTTGGGCATACTCCAATGGGACTTGATCGTAGTCAGAGTTCGTATACCTGGTATAGAGAAACTGGTATTGGGAATCCGGATGTTTCCTGGGAAACAGTGAGAAAATTGAATGTTGGAGTCGACTATGCATTTTTAGGAGGGCTGGTTGCAGGTAACTTTGAATATTTTGAGGACAAACGGGTGGATATTTTAATTGATGGGAAGGACCGTGCTGTTCCTTCATATTTCGGTAACGAACCACCAACAGCAAATATGGGTGAGGTACATACACATGGATTTGAACTCGAACTTAGGATAAATAAAAAGTTTGTCAATGGTTTGCGTGTGTGGGCTGATATGAATATGACACAGGCTAAGAATAAGATTGTTGAAAGAGATGATGCTTATTTATTACCAGACTATCAAAAACAAGCTGGTTTTAGTATAGATCAATCTAGGCTATATGTGGATGATGGCTTTTTGAATAATTATGACCAGCTTTATGGTAGTCCGCAGCATAGTGTCAGTGATGATCAACGACTTCCGGGAGATTATTATATTATAGACTTTAATGGTGACGGTGTAATTGATATAAACGATCAGATTCCTTATGGTTATTCAAATGTTCCTCAAAATACCTACAATGGAACATTGGGGCTAGAGTGGAAGGGTTTTAGTGCTTTCGTTCAATTTTATGGGGTTAATAATGTTTCTCGGTCAATTCCATTGACTAGTTTCGGTAGTGGAATGAATACTGTCTACGATTTGGGTACATGGTGGTCTCAAGACCATACAGCGGCCGATATTACGGTTCCTCGCTATTATTCTAAGCCTAATTCTGCTTATAATCAAGGTACTCAATACTTATATGATGGTTCATATATACGTCTTAAAAATGCAGAAATAGCCTATACTTTCAGTCGTCTTAAGTTAAGTAAGGTAGGTTTAAGCAATATGAAAATTTACGTCAATGGAAATAATCTATGGGTAAGCTCAAAAATGCCCGATGACCGAGAATCTAATTTTGCTGGTAGTGGTGAGCAGGGAGCATATCCAACCATGAAACGTTATTGTTTAGGCGTTAGGTTTACTTTATAATTTTTAATCATATGAAACGAGCCATGTAAATATTTCACACACATGGAGATAGTGATTTTTGGCGTGTTCCATATGACCTTTGAAAATTTAATTATAATCATATGAAAAATATATATAAAACTTTTCTGTTTTGCGGCATACTAGCTTTAATGGCTGTATTGTATAGCTGTGAAGATTATCTGGATAGAGATCCTGAATCAATTATATCGGAAGAAGTAGCTTTTAAAAATTTTACAAATTTTCAGGGATTTATAGAAGAAATATATAATTGCATACCTTCTAAGCAAAAGTACTATTGGGTAACGTCGTATAATTGGGGTGATGATGAAATATTTAATGTTACTTCGGATGCCAATAGTATGATGTGTAATCAAATCGATCAAGGTAATTTTTGGGCATGGCAAAATTCAGAACATAGTTGGTTGGATGCTTCAAGAGCAGACCCAACTTCAAATGATAAGTTTGATCATCGTCTATGGTCACATGCATGGTATTGTATTCGAAAAGCCAATATGGGTTTAGAAAATCTGGATCGATTAACAGAAGCTACTGATGAAGAGAAGAAGCTGATTGAAGGACAATTGTACTTTTTTAGAGCTTGGTGGCATTTTGAATTAATGCAATTTTTTGGAGGTCTGCCATATGTTGATGAGGTATTATCATCTACAGCAAGCTTAGAATTACCAAGATTAAGTTTCCAAGAGTGTGCAGATAAAGCGGGTGCCGACTTTAAAAAAGCAGCTGATTTATTACCCATCGATTGGGATAAAACTTCGGCAGGAGCTAATTCTACTGGCAAAAATCAATTGCGAATTAATAAGATAATGGCCCTGGGCTATTTGGGAAAGAATTATTTGTGGGTAGGGAGTCCATTGGTGAAAAATGGTGCCCAAGTGGGAGGTGCTAACACTTATAATTATGATGTGGATTATTGTAGCAAAGCGGCAGATGCTTTGGGACAATTGCTGAATTTAGTGGAGAGTGCGCAAAGTCAATATGAACTGGCTGGTTTTGATTATGAAGATATCTATAATCATAAAAAAGCTGGTGATGGTTATTCTTATTCTGATATATTTTATACCAGAGGCCAAAGTTTCCTCATGCCCGGAGCAGCAGAAGCTATTTTTCGTGGCCCTGTATGGTCTAGTAATGGTTCGGCATGGAACTTTTTGAAAACATGGGGGCCTAAAGTAAATGGTTTGGTTGAACATGATAATATTATTCATCATCCCACAGCCAATTATGTACATAATTACGGTATGGCCAACGGTTTGCCTTTGGATGATCCGGAATCTGGTTATGATCCTAACTACCCTTTTAAAGATAGAGATCCTCGTTTTTATCATGATATCATAGTTGATGGATTCAAGTATGTGAATGCATCCATAAAACCAGAGGATGAACACTTACGATATGCCGGGTTGCATACCGGTGGTACCATGAGAGGGGTAAGTAATGGGAGTCGTACCGGATATTTTATGCAAAAATTTGCACCGCACGAATGTAACAAATATGACAATGCTTATAGTTGGGGAAATGGTATACAGACGTATTTACCATATATGCGATTGGGCGATGTGTATTTAATGTATGCCGAAGCTTGTGCTGCAACGGGAGGAGCCAGTGCCTCTTCTTCAACGTTTGATAAAACAGCTGAAGATGCAGTCAATACCCTACGTGATCGTGTTGGAGCAGGACATGTGAATCAGAGCTATCTGGGTGATAATAATAAGTTTATGGATGAAATAAGAAGAGAAAGAGCAGTTGAATTGGCAGGTGAAGGTTTTCGTTTTCATGATTTGCAACGTTGGTTATTATTGACTGAGTATCCTTATAATATTAAAACTTCTCAGGAATTCGATCGTGTTGAATCAGATGATTGGTATAAAACAAATGATTGTAAAGATGCCCAAGTAGCAAATTTTAGAGAAGAAACTATTTTGACACGTCAGTTTGGAGTTAAACATTATTGGTTTCCTTTTAAAGTATCCGATGTTTCTTTATATCCGGAATTTAAGCAGAATCCAGGGTGGTAATTTAATCTAAATATGATAATGTGAAATTTTAAACGAATAAAAAATGAAATATATACAAATAAGATTCATTTTACTAACATTGGTTGTTTGGGTTCCTTTATTGATGGTTGATGCCCAGGTAATTGTAGAAAATGAAGCTGATTCGTTAAATATAAATAAAAACCCTCTGGTGCAAGTTGCTTACGAAAAAGTGTCGCAAAATGACTTGCTTGGAGGTGTTTCCTTTATTAATATGGAAGAGTTAACAAAAGTAAATTATAATACTTATAGTTTAGATAACATGCAGGGATATGTTGCGGGATTTACGGGTAATTCTCTGTGGGGTATGGATGGTTACTTAGTAATGATTGATGGTGTGCCACGCGATGCTAGTGATGTTCAACCCTCCGAAATTGAAAATATTTCTTTTCTAAAGAGTGCTTCAGCAGTGATTTTATATGGTAGTAGAGCAGCTAAAGGTGTTGTTTATATATCCACAAAAAGAGGAAGGAAGGAGGGACTTCATATTTCAGTGCGTGCCAATACAGGTTGGCATGTTGCAAAGAGCTATCCTAAGTACCTTGGTTCTGCTGAGTATATGACACTTTATAATGAAGCTCTTGAAAATGATGGATTAAATGCCCAGTACAGCCAGGAAGATATCTATCATTATGGTTCAGGAATTAATCCTTACCGTTATCCTAATGTAGATTTTTATTCTTCAGATTATATTAGAGATGCATATAATAGAACTGATGTTAATACTGAGATAACAGGAGGTAATGAGCGTGCAAAATTTTATTCTAACATTGGTTTTTATTCAATGGGTGATCTTGTAAATTTTGGTGAAGCCAAAAATAATAATATAAATCGCTTAAATGTTCGAGGTAATATTGATCTGAAACTTAATGAAAACATAAAAGCCTATATCAATACCAATGCTACTTTTTATAATGCACGAAGTGCAAATGTGACAGATGGTAATGATGGTGATAATGTTACGGATGATTATTGGACGTATGCAACCCGATTGAGACCAAATCGTATTGCTCCATTGATTCCTACAAGTTACATAGATACCAATGATAAAGTGTCCTGGAATTTCGTAAATAATAGCGATAATATCATCGGTGATAAATACTTTTTGGCTGGCACACAAAGTGATATGACCAATGTTTTTGCTGATTCGTATGCCGCAGGCCATAAGAAGTGGACCAGTCGTAAGTTTCAATTTGATACGGGCTTGGATTTTGATCTTAAGAACTTATTGAGAGGTTTGTCATTTCAAACTCAATTTGCGGTTGATTATTCTACGTCGTACGTTACTTCTTATGACAATACTTATGCGGTTTATTTGCCCAGCTGGAGAGATTATAATGGAAGAGATTACGTGGAATTGTCTCAGAAGGTGAATACGGATAAGAAATCGGGTAATCAAAACATTTCTAATAGTTACAGTATGCAAACGATGCTGCTGTCCGGATGCTTGAACTATCAAACCAAAATAAATGAGAGGCATAGCTTTGATGCTAGGCTTTTGGCTTCGGGATGGCAGCAGAAGGAATCTGAAGAATATCATGCTATTGGGAATGCGAATTTAGGGTTACAATTGGAATATAATTATCGAGAAAAATATTATGCAGACTTTAGTGCTGCAGTGGTGCATTCGGCCAAGTTACCAGTGGGGAATAGAGATGCGTTATCTCCTTCTGCCACTATTGGTTGGCGAATAAGTGAAGAGAGCTTTATGGCCCATTCTTCTGTGGTGGACAATATGGTGTTGAGTATGTCAGGAAGTATTTTGCATTCCGATTTGGATATCGAAGATTATTATCTTTATACTGTTAGCTTTGATCAAGCAGAGGGTGCTTACTGGGGTTGGTTAGACGGAATTGCAGAGAGATCAACGAACTCTAAAAGAGGTGCCAACGATGAGCTTACCTACGTGAAAAGAAAAGAATTATCAGCCCACTTAGCAGCTTCATTATGGAACAAAAAAGTAGATATAAATACTTCATTTTTTGTTATTTCGACAGATGGAGGTATTATTGAGCCTTCAACTGTATATCCTAGTTATTTTTCTACCAGTTATCCGCAAGCATCCTTTAATAGTGCTATTATAAATTATAACCAGGATAAACGTATTGGATTTGATGTTGGTGTTAATTATAACAAACAAATTGGGGAGTTCGACTTATCATTGGGCATTGCAGCCTCCTATTATTCATCAGAAGCAAAACAAAGAGATGAGATGAATCAGTGGAAATACCAAAATAGAAAAGGAAAAGCTATTGATGGTATATGGGGGCTAGAGAGTTTGGGTTTATTTCAAAGCCAGCAAGAGATTGAAAATGCTCCTGAACAAAAGTTCGGAGGATCTTTACAACCCGGTGATATAAAATATGCTGATCAAAATAAGGACGGAATAATTGATAATCAGGATCAGGTATTTCTTGGGAAAGGGGGATGGTATGGTGCACCTCTCACCACTGGTATTCATTTAACAACAAAGTGGAAAAACGTAAGTCTATTTGCCTTGGGAACTGGGAGTTTTGGGGCATATGGAATGAAGAATAGTGCGTACTACTGGATTTCAGGAAATGATAAGTATTCAGAGGTGGTACGTGGACGTTGGTCTGAAGATAACAAGGAAAACGCTACTTTTCCCAGGTTAACAACGGAATCAGGTGATAATAACTTCCGTAATTCAGATTACTGGTTATATAAAAGCGATTATTTTAATTTAGCCAAGGTGCAAATTACATATAATATTCCCAAAAGCATTTTAAATCAAATTGTTTTTCAGCAAATATCAACTTATGTAAGTGGTTCAAACTTGTTAACAATTTCCAATGAACGCGAAGTTCTGGAGATGAGTGTTGGTCGTGCGCCCCAAACACGTTTCTATAACTTTGGTATCAAAGCTGTCTTTTAAAGAATTGATAAATTAAAAAATAGTTATGAAACGAACCGTAATTAAGTATCTCTTGCACAGAGATTTGATGGATTTTGGTGAGTTTTATATGATCATTGAAAATTAAATTTAATCATATGAAAAATATATTTAAATTTTTAGTTCTTATGTTGGTGATAACATCTTGTGATGATGTGTTTGAGCCTGCTATAGAGAATATTAGGGATTTGGATGCCATGGATAAAGAACCTGCCTATGCACAGGGAATATTGGCAAATGCTTATATCTTGCTTCCATATTCATCCAATCCGGGTAGTGACGTGGCTACGGATAATGCTGTATCAAATGATATCAATAATTATTATTTGGCAATGGCTACTGGATCATGGAGCTCGCAGAGCAATCCATTGTCACAATGGGAAGGAAGGCAAAATGCTATTCAATATATCAATTTGTTTTTAGAAAGAACCGATGAGGTTTTGTATAGTCAAAATGAGGCGATTAATACCATGTTTAATGATCGTCTCAAAGGAGAGGCTTATGCACTTCGCGCTTTGCATATGTATTATCTTTTATTGGCGCATGGTGGATGGTCAGATGATGGTCGCCTATTGGGAACAACAATTCGAACAGAGCCGGAAACTGCAGTCTCTAACTTTAATGTTCCTCGTAATACTTTTCAAGAGTGTGTGAATCAAATGTTTGCAGATATTGATATGGCTATTGATTTACTGCCTTTGGATTATGGAGATATTGGCGATAGTGAGATACCTGAAAAATATAAGAGTCTGGGAGTTACCAATGCAGGTGACTATAACAGAGCGAATGGTAATCATATAAGGGGTAGAATAAGTGGTCGTATTATAGAAGCTGTGAAAGCGCAAATAGCTTTGTTGGCTGCAAGTCCTGCATATCAGGCCGGAACAGATATTGGTTATGAAGATGCTGCCGGATATGCAGCTCTAGTCTTAAACCGAATCAATGGTGTGGCGGGGTTAGATATGAATGGTAATACATGGTATTCCAATGATGATATAGATAATTTGGATGCTGGGGTTGCGCCATCTGAGATTATTTGGAGAAGTACCATGGAGTCAAGTAATGAATTGGAGAAAGAGAACTTTCCACCATCTTTATTTGGTAATGGAAGGATTAATCCTACACAAAATTTGGTGGATGCTTTTCCTATGCGTAATGGCTATCCTATCTCAGACGTGAGTTACGATCCTGAAAATCCTTATTTCAACAGAGATCCTCGCTTGGAAAAATATATTGTGCTTAATGAAAGTGAGCAGGGTTCGGGTGATGAAGTTATCGTAACGGGCACATATAGCAACAATTCCAATGGACTTAATAAGGATAATGGATACTCGACGCGTACTGGTTATTATCTTCGAAAACTGTTACGATCAGATTGTAATCCAGACCCGGAATTTAATACGGAGCAAAAGCACTATACCGCCCGTATTCGATATACCGAAATATTTTTGGCTTACGCTGAAGCCGCCAACGAAGCATGGGGACCTACAGGCACAGGAGGTGCTAGTTCGTATTCTGCTTATGATGTGGTAAAGGCCATACGCCAAAGGGCTGGAATTGATAGTGATGATTTGTATCTGGAATCTATTAAAAGTGATCAGGATATGATGAGGGAACTCATTAGAAATGAAAGACGTATAGAGTTATGTTTCGAGAATCATCGCTTTTGGGATCTGCGGCGTTGGAAAGTGGCTGATTTAAATGAAACAGCCAGAGGTATGCAGATTGATAAGGTAGATGGTAAATTAATTTTTACACCCATAGATGTAGAAACCAGAAATTATAAACCTTATATGTATCATGGCCCCATCCCGTATGGTGAGATACAAAAATGGAGTGCATTGGAACAAAATGCAGGTTGGTGATTTTGAACCTTCATATAAATTTTAAACAGATCGTTAGTTTGTGGTACGTAAAATATTATTAGAAATGAATAAGAAATAATACCCTTATATTGGTTAAAAAGCTCCATCTGCTGCGTTAACTTTATTAAACAGATAGATTGAATCTAAGTTTCATATTAAGAACAGCAGATTATTGAGTAAAAGCCAGAGAGTATTTAGGGCAGAACCCACTATCACGATGTTAGCCACTCAATACGGAGCATAAAACAAAATGTTTATGCAAGTATATGGAATTGATTTATCAATGGAAAAGTTTGATGTAAACTTTATTGACAAGAATGGAAAAGAAAAGAAGAAACAAGTGAAGAACAGACTAAGTGCCATATCAAAGTTCTTAGAGAACGTATCAGAAGATGCCGTATTGTGTGTTGAGCATACAGGTTCCTATGGAGACTTATTGGTTTATTTATGCAACCAGTTAGGAATAGATATAGCCTTGATACCGGGTTATACCATAAAGCATAGCCTAGGTATGATAAAGGGAAAGTCTGATGATATAGATGCCGCTAGAATACGAGAATATGGAGAGCGATTCTTTGATAAGTTAAAATACAAGCAGTACGATTCAGAAGAGATAGTTGAATTGAAAAGTTTGTATACACTGCGTTCTCAATTAGTGAAGGCAAGAAAGGTTTTAAGAACAGGAGAGCACGGTCGTTCCAATGTGCCCATACAAAGCGTAAGTGCACATAAATATGCAGATAAAGCTATATTCAATTTAAACAAAGAGATAGAAGAAGTAGAAAGTGAAATAGAAGCTATAATAACGGCAAACAATGAACTGAACGACAATTATGAACTAGTTGTCAGCGTAAAAGGAATAGGGCCTGTTATAGCCACGGATTTGATTATTAAAACAGGGAACTTTCTTGTGATTGACACCGCTCGAAAGGCATCTTCATATGTGGGGATTTGCCCTTTCCCCAATGCGTCAGGAAAGATGGTCGGCAAAGCAAAAATAAGCCCGTTTGGAGATCGAAAACTAAAGGCTCTCCTTTATATGGGTGCTAAGTCTGCTGTCAAGCACAATAAAGAATATAGGCTGTATTACGAAAAGAAAAAGTTAGAGGGCAAACCTCATTATTTAATTATGAATAATGTGTCAAATAAAATGTTGAGAACAATTTATAGCGTTGTAAAAAATAAAACGCCTTACAGTCAAGATTACATATGTCTTGACCCGAGAGAGAAAAATATTAATAGCTCCACTGAAATAGTGGCTTAAAAATTTGTAATTAATTAGAGTATATGAAACGATATAATATTTTTTTAACGACGGCAGGTATACTATTCTCTTTACTGATTACTTCTTGTAGTAATCAAGAAGTTGATTTTAAAAACTACGACTACAGTACCGTGTATTTTGCCTATCAATATCCGGTAAGAACAATTGTTTTAGGAGATGATATAGTGGATAATAGTATGGATAATGCACATAAATGTAAGATTTATGCAACGATGGGAGGGGTTTATGCAAACCCTAAGAAAATTGATATTGATATTGAGGTTAATGAAGCATTATGTGACCACCTTTACTTTAAGGATGGAACTTCAGTACAAGCTATGCCTGCAGAGTACTATTCTTTAGCCAGTAATGTAATTTCTCTGGCTCATAGTTTTCAAGGGGGGGTAGAGGTAGAATTGAACGATGCTTTTTTTGCGGATGCCGATGCTATTCGAAATACTTATGTAATACCATTGGAAATGACAAAGGTTGTAAATGCTGATTCTATTCTCTCGGGAGAAGCAAAAATAAATGATGCTTCTAAATGTAATATCAGCGATTGGGAAGTGGCTCCTAAAGATTATGTTCTTTATTGTGTTAAATATATTAATCCATATCATGCGATTTATCTTAGAAGAGGAGTGGATGTGATTTTGCAAGATGGGGCAAGTACTACTTTAGAGCGCCGAGCTGATTATGTGGAGAATGATGAATTATGTGAGCTAACAACAGTTTCGCTGAATTCTGTTGAATTTCCCATTTCCATAAGCAATGTGAATGATGAAAATCAGAACTGTTCTTTGCTACTTACTTTTGATGACGAAAATAATTGTGTTGTTTCAACTTCTACCAGTGGTTTTACTATTACGGGTAACGGTAAGTTTGTGAATAATGGTGAGAAGAATAGCTGGGGTGATAAAGATAGAAATGCTATTTATCTTGATTATACTATTGAGGTGGCAGGTAAAACATATGCTACCCTAGATACTCTTGTGGTGCGAGATAGAGGAGTAGCTGCAGAAAACTTCAGTCCTTCATATATGAAAGAATAAATATATACATATTATATCGTGAATTAAAAAGTTAACACATAAAACAAGCCATCATATAGTCTTTTTACATCGTTAATAGCTATTGTGGTAAGTTCCATGTGACTGTTGAAATATAAAAATTAGACACATGAATTATTTTAATAATATATGTTTAGGAGTATTGGCTATTGTGCTAATATCTTCCTGTGCAGACGAAAGTTTGTTGGACTATGATGTCAAAAAGCCTGAACAAATTCAGAATTATGATTATCTCAAAGAGTATGATGTATTAAAAGAGTACGTCAGCCGTGAAAGCCACCCTGACTTTATTTTGGGAGCTGGTGTTTCTTTGCCTGATTTTAACAAGAAAGGATATCAGTATGCCCATATTGTTTCAAATTTTAACGAGATAACCGCTGGTTACAACATGAAGCATGGTGCAATTGTAACAAATAATGGTGATTTACAGTTAGCGGGTGTTGTGCAATTTGTAGAAACAGCAGAACAGGCAGGTATAACTATTTACGGACACACCTTATGCTGGCATTCTAATCAAAATGCAACTTACCTGAATAATATTATTGCACCTACTATTATTCCTCCAAGTGGGGGGTGAAATGGAGTCCAATAGCCGACCAGAATTTCGAGACAGATGAGGCTCCAAATTATGAGGGTAGTAGTGATGCTATCGTTTCATTGACAACGGATGGAGAAGGAGCCAATGGAGAAGGAAGAGCCATTAAGGTGACGAATACTGTTGTTCAGTCGGATGATTGGAAAACGCAGTTTTTTGTTGTTTTTGATGAACCAATGGAGTTAGGTGAGACCTATAGACTTACGATGGATGTGAAAGCTGATATGGAGGTCTCATGTAGTACTCAGGCACACATAACACCAGGTAATTATAAGCACTGGAGTTTTTTTGGTTCTATTTCTGCGACCACTAGCTGGACCACATTTACAAAAGAGATAGTGATAAGTGAAGATAATGAAGGTGCTGGGGCACTGGCCATAAATTTGGGTCTTTATGCAGGTAGTTATTATTTTGATAATATTACCATTGCCAAGTATAATCCAAATGCAGGACCATCATGGAATATAGTTTCAGGTGCCGATTTTGAAACAGAAGATGCTTCTAATTATCAGATAGATCTGACTAGTTCAATATCTTTTTCTAATGATGGTGAAGGAGCGGAGGGAAAAGGACGTGCATTAATAGTACGGAATCCTACGGTTAGAGATAACGATTGGGAATCTCAGTTTTTTCTTTCATTTTCTCCTGCTACAGAAGTCGGTGAAAAGTATATTCTCTCAATGGATGTGAAAGCCGATGAAGATGTCTCCTACAGCACTCAGGCACATATTACACCGGGAAATTATAAATATTGGAACTTTTTTGGTTCTATCAATGCCACCACTGAATGGAGTAATTTTACAAAAGAAATAACTATTTCAGATGAAGTTTCAGGTGTTGGTGCCATTGCTTTTAACCTTGGTAACATGGCAACGAATTATTACTTTGATAATATTCAATTGACAAAGCTTAGTGAAGGTAGTAGTGTCGAACAAATCATTGAAAAAACACCTGAAGAAAAAAGAGATACCGTTTCGTACGCTTTGGAAAAGTGGATTTCGGAAATGA
This sequence comes from Saccharicrinis fermentans DSM 9555 = JCM 21142, assembly GCF_000517085.1. Classification (NCBI taxonomy): domain Bacteria; kingdom Pseudomonadati; phylum Bacteroidota; class Bacteroidia; order Marinilabiliales; family Marinilabiliaceae; genus Saccharicrinis; species Saccharicrinis fermentans. Next base: position 1,675,008 of record NZ_KI912107.1, on the reverse strand, counting down.
TGTTGGCTACTAAAAAATACGTGAAAGCTTGGGATGTGGTTAATGAACCAATGGATGATGGCAATCCTTATGAATTGAAATCTGGTATAGGTAAAGAAGTGGATTCTGATCATTTTTATTGGCAGGATTATTTAGGGAAAGATTATGCTGTCATGGCATTTAATCTTGCACGACAATATGGTAATACAGATGATGTTTTGTTTATTAATGATTATAACCTAGCGTATAATATTGATAAGTGTAAGGGCTTAATTGCATATGTGGATTATATTGAACAACAGGGAGTTTTTATTGATGGAATAGGAACTCAAATGCATATTAATGTAAATTCAGATAGGGATAAAATAATTCAAATGTTTGAATTGTTGGCCGAAACAGGAAAGTTAATAAAGGTTTCTGAATTAGATGTTGGTCTGGGTGATCATAAACAGACATCCCTTGCCACTGAAGCAGATTATATGTCTCAAGCAGATATGTATCAGTTTGTAGTCGAAAAATACTTTGAATTGATTCCTGCTAATCAGCGGTACGGTATTACAGTATGGAGTCCGATCGATAGTCCTGCTGAATCATCATGGAGAGCTGGCGAGCCTATTGGTTTATGGACTGAAGGGTATAGTCGTAAACATGCGTATGCGGGTTTCGCGGATGGATTATCGGAAAGTAATTAAATAGTATCGGTTATGAGGGTTAAAAATAGATTAAGTGTATTGGTCTTACTTATGTGTTGTGCGCTGTTTGCATGTCAATGTTCTCAACTTGAAACAGCAAGTACCCGAGAACGAATTTTATTCAATGAAGATTGGAAGTTTTATAAATACGAATCGGTAGAACAGGCCGATTCGTTGATTTATGATATACGTCCTGCAATAGGAGAGGTAATGGATAATAAAGATGCAGATTCCAGACCGACAGCTCCTGTTCAGATGGAAACCAAACAAATTGTATTGAAACCATGGGTTTTGCCAACAGCTAATAAATTTATTAAAGATGATGCAAATAAACATAGACGTCCACACGGAAATCCCGGAAGTGATTTTGCCTTTGTACAAGCTGACTTTGATGATTCCTCATGGGAGCGTGTAGATTTACCCCAGGATTGGGCTATAAAAGGGCCTTTTCAAGTGGGCTGGAATAGCGAAGTAGGTGGAGGTATGGGACGATTACCTTGCAATGGTGTAGCTTGGTATCGGAAAAAATTTTTAGTCCCTCAGAGTGATCATGGAAAGTCTATATTTTTAGATATAGATGGTGCGATGTCTTATGCAATGGTTTGGTTGAATGGTTCATTGATAGGTGGCTGGCCCTATGGCTATAATTCATGGCGTCTTGATTTAAGCGATTATTTAAGGTTTGGTGAAGAGAATCAGCTTGCTATTCGGGTAGATAATCCTAATCATTCGGCACGTTGGTATTCGGGAGGTGGAATATATCGAAATGTATGGTTAACTAAAACCAATAAGATTCATGTGGGGCAATGGGGTACTTATATTACTACTTCACAAGTTTCAGAAGAGAAAGCAAATGTACATGTTGAGGTAACCATTGATAATGACTTGTTAGAGAACGTGTCTGTAGCTTGTGTTACTGAGATTTATCCTGTGGATTGTAATAAACAGGAAGTGGTTCCCATTGGTTTGCTTTTGCAAAAAGTGAAAATTAAAGGTAAGCAAAGTGCTACAATTAAAGAATCTGTAATTATTGATCACCCCCAATTATGGAACCCCCTTCCTAAGGGGGAAGCGCATTTGTACCAGGCCATAACTACCGTGATGCAAAATGGAAAAATACTAGATGTTTATGAAACTAATTTTGGAATCAGGAAAATTGAGTTTGATGCGGATACTGGTGTGTTAATAAATGGTGAATATATCAAATTGAAAGGAGTCAATCAACACCACGACTTAGGTGCTTTGGGGGCTGCTTTCAATAGTCGTGCTGCCGAGCGTCAATTGGAAATATTGCGAGATATGGGGTGTAATGCTATCCGTATGGCGCATAATCCACCTGCTCCTGAATTGTTAGATTTAGCTGACCGAATGGGGTTTGTGGTCATTGATGAGATTTTTGATTCCTGGGAAAAGAAAAAAACACCTCATGATTTTCACCTTATTTTTCCCGAGTGGTCGGAGCCTGATGCTCGCTCTTTTATTCGAAGAGATAGAAATCATCCTTCAGTAATTATTTGGAGCTTTGGTAATGAAGTGGGGGAACAATATGATGGTAAAAAAGGTGCGAAAGTTGGAAAACGCTTATATGATATCTTGAAGGAAGAAGATCCTTCGCGACCTACGATTACAGCTATGAATTTTGCAAAGCCTTATATGGAGTTGCCAGCAGTGGCCGATTTTATAGGTCTGAACTATCAGGGTGAAGGAATTCGACAGGATACTTTTTTTAATGGGGTAGATCGCATTAGAACCAAACCTCAATATGATGCATTTCACCAAGAATTTCCCAATAAAGTTATTATAAGTACCGAAACGGCATCGGCTTTTAGTAGTAGGGGGGTGTATCTTTTTCCAGTTACCTCTAAAACAAGTTCTTATGTCCGAAATGGCATTGGTGGGGACACCAATAGGCAACAGGTCAGCTCTTATGAATTGTATGCGGTGGATTTTGGTTCTTCAGCGGATAAAGTATTTAAGTCATTGGAAACACATCCTTTTGTGGCAGGTGAATTTGTATGGACCGGCTTTGACTATTTGGGAGAACCAACACCTTATTATTTGTCACGTAGTTGTTATAGTGGAATTATTGATTTGGCTGGTTTTAAAAAGGATAGATACTATTTATACCAAGCACATTGGCGTGATAATTACCCTATGGTGCACATACTTCCCCATTGGGATTGGCCTGATAGAGTTGGTAAGATTACTCCTGTGCATGTGTTTACTTCAGGTGATGAGGTAGAGTTGTTTTTTAATGATAAGTCGCTCGGAAAAAAGAAGAAGAAAAAATATGAATATCGTTTGCGATGGGATAATATTATTTATGAACCGGGAGAAATTAAAGCTGTGGCCTACAAAAATGGTAAGGTATGGGCCGAAGAGAGAATGAAAACGACTGGTGAAGCTGCTCAATTGATGGCTGAAGTTGATCGAAAAGTAATAAAGGCTGATGGTAAGGATTTGGCGTTTATAAGTGTGAAGGTCTGTGATAAAAATGATTTGTTGAAAGTAAATGCGTTGCATCGAATATCATTTTCGATGGAGGGACCAGGGGAGATTGTTGCTACAGATAATGGAGATCCTACTGATATGGAGTCGTTTGCTTCAACTTCAAGAAAGGCTTTTAGTGGACGCTGCCTTGTGGTGGTGAAAGGGATAAAAGGTCAGGAAGGAACTATGGTTGTAAAAGCAGAATCTGATGGTTTAAAACCTGCAAGGATAATAGTGAGGACAGAAAAATGAGAATCGAGTTGTCTTGAATATTTTGATTTATAGGTTATTAAATCTAGATGTAAGCATTGCAATGTAATGCTTTGAAAAACACGCATAACAGTTAATTTACTGAATATGCACATTGTTAAAATAATATATTATGAAGATATTACTGAGTGTGTTATTTCTTATTGGATTAAGTAATATGATAGATGCACAAAATAAAAATAATTATATTTCTGAAATAGAAGCAGAAGGTTATTTTCCTATTAGGACTGCTAGAGGAGCCTCTCCATTATTGGTGAATTCATCTGATTATGCGGGAGTAATACGTGCTTTTAAAGATTTGCAGAAGGATATAAATAGGGTGTCTGGTTCAAAACCTGAATTATATATTAATGATATTGCAGCAACAAAAAATGTAATAATTGCAGGTACTTTAGGCAAAAGCGACCTGATTGATCGCCTGGTAAAGAATGAGGAAATAAATGTTAATGAGTTAAGAGGAAAGTGGGAGAAGTTTATTATTAAAACAGTAAATAATCCATTTCCTGGTATTGAAAGTGCTCTTGTTATTGCTGGTAGTGATAAAAGAGGAACTATTTATGGAATTTATGATATTTCTGAACGAATAGGAGTTTCTCCTTGGCATTGGTGGGCTGATGTTCCGGTGAAAAAGAAAGATGATATTTATGTTATACCTGGCACGTATACCGATGGTGAACCTGCTGTAAAATATCGGGGTATATTTATTAATGATGAATCTCCTGCTTTTAGGAATTGGGCTTTTGAGAAATTTGGAGGACAAAATCATCAGTGTTATGAAACAATTTTTGAATTACTTCTCAGAAATAAAGCCAATTATCTATGGCCTGCCATGTGGCTTCCTACTATTTTTAACGAAGATGATCCATTAAATCCTAAAATGGCTGACGAATATGGTATTGTGATGTCTACCAGCCATCATGAACCCATGATGCGTGCCCACAAGGAATGGTATAAATTTGATGGAGGGGATTGGAACTACGAAACGAATAAGAAAAAACTACAGGAGTTCTGGCGTGGAGGTATCGAACGGATGGGTGATTACGAGAGTGTGGTTACCGTAGGTATGCGTGGAGACGGAGATGATGCCATGTCTGAAGAGACCGCCGTGGATATGTTAAAACAAATTATAACAGACCAGCGAAATATAATTGCAGATGTAACAGGTAAACCAGCAGAAGAAACTCCTCAAGTGTGGGCTGTGTACAAAGAAGTTCAAGATTATTTTGACCAAGGTATGCGTGTTGATGATGATATAATTGTACTATTTTGTGATGATAATTGGGGTAATTTAAGAATTCTTCCAAAGAAGGAAGATTTGGATCACGCGGCCGGATATGGTATCTATTATCATTTTGATTATGTTGGTGCACCCGTTTCGTATAGGTGGTTAAATACTACCCAGATAGAACGGGTATGGGAGCAAATGAATCTGGCTTATGAACATGGAGTTAAAGATTTATGGCTGGTTAATGTAGGTGATATAAAACCCATGGAATTGCCCATCAGCTTTTTTTTAGATTATGCATGGAATCCAGATGCTATTCAAGCGGAAGATTTGCCTGAGTATTATATTTCCTGGGCCGAACAACAATTTGATGAGAAGTATGCCAAGGAGATTGCAGAATTGCTCGCATTGTATACGAAATATAATGCACGGCGTACTCCAGAAATGCTTTCTTATAAAACATATAGTGTAGAAAATTACCGCGAAGCTGAAAGAATTGTGAGAGATTATAAGACATTGTTGAAAAAGAGTTCGGCCATTTATCATCAACTCCCGGAAAATAATCGTTCAGCTTACTACCAACTAGTGCAATCGCCCATTGAACTGTGTGCTAACTTAAATGAAATGTATGTTGCTGCTGGTATGAATAGATACTATGCGCAACGAGGTGCTGGATCAGCGAATTATTATGCAGATAAGGTAAAAGAGCTATTTTATAAGGATGCCGAATTGACTCGTAATTTTCATCAAAAGCTTGAAAATGGTAAATGGAATCATATGATGTCGCAAACACATATCGGTTATACTAGTTGGACGCACCCTCCATTAAATACAATGCCTGCAGTTTCCTATGTGCAACTGAAAGAACAGGCAACCCTGGGCTATCTTTTAGAATACGGAAAGAAACCTTATTGGGGGTGGCTTGGCGTGGAAGGAGATTGGGGATTCAGTGAATCATTACCAACATTTGATCCGATGAATAATCAGAGTTATTATGTTGATATTATTAATAGAGGAAGGGAAATGTTGGTATATTCTATTAAAGCCAAAGAGAAGTGGATAAAGCTATCAAAAGACAATGGTAAAACACTGTATAATGAAAAGGTATATGTTAGTATCGATTGGGACAAAGCTCCCAAAGGAAACGCCTCGGGGGAGATATTGATTTCAAGTAAAGAATGTGAATATATTGTAAAGGTACCCATCAGTAATCATATGTCTGAGGTAGCGGGTTTTATTGAAAATAATGGTGTTGTGGCTTTTGATGCGGTTAATTTTTCTAAAAAAAAGGATTCAAACGAAATTCATTGGACTATCGTAAAAAATCTTGGACGAACAAGTTCATCCCTGATTGTGGAACCGGTTCATATTGAAAGACAAGTCCTAAGTGAAAAATCTCCCAGGGTTGAATATGAATTTACGGTTTTTGAAGCTGGAATGTATACTGTTGATGCTTATCTTTCACCAACACAGGATTTTAGAAAAGATGATGGGTTGCGATTTGCCATTTCTATCGATGATGAAAAACCACAAATAATAAATATGAACCAAGGAGAAGAGAAGCCGGATTGGCAATATGCCGATTGGTGGTCACAATCAGTGGGGAATCATATAAAAATTAAATCTTCAAAACATAGTATCTCCAAACCTGGCAGCCATACACTTAAAATATGGATGATAGATCCGGGAATCGTATTCCAAAAGTTTGAGATTGATAGGGGGAGAAAAAAGACTTCATATTTGGGGGCTCCGCAAAGCAAATATATACAAGTCAAGAACTGAAATCCTTATTTATAATAGAATAGAAAATAAATGATAAATAATCTAAAAATGAAACGAAATGTTTTTGTAACAGTACTCTTGTCTGTTCTAATAATACAAGCTTGTCATTCTCAAAATGAAAATGGAAAAATTGAAAAACCACGCGTGGTTATCCTTACAGATATTTCAACTTGGGAAACAGACGACAGTGAATCGTTGGTAAGACTGCTCGTGCATGCAGATATGCTTGAAATTGAGGGCTTAATTTATACAACAGGTTGGAGTCTCGAAGAAACACAGGATGATTTCTTTCAATTGATTCATGATGGCATAGATGCTTATGAAAAAGATTTGCCCCATTTGTTAAAACGTTCCAGGCAACTGAACTTTAATCAGGATGAATCGAAACAAAATATTGGGTATTGGCCCAGTCCTGAATATCTACGTGAAAGAACCATGTTTGGAAGTAGAAAGCGAGGAATAAATGCAATTGGTGAAGATAACGTTTCGGACGGAAGTAACTTGATTATAGAATTGGCTGATGAAGATGATGACCGCCCTTTATGGATATTAGTTTGGGGGGGAGGAAATACCTTGGCTCAGGCTATATGGCAAGTTCAGCAGGAAAGGAGTGGGGAGGAACTAAGAACATTTTTGCATAAAATACCTACTTATGCAATTACCGACCAAGATAGGTCGTATAAAGAAGGTACTCCATTTGATATTAGTTCTCACCAATGGATGCGTAGGGAATTTGAAACAGATTTGATGTTTCTTTGGGATGATTGTGCATGGAAATACCAAAATGGAACAGGAAAAAAGAACTGGGACGAGTATGCCAGAAATATACAAAATCATGGGAATTTAGGTGAGGTTTATCCTAAATACAAGTATGGTGTTGAGGGTGATACTCCATCGTTTTTGCATGTATTGCCCAATGGCTTAAACAACCCCCAAATACCTGGTCAGGTGAGTTGGGGTGGGTATTTTGAATGGGGAATAGGTCCTGATACAACCACCTATGCATATGTAAATCATCAAGGAAAAGCATGGCAAATATGTACGAAATACGAAAGGTATTTTTATCCGGCTACGTTCAATAATTTTGTGGCCCGAATGGATTGGGCTGCCACTGGTAAGGGAAATATAAATCCCCAGGTTATTGTCAATGGCAATGGAGGTGTCATACCCATAGAAATGGAGGGTGTAGAAGGAGAAACTATTACTCTTGATGCTTCTGAATCATATGATACTGATCAGGACTCATTGAGTTTCAAGTGGTGGGTATTATCAGAAATAGGTACATACGAACAGGAGATCTTGTTGTCCAATAATAACGCCGATATAACTACTGTTCAAATCCCTTCGGGATCTGCAGGAAAGAATTTTCATGTGATTTGCGAAGTGACCGACAATGGACATCCTCAATTAACAAGTTATAGAAGACTAATTATTACTATAAAAACAGATTAAGATATTGTGGGGTGTTGATGTAGGGAGCTTCAGCTTTTTCAAAGGCTTTGCCTTAATGGTTTTACTTATACATTTTTATGAATGAAAATCCTAGGTATTTCAGCATATTATCATGATTCAGCAGCAGCCTTAATTGAAAATGGTAAGGTTTTGTATGCAGCACAGGAAGAGCGATTCTCTAGAATTAAAAATGATCCTTCTTTTCCTATGGCTGCAATAAAGTTTTGCCTCGAAGAAGCAGGCCTTGAAATGAAAGATGTTGACATTGTTTCTTTTTATGATAAACCTTTTTTAAAATTTGAAAGAATACTAGAAACTCATTATGCATATGCACCAAAGGGATTTAGATCATTTGTGAAAGCCATGCCTATCTGGTTGAAAGAGAAACTCTTTATCAAACAAATGATACAAAAAAGAATGGAAGAGCTACATAAATCTAAGCTACATATTCCAATTTACTTTCCGGAGCATCATTTGTCGCATGCAGCCAGCGCTTTTTACACCTCGCCTTTTAAGCGCTGTGCCTACTTAACCATTGATGGAGTTGGTGAATGGTCAACAAGCTCTTATGGGATTGCATGTGGAGAAAAGGGAATTAAAGTACTTGGAGAAATTCGATTTCCGGATTCTCTGGGTCTTTTTTATTCTTCATTTACCTATTTTTTAGGATTTGAGGTAAATGGTGGAGAATATAAGATGATGGGATTGGCACCTTATGCGCATGAATACTCTAATCGTGTTCAGCACTTTACTCATTTAATAAAGGATAAACTAATAGATATAAAAAATGATGGTTCTTTTAGGTTAAATGACTATTATTTTGATTATCAGGTTGGTTTGCGAATGGTGAAGATTCATCATTGGGAAAGGCTCTTTGGTTTTTGTCGAAGAAAGCCCCAGGATTGTCTAGAACAAGTACATGCCGATTTAGCGCATGCAGCTCAAAGTGTGTTAGAGGAAGTTCTTATTCGATTGATTCAATTTGTGCAGCAAGAAACCAAGGAGGAGTATTTATGTTTGGCAGGTGGGGTAGCGCTTAATTGTGTTGCCAATTCGGTTATGTTTCATCAAAATAGGTTTAAGGATATATTTGTGCAACCTGCTGCTGGTGACGCTGGCGGAGCTTTGGGAGCTGCCCTGGCAATAGCTCATATACAAGGTAATATGTTATTTACAGGTTTAAAAAAACCTTTTGATGTTTATCTGGGTCCTAAGGCTACTACCTCGTCTATCGAACACGTTTTAAGAAAGTATTCATGTGATTATACTTATTATGCGCATGAGGATGATTTGCGGATTGCGACCGCAAAGTATATTGCAGCTAAAAAAGTAGTAGGGTGGTTTCGTGGACGTAGTGAATTCGGCCCAAGAGCCTTGGGGAACAGAAGCATTTTGGCCGATGCAACAGATCCGAAAATGCAATACATCTTAAATATGAAAATTAAATTCAGAGAAGGATTCAGACCATTTGCACCTGTTGTGTGTGAGGAGGATTATGCGCTTTATTTTGAGCCAGGAAAGCATTCTTATTATATGTTATTTACTAATCAAGTAAAAAAATCAATTAGAAAAATTGTACCGGATGATTTTTGGCGATGGAGTATAGACGAAAAACGTAAGTTCCCTAAGTCAGAGCTGCCAGCGATCACACATACTGATTTTTCGGCTAGAGTACAAGTTGTTGATAAGGATGTAAATTCATCATTCTGGGCTTTGATCCAAGCGTACAAAGAGATCACCGGAATTGGTGTTATCATTAATACTAGTTTTAATGTTAAGGATGAACCAATTGTGAATACGCCGCAAGAGGCATATCAATGCTTTATAAACTCGGGCATGGATGTATTGATTCTGGAAAACTATATAATTGTAAAATAAATGGAATTTTTAAAGGATCTCTTTCTTTTTCTGAAAGAACGAAAAAAATGGTGGCTAGTACCGTTAATTATGATATTCATGGCATTGGGCATATTGATATTTTTATCAAATGGATCTGCTTTAGCTCCATTTATATATACTTTATTTTAATGAGTAGAGAAAAGGCACAGGAAGCTACACTAGCATTGGTTCTTCTTATATTAATAGTCGTTATAAAATACGAGCAAAGCTGGTTATTATTTGTTGCAGTGGTACTAATCATTGTATCATTTGTATCTAAAAAGACTAGTTTTGTAATAGCAAAGGGGTGGTTCGGAATAGCTCATTTTATAGGCATCGTAATGAGCCATGTTGTTTTGTTTGTTATCTATTATTTTGTATTGTTTCCTTTGGCGGTATTGCAACGATTAACAGGTAGAAATCAACTTCGTAAAAAGGACTATGTGCATTCTTATTTTCATTGGCGTAATCATTTATACGATGAAGAAGATGTAAAGAAACCTTGGTGAAAGGTGTTATCTTTTGAGCTGATTATATTTGTTTGAATAATATTTTGCTTTGATACTATCATTCAGTTTTAGGCACATATCGCTAGCAAGCTTGTAAGGGTCTGATTGTTCGGGGTATTCTAATGTGAACGATTGTGCTACCCTAAGTGCTTTTTTGTATTCTTCATTTCTTTTGTATCTATCGTATGCTTCCAGCATGATTTCTCTCCAACTTTGTTTGTTGGTGTATAAATCTATCGCTTTTCTTAGTTCGTAAGGTGGGTTTCTATGGGAATAATAAACAGATAGTGGTTGTGTCCCTGACATACTTAAATCATAGGGCCATGATTTTTTTAAATCATCAATGACTAGTTTGCCTTTAATAGAATCAATTTCCGTTACCGGTATGTCATTGAAAGCTTCGTCATATGAGATGTAATTCTCCCAATGATGGATTAAACCTATTTCTTTTATTTTATTGTAAAAAGCATCTGCCATTATAAAATGCCCTTCAATATTGGGGTGCACGTGTTCGGTTAATAATTCATCACCGATAATACCCATGGGAGAATGATGGCTAAATATGGCTTCCATATCAACCATATGGCAATGATATTTTTGTGCCAGTTTAAAAATGATATCATTTATTTTTTGTGGAGCACGAAATCTCAATAAATCCAATTCTTTGGCCAACTGAAGGTATTTTTGGGAGGTGTCTTTTTGGTGTTGAAGATAGTATTGTCCCAGTGTATAGGCTGCTATGGCGTTTTTATGTGCCAAGTCAATGGCATTTAAAGTGTTTTGTTGTATTTCCTTAATAAATTGAGTGGAATCAATAGCGTGATCGCTTATAAAGGGTTTAATATCTTTGATGTTGGAAACCAATGTGGATATGATTATTGGAATATTTTCTTTTTGGTACTTTTGTAAAATTGTTTGAAGATTGTCTTTAAATTGTTTTAAACCTGCATGATATAAGGGTGAACCGAAGGGTATTTTTTGTTTTTTTACCATTATTTCCATAAGGGTGGTTTCTCCTATCTTAGGGCCATTATTCTTCCTTTTTTGGATGTGGGTATATGTATTGTTAAGCCATTGAAAGATCCGGAGTTTCATTAGGTAGAGATAGGATTTGATAATGGTAGGGTGTGAACCATAGGTGCTGGATGAAGCTAATCCTAAAGCACCATAATATTCATTGTGACCTGCATAAATAATTACAGCATCCGGCTTTTGTTGGATAATCTTATTTGTTTGATCTAACAAAGTATAAGAATTGATTGCGGTCATTCCTGTGTTAATAACCTCAATGTTTTTTTCTGGAAAAGTTTGTGCGAGTCGGTGTTTGAGCATTCTGGGAAAGGAGCCTGCACCGTAATAGGGGAAACCCACTACCGAAGAAGCGCCTTGTACAAAAATTCGAAGGGTGCTGTCTGATTTTGTTTTTAAAAAAATATCAGATTGGTTGTCGGAATGAAAGCTCTCATTATTGAAATATTTTCCTGCTATCTTCGAATTCATTACGAGATAATCCGTTTTATTATCTATTTTAATGGAATGAAAAAGCTGGTAATCATCACCATAAGCTACTAATCTCAATAGTACTTCGATGAAAAGCGCAAAAATGAACGGAAGTATAACTGCAATGACTTTATAGGTGGTTTCCTTTTTCATATTTGATATTATGGGTTCAAATGTAAAGGGGGTAGGCATGTGATTTCAAATCAAATCATAATAGGGCATGACCTGTGCTCATTCTCAGGTCATGCAGCATTATTTATGAATTGGTGTCGTAGAGTAGACTTTGCATCTATTGTTTATTAATCATTATCGTCGGTTCTGAATGGTACTGCCGGCAGACCTTCTTTATTGTATAAGTTAGCGTTGGCCGGGTTGTCTGCCCATGCATATCGCACAGCCCTGGGTTTTGATATTTGATCATTCCAAACAATGATTTTATTGCCTTTTATTTTTGCTTGTGCCCAAACATATTTACCATCTTCTCCGGCTATTGAAAAACCCAATAGTTTGTTTCCTGTCTGAATAACCATACCTGAACCCGTATTATTGAATCTGATTTCAATATACTTACCTTTTATTTTATACTTTTTAAAGGTAGGGCCTGAAGAAACAACCCGTCTATTGTTATAGGCTATTTTTTCAGCAGCTAAGGCCAGTCTATTTCCAACATCATCTTTATTCAGCGGATGAATATCATTCCATTCACCCAGGTCAATTGTACAGGCTAGAGCTGCATTAGGTACTGTTGTTGCGACCTTAAATTGTGCTGCCCGTAATTGTGCCCATTCACTTTTTGTTGGTTCACTTTTTTCTTCAAGAAAATTGGCTAGTTGAACAATCAAAAACGGAAAATCGTCCTGCTGCCATTCTTCTCGCCAGTTTTTGATCATGGCACTCAGTCTTTGTTCATAGGCTTTGGCTCTACCAACGTTCGATTCTCCTTGATACCAAATAGCTCCTTTGATGGTGAAATGATGGAGAGGGTGGATCATGGCATTGTATAATCCGCTCGGTTTCCATCGAATAAAGGTTTGACCTTGTAAGGGGGGCATTTGAGCGCCAATTTTATATTTCCAGTTACCTGATAATAAAATGGTATCTAATGAATTGGTGAGTTCATATTTTTTGTCGGGGACAAAACCTCCGTTTCCACTTTGAGAAATGACTTTAATGGTAATATTGTTTTTACCAACTTTTAATATTCCTGCTGGAACTTTGTAGATCCGGGGAGGATAACGATAGGTTGTGTTTCCAATAAATTGACCGTTGATAAAAACAGAGTCTGCATCAACAATACAACCTAATTCAAGTTTGGCCGGCTGAGCTAGCATGTCTTCAGTAATAGTAAAGTCTTTTCTGAACCATATCGTTCCATTTTGAAACTTCAAATCTTCTGTACTCCAAAAACCAGGAATAGCAAGGGTGCTCCAACTACTATCATTTAAGGATACATCATTCCACTTAATGGTGCCGTTTCTACCTTTATCTTTTATAGATAATTCCCGAAACCATTGTTGATTTCTTTGTTTATCATCGGCTCTTATTTGCTGTATCCATTCATCATTTTTATATTTTTGTTGTTCTTGCCAGGCATCTTTAAAGGGCTTCAGTTTTTCCTCACTAATCCAAGCTTCTACAGGAGATCCTCCCATACTTGAATTGATTAAACCAACAGGAACGTTTTGATTTTTTTGAATGTGTTTAGCAAAGAAATATGCTACAGCAGAAAAATCCATAATGTTTTCTGGAGTGGCAGGCTTCCATGCACCCTCACTGATATCTTCTCGTTGGTTATTAAAGTCATATTGGCGCGGTATCCAAAATTGACGGATAGTTTGCGTATTTATTAGTTTGATTTCCTCTCGGTAACGAGATTCTACGCGTCGCATTGGTAATTCCATATTTGATTGCCCGGAGCAAAGCCATACATCTCCGATATAGATGTCTTTTAAGAGTATTTCATTTTTACCTTTTAAAAGCATCGTATAAGGACCTCCTGCTTGTTGGGCAGGTAAGGTTAGCATCCAACTTCCTTCTGCGGAGGCTTCGCAACTATATTTTTGTTCTCTAAATGTGAGTGTTACATTTTCATTGGCAGAAGCCCATCCCCAAATATTAATCGTCTGGTTGCGTTGTAAAACCATTCCGTTGCTGACTAATTGGGGCAGACGTATCTGTGCATTGGTTATGCAACTGAGAAGAATACAGATTAAGCCTGTAAATAGTATTTTTTTCATAATCTCTAATTAAGTGAGTTTTAAATATAAGCTTCTAGTCCTGTCATTAATCCATCTATTTCAGCCAATCCTTTTAAACGTCCGATCAATGGGTATCCGGGGTTGTAATGGTGATTGTAATCATCTAAAATTTTTATTCCATGATCGGGTCGCACTGGCATCTTGTGGTCTGAACGTCCTTGTGCAATTCTTTTTTTCTGTTCTTTGAGTAATGCTGTTACTATGTGAACCATATTTTGGCTACCCAGCAAATGACCTGACTCATAAAAACTTCCATCTGCTTGTAACTGCGTATTGCGTAAATGAATAAAATGAATACGGTTGGCCGTGTGATCAATGATTTTTAATAAGTCATTTTCTTTGCGTGCAGATAATGAACCTGCACAAAAAGTGATACCATTATTAGGTGATTTGTTGGCCTTAAAGAGCCATTCGTAATCTTCTAGTTGTCCAATGATTCTCGGAAGACCGAGTACCGGAAATGGTGGATCGTCAGGATGAATAGCCAGACGAACCCCTGCTTTTTCAGCAATTGGAATGATGTCATCCAGAAATGCTTTTAGGTGTTGGCGCATTTCATCTTTTCCGAAGTTCTTGTAATTATCAATATATGCTAGAAACAAATTTTTATAATCAGGGATGCTACCATCAATAACTCCATCAATAAATCCTTGGGTAACAACAATAATATTGTGAGCTAGTATTTCAGCATCTTCCTCACTCATTTGTTCATATAGTACTCTTGCTTTTTCAACAATGATGCCTGGATAATCAGCTTGTGCATTGGGTCTTTTAAGTATGAACACATCAAATGCTACAAATGTTGGAAAATCAAAATACATTGATTCTCCTCCGTTCAAAAGTTTGTAATGCAGGTCTGTTCTTGCCCAGTCTAGTACTGGCATAAAATTATAACAAATGGTGTCTATACCGCATGCTCCCAAGTTACTAACCGATTCCTGATAATTTTTAATAAGGCGGGATCTATCCTCAGAACATATTTTAATACCTTCACTAACAGGTAGGCTTTCTACCACGCTCCATCTCATCCCGTGCGCTTCAATTGCATTTTTCACTTTTAAGATTTCTTCCATGGGCCAAACTGCCCCATTGGGAATATGATGTAGTGCTGTAATCACACCTTCAACACCCATTTGTTGAAGCATATCCAATGTGATATTGTCTTGCTCACCAAACCACCTCCATGTTTTTTCTAAAGCCATTTCTAAAGTTCTAATTGTTAAATACCACTATAAGAACTGAAACCTCCATCTACTGGTAAAATTACCCCCGTAATAAAAGTAGCTGCGTCAGAACATAAAAATTGAACTGCTCCATTGAGCTCTTTAATATCCCCAAATCGTTTCATAGGTGTACGTGCCAATACTTTTTTGCTTCGTTCTGTGTAAGAGCCATCTTCATTGATTAATACTTTCCTGTTTTGATCACCAATAAAAAAACCTGGAGCAATTGCATTGACACGTATTTTTTCACTAAACTTGGTTGCCATCTCCATAGCCATCCATTGTGTGAAAATATTGATGGCTGTTTTGGCGGTGGAATATCCTGGAACCCTGGTTATGGCAGAATAGGTAGCCATCGAAGAAATAGTAATAATACTTCCTTCTCCTTGTTGGGCCATTATCTCACCAAATGCAAGACAAGGGTAAACGGTACCATTCATGTTTAAATCGTTGACTTTATTAAAGTCTTCAATTTTCATGTCAAATATGGTTTGTTCCTCTGTTAAAGTAGCTCCTGGTAGGTTACCGCCGGCAGCATTTACAAGAATGTCCACTCGTCCCCAATGTGCTAATATTTTTTGACTGGTTCGTTTTAAGTCATCTATGTCTAGAACGCTAGATACAAACCCAATAGCCGCTCCGCCCTTTTGTGTAAGCTCTGCAACCCGCTTATTAACATTTTCTTCGCGGATGTCAAGGATGGCTACCTTAACTCCAGCTTCTATTAGACTATTGGCGATGCTACCGCCTAAAACTCCGCCGCCGCCTGTTACAACGGCTACTTTATCTTCGATTTTAAACATAATTACTTTGCGTTATATGTACGTTATTTATTTTGAGTAAATTTTTTTTAGGTTCTAAATTTGTATAAATAGGCTGGACGTTGTTGTCCGCCTTTCGTTTTTTCATCTAGCTTTTCTACGAGACCTTGACTAATTACTTTTTTCCTTAAATTCCTATTGTCTATGCTTGTTTGTAATATGGACTGGTATAAATCCTGCATTTGATTAAGTGGAAATTTATTGGGTAATAGATTCTTAAGAATTGGTTTTTGCCATATTTCTTCTTTTAGCCAATTTAATGACATCTGTATCATCTTATTGTGATCAAATGGCAAAGGGTGTAAATTCGTGATATTAAACCATCCTACTTCTTTAGCATGAGAACCTGCGATTAATTCTAATATTTCAGGTTTAACTAAAGCACAATATAAAATAGATACTACCCGATGTGATGGGTAACGATTTAACTCGTCAAATATGCCTACCTGCGATAAATAAACATCATGTATGCCTGTTAGCTCATTTAAAACGCGTCTGGCTGCAATATGAATTTTTTCATCCATATAAACATAGGAACCGGGTAATGACCATAGATTTAAACCTGGTTCTTTGTCTCTTTTAATCAATAGAATTTTTAACGCTCCATCTTCAAAGCCTAATATAGAACAGTCTACTGAAATATTATTGATTTTATTGTGCATTGAATATCTTAGCTTTATTTTACGTACAAAGTACGTAAAATATTATTATATAATCAATAGTAATTGTTATTCAGTGTATGTGTGTATATTTTATATATCTCTCATTGTGATAGGGATTATTATATTGGAAAAAATATAAATTTGCGTCGAATATTTTACCTGAGATAAGGAGGTGGATTTATAATTATATACAAAATGTTTTTAATGAGATGAAGGCAAGAAATTTACGTGATATTAGATATGCGGTGGGACGTTTGGTGTTAATGGTTCTTTTATTATTGCCAGCTGTAGCTTGGCGAGGTCAACTGCTTGGAATCAAAACTGATGGTACAGCATCGGAATTTTCAGAAATGAGATTATCGGTGTCTGATTGTAGCGAATATTTTAATAGTGTATCTGAGGTAAGGATGGTCAATAAACAGCAATTTCAGTTATTGAATGATAGGGGAGAGGGGATCGGTTATGCGTTGGCCTACAGAGGAGAGAAGGGATATGGAGGTCGGGTTCCTCTATATATTTTAACAAATGATCTAGGGGTGATTAATGGAATTATTTTGGGAAAGAATTACGAAAGTAAGGAATATTTGCGTGATGTGATCAATAGTGGATTACTAAATGATTGGAATGGTTTAAGGGTTGAAGATGCCATACAGAGAGACGTGGATGTTCATTCCGGGGCAACGATTACCAGTCAGGCTATTATATCAGGAGTACAAAGTGCACTGTCAGGAACAGCAATTAGAGTCCATGAGAAAATGGTAACCATAGAAAATATTGTTTCTTTTATTTTACTGCTTTTTCTTTCTTTTGCCTATTTCTATCCCAAAAAAATGATGAAATATCGTGCTGTTCTCCAGGTGTTTTCAGTGCTTGTTTTCGGATTTTGGTTAACCCAATTTTTATCACTGGCTCAAATAATGAGTTGGTTGTCTTTAGGCATAGCCTTGAGATTTCATTTGATAATTGGAATTATATTTGTTTGCAGTATTTTGCTGCCTGTTTTTTTTGGAAAGTCCTTTTATTGTGTCTGGGTGTGTCCATTTGGTGCAGCACAGGAACTTTGTGGAAAGATGAAACAAAAAAAGTTAGATATATCGGCTAAAATTTATAGATGGTTAAACTTTTTTAGGGAGTTTTTTTTCTGGACTATCCTCACTTTCTTATGGCTAGGATTTTTCTTTGATGTTAGTTATGTTGAACCATTTTCAGCATTTTCTATTCATCAGGCTAGTTATTTTACCTTAGGTTTGGCAGGTTTTTTTCTTGTAGTTTCCTTGTTTGTTCCCAAGGCATGGTGTCGTTTCTTTTGTCCTACAGGATATATATTACAATGGATTAGGAAGTAATATATCTTAGCCATATAGCCTTGTGACAGATATAATATTTTACCGTAAGCAGGGTATCAAAGTGTAATTGTATTGTGAAAGATTGTTTTATAATACATGAAGTGAAAAATATTTAGTTAAATAAGAAATAATCTCGTTAATTTTATATCATGAAAGCAAAAATTCTTAACTACATCTTGGCAACAGTTCTACTGATATTGGTTATAAAAATGGTGTACAAAGAAAAACCTGTTCATCAAATTGTAGTGAAGCAGGAGAAAGGAACTCAGAATGCAGATGATAAACAAACCTTTCAAGTAGAGACCACGCATCAGGCTTGGGTGTGGTTAACTGTTGCCGAAGGAAAAAGATTAATTGCCAAAGGCTTAAAAGAGTATCCTCCTATTAAGGAACGCTTGAAAAATGGTTATATATTGATCACCAAAGGAACAACAAATACTTATGTTGCTGAGGAGTTTCTGAATGATAGCATTATGAATGGTGATTTTGTGCTAGGCAGAATATTGCCTGCCGGACGAAATGTAAAGTTAAAACGTGGACAAAAACGTAAAGAAATAGTTTTTAAAAATGGTGCTGTTTTGGATACAGCCTACCAAGATATTTTGAATGATATGAAGGAAGGTGATATTGTGATGAAAGGAGCCAATATCATCAATTATAAAAAAAATCAAGCTGGCATCTTAATTGGTCATCCAACTGCAGGTACAACAGGAGTATTGGCTCCCATGGTAAAAGAACGTAAACTGCGTTTAATTATTCCGGTTGGATTGGAAAAAGAATCGAGTCAAGATATTGATATGTTAAGTCAATTCACCAAAATACCGCATGATGGCGTCGAGAAAAAAATGCCTTACATATGGAGTATTAAAGGTGAGCTATTTACGGAACTGGAAGCTATTCAGCAATTTGCTAATGTGCAAACAATGCATATTGCATCTGGAGGGATAGGTGGTGCAGAAGGGGCTGTGACCATCTGTATACGAGGAAGTAAAGAGGAGGTTGAGAAAGCATTGGCTGTGGTAAAGTCGGTTCAGGGTGAGCCTTCTTTTGTTCGATAAATTATTAATTTAATAAATAACGAGTTGTTAAAAAATGACTGATGGCTTTGGTCAGGAGGCATACTATCTCTGGTTAAATCAGAATCATATATTAGAAAATTGTAACAGTTTTTCCAATGCATTTTTCGGTTTAAAACCATCAGTCACTTATTAGGTATCTGTCTTTGGGAGATTATCATCTCCCAAAGGCATTTCTTTCCTGTTCAGCTAAATGAACCTTTGTTTACAAATTCTATTTTACTTCCAACCACCTCCCAATGCCAGATATAATTCAACAATTGCATTTAGTTGTTGAAATTTTGAATCAATGGTGCTAATCTCAGACGAAAGAGCATTGCTTCTGGCTGTTAGTACTTCCAAATAGGTGGTGTTTTGGTAGCCATTGTTGAGTAATTCTTCAGAATAGGATACGGCTTGGGTCAATGCCTGTAGTTCTTGCTTCTGAATTTCATATTTCTCTCTTTCTGTCTGGTAGCTATATAAGGCATCTGATACTTCTTTGCTGGCTCGGAGTACTGTATTTTTAAAATTATAACGTGCCTCGGCTTGCTGAGCCTTTGCTACTTCATACCTTGTTCGGATACTACGCTTGTTAAAAAGTGGTTGACTGATATTGGCAATTACATTACTAAATATAGATGTGCTATTAAACCAATTATCAAAAATGATACTTTCTAATCCGCCATTGGCACTTATGCTTAAACTAGGGTAGAAGTTACTTTTGGCCACATTGGTTAGTTCAAAGGCGTTCATCAAACCATATTCGGCAAACATAACATCAGGTCGGTTTCTCAGTAACTGACTGGGGAAACCGGTTTTTAATTCCGCCATAACCTTTTGGTCTTCAAGTTTTCCACGAACAATAGATCCCGAATGTTGGCCTAACAATAGAGAGATTGTATTCTCCAGTAGTTTTACATTCTTTTCCAGATTTAGCAGAAGAATTTGTGTACTATATAATTGAGCTTCTGTTTGTTTTACGGCAGCCTCGGTAACTTGACCTGCATTTTTTAGGCTTGTCATAGTTGCCAGGCCTTCAGTTCTATTGGAGACTGTTTTTTTGACCACCTCTACCTGTGCATCTAGAGCGATAAGTTGAAAGTAAGCAGACGTTAAATGAGCCACTAAAGCACTTTTTACCGCTCTTTGTGAAGCTTCACTTTGTAAGTATTTTGCCTGACTGGCTCTTTTACTGCTTCTTATTTTACCCCATATATCAGCTTCCCACGATATGGAGCCAGTGAGCTGATAGTTTTCGTAATTGAGCCCGTTGCCTCCGGATGCAACTCCAGTGGCACTGTTCTCCGATAGTTGATAGCTTCCACCGTTGACTCCTAATTGAAGACTGGGTAAGTAAGCCATTTTTCCTTGCTTATAATATGCTTCGGCTGCATTTACACGCTCTATAGCCATCAGGTAATCCAAGTTATTATCTAAGGCTTTATGAATTAAGTCTTGTAGATAGCTATCTGTAAATAATTGTTCCCATGGCATACTAGCTAAAGTGGTTGAATCATTGGTTGAAACATCACGATATTTATCGGCTATTTCAATCTGCGATTCCTGATATTTCTTTGCCACAAAGCAAGATTGAAGTCCGATTGCCAACACAATCAGACTAATAATGATATATTTATTTTTCATTTTTCTCTTCTTATTCTACAGTTTCCAATTCGTCATCATCAAGTTCAGGTGCTCGAGTGAATTTTTCCTGGATAGATTGAAAAATCACGAAAAACACAGGTATTACAAAAACACCAAACACGGTACCTATTAACATTCCCCCAACGGCACCTGTTCCAATTGAACGGTTACCAACGGCACCAGCTCCGTTAGCCAGCATCAGTGGAATAAGGCCCAAGATAAAGGCAAAAGAAGTCATTAATATGGGACGAAGACGAGCCTTGGCACCTGCCGCAGCAGCCTGAAGTAAGTCCATCCCATTTCGACGGCGTTGTAATGCAAATTCAACAATCAGAATGGCATTTTTGGCCAATAAACCGATAAGCATAATGAGGGCTACCTGAAAGTAAATATTATTTTCTAAGCCGATAATATTCACAAAAAATATAGCACCAAAAATCCCGATGGGGAGTGATAAAAGAATAGCAAATGGTAAGATGTAACTTTCGTATTGAGCTGCGAGTAAGAAATATACAAAAAGCAAACTCAGTAGAAATACTACCACAGCCTGACTTCCTGATTTTTGTTCCTCACGTGTCATTCCTGCAAATTCATATCCATAGCTAGCAGGCAAGGTTTCGGCTGCTACTTCCTGAATGGCTTTAATGGCATCACCAGTGCTGTATCCAGGGTTAACATTTCCATTGATTGTAGCAGCATTAAATAAATTAAAACGCTTTACCACATCTGGGCCGTTTATCTTTTTCATGCTAACGAATTGACTTACAGATACCAACTCATTGTGCGCATTGCGAACAAATACATTGTTCATTGATTCAATAGTTTCTCTATCTTCTGGTGCCGCTTGAATCATAACACGGTATTGTTTACCAAAACGGTTGAAATCAGCTGCATACCAACTACCATAATAACCCTGAAGGGTTGAAAATAGATGACTAACCGAAATGCCTGCCTCCTTTACTTTTTCAACATTTACTTCCATTTGGTATTGTGGAAATCCTGTGTTAAAGGAGGTAATGGCATATTTTATTTCCGGACGTTTATTGAGGGCACCAAGAAATAAATTGCTTTTTTCCATCAGATCGTTGAATTCACCGTTCGACTTGTCCTGTAAGCGCATTTCGAAACCATCGGAGTTACCAAAGCCGCGAACCGTAGGGCGAGAAAAGAACATAATACGCGCATCGTTGATACCTGCAGTCTTTTGAAATAACTGCCCTATTACTGCTTGCGCCTGTTGGTGATCTTCTTTTCGTTCATTCCAATGTTTTAGTTTGATAACACCAAGAGCTTTTGAACCACCACTGGAATTACTTAGTAAGCTAAATCCAACAATAAACATTCTTTCTTGCACCACATCCATATCTTCTACTATGGCACTTACTTTATCAGCTACTTCTTTGGTTCTGTCCAAAGTACTTCCTGGAGGAAGGGTGATGTCACAAAAAACAACGCCTTGATCTTCATTAGGAATAAATCCTGTTGGTGTTGACTGAAAGAGCCAGGCCGTTAGTAAACAGAATATAGCAAGAATAGCACCTGCCATCCATTTCTTACGAATCAGAAATCTTACAGAACCAGTATACCGATTGGTAACAGTATCAAAGCTGGTATTAAAGGCAGTGAAAAAACGACTTGTTAATCCTTTTTTATGTGCTTCGCTTGGTTTATGAGGTTTTAACAGTAAGGCGCTTAAGGCAGGACTCAAGGTTAATGCATTAACAGCGGAAATTAAAATAGCTATGGCAAGTGTAATAGCAAATTGTTGATAGAAGGCTCCTGTTGGTCCTGTTAAGAATGATACAGGAATAAATACAGCAGACATAACCAGAGTAATAGAAATGATAGCTCCTGAGATTTCACTCATGGCCGATATGATTGCCTTCTTAGAACTCTTTGCTCCATCATCAAGTTTGGCATGAACCGCCTCTACGACTACAATGGCATCATCCACCACAATACCAATGGCCAGAACTAAGGCAAATAGGGTTAACATGTTTACCGAAAATCCGAAAAGATTCAAGAAAAAGAAAGTACCAACAATGGAAACAGGAACAGCAATGGCTGGAATTAATGTAGACCTGAAGTCTTGGAGAAACAAGAAAACAACCAGGAATACCAGTAGAAAAGCTTCCAGTAAAGTGGTGATTACCTTACTAATTGAAGCTTCTAAGAAATCGTTGGTATTTAATGGGATAACATAATCCATTCCCTTGGGAAAATCTTTTTTAGCTTCCTCCAGTGTTTTTTCTATTTCTTTTATAATTTCTTGGGCATTAGAACCTGATGTCTGATAAATCCCAATGGCTGTAGATGGGTGACCGTTGGTGTTATTTTCGGTGGCATAGCTGAAGGCACCCAGTTCAATTTTTGCGACATCCTTCAATCTAAGGTAATCACTGTTTCCTTCGGAACGTAAAATGATATTTTCATATTCCACTTCTGTAGATAATTTTCCTTTGTAGCGAATAACATATTCAAACGATTGGGATGAGTTTTCTCCGAATTTCCCAGGAGAAGCCTCTAGGTTTTGTTCGTTCAATGCAACCACTACATCTTGGGGGGTTAGTCCATAAGCAGCCATCTTTTCTGGCTTTAACCAAATACGCATGGAGTAATCGCGTGCACCAAATACACGTGAATCACCCACTCCATTAATTCTTTTGATTTGTGGAATAAGGTTAATATGAGCGTAATTTTCAACAAATGTTGCGTCGTAATCTTCATTTTCCGAGAATAGGGATAGGAACATTAATACGCTATTTTGAACTTTTTGTGTGGTTACACCTGATTGAATTACCTGTTGTGGTAACTTACTGGTAACTGTTGCTACTTTATTCTGAACATTTACGGCTGCAATATCAGCATTGGTACCTAACTTAAAATAGATGCTGATGGTAGCAGAGCCATCGTTACTTGATGACGATTCCATGTAGGTCATGTTTTCAACACCATTGACCGCTTCTTCAATGGGAACAACTACACTTTTTAATAGCGTTTCTGCATTTGCTCCCGGGTAACGTGCGCTTATTTGCACCGTTGGAGGGGCAATCTCAGGAAACTGCTCTCTGGGTAAGGTGGATAGCCCAATTACTCCTAAAATTAAGATGAGTATGGATATTACAGTCGATAATACCGGCCGTTCAATAAATCTTTTTAACATGTCTTATTTCTTAATTGTGCTGAAATTATTTTTGAGAAAGTACGTTTTCACCCGCAGCCGATTGTGTGCCTTGCGCAACCATATCGTCAATAGGTTGAATCAACATTCCATCACGTAGCTTTATTAGGCCGTCTACCACAAAAGTCTCCCCTTCGTTTAAACCAGCTTTTACAATAAAATTATCTTTAAGCGCATCGCTAATGGATACTTCTTTTGCATGTACTTTATTCTCTTCGTTTACCAGATATACAAATTTCTTTCCTTGTAATTCATAAGTTGCCTTTTGAGGAATTAAAATTACTTCGTGTTGGGTAGATGGTAGTTTTACTTTACCACTAATTCCACTTCTTAATAGATAAGAGGGATTGGGAAATATGGCGCGGTAACGAATACTTCCTGTTCGTGGATTGACCATTCCGTTGATTGTCTCAATTTTTCCTTTGTGCTCGTATGTGGAACCGTCGGCAAGAATTAATTCTATTTCAGGTAATTGCTTAATTTTTTCAGCAATACTACTTCCGTTTAATTGACGATTAAACTGGAGTAATTGCTTTTCATTTAATGTAAAGTAAGCATATACATTGCTAATGTTCGATACGGTTGTGAGAGGCTGCGCTTCGCTACGACCTACTAAACTTCCTACCCGATAAGGAATACTTCCAACAATGCCATCTACCGGACTCTTGATGATGGTATATGCCAAATTTTCTTTGGCATTTAAATAACTGGCTTCAGCTGCCTTTAACTGCGCTTCTGCTGCGTTTAAGTTGCTTTCTGCAGTTTTCAATTGAATGGGACTGATAATGTTCTTCTGTACAAGCGGTTTTATTTTATCTACTTCTACTTGTGCTGCTTCTACTTGTGCCTTGATCACATTAACATTTGCCCTGGCGGCATTCACCTGTTGATTTAGCGTTTCGGCACTTAGTTTAAAAAGGAGTTGTCCTTTGCTGACTTGACTGCCTTCATCGATGTAAATTTTATCAACAAAACCATCTACTTTAGCGCGTATCTCAATATTTTGCTGCCCTTCAATATTGGCAGCATATTCACGGTGCACTGTTACGCTATTTTTTACTGCCGTATTCACAGGAAAAGATACCGGGCCCTGAGCCGATTTCTGATTTGAATCAGTGCTGCATGATGCAAGATTCAATAAGAGCAATGCAAAAACTGGTATTACAAAATTTGTTCTCATTATTATATTTTTTTTATTGTTTGCATAGTAATTGTGTATCTAACCCTATTGTTGATTTTTTTTCAAAAATGTGCTATTTAATATTGCGAAAACAGGTGTTCTCAACTAGGTGGATTAACTGTTCTAAATGATCGATGGTTTTGTCAATAAAGTCAAGGTAAGGCGTGTCTTGAACATTTTCATATACTCTTCTTTTGTGTACTTCATTGGATAAGACTCTGTATGCATTAACTTCTATTAATAGTTTTTGCTCCATGCGATACATTTTTAGGCTTTCTTTAATTCTGGAAAGAAAACCAGAGGATGATAGGGTAAAATATTTTTTCCGGTCGTTAGGTTTTGTATGGTAAGAAATCATCTCGGTGTCCCTTAAGTTTTTAAGGTTAGTAGAAATGGTGCTTTTGCTGGCTCCTAGAAAAACAACCAACTCATCAAAGGTGACGCCATTTTTTTTCTCAATTAACAAAACGGCATATATGCGTGCTGCTATTGGCGTTAAGTTTGCTTGTTTTTCCAAAAATAAACCGTATTCCTCTACTAATATTTTTTTTTGTTTCTCTATTTCCTGGATGCTTTTCATGTTTTACCATTTTAATCTGCGCAAAGATACGATTGGTTCGGTTGGTTCCGAACTAAAGAGTGTTAAAAAACTGGAAAATCTTCGAAAGTGACCTGTTTAATGGTTGAGTGTGAATTAGATTTTAAAAATAGAGAGGGGAAGGAGATATAAAAGGTAACTTTAATACGCAACAAAAATCTATAAAACAAAGAAAGGGAAGTATAAATACTTCCCTTTCTTGCGGTCTGGACGGGACTCGAACCCGCGACCTCCGGCGTGACAGGCCGGCATTCTAACCAGCTGAACTACCAGACCAGTAATTCATAATTTAATTGTTTTTTAACTAAGCGGTCTGGACGGGACTCGAACCCGCGACCTCCGGCGTGACAGGCCGGCATTCTAACCAGCTGAACTACCAGACCAGTTAAAAACAATTGTCAATACATTTAATTTTCGAGTAAATAACAATGAACTTTTTTCCTTGTTATTGCTTTCATTTAGCGGTCTGGACGGGACTCGAACCCGCGACCTCCGGCGTGACAGGCCGGCATTCTAACCAGCTGAACTACCAGACCAAATTGTATCATTTTTTCTGAAAGCGATGCAAAGATAGAGCTTCTTTTCCTTTATGCAATAGCTGAGGCGATTTTTTATGTAAATATTTTAAATTTAAGAATGCTGTATCCCAATAGTAGATTGCTTACCAGAAGGTTAAGGTGGGGGAGGATAATGTGATTTTTTTTTGGTTTTTTTTAGCTGCAGGTGTGTGATAAAAAAAATCATTCAATTTTAAGAAAAAAAATATTTCATTTCATAAAAGTATCTTCTTGACAGATGATAAAAAATACGAATATTTAGGGGCCTCCAAAAGAATAAGGAAGTCATTTAGCTGATGAGTTCAGTGTTTTTTGTTAAATGTTTTGTGGTGGATGCTCTTCTTTTTTTGACTTTAACGCGTCCTGCCCTTAAAACAAATTGGAATTGTATCAAAATATAGCCATTTAGCACTTCGTTTGAGATATCTATTACAAATACTGTATTCGTGTAAATGGAGTCTTATTTTGTTTGTTTTGATGCTTGCTGGGGAATTTTAACACCAATGATGTATTCGAACTTCGTAATAGATTTTCTAAAGCACATTTTCCGGGTTTAGTAATGGGCGAATGACTTCTATTATATTGGAGATGAAAATAGTATGCTTGTTATGACTGCGTTTAGGATGCAAAGAGCAAAAAAAAGGCTGCCCAGAAAGGACAGCCTCAAATATTCAATAACGAAAGGTAAATTATTTACCCATAATTTCTGTTGTTCTTTTCAAAAGATCTTCTACAGTAATAATTTCAAGGAAAGAAGTACCTCCACCAATACCAAAGCTACTACCTAGGTAAGCAACTTGATCTTGATCAGAAAGAATTTCTTTTCTTTTGAGCTTATTAAGTGTTTTGATCATAATTTCTTCTTTAGATCCACCTTGCTCCATTACACGAGGGAAAATACCATAAGAAAGATTAAGCTCTCTGGCAGTTCTTTTGTTGTAACATAAACCGTAAATAGGTGTTCTTCCTCGGAATGCAGCTAAATAACGAGCAGTTCTACCAGTAAAACTGTCGGTGATGATTGCCTTAATGTTCAAGTCATCAGAAGCTTTTACTGCAGTATCGGCCAAGTAAGTAGTTTTGCTTTTGGCAACGTTAGGTACTGGAATATCATTACGATTATCTTTTGCATCCTCAACTTCACGAGCAATTTCAGACATTGTTCTAACTGCTTCCACTCCATAGTTACCGTAAGCTGTTTCTCCACTTAGCATGATGGCATCAGTTCGGTAATAAATGGCATTGGCAACATCGGTAACCTCAGCTCTTGTAGGACGAGGATTTTTGATCATCGTGTGAAGCATTTGAGTAGCCACAATAACAGGCTTCTTGCGTTCAACACATTTTCTGATCAATTGACGTTGGATTCCAGGAATTTTTTCTTGTGCGATTTCAATACCCATATCACCACGGGCAATCATTACACCGTAAACACACTCAATGATTTCGTCGATATTATCAACTCCTTCTTGGTTTTCGATTTTAGCAATGATTTTAGCTGGACACTCTAAACGATCTAGTTCAGCCTGTACATCGGCAACGTCGGCAGCATTTCTAACGAAAGAGTGAGCGATGAAATCAACTTCTTGCTCTGCAGCATAACCGATAAATCGAATGTCTTTTTCTGTAAGTGAAGGTAAATTGATACGTACACCAGGAACATTTACACTTTTTTTACCGCCAATCTCACCATCATTCTCTACTCTACATACTAGATGGTCGTCGTTTTTCTCAATTACTTTAAGCGCTGTTTCTCCATCGTCAATTAAGATGTCTCCATCAACAGACATGTCTGCTACAAAACCTTCATAAGATACACAAATGCATTCTGCTGTAGATTTTGTGTCAGGAGAACCTTTTACCAATAAAGTATCGCCCTTAGCCACCAAAATTTTGTTTCCATCTTCGGTTGGTGTAGTACGAATCTCAGGACCTTTTGTATCTACTAAAGTAGCTACTTTGTCAGAAATAGAACGAACCGT
The DNA here is from genome assembly GCF_000517085.1 of Saccharicrinis fermentans DSM 9555 = JCM 21142. NCBI lineage: Bacteria > Pseudomonadati > Bacteroidota > Bacteroidia > Marinilabiliales > Marinilabiliaceae > Saccharicrinis > Saccharicrinis fermentans. The sequence goes on along the minus strand of NZ_KI912107.1, from coordinate 1,646,721 downwards.
TTTTACTACATTACAAAGACCTTCATAATCCATGTGTGCTGTGTTCAACCTCACAACATTAACGCCGCTTTTGATCAGCTTTCTTACGTATTCTTCGTCACACATCATGTCTGACACGGTAGCGACAATTTTTGTAAATTTTTTCATCAACTAAATATTTATTTCAAATTTTTACTGGGCAAAAAATATCTTAATTTTCATTTTTAATAAATGCTTCAATAGCCAATTTGTACGAGCTTAGACCAAAACCTGCAATTGTACCGATACAAACAGGCGATAAATAGGAGTGATGCCTAAATGATTCTCTCTTGTATATATTGGAAATGTGAACTTCAATAACCGGTGATGTTATGCCTGAGATAGCATCGGCTATTGCTACTGAAGTGTGCGTATAAGCACCTGCGTTAAAAACAATACCATCGAAACTAAAACCTACTTCCTGAATTTTATCCACCAAAGCTCCCTCGCTGTTGGACTGAAAATAGTATAGCTCAATGTGACTATATTCTTTTTTTAATTCAGTATAATAACTTTCAAATGTTTGATTCCCATAAATACTTACTTCCCTTTTGCCTAATAGGTTAAGGTTGGGGCCATTTAATATTAAAAGTTTCATTATTTAATTTCGATTGTAGTGTTTGTACTACTTATTCTATTAGTATTACTTTTAACAGGCCACAAATGTATTGAAAAGTTATTTGAAAATAAACTTAGATTTTGTATAAATCATCAAATTACAGGTTTTTATATTCATTCTAATCTGATTTGTATTTGATAATTTTTCAACTTAGAGGAGTATTGTCTACGTAAGTGGCATATATACAGTGATATGTATTTGTGATTAATGAATGAAAGCTATGATGGAACATTTAAAAACATTCACATTTTTTAACTTCTATAGAGTGTCAACTGTCATTACTGAATAAATGTGGACTTTATTTTTTATGGATTTTTGGTTTGCTTTTTGTTATAATTTTTTTTAATTAAAATTAGTTCGAGCCTTTTATTCATCGTTTTATTTTTCTGTATGTTTTTATAAAAATAAAAATTACAGAAAAACCATTCGTCAAAAAAAATCGTACAAAACTCATCAAATGATAAAATGAAAAATATTAAATATTTTTCCTGTTGTGAATAATATATTCTATATTGAACATGTGTTAAAGACATAAGTATCACTATTCTAGCAGTATGTCATTGTTTTTATATTCAAATCTTAAAATTAAGTTAATTATTAAATGCCTATTTAGGGCTTAGTTGGATTTACATAAAAAACTGATATTTTATTTGACTTGGTGGGTTTATATTTTTATATTTACTTAATAAAGCATTTAAATTAATTTAATTTTACAAGTATGATTTGGGAATCAGAAATTGAAGACTTCAGGGGGTATCTGAAAGTTGAAAAAGGTTTATCGGATAATTCGATACATGCCTATGTAACAGACCTTACAAAGTTGGTTCAGTTTTTAACTGATAAGGGGTATAAAGTAGGTCCGGAGGAAGTTACGCTGGCAAACTTAAAGGAAATGATGGAATGGGTGACGGAGAAAGGCATTAGCCCTCGAACGCAAGCCAGGATCATAAGTGGGATTAAATCTTTTTATAAATTTTTACTAATAGAAGAAAAGATTGATCGTGATCCAACAGCTTTGTTAGAGTCGCCAAAAATTGGAAGAAAATTACCGGAGATATTATCCGTGGAAGAGATTGACAGTATTATTAATGCTATTGACACGAAGAAGCCAGAAGGCCAAAGAAATAAAGCTATACTAGAAACTTTATATAGCTGTGGTCTACGTGTTTCTGAGCTAATCGAACTAAAAATTTCAAACCTATTCTTTGAATCTGGGTTTATTAAAATTGAAGGCAAAGGCAATAAGGAGCGTTTGGTTCCTATTAGCACCAAAGCTATCAAAGAAATTAATCTTTACTTGAGTGAATATCGTCGCAACCTTAAGATTCATGTGGATAGTGAAGATATTTTATTTTTGAACCGCCGAGGTAAAAAACTGTCTAGAGTAATGATTTTTACAATAATTAAAAACCTGGTGGCTAAGTTAGGATTTGAAAAGAATGTTAGTCCTCATACCTTCAGGCATTCATTTGCAACCCATCTTATTGATGGCGGTGCAAATTTACGCGCTGTTCAGGAGATGTTAGGCCATGAGTCTATAATCACAACTGAAATATATACGCATCTAGATAAAGAGTATCTGAAAAATACGATGATTCAGTTTCATCCTAGATCGTAATGAATCAATAATTAATATAAGAAGAGGAGTCTTGCAACCGCTCCTCTTTTTTTATGGTCTAAAAAAAGTAAAAATAACCTTTCCATTTTCTCTGTTCTCTATAAAGTTTGGATGACTCTCAAAAGAAACCAATCCTGAGTGTTCAAATATAAATATCCCACCTTCATTTAATAAATGATATTCCAAAATTAAATCGGGTAGTTTTTCTGCTCCTGCTAAATCGTATGGAGGATCTGCAAAAATAAGATCGAACTTCTCTGGCGTTTTTTCTACATATTTAAACGCATCTCCTCTGATTACTTTTACGCTGGATTCGAGATCTAGCTCAGAAACAGTTTTTTTTATATAACGAAAATGGCTGTATCTTTGCTCAACGCAGGTTACCTCATTACTTCCTCTGGAAGCAAACTCATAACTAATACTTCCTGTTCCACCAAATAAATCAAGCACCTTAATGGCTGTAAAATCAATCTTATTGTTCAAGACATTAAATAGGTTTTCTTTGGCAAAATCAGTGGTTGGTCTTGCGTTGAAACTTTTGGGAGGAGAAAATCGCCTCCCTTTTAAAGAACCGCTTACTATACGCATAAAGGAGTGTTAAATAAATTAAGGTAATTTTGTAGTGGCAGGTTTTTAAAAATACCCGAAAATTTAAAATGTTTGGTACTTGTTTCAATTTCAACCTGCTTGATGTATTTCTTAAGTATAATATAAATCTCGTTGCTTTTTTCAATATTACCTGTTAAAAATACTTTAGTGTGCCTGGTATCAAGTTTCATTTGGTCGAAAACAAATAAGACAAAATATAAAAATTCTTTATGATCGCGGTATTTAAACGCATTATGCAATTTTAAATTATTGCTTGAGGTTACGATGATATCGAAATAAGAGCTGGACGGTTGAACATGAATATGTACGTGGTTGTGACTCATGTCAATGGAAGTACTGAATAGAGCGGTCTCAATAAAAGGTGTTGCCTGACAAAAATATTTTACGTTCTTGTAGTATTTATCTATAATTTGAGTTAATGACTGGGGTACTTTAAAAGAACAAATAGAGTCTGCCATTTTAATTTTATTGGAAAAATATACTTCTTTTTCCTTGTCTATTCCTTCTGAAAAACAAAAATTTAAATAATCCGCATTTTTGTCGGAGCTATAAAGAGCTTGTGGAATAAGTGTGTAGTTTTGTGTATTGTATACCACAAAAACCTTTTGATAGGGGTAAACCAATAGCTCTCTGCTTGCTAGTTCAGCTTCAAGTACATCAAAAATTTGTTCGTTGAATTTTATGGGACGGTGCTCAAATTGAATATACTCGTTACTTACAGGGTCAAGTACACAAAAAGAAAATCCATCCAACTGAAGTTGGATGGATAAAAAATACGATGTGGTAATATTTCTATCGAAACTTGTGTCGATAACAGATATCTTATTCATACCAGAGGTATTATTCCCAGTTTCCGGCGTTATTGTTTGTTTCGGTTAAAGAACCAACTTTTAACCCAGGGTATCTTTCAAGCTTTAATGTTTTATCGCTTAAGTTGTCGATTTCTTGTTGCTCCAGACCATTCAAATAAACATTGTTATGAACCTTAGCTTCGAAAACCTTTACTTTTACACCAGAACCTGTTTCAACAACTCCGGCTCCCATGGCAAATTCCTCTTTGTTGGTAAAAGGGATATAGCGTAAAGAGTCAATTGGGTATTGCTTGCCAAATAAAGAATCAAGAACGCTAACTAAAATAGTATCTCGTTTGATCATACCAACTTTAAGCGCTTTTTCTTCTGTCCATCCAGCTTCAATTAAACTGTCTGAAAGACTACCTTCTTTTTTTACCAGTTTTAAAGAATCGTGCTTAACAAAATCGATTAATGTATCAAAACTCCCCGTAAATCTATCATTGATGGATTTGTACGCTATTTGAGCAGTTCTAATGTCTTTAAGATTATTGATCACTGCCTTACTGCGTAATTTATGCTCTTTGATAAATCTGATAGGCCTCTGGATACTATCCACACATAAATATGCCAATGCAATAATTGCAAGAACAAGTACAATTTGAATGACTGTTTTCATTATTTACAGATTTTTGTATTAGTTTGAATGCACAAATTTAAAAAAAAAATCAAATTTTGAATTTCCATTCGCTTATTTTATAAAAATAATGATAAATAAACATCTAATAGAGGTCATCAAACAGAGATTTAAGCATGTTCCGACTCCTTCGCAAGCGTCGACCATTGAAAAATTCGCCGATTTTTTAACGAGCGATCAGAATATGCCTATTCTTTTGATAAAGGGTTATGCCGGTACGGGTAAAACATCTTTGGTCAGTTCCTTCGTGGAAGCATTGTCCGAAATGAATTTTAAAATGGTTTTAATGGCTCCCACTGGTCGTGCAGCAAAAGTATTTTCTGCTTATGCCCATCATTCTGCTCATACAGTGCATAAAATTATTTACCGGCAAAAATCGGCCAATGATGGCTTCGGTTCCTTTGGCTTAAATAAAAATATGAAGCCTGAAACGATATTTTTCGTTGACGAAGCTTCTATGATTTCTGGTTATTCTGGTGAATATTCCGGGTTTGGAACAGGAAATTTGTTAGAGGATATGCTCAGTTTTGTGTTTGAAGGAACTAAGTGTAGGCTGGTTCTTATTGGCGATGCTGCCCAGTTACCTCCTGTGGGAAATTCAGAAAGTCCAGCTTTGGATAAAAATACCTTGGAGTCGTATTCTGCTAGTGTCGTTGAATGTTTCTTGTCTGATGTGGTGAGGCAGTCTGAAAATAGTGGTATTTTAATGTGTGCTTCTGATTTGCGATATGATATCGAATCTGGTGATACTTACAATGAATTACCTAAGCTAAATATTGAAGGTTTTACAGATGTAAAAAAATTATCGGGAGAGGAGCTTATTGAAGCCATTAATCATTCGTACGATACGGTGGGAATGGATGAAACCTTAATAGTGAATCGCTCGAATAAAAGAACCAATTTGTACAATAAAGGGATTCGAAGTAGTGTCTTGTACAAGGAGGAAGAACTAACGGCAGGGGATATGATTCTAGTGGTGAAAAATAATTATCACTGGTTAAAGGATAGTAAGGAGGTGGATTTTATTGCCAACGGAGATATTGCTGAGATTGTTCGTATAAGGGGATATGAAGAGCTTTATGGGCATAGGTTTGTGAATTGTGTAATTCGTTTAATCGATTATAAAGAACTAGAGGTGGATGTGAAATTGATGCTGGATGCACTTAGCCTTGATACACCAGGATTAACGCAAAAAGAACAGGAACAGTTTTTTTATGAGGTAATGGAGGATTATGCTGATCTGACACCCAAAAGAAAACAGTATGAAGCGGTTAAAAGTAATGATTATTATAATGCTTTGCAGGTGAAGTTTGCCTATGCTATGACTTGCCATAAAGCACAAGGGGGACAGTGGAAAACAGTATTTGTTGATCCTGGTTTTGTCCCGGATGAAAATGTGAACCGTGATTATTACCGTTGGTTATATACTGCCTTTACAAGGTGTACAGAAAATCTTTACTTAGTTAATTTTAAAGATGACTATTTTGAATAGTGGAGGCGATGAATGGGATGAAGAACCGTAGGAATACGGTTCTTACACAGGTAGTTAAATAAATATGGCTCGTTTTATGTGACTTTAATAATAAACACATGAAGCTGGCGTGGAGAAAGCAAATAAGTAGGTACACCGATGAATGATTGGAATTTGCATCGCTTAGTGACTCTTCGCTAATTTTTAAACATAAAAAAAGAGGCTAACCCAATGGAAAGCCTCTTTTTTTATACAGGTACAATGCTTTTGTTAGAGGATATTTAAATCCTTGGCAATGGTATCTATTTTTTGTTCTGCTGTTGCATCCGCCGAGTAATACTCGTCGCGATTGCTCATAATGCCACGTACTTCAAAGTAGAATTTGATCTTTGGTTCAGTACCAGAAGGACGAACGCTTACCTTAGAGCCATCTTCTGTGAAGAATTGAAGTACATTTGAGGTGGTTGGTAGGTCGATAGCACTGTCTGTGCCATCTATCTTATTAAAGGCCTTTAAAACTGCATAATCTTTAATAATGGATACTTTTGACCCAGCCAAGCTAAGCGGTGGATTCTCTCGCATATCTTTCATGATTTGCTGAATCTCATCTGCACCAGATTTACCTTTGCGAACGATATAGATCATTTTCTCCTTTGAAAAGCCATATTCTAGGTAGATATTTTGTAAAAGTTCAAACAAACTTACACCTTCGTCTTTGGCCCAGGCTGCGATTTCAGCAAACATGGCACATGAAGCAACGGCATCCTTGTCTCTTACGTAATCGCCAGGTAGAAATCCATAGCTTTCTTCTCCACCACAGATATATTTTTTTTCACCTTCAAAGCTTTTTATTTTATCGGCAATCCATTTGAATCCGGTATATACATCAAAATATTCAATGTTATTTTTTACGGCTATTTCTTTAAGTAGCTCACTGGTAACAATTGTTTTAACAATAAACTCCTTACCTGTCAGTAGGTTGTTCTCTTTCCATCGTTTAACCATATACCAGGTTAATAACAAGGCAGTTTGATTGCCATTGAGTAAAATGAACTCTCCTTTTTCATTTTTGCAGGCAATACCTAAACGGTCTGCATCAGGATCCGAAGCCATTACTAAATCAGCATCTATTTCAGTTGCTTTATCCACAGCCATTTTAAGCGCAGCAGGTTCTTCAGGATTTGGAGAAACAACTGTTGGAAAATCTCCGCTAACAACATCTTGCTCCGGAATATTGATGATATTTGTGAATCCGTACATCTTTAAAGCGGCCGGAATCAGCTTAACACCTGTTCCATGTATTGGAGTGTAAATTATTTTTAAATCTTTGTTTCTCTCAATGGCTCCTGTGTCAAGCGAAATAGATTTTACTTTTTCTAGGTACTTTTTGTCCATATCGGCACCTAAAACTTCTATTAAACTGTCGTTTCCCTGAAATTTTATTTCATCAACAGACTTAATTTTTTTTACCTCGTCAATAACATTGGTATCATGTGGTGCTATCATTTGTCCACCGTCGTTCCAATATGCTTTGTAACCATTGTACTCCTTTGGGTTATGTGATGCTGTGATGATAATTCCACTCTGACAACCCAATTCTCGGATAACAAAAGAAACTTCAGGAGTAGGTCTTAAGTCATCAAAAAGAAGGGCTTTAATGCCATTTGATGATAGTATTTTAGCCGAAATTTCTGCAAATTCCCTGCTGTTATTTCTGCAATCGTGACCAATACAAACCTTTATTTCATCCAAATCACTGAACTGTTGATTTAAATAGTTTGCTAGACCTTGGGTAGCAGCTCCCACAGTGTAAATATTCATTCGGTTTGAACCCGGTCCCATAATACCTCTGAGTCCTCCGGTACCGAACTCCAAATCCTTATAAAACGAATCGATTAACTCAGATTTATCATCTGCATTTAAAAGTGCAGTAATTTGTTTTTTTGTTTCTGCATCGTAATTTCCAGAAAGCCATTGGTTCGCTTTTTCGGTGACCAATGCCAAAACGTCTTGGTTTTCCATCTTATTTATAGTTTTAATTTTCCGTTTTTATTGCTTTAAGGCATTTTTCAAGACTGAATCTCCAATAAGGAATTTGAATCTTGTAAGTGTTTTTTATTTTGTTTTTATTGAAGGCACTGTATAATGGTCTGGGGGCAGCAGTCGGGTATTCTTTTAACTCAATGGGTACTACATGGCAATCAATATTCATTAGCTGATGAATGTTAATGGCAAAATCATACCAGCTACAAATTCCCTCATTGCTATAATGATAAATACCTGGAATAAAATGTTTATTTCCTGATTCTATCTGAGATATGATCTCAAGTATGGTTGATGCCAGATCAACAGCATATGTGGGCGATCCAACTTGATCAGCCACCACACGAAGTTCACTTTTTTCTCTTCCCAAACGTATCATTGTTTTTACAAAATTATGGGCAAATTGCGAATAAAGCCATGATGTTCTGAATATCATCGATGCCGGATGATTTTCCATGAGATACTTTTCTCCTAATAATTTTGTTTGTCCATAATAGGATGCTGGCACAGCAAAAGACGCTTCGGTATATGGTTTAAAAGTATTGCCATCAAAAACATAATCGGTAGAAATATGAATAACCCTAAAGTTATTTTCAGTTGCAGCAATGGCAATGTTCTTAACGGCTTCTGCATTTAATTTCTTGGCTAATACCTTTTCATGCTCTGCTTTGTCAACAGCTGTATATGCTGCGCAATTTATGAGGTAATCAATGTTGGCTGCTCGTGTATATTCTTTTAGCTGTTCTGATTGACTAATATCTAATTCGTCAATGTCGGAGAAATGAATATTCAGATTTTTATATTTATTAACAAGGGAGAGAATACTTTGTCCAAGCTGACCATTTCCTCCGGTTACCAATATTTTAGTCATTGAATGGTGCGTTAAAAATTATATGCTGCGTCTTTAAATAAAGGATGATTTTGGTCCTTGTCTGAAACAATGGCATCGGATTCTGGGACACGCCAATCAATACCTAAAAAGGGGTCATTGAAACGAATGCCTCGCTCTGCGTCTTTGTTATATAAATTGTCGCATTTGTATGAAAATAAAACCTCTTGGCTTAAAACTGAAAAACCATGGGCAAAACCACGTGGAATCATTAATTGAAGCCCATTTTCTTCAGAAAGCTCTATGCTGAAACTTTTACCAAAGCTCGGGGATTCTTTTCTCAGGTCTACCACAACGTCTATTATTTTTCCTTTAATGGCTTGAACCATTTTTGCTTGAGAATAAGGAGCTAACTGATAATGTAATCCTCTAATTACCCCATATTGGGAGGATGAAAAATTATCTTGTACAAAATCATAGTTCATCCCCTTACTTAAAAATCTTTCTTTGTTATATGATTCCAAAAAGAAACCACGGGCATCATTAAATTTTTTAGGTTTGATGATTAATAAATCCTGAATCTCAGTTTGAATTACTTCCATTGTTATTATTTCGCTATTTTTGGATGTTAACACAATATTGTACTGCAAAATTAACAAACTATTTGGCAATACGTTTTAGGTAAGCACCATATTCATTTTTCTCAAGCGGTTTGGCCAAGTCGAGTAATTGCTTTTTATCGATATATCCCATGTTAAAGGCGATTTCTTCAATACAAGCCACCATTAAACCCTGACGGTGTTCTATTGTGGCAATAAAATTAGAGGCCTCTAGCATGCTATCATGGGTGCCTGTGTCTAACCAAGCCATACCACGGCCCATCAATTCAACCCTTAACCTGTTTTCTTCAAGATAGACCTTATTAAGGTCAGTAATCTCCAGTTCTCCCCTGGGAGATGGCTTTAGCTTTTTAGCTTTTTCAATTACCGTGTTGTCGTAAAAATACAGACCTGTAACTGCATAATGAGACTTAGGTTTTTGGGGCTTTTCTTCCAAACTCATCACATTCATATCGTTGTCGAACTCTACTACACCATAACGATCCGGATCGGTAACGTAGTATCCAAATACTGTGGCACCTTCATTTAATTGAACAGTTGTTTTTAATTTGTGTGGAAGTTCGAAACCATAAAAAATATTATCTCCCAATATTAAACAAACATGGTCTTCTCCAATAAATTCTTCACCAATAATAAAAGCTTGTGCCAACCCGTCCGGACTAGCTTGTTCTGCATAACTAAGACTTAGGCCAAGTTGACTTCCATCACCGAACAAATTTTTGTATAAAGGTAAATCATGCGGGGTGGATATGATCAATATTTCTTTTATCCCTGAAAGCATCAATACGGATAAAGGGTAATAAATCATCGGCTTGTTGTAAACCGGAATGATTTGTTTAGAAATACTTTGGGTGATAGGATATAGTCTTGTCCCAGATCCTCCTGCTAATATAATTCCTTTATAAATTGCCATGACTTATTTTTAGTTAAAGGTAGCGTTTAGATGCTAATACTGCTTTAATATTTGATCAAAGTATTCAATGGTTTTTACCAATCCTTCTTTTAATTGAACCTTGGGTTCCCATCCGCCTAATTCTTTTTGGGCTAGTTCAATATTGGGTTTTCTTTGGGTTGGGTCATCGGCAGGTAAGGGTAAAAAACTAAGTTTAGATTTGGATCCGGTTAATTGAATAACCTCTTGAGCCAGTTCTAACATGGTAAATTCGTTAGGATTTCCAACATTTACAGGTCCTAAGAAGTCTTTTCTAGAGTTCATCATTCTAATCATCCCTTCCACCAAATCATCAACATATTGAAAGCTTCGTGTTTGTTTACCATCGCCAAAGATGGTGATGTCTTCGCCTTTTAGGGCTTGAACAATAAAATTGGATACTACACGACCATCGTTGGGGTTCATACGTGGACCATAGGTGTTAAATATCCGAATAACTTTAATTTCTACCTGGTTTTGAGAGTAGTAATTAAAAAATAAACTTTCTGCGCATCGCTTTCCTTCATCATAACAAGAGCGTATTCCAATTGGGTTTACATTTCCCCAATAGTCTTCTTTTTGTGGATGAATTTCAGGATCACCATATACCTCAGAAGTGGAGGCTTGTAATATTTTTGCTTTGATACGTTTGGCTAAGCCCAACATGTTAATTGCCCCCATTACTGAAGTCTTGATGGTCTTAATTGAATTCAGCTGGTAATGGATAGGTGAGGCAGGACAAGCCAGATTATAGATTTCGTCAACTTCAATAAAATAAGGATGTGTTACATCATGACGAATAAGTTCAAAATAAGGATTGTCTAACAGATGGAGTATGTTGGTTTTACTTCCGGTGAAATAATTGTCCAGACAAATTACCTCATTACCTTCTTTTAATAAACGTTCGCATAGATGTGACCCTATAAAACCGGCTCCGCCGGTAACTAATATCCTTTTCATTAATTTTTTTATTTGATGTTGACTTTTATAAATGCAAATGGGTCGTACATTTTATAAATGTACAGACCCTTTATTATTTTTAGGTTGACCAAATTAAGGATGCATGGCAGCTCTACCTATGCTGTAATACGAAAAACCATTTTCAAGAACTTCGGCAGGTTCGTAAATGTTTCGGCCATCAAATATAACTTTGTTTTTTAGGAGTTTTTCAATTACCTTAAAGTTCGGAATTCTAAACTCTGACCACTCTGTAATTACAATTAGAGCATCTGCATCGATGAGCACGTCGTAAGGATCAGCACCATATTCAATTTTATCTCCTAATATACGTTTGGCTTCTTCCATTGCTACCGGGTCGTATGCCTTAACTTTTGCGCCTAGCTTAATGAGTTCTTCAATAACTACTAAAGCAGGGGCCTCACGCATATCATCGGTTTTGGGTTTAAAGGACAATCCCCATAACGCAAATATCATATTGTTTAGATTTGTGCCAAACTGCTCCTTTATTTTCGATACCAATACATGTTTTTGATGGTTGTTTACTTCTTCAACAGCTTCTAGTAAACGTAATTTATATCCGTTTAGGTCGGCTGTTTTGATCACAGCTTTCACATCTTTGGGGAAACAAGATCCACCATACCCTGCACCAGCGTATATAAACTTATTTCCTATTCGTGCATCAGAACCAATACCTTTTCTTACCGAAGTGATGTCTGCGCCTACAATTTCACATAAATTTGCCATATCATTCATAAAGCTAATTTTTGTGGCCAACATTGAATTTGCAGCATATTTCGTCATCTCGGCTGAAGGGATATCCATGAAGATAATAGGATGACCATTCAATAAAAATGGCTTGTAAAGCCTGTTCATCATTTTTTGTGCCTTCTCTGATTCAGTCCCAACAACAATTCGGTCGGGCTTCAAAAAGTCCTGAATAGCATTTCCTTCTTTTAAGAATTCAGGATTTGAAGCAACATCAAAATCAACTTCAATACCTCTTTTTTCAATTTCATCAGTAATAGCTGCTTTTACCTTTTTGGCAGTTCCAATGGGCACAGTACTTTTAGTGACTATCACCATATAATGGTTGATATGTTTTCCAATTTGTCTGGCAACTTCTAGAACATATTTCAAATCTGCACTTCCATCTTCGTCAGGAGGCGTGCCAACAGCAATGAAAATTACATCGGCCTGTTCTAAAGAATCTTTTAGACTCGTAGAGAAAAATAACCTTCCCTTTTCAATGTTGCTATGAACCATGGTTTCCAATCCAGGCTCGTAAATTGGGATAACTCCTTTTTTTAGATTTTCAATTTTTTTTTCGTCGATATCCACACACGTAACGGTGATACCCACATCAGCAAAACAAGTTCCGGAAACTAATCCAACATATCCGGTTCCGACAATAGAAATTTTCATTATTCAAAAATTTAATTTTAAATACAGCAGGTTTTTACTGCAATATCGCAAAAAAATACGTTTTCAATGCTGTATTTTGTCAAGTATGGTAATAGATATTTATAGTAAGTTCAAATAAACCAAATACCTAGGGCTAATTTGAAACGGCAACGCTTTGCTTACTCTATCTAATAGAATTCAAATGTATATAAAATTAACAATTATCAAATAAAGCTACATTCATATTATTGTTATATGCTTGTCTAGAAATACGCAGATTGTTGTTTTTTTTAATAGTACGATTGTTTAATATAAAATAAGGGGTAGAAAGTGTTCATTGACACTCTTGTTGAGATATATTATATTATAAGAAAGTATTGTTTCTATCCTTACCAATGATTTTGATGGTGATTTTATTTGATAATCATGGGCTTTGAAAGCCGTGTTTTGTTGTGATTTTATAAAGCAGGTGTGGTATTTTTTGATAATTTATTCGTACTTTTGCAGCTGTTTTTATAAATATAATGTCTAACTACTAGTAATTAATTGATTTTTAGATGAGTGAAGTAAACGAAAATGCCCAGGAGCTTAACGAAACTCCTGAAGTTAAAAATGAGGTGGTAACTGCTACCGAAAATACTTCTGATGCCGCATTCGATTGGGATGAGTATGAGCAAGGAGAAGTATTTGGAAATTCAGGTTCAAAAGCGGACTTGGAAAAAATGTACGACGAAACCCTTTCTACAATTTCTGAAAAAGAGGTAATCGAAGGAGAAGTTATTGCATTAACCAAAAGAGAAGTTGTAATTAATATCGGTTTCAAATCGGATGGTATCATCTCAAGAAACGAATTTCGTTACAATCCAGAACTAGCTATTGGTGATACAGTAGAAGTATATGTAGAGAGTCAAGAGGACAAAAAAGGTCAATTGGTGCTTTCTCATAAAAAAGCGCGTGCTCTACGTTCTTGGGATCGTGTCAATGCGGCTTTAGAAAATGATGAAGTTATTAAAGGATACATTAAATGTCGTACTAAAGGTGGTATGATTGTAGATGTGTTCGGAATTGAGGCTTTCCTTCCCGGTTCACAAATTGATGTGAAACCTATTCGTGACTACGATATGTATGTTGGAAAAACAATGGAATTTAAAGTGGTTAAAATTAACCCTGAATTTAAAAACGTTGTAGTTTCTCACAAAGCACTTATTGAAGCAGAACTTGAGCAACAGAAAAAAGATATTATTTCTAAGCTTGAGAAAGGACAAGTTCTTGAGGGAACTGTTAAAAATATTACATCTTACGGTGTATTTATCGACTTAGGTGGTGTTGATGGATTAATCCATATCACAGACCTTTCTTGGGGTCGCGTAAGTCACCCAGAAGAAATCGTTCAGTTGGATCAAAAATTAAATGTTGTAATTCTTGATTTTGATGACGAGAAAAAACGTATTGCTTTAGGTTTAAAACAATTAACCGCTCATCCTTGGGATTCATTGGATGCAGAGCTTAAAGTAAGTGATGTAGTGAAAGGAAAAGTGGTTGTAATGGCTGACTATGGTGCATTTGTTGAAATTGCTCCAGGTGTTGAAGGTCTTATCCACGTTTCTGAAATGTCATGGTCGCAACACCTAAGAAGTGCGCAGGACTTTTTGAAAGTTGGCGACGAGGTGGAAGCTACTATTTTAACATTAGACCGCGAAGAGCGTAAAATGTCTCTTGGTATTAAGCAATTGAAAGCTGATCCTTGGGAAAAAATAGAAGAAGCCTACGCAGTTGGTTCTAAACATAAAGCGAAAGTAAGAAACTTCACTAATTTTGGTGTATTCGTTGAAATAGAAGAAGGAATCGACGGACTTATTCATATCTCTGATCTTTCTTGGACTAAGAAAATCAAACACCCTGCCGAATTTACTGCTATTGGTGAAGAAGTAGAAGTGGTTGTTCTTGAAATAGATAAAGAAAACAGAAGACTTAGCTTAGGTCACAAACAACTAGAGGAAAATCCTTGGGATGTGTTTGAAACATTGTTTACTGTTGATTCAGTACACGAAGGAACAATCATTGACCTATTCGATAAAGGAGCCGTTATTGCTCTTCCTTATGGTGTTGAAGGTTTTGCTACTCCACGTCACTTGGTGAAAGAGGATGGTAGTCAAGCTAAAGTTGATGAAAAACTTAATTTCAAAGTTATTGAGTTCAACAAAGCTTCTAAACGTATAATTCTTTCACATTCAAGAGTTTTTGAAGATGTTAAAAAAGCAGCTGATAATTCAGAAAAAGCTGAACAATCAAAAACTACCAAAAAAGGTGTGAAGAAGTTGAAAGATAACTTAGAAAAGACTACATTAGGTGATATTTCTAGCTTGCAAGCTCTAAAAGATCAAATGGAAGCTGACGAGAAAAATTAAATTACCTTAATGAATAGTATTCAATAAAAATCTTTTTAACCGATGGACTTTAAAATTGATAAATTAGATGATTTCACGCTTATTCAGATCTTAAAAGAGAAGCTGGACACTCATGTTGCACCTTCTTTGAAATCTGAACTTGTACTGTTATCCGGAAATGGGGAGAAAAACATTCTTCTCGATCTCGGAAAATCAAGTTATTGTGATTCGTCTGGATTGAGTGCTATTCTTGTAGCTAATAGGTTGTGTAAAAATGCTGATGGTACTTTTGTTTTATCAGGGTTACAACCAGCTGTCGAACGTCTTATTTCTGTTTCTCAGTTGGATTCTGTTTTAACAATTGCCGAAAATATGGATCAAGGGGTGGAATTAATGAGGAAAGCTATTGAAAAATAATGTCTAAATCATTTTCTATCACGATCCTGGGAAGTAGCTCGGCTTTGCCCACTTCTGAAAGATATCCAACCGCTCAGGTGCTCAATGCATCTGAGCGGTTTTTTTTAATCGATTGCGGGGAGGGTACGCAAAAACAACTGCGTGTGCATAAAATTAGGTTTACTAAAATTGAACATGTATTTATCTCTCATCTTCATGGAGACCATTGCTTTGGTTTGATTGGACTTATTTCTTCATTGGGTTTATTAGGCCGAAAAGCAGCATTACATATTCATTCGCATCCTGATCTTGAAAAAATACTTCAACCTCAACTGGATTTCTTTTGTAAGGAGTTGCCCTTTGAGGTAAAATTCGAGCCTTTTAATCCTAAGGAAAGTACTGTTATATATTCAGATAAGAATTTGGAGGTAGAAACAATTCCGTTGCGACATAGAGTGCCTACGGTTGGTTTTTTGTTTAAAGAAAAGCCGGAAGATCGAAAAGTAAAGAAAGAGTTTGTTTTTATTCACCAACCTTCTATTAGGGAAATTCTTGATATCAAAAAAGGAGCAGATTATCATACTAAAGATGGCATAAGGATTCCAAATGCGCAAATAACCAACAATCCTCCTCCTATCAGATCTTACGCGTTTTGTACTGATACCAAATATACCGAAGGCATTGTGGACCAAATTAAAAATGTGGATGTGCTTTATCATGAGGCAACCTTTAGTAAAGATATGGCTGCTTTGGCTAAAAAAACTTATCACTCAACAGCGGAACAGGCTGCAACCATTGCTCGTAAAGCGGAGGTAGGTGAACTATTGATTGGCCATTTTTCTTCACGTTATAAAGATTTAAATGTCCTGCTGAATGAAGCTAAAACAGTATTCTCAAATACTTCATTGGCAGAAGAAGGAAGAGTATTTAATATATTGTTAAAGTAGTGTGGCGCTTGTTAGAAAAGAATGATTGAAAATAATTTAATATTTTATTTAACCTCCTCCTGAAAGAGGGGGCAATCAATCGTATTAATACTAAATGAAAGGAGTGAATATTCCTTGTTAATACCTATCTTTGCGCAAAAATTATTGTTTTATAAACCCATTAAGCCTCTGTTTAATGCAAGAGAAAATAGTTATCCTTGATTTTGGGTCGCAATATACCCAGTTGATCGCCAGAAGGGTGAGAGAGTTAAATGTTTACTGTGAAATTCATCCGTATCATTCAATACCAGAAATGGACGAGGGGGTGAAGGGGGTAATCCTTTCAGGAAGTCCCTACAGTGTTAGGGACGAAAATGCGCCAGTGCCAGACTTGAGTCAGTTTAAAGGTAAGTTACCTCTGTTGGGCGTGTGCTATGGAGCCCAATTTTTGGCGCAAAAATTTGGTGGCGAAGTAAAACCATCTAATACGCGCGAGTATGGTCGTGCAAATTTGAGTTTTATAGATCGAAGTAATCATTTGATGACTGGTGTGCCTGAACAGTCACAAGTGTGGATGTCACATGGAGATACC
This sequence comes from Saccharicrinis fermentans DSM 9555 = JCM 21142, assembly GCF_000517085.1. Taxonomy (NCBI): domain Bacteria; kingdom Pseudomonadati; phylum Bacteroidota; class Bacteroidia; order Marinilabiliales; family Marinilabiliaceae; genus Saccharicrinis; species Saccharicrinis fermentans. The sequence goes on along the minus strand of NZ_KI912107.1, from coordinate 1,629,813 downwards.
ATCGTTAATTTACCCCAAAATTACTCAGTGATAGCCAGTACTAATGATGTTAGTGTAGCGGCCTTTGAGGTGAAAGGTGAATCTACTTGGGGACTTCAATTTCACCCAGAGGTATTCCATTCAACAGATGGCAAAACTATTCTGTTTAATTATATCGTTTCTATTTGTGGTTGTAGTCAAAATTGGACACCGAACTCCTTTGTGGCTTCTACGGTAGCTGACTTAAAAAATAAATTAGGTGACGATAAAGTGGTTCTTGGACTGTCTGGCGGAGTGGATTCTACTGTGGCTGGAGTTCTTTTACATAAGGCGATTGGTGATAATCTAACATGTATCTTTGTGGATAATGGATTATTGCGTAAAAACGAATACCAAAATGTATTGGACTCATATGAACATATGGGTTTAAATGTGATTGGTGTAGATGCTAAAAAGGATTTCCTGGATGAACTGGCAGGAGTTTCTGATCCAGAAACAAAAAGGAAAATTATAGGCCGCGTTTTTATTGAGGTTTTTGATAGAGAAGCACAAAAAATCCAAAATGTTAAATGGCTCGCTCAGGGAACTATTTATCCGGATGTTATAGAGTCTGTTTCTGTAAATGGACCATCTGCTACCATTAAATCACATCATAATGTGGGTGGATTGCCTGAAAAGATGGACCTTAAGGTAGTGGAACCTCTTAATTTACTGTTTAAAGATGAAGTTCGACGCGTAGGTAAGGCTATGGGTATTTCTCCCGCTTTATTGGGACGTCACCCATTTCCAGGGCCCGGGTTAGCTATCCGTATTTTGGGAGATATTACTGAAGAAAAGGTCGAAATTCTTCAAGAGGTAGATCATATCTTTATTCAGGGTTTAAAAGATAATGACCTGTATGATGAAGTATGGCAAGCTGGTGTTATGTTATTGCCTGTTCAGTCGGTTGGTGTAATGGGAGATGAGCGTACTTATGAAAAAGTAGTGGCGCTTAGAGCTGTTTCGTCAACTGATGGTATGACTGCTGACTGGGTGCATTTGCCATATGATTTTTTGGCCAAGGTTTCTAATGATATTATTAATAAGGTAAAGGGAGTGAACCGTGTTGTTTACGATATAAGCTCCAAGCCACCTGCAACCATAGAGTGGGAATAAGTAGATTTACATATAAAAAGATCGGATTTTTCCGGTCTTTTTTTTGTAGAAGAATTATCAGATCTTCGTTTTGTTTCTATCTTTGCTGATCACACACACACAATATTTAACTCAACTTATTCGCATATAGTATGAAGAATTTTAAAGATGTTTTATCTAAATATATGAGTGCCTGCCTTTTGCTGGTTCTGCTAGGTACCTCGCTTAATGCACAAAAATTCGATAAGGATTTACAAAAACTTCAGTTGGCCTACAAACTCATTTCTACTTTTTATGTGGATAGTATTGATGATGGAAAATTAGTGGAGAATGCTATCTCTGGTATGTTGACCAAGTTAGATCCTCATTCGGTTTATATTTCAAAAGAGGAGGTGGCAAAGATGAACGAGCCATTGGATGGTAGTTTTGAAGGTATCGGAATTCAGTTTAATATTTTTAAGGATACCTTAATGGTCGTTTCTCCCATATCGGGTGGGCCATCTGAAAAGGTTGGTATTCAGGCGGGAGACAGAATATTGGTGATAGATGGAGAAAATGTAGCGGGTGTTGGATTGAAAAATACGGATGTGTTTTCAAAATTGAAAGGCAAAAAAGGAACGAAAGTTGAACTGCAAATTCAACGAAAAAATATTAAAAAATTAATTTCTTTTACGGTAACTCGTGATAAAATTCCTATTTATAGCGTTGAAGCTTCTTATATGGCCACTCCGGAAATTGGATATGTTAAAATCAATCAGTTTTCAGCAACAACACATTCTGAAGTAGAGAGTGCACTGAAAAAATTAAAGGAGCAGGGGATGCAGAATTTAATTTTAGACTTACGAGGAAATCCGGGAGGGTATCTAAAAGCTGCAATTGATGTTGCCGATGAATTGCTGCCTGAAAAAAAATTAATTGTTTATACCGAAGGATTAACGAATCCACGTCGCGAATACAATTCTACAAGTAAAGGTTTGTTTGAGAAGGGTAATGTAGTGGTGTTGATTAACGAAGGTTCTGCTTCTGCCAGCGAAATTGTTTCTGGCGCAATACAGGATTGGGATAGAGGGCTGATACTTGGAAGACGAAGTTATGGGAAAGGATTGGTTCAGCGACCATTAAACCTGCAGGATGGATCCATGATAAGGTTAACCATTGCAAAGTATTATACTCCATCGGGTAGATGTATACAAAAACCATATGATGATGGTATAGATGCCTACCAGGAGGAAATTTACCATAGATTTGATACTGGCGAAGTGCTGCATAAAGACAGTATACATCTGAATAAAAATGAAAAATATTACACAAAAATAAAGCAAAGACCTGTTTATGGTGGCGGAGGAATTATGCCCGATTTTTTTGTGCCTGCTGACACAAGTGGTTACTCAGATTATTACCGTGATTTAGTCGCTTATGGAATATTGAACCGTTTTGTTTTAAATTATGTAGATACACATCGAAAACAAATGGAGCGATCGTTCACTAGCTTTGAACAGTTTGAAAGTAAATTTGTGGTGGGTGATGAAATTATAGAAAAACTAATTCGTGAAGGAAAAAATGAGCAGTTAAAGTCCGATGTTCAAGCATTCAGAAAGGCATCGTTTCCGCTGGTGAAAGCACAAATAAAAGCACTAATTGCACGTAGTATGTGGACTTCAAGTGAATATTTTCAAACCATAAACCCTAGTTCCGAAGTCTATAATAAAGCAATTGATATACTTTCTTCTGAAAAGGAATATACAAATCTATTTCATTAATGGCGGATTATTTATTATCCTGGGGTGAGTGGTTCGGATTTATCACTGCCTTGGTATACCTGTATTTTTCAATAAATCAAAAGATTTGGCTATGGCCCATGGGCATATTAACCTCAGCATTTTATATGAGTGTTTTTTTTGATGCCCGCTTGTATGCTGATATGGTGTTGCAGATTTATTATTTGGTGGTTAGTATTTACGGATGGATCATTTGGAAAAATAGACAAAGTGATGAGCAGGTGGACAAAATTATGATCGTGAAGGTGAATAAAAGTATGTTGTTTAAGCTTCTTTTGGCATTTGGTGTATTATATGTAGCGTTGGCTTTTATTTTGATTGTAGTGCCTCCATTTATTGGTATTGCTGCGTCTGATTTGCCATTCTGGGATGCGTTTACCACTGCAGCTAGTTTTGTAGCTACTTGGATGTTGGCTAAAAAAATTATAGACCAATGGTTGGTGTGGATTGTGATTGATTTTGTATCAATGGGCATGTATTTTTATAAAGGATTATATGTTACTGGCTTTTTATTTTTTGTTTATACAGTCATGGCCATATGGGGATATTTTTCTTGGCTCCGCGATTATAAAAAATACCAGCATAGTATTGCTTAAAATGTTATAAAGATAGATCAAGAATGAAAATAGTTTTAACGGGGCCGGAATCTGTTGGTAAGTCAATGCTCTCTAAGCAATTGGCCTATATTTATCAAGGCGTGTATGTAGAGGAGTTTGCACGGAAATATATAGAGGAGTTGAAGAGTCCTTACACTTATCAAGATGTTGTTAATATCACTAAACAACAGTTAAAAGAGTATGATCACTTGCAAAAAAAAGATGGTTTTTGTTTTTTTGACACCTATCTTATTATTTCAAAAATATGGTTTTTGCACGTCTTTAATAAATTACCAGATTGGTTCGAGGATGAATTTGCGCAAAGACCTGTTGACTTGTATCTCTTATGTAAGGATGATCTAGATTGGAAACCTGATTTGGTAAGGGAGAATAGAGATATAAGAGGTTTGTTGTTTGAAAAGTACAAACAGCAACTGGAGGCGTATGGTTTTGCATATAAAATAATAGAAGGGTCTGGTGAACAAAGAGTACGTAATGCAGTTGATGCTATAGATAAAATGAGTTGAAGATTCGTCTTTTTCTCCAATGAAAATCATGAAGGTGATATGTGCCATGTGATCATGGAAGATTTAATGTAAATACTTAGAACCAATTTGATCGACGCAAATGATTGAGATACAAGATATATATTGTGAATCATGCGTAATATTTTAGGTTTGTATGGTTTTGAATGCGAAAAAAAATAAAAGAAATAAAATATGTCCACATTTAAATATCCGAGTGTTCTTCAAGAAACGATAAAAAAATTAGCCTGTGAAGAATCCTATAAAGCGGTTTGCCATACTCATTTCTTTGAGCACCCTATGCCTTCGGGAGAAAAATTGTCGGAAATAGTAAATTTAGCGAGAGAAGTTATATTTCCAGGGTATTTTGGTGATTCGCCCGTACGATCAGAGAGTATTTATTATTATTTAGGAGTGAATACTGAGCTTTTATTTAAATTGCTGAACGATCAAATTTTGGCAGGACTATGTTTTCAATGTAATAAGAATAACCCTGAGAAACTTCAGGATCATAAAGAAAAAGCTTTTGAAATAACTAAAAAGTTTGTGGCTTTACTCCCTGAGCTACGAAGAGTGCTATCTACTGATGTAGATGCTGCATTCGTAGGTGATCCTGCGGCCAAAAGCAAAGGAGAGGTTATTTTTTGTTATCCGGCCATTAGAGCTATTTCCAGCTATCGCATTGCGCATGCTTTGGTTAATTTAGGTGTTCCTATTATTCCCAGAATGATATCAGAGATGGCGCATTCAGAGACCGGTATCGATATTCATCCTAAAGCGAAGATCGGTGAGTCATTTACCATTGATCACGGAACAGGTGTGGTGATTGGTGCAACTTCTATCCTAGGTACAAATGTGAAGCTTTTTCAAGGTGTTACGCTGGGAGCCAAAAGTTTTCCATTGGATGAAAATGGCAATCCCATTAAAGGAATAGCCCGGCACCCGATTGTGGAAGATGATGTGGTTATTTATTCGCAAGCCACCATTTTAGGAAGGATAACCATAGGTAAAGGTTCTGTTATTGGAGGTAATGTTTGGGTTACTAATAATGTTCCACCACAATCAAAAATCGTGCAATTTAAACCCCGTGATTTTTTGTATACCGAAGGTGGTGGAATTTAGAGTGGGAGGATACATAGTTGATACTAAAATTACGGTTTAATGACCCTTGTAATTAAAATATTGGAAAAATTGACCTTCGATAGGTTTGTACAAGAGTCTATTTTTATATATTTGTGTTGAGCAATATTGAATAAAATGGCATTTAACATTAAGGAGTGGTATAACGAGAAATTGGAGGGAGAAGTTATTTTAAACTTCAATGGAAGCATCACTCCTGACCTAATAACCGAGGCGCTCGAAACGATTGAGAAAAGTCTTAACCTTAAGAACGAAAAAAACAAGGTTAGAAAAAAGGTATACAATGTTTTCGTTGAGTGCCTCCAAAATCTATATCATCATGTAGATAGACCTCCTGTGGATTTAGATCTGGTTCAAAAAGATAACTTTGGTGTGATTATTCTAAGCAAAGACAGCTCTTTTTATAGGATTTCAACAGGTAATTTTGTTGATAAAAACAAAATTAGTGTTATCAAAGATCGTATCGATCAGGTAAACTCTTTAACAGATAAAGAGATTCGTATGCTTTATTTGGATATCATGAGTAATGGCGAGTTTTCAGATAAAGGAGGAGGAGGATTGGGAATGCTTGATATTGTGCGTAAAACAGGCAATAAATTGGAGTACTATTTTTATAAGTACAGCGATAATCATATATTTTTTTCATTAGACGTTTATATTAGTTAAAATAACACCATATAGTTTGTAATATGGAAACAATAGTAAGAGAAGGAACCCCTAAAACCCCATATGTAAGGTTTGACGGAGAAAAAGGAATCATTGAAATTAAAGGTAGATCTATACCTGAAAATTCGATAGAGTTTTACAAGCCTCTAATTGACTGGCTTGAAGAGTATGGAGGAATTGGAAAAGAAGAAACGGCTGTAAATGTTCAGTTGGAGTATTTCAATGCCAGCTCGTCAAAGTGTATACTGGATATATTTAAGAAACTGGAGGTTTTGTTCAAAAAAGGACAAAAAGTAGAAGTGAACTGGTATTACGAAGAGGATGATGAAGATATGTTTGAGGCTGGTGAAGATTATCAGTCTATCATTAACATACCTTTCAAGATGATTGAAATGGAAGAATAATTTGCTATTTGGAATAATCGTATTTTAAGGAGTAATGATTGGGTGTATTTATTTACATGTTCATTACTCCTTTTTTATTCTACTGTAAAATTCTGAGAAATTGTACATGAGTTTTTTAAGTAAAGCCATTTGAAGTAGAATGAACAACAGGATATTAAAAAACCAAATGACAATGAGATTTGCCCATATAGTATCTATTTCAAAATCTCCAAGCTTTTTAAAAGGACTTAAAAAATGAGCTTTTAATAGCCTACTTTGAGGTTCTTTAAATATTGGGTCAATCTTTTGTACTAATTTTCCATTGTATTCAATGATCTTGCTGGAGAAAATATTACTGGTGTTTTTAACAAATTGTTCCAGTTCTTGATTGTGGTAATTCTTTTTTTGTTGATTGAACTGCTGTCTTTTGTGGCTTGTACTGGTTAGTGCTTTCTTTTTTGCGTCCAGCTTGTGATCTATATCGTTGAAAAGCTTACGATAAATAGTTTTTTTCTTGTTAAGATATGCCTTCACTTCATCTAGCGTAGCTTGATTAATTTTATCGTAGCTTAAGTTTTTTGTGAAAGGAATGTCTAATTTTAATAAACCAAAGGTATTTTCATCTGTAATTTCGTGCTTTAGTAATTCAAGGTTATATTTAATTTTTTGCTTTGAGGCTTTTGATTCTAATAATTTTTCGCACATATTTAATTTTACCTGCAGCGCAGGAACCCAATATTCCTTTTTAAAATGAGCTTCACTTTTAATCTTATCATATATATAAAAGTTCTTTTCAAAATCATTGTTTTTAAACTGATGAACTGTTAGGGCTTCAAAGGCCCAGCGGGCAGTTATGATTTCACCATACCAAGGAATTGTATCTGGATTGGAATATTTTGGATTAAGGTGATCGTAACTGATAAATACACCTGATAAAATAATTTGTGGAATAATTAAAAATGGTATGAGTATATAGATATTTACAGCTTGTTTAAAGCTGTCTGATATGTTAAGCCCTAGTATGTTAGCAAAGGTCGAGACGCTAAATAAAACAAGCCAGTACTCAAAAAACATTCCCTTGAGCTCAATAATATAGTTTCCAATGCTAACCAATAAAAAGGTCTGAATGGCAGATATAATAGATAAAATAAAAACTTTTGAAATTAAATAACTGAATCTGCTTAAGTTGAGAAACTCTTCTCGCTTTAGTATTTTACGATCACTGATGATCTCTTCTGAACTAACCGTTAATCCAACAAATAAAGCAATGATCACACACATAATAATGTAAACAACAATATTAGGGTTGTTCTGAAATATATAACCCTCGTTGTTGGTCGCATCTACATTGTAAAACTTGATAATGGAAGCCAATAATAGTGACAATATTGGGGTTTCAAGTAGATTGATTATTAAATACTGACGATTTGATAATTTGGATAGCAAATCGCGCTTTACAAAAATATTAAATTGTCTAATTCTACTTTAACAGATTAAAATGATCACTGAAAAAACGATAATTTAGTATTGTTTTTCTTTCGTAATAAACAGTAAATTAGTATATTGCAATTGAAACAAAGAACAAAACTCAAGTTTGCAATGGGTAACGGGCGAAAAACTTAAAAAAATATACGAATAATGGTAAAACACTGCTAGCGGTCAACAACCGACTTGAAGTGTATTTATCTGAATTTCAGCACCATTTTAAAAATAGAACAAAATCCAACTTCGACAAAGCTACTCAATACGTCGAAGGTCTAGCTTTAAGCGATTTGAAAAACATCGAACGCATCACTGAGACATTAAACGCAGACTACCATAAGATGCAGCATTTTATCACCGAATCCAATTGGGATGCAAGAGCTGTCATCGACCAAATAGCAAATCAGGTAGACCAATCACTCCCAAACCAAAAATTAAAAGGATTACTCATAGACGAAAGCGGATGGGTGAAAAAAGGTGACAAAAGCATTGGTGTTGATCACCAGTATTGCGGGAACGTTGGGAAGACTGCAAACTCGCAGGTTGCAGTTTTTGGTTGCTTGTGCACGGACAAATATGCAGCGTTGGTCGACACGAGACTGTACCTTCCAAGGTCATGGTGTACTAACAACGCCAGGTGTGAAACTGCTGGCATCCCCAAAGAGGACAGGGTTTTCAAGACAAAACCGGAGCTGGCTACAGATATTGTGAAGCACCAACTGGAAATGGGTATCGAGTTCGATTACGTTGGGGGGGATGGACTTTATGGCAATGACCTTGCGTTTACCCGTTCGGTTGAGGATATGGGTTTGGTGTACATGCTTGACATTCATAGCGATCAAAAAATCCACCTTGAAAAACCAGAACTACATATTCCAGAGCGAAAGAGCAATCGTGGGCGCCCACCCAAAAGGCCGAAGGCAAGCACCCCATCGGTAAACGCTAACGAATATATAGAAACGCTTACAAACAAGGACTGGAAAAAGCTTGACATTCGTGATTCTGCCAAGGGAAAGCTGAAGGGATTGTTCCATTTTAAGACAGTTTACATTTGGGATAAGGTTCAGAACATTGTTGAGAAACGGTTGCTGGTCATTTCGAAAAGAAAGACAAAGCAGGGAGTAGAAATAAAATATTCGTTCACTAACGCAGAACTTGCTCAATACACGCATCAGGCGCTGGCATACATGCAGGCACAACGCTTTTTCATTGAGCATAGCTTCAAAGAGCAAAAACAGATAGTAGGCTTGGATCAGTTCCAAACCCGCAAATGGCTGTCATGGCATCACCAAGTAGCCCTCAACTTAATGGTGGGCAGCTTTATGCTGAAAGAAAAACTATTGAATCAAGACGAAGTCCCATTGTTGTCGGCAAGAGACATTATGGATTTTATGGTATACAAATTTTATCGTGAAATGACCGATGAACGGATGCTGGAAAAACTGCAGCAGCGACATGAAAAGCGACAGCGTGACATAGACCTCTGTTATTCAAAGCAATAAATCTGTTAAAGTAGAACTAAGCTTATTGGGGATATTAAAGTTGACCTTAGGAAGGTCCTTATGTTGTTTGGGACTTGCTAATAATTCCTTCTTCTTTTGAGAGTGGAAGCGTTCGTTCCATTCGCGTGGCGATATTTTTCTATTGCTTGTAAATGAACCGTACTCGTCTATTACCTGGGATGTGACAATGTTGAGAATTTGTTCCGGATTTACATTTCCACAGGTATTGCATTCGCTTTCATGACTGTTGGCCTGTTTTATACTTGACTTAAAATAAGTGATGCTTTCCACAGGATCGCCATCATAAATCAGATAACCTCCATGATCTAATACCAGTAGTTGATTAAACATTTTGAATATGTCACTAGAAGGCTGATGAATGATCACAAATACCAGCTTGCCCTTTTGTGCCAATTCTTTCAGTAGATCCATGATGTTGGCCGAATCGCGTGAAGATAAGCCAGAGGTTGGCTCGTCCAGAAATAAGACTGCGGGTTCTCTTATCAGTTCTAAAGCAATATTTAGCCTTTTCCTTTGTCCACCACTGATTTTTTTATTAAGGGGTGATCCAACTCTCATGTCCTTGATGTCACTAAGCCCTAAGGATGATAGCAAATCTAGTACCAGTCGCTTGATTCTAAATTCACTATAATCACCAAAACACAACTTGGCGTTATAGAGCAAGTTTTGATAGACTGTGAGATTTTCCATTAGCAAGTCGTCCTGTGAGACGTAGCCAATAAGTCCTTCTATTTTCTGAGGATTCTTGTGAATATTAATATCGTTGATGAGTACTTCTCCGGAATAAGGTTTATATATTCCACTTAATATATTGGTTAGTGTTGTTTTTCCGGCTCCACTTGAGCCCATAATTCCCACAAGCTTGCCTGATTCGCTATTGAAAGACATGGGTTGAACCCCTATAGCTTTGTTTTTGAATTTGTACGAAATGTTTTTAACCGTAAATGATAGGGGAGCTGTTATATTATCGCTCGTGAATGTTCCAACAATATCACTGTAATAAAGCGGATTAATGCGACTATTACGAATGGAACATCCTGGTGTTAATACATGAATTCGGTCGGGATTCAATAACTGCCCATTTATGCTGATGTCGTTTTTGTTATTAATTTTTAATAAAAATAAACCACCTGATTTAATGCGCAGTATGCAAATTTCATTATCAACGTGCTCCCATCTTAAATGACGTGTTTTGCTGTTTGTGTTTTCTGGTTTACTATCAACTAATAATATATTTTCGTTGTCAATAATATCTTGTGCGCCATTAATCATGAATTGTTCCATTAACACGTACTCCAGATCGTCTATATGAAAAGTTTGTGCAATGGTACTTACAAAATCTCTTTCGAAGTGGCTAATCTCAATCCCGGATTTTAAAAATTCTATTAACTGAATGATTACTATCAGTTTTTGATAGTGCGTCAGTTCTTTGTTGATGGCATTGGAGATACGTAAAGCCTTAACAGAGTTGGCACTGAGGGTCGACCTGGATATTTCACTTTGTTGAAGCTTTGCAAGTTTTGATACGTGTTCTTGGTAATAAGACTCGTATATATCAAGGTACTCATCTACCATCTGTTGATTTAACTGATGGTTCAAAAAGTTCCTGACGATTTGCCTGCGCGATTTATTATCCTTATGAGGAAAGGCTATTAGAGCAAAAAGTTGTATTAAGGCTTTTAATATTCCTTCGCTCATGTTCTTTTTTAGTTAAAGTAACCAGTATAGAATTAATCTTATGTGTCTTTAATTTTCTTCAAGACTTTTAAAGCCAATATACATCATGGCCATCCCAGAGGCTGCTTGTTTGTTATCCAGTTTGGCTTCAATAATGCATTCAACTGATCCTGCAATTTTAAAGTCCCACATGCTGGTTTTATTGTACTCATCATTGGTGAAGAGTAGATTTCTATTGGTATCGTAAACCGAGAATATGATGGATTCATTGTTTGCTGAACATGCAGCAAGCCTATATATACTGCCATTTAAAAATGTAGTATGGAATTCTGCAACTTCATCTCCGGTTAAAAAGGCTCTTAGTGGTTGACCATTGGGTATAAATGGAGCTTTAATTAAACTTGAACAATCTTTTGGCTTTTCATCTTGCGAAGCAATGGATGATGGAGCTAATAAACCACAGGTTATAATAATAATAAAGGTTAAAATAAGTCCTTTTTTCATGAGTTTGAATGTTTTTTATCTATCGAATCTAATGATAGTTCATGTGATTACAAATCTTTTTTATAAACTATTAAACGTCCGGTAGAAATTATATATTGCATGTGATGCACATTTATTTCGATGTATAAAAATAGCTAATTTTATTAAAAAACAGCACAAAATTCGATGTTCCGCTGGAATATTATTCTTTTTTTAGAAAAAAATCACACATATTTAATCAAAAATAATTATTTAATATAGTAAAATAATACTTATGAAAAGGTGTGTCTTTTTGTTGTCAGTAATTATGACAGTGTTTTTGGTTCAAGCTCAAGGACTTAAGGAGTTGAGTTTGGAGGATGTGATTGCCGGTGGCAAAAATTACAGGAATTTTTTGCCTTCGTATGAAAGTTATAAATTTTTAGGAAATTCTGACAATATTGTACAAAATCAATCAGATAGTTTATTTCTGATATCCGGTAAGGGTGAAAAATCATTCTTTTTAGACTTGGATGCTGTTAATAAAAGTTTTGATCGGCAGCATTTACAAGCATTAACTTCATTGTATAATATCAAATGGATCAATAACCACACTTTCTGGGTGGATAATAAAGAGGCAATTGTTGTATACAATATCGATTCTAAAAAAATTGAGTATTTTTTGTCTTATCCTAAAAATGCAAAGCATATTCATTTTAATGACAAAGCATCTGCGATTGTATATTTAGAGGGGTATGATTTATATATTTCGCAGTTAAATAGGGAACCGGTGAAAATAGAAAATGGTTCAAAAGAAGGTATTGTATTGGGGCAGGCTGTTCATAGAAGCGAGTTTGGAATCGTGGATGGCATATTTTGGTCGCCCACAGGTAATTCAGTTGCTTTTTACCGAATGGATGAAACCATGGTTACAGATTATCCATTGGTTAATATCAACAGGAGAGTGGCACAAACGGAAAATATCAAATATCCTATGGCCGGAATGAAAAGTCATGAGGTAACAGTGGGTGTATATGACTTGGATACAGGTGATTTGGTGTATATGCAAACAGGTGAACCCAAAGAAAAATATTTGACAAATGTTGCGTGGAGTGGTGATGAGCAAAATATCTTAATTGCAGTCTTAAATAGAGCACAGAATCATATGAAGATGGAGGTATATGATTCTAAAACCGGACATTTTGTGAAAGAGCTGTTTGAGGAAAAAAGTGATACTTGGGTAGAGCCAGAAAATCCTGCTTTGTTTTTACCTGCTTCACCCAATCAATTTGTTTGGCAAAGTGAAAGAGATGGATATAATCATTTGTATTTGTATGATATCAATAAAGGTTTGAAAAAACAATTGACAGCAGGGCAATGGGTGGTAACCAGTGTGTTAGGATTGGATATAAAAAGTAAATATCTGTTTTTTGAAGCTACTAAAGATGGTGGAGTTCTAAACCGCCACTTATATAAAGTTTCCTTGAGTAACGGACGAATAAGCAGAATTACCTCTGAAATGGGTACGCACGTTACCAGTGTTAGTAAATCAGGAAATAGAGTAATTGATATGTACTCTAACCTAGAAACCCCAAGAATTATTCAGTTGCTGGATGTGAAAAAACGCTCCTCAGTTCAATTACATGAAGCTAAAGATCCTTTTCTTGGTTATAGGATGGGGCGAATAGTGATGGATACCATAAAAGCTGCAGATGGTAAAACAGATTTATACAGCCGTATGATTTTGCCTCCTGATTTTGATGCCTCAAAAAAATATCCTGTAGTGGTTTATGTTTATGGTGGACCTCATGCACAACTTGTTAAAAATAGTTGGCTGGGTGCGGCGAGAATGTGGCAACTTTATATGGCACAGCAAGGTTATATTGCATTCACAATGGATAATAGGGGTACTCCGGATAGAGGATGTGAATTTGAAAAGGTAATTCATCGACAGTTGGGAGAGGTAGAAGCAGCTGATCAGATGCAAGGTGTTAAGTATTTACAATCATTGCCTTATGTGGATGAAAATAGAATTGGTGTGCATGGATGGAGCTTTGGTGGATTTATGACCATTAACTTAATGGAAAAATATCCGGATGTTTTTAAAGTAGGTGTTTCCGGAGGACCTGTAACTGATTGGAAATATTATGAAATTATGTACGGTGAAAGGTATATGGATTTACCGGAAGAGAATAAAAAAGGTTATGAAATGACCAACTTAAATATGCGGACAAAGAATTTAAAAGGTCGTTTATTGGTGATTCATGGAGCCATTGATCCAACAGTTGTTTGGCAACATAGTTTATACTTTATAGAACAATGTATAAAAAACAGAAAGCAGGTTGATTATTTTGTGTATCCAAGACATGAACATAATGTGAGGGGGGCAGACCGTGTACACCTGATGCAAAAAGTAACTAATTATTTTAACGATTTCTTGTAGGTGGATTTTTAAAAGTATGTAGGCTTGTCGTTGATAGTTGACAAGTAATTTTTTTCATAATGCTTCTCCTTGGTTTTATATTTTAACCCGGATAATGTATTAGAACTTCGTAATAGGTTTTCTAATACATTTTCCGGGTTTTTAAGTTAAGGGGAAGTTTGGATTGTACGAATTTTACTGGTGCTAACATCGTTCCAGCTGCAAAGATCTAATTAATCATGTAATATGAATGGGATAGAGATATACACCTTCTTGTTCTATTATTGCCAGATTATCCTTTCCGGAAGAAGCAATCTTTAAATATAATAGAAAGCATTTTTATTTGTAAATATCAACATATGGTTTTTGGGGAGCAAATTGATTAAAGCTATTGGTTTGTTCGCTGGTAAGTCTGTGAGCAAATTCTTTACCGTCTGTGGGTATTCGTGGAAAATAGGCCAGTTGTACCTGAATGGTATTGAATACTAAGTGATCATTGCGGATTCTAAAACCGCCACCTATAGAATAGAATGGTTTGTTGTTGAAATATTTACTGCGATTCGAAATCCAGGCCATATCAAAAAAGGAGAAAAAAGCCATTTTAAATCCCAGTAATTCTTTGCTCGAAAAAAGTATATTTTCATTACTAAAAACAATTTTTTGTGTACCTTTAAGAAGGTGACTGCTATATCCTCTTAAGCCATTGTTTGATTGGTTGATATATATATAGTTAGGATAGCTGTTGTGGTATCCATTGACATAGCTGGCCGAAAGAAAAGAACGTAAGCGATGTACTCCAATACGATTGAGCGAGGAGATAAATTTTGCTTGCAATTTGATGCGGGAATCTTCTGGTTGCCCTTTGTGAAAAAATGATTGTATATCACTACTTATGTACAAATAGCCTTTATTGGGAATGAGTGTTTTTCCGAAGGAAAAGTGTGCCGCAGAATAATACCTGTTTTTTTGGTCGTTTTGATTGTAGCCAAAACTTAAGGAGCCAAGAAAACCATAGGGTACATCCTCCGTTCTTCCATAGTTATAAATAAGTTGATTCTTATAGAAATCTCGCTTGGAAAAGGCAACGGAACCAAAAATGGAGAAGTTAGGCTTATAATGGGGGAATTCCATTAGTGTATCAACCATGTTGTAATAATCCGAAAACATAGTCTGTCCTAGTATGGTAAGATTTGATCTATTGAAGAAATTTTCAGCATTTATTAAATATGATCTGCCAATCCAATAGTCTTGAATAAGATGATCGTGGTTGTTTAAATATTCATTGCCAGTGGATTTGTTTAAGTGATTGATTTTAAAATTCTTAGATATCTTAAAGCCTCCTGCATATTTTATTTCCGGAATAAAAAAATCTTTTTGGGCTCCAATACTTTGTGAATTTGAGTTGTATGTATTGTTGAATTCTGTATCTAAGGTGATAAAACTTCCGTATATATTCTCCCATCTCAAGTGTTCATAAAGACCAATACGACCATCTTCTGTTTTTTGTGTATTGATCTTATGCTCTACTTCTAATCCATATCCCAAGGCATTTTTACTATAAAGTCCAAATTGTGCATTGTTACCAGAAATGGACAGTCGAACACCATAGGGATAGCTATCCTGTGTTATTACTAATACATTTACTAATGAAGTATCAATAATGGCTGGCTCCACAATTATTAAGGCATCTGTAATAAAATTTAGTGAACGTAAAATACGTTCGCTATCCTTGAGTTTCCTCATATTAACAAATTCACCTCTTTTGAAAGTTAAATTACTTTTAATGATACTGGGTTTTGTCTCAAAGCGTAAATCATCCAAATGCTTGCCAACTTTGCTGGTTGAAATTCCAATGGTATCAAGAATACTCTTGGCAAATGGAGATATCTGTTTTATTTTAATGGATCGTATTATTTTATTAGTATACTTTTCATTTTCTTTTTCTAAAGCCGCAAAAATTTCATTTTTGGATATGTTTGAATCCTTTGATACAACAAGCCATTCGTAGAGTTTCTTATGTATGAAGCTATTGTTGGATTGTTGTTTTAGATATTTTTGAATCGAAATCTCTTTTTGTGCGCTTGTGTCTTTTTTGGTGCTGGTGTTTTGTGATTTAATTTTGTGATATGGTAAAAAAAGACCAAATGCTGCCAATAAAAATAATCTTTTACTGTAAAAAAAATAATGTGAATATGTATTGAGTTTTCCCAAAGTAAAAATATTTTTTTTGTTATTGTAGGCAACACTAATATATAAAGAAAATAATAAGCGATACTATGAAACTGCGAACAAATATTACTATTTTTGTCTGTTGGGTGTTCTTGCATGAACGAATGTAATGTACCAATCTATCCTATCTAAGTGAAATGAATGTAGTTATACTAATTTGAACCTTATAACTTCGTATCTGAAGGTTCATAAGTCCTTTACAAAATGAAAGTAGATAAGCAATTACTCAATAAATATAATGTTCCTGTTCCTCGGTATACCAGTTATCCTCCTGCGAATCATTTTACAGATGATTTTAAGGAGAGTGATTTTAAGCATCTTCTGGTAAAGTCAAATGAAGAGCATCCTCATAATATAGCCTTTTATATACATATACCTTTTTGTGCGCAAATTTGCCATTATTGTGGATGTAATGCATTAAAAATGGGTAGAGCTGAAGAAATAAAAAATTATATCGCCGCACTAAAAAAGGAGATTTCTCTTATTATCAGCCATATTAATAAGGATCGTAAGATTTCTCAGATTCATTATGGTGGAGGCACTCCTAATGCCATAAAGGCCAATTATTTAAAAGAGATTAATGATATTTTATTCGAAGCTTTTGATGTAATTGATAATGCGGAAATCGCGATAGAATGTAACCCTGCTCATTTGTCTTATTCGTATCTCGATGAGCTGTTTGAAGCAGGTTTTAATCGTTTTAGTTTTGGAATACAGGATTTTGATGAATGTGTTTTGAAGGATGTTAATCGCAAACCGTCTGCGTTGCCTGTTGGTGATCTGGTTAGGTATGTCAAGACTAAAAATAAGGGTTTTGCAGTGAATCTAGATTTTATCTATGGTTTGCCAGGTCAAACAGCAGAGAGTTTTTGTAAGTCGATACAACAGGCCATTGAAATAAGACCGGATAGATTGGTGACCTTTTCCTATGCACATGTGCCTTGGTTTAAGGAACATCAGAAAATATTGGATGCAAAAGGATTGCCTACGGCAGATGATAAGTTGGATATGTTTTTGTCTGCCTATGACTTACTTTTGAAGGCTGGTTATGTGTCTATTGGTCTCGATCATTATGCCTTACCTGAAGATGAACTTTGTTTGGCTCTTAATAAACATCAGTTGCATAGAAACTTTCAAGGGTATTGTACAAAGCGAACCACCGGACAAGTTTATGCAGTAGGTGTTTCGTCCATTAGTCAACTCTCTGGAGGATATGCCCAAAATACCAAAAGTGTGAAGGAGTATGTTCGATTGATCAATGAAAATATTATTCCAGTAGAAAAGGGAGTGCTGGTTAGTAATGAGCAAAAAATAATTAGAACGGTGATCAATGAACTAATGTGTAATAAATTTATTGATTGGAATATTGTTGCAGAAAATCTTCGGACTAATGTTGCCAGTATTAAAAAACTAATTGCTTATGACCAGTCTCTTTTAGAGCAGTTTAAAGAGGATGGATTCATAGATTATACCGAACAGTCTATAGGAATCACTGAATTAGGTACTATGTTTATTCGAAATATAGTTGCTTCATTTGATCCAGCTCTGCGTACAGGTAATAAAAGATATTCAAATTCACTTTAAGAATGACGGATAAAAAAGTTGATATTGTTGTTATAGGAGCCGGGTTAACTGGATTAACGCTGGCTTTTTATTTAGAGAAAGCAGGTAAGAAAGTGATTCTGCTGGAGAAAAACGAGCGGGTAGGTGGTGTTATCCATACAGAAGAAGAAGATGGTTTTGTATATGAAAAGGGACCTAATACTGGCGTAATTAGTTCCGAAGCCATTGTTCAGTTATTTGATGATTTAAAAGAAAAATGTGAACTGGTAACGCCCAAACCCCAGGCAAAGGAGAGGTGGATCTTGAAAAATGGTAAGTGGGAGCCTATATCATCAGGCCTGATACAAGCTATTACTACACCATTATTTAGGTGGAGAGATAAGGTGAAGATACTTGGTGAGCCTTGGAGAAAAAAAGGTACCAATCCTGACGAATCATTGGCTGAACTTGTGAAACGTAGAATGGGAAAAAGCTTCTTAGATTATGCTGTTGATCCTTTTATTTCAGGTATATATGCTGGCGATGCCACAAAGTTAATTACGCGGTATGCCATGCCAAAACTTTATAATTTAGAGCAAAATTATGGGAGTTTTGTAAAGGGATCCATCAAAAAGAAAAAAGAATCCAAGACAGCTTTACAGAAGCGTGTGAGTCGAGAGATATTCTCAGCTAAAGGAGGGTTGAATAAACTTATTTCTGCACTGGAACAAAGTATTTCGGATGACGCTATTTTTTGTGGGTGTCAACAGATTAAAGTGAAGAAAGAGGAACTTGGCTTTACAACAGAGTTTCATAGTAGGGAGGGAGAACAATTCAGGGTGAGTTCTTCTAGCGTGGTGACTACTTTTGGAGGAAAAGGATTGTTGGATATTTTGCCCTTTGTTCAGAAAAAATGCTTAAACCCCGTGGCAAATATTACATATGCAAAAGTGGTGCAGGTGGTACTGGGTTATAAAAAATGGAATGGAAAAAAAATAAATGCTTTTGGCGGATTGGTACCAAGTGTAGAAAAAAGAAATATTTTGGGGGTGCTGTTTCCTGGTGCATTGTTTGATGGGCGAAATCCTGAACAAGGAGCAATATTGTCGGTCTTTGTTGGAGGAGTGAAAAAACCTGAGATGATTGAAAAATCGGATGATGAAATTCGAAGTATGGTTCTAGATGAAATTAGCTCTACCTTAGAATCTGAAGATCAACCTGACTTGTTTAAAGTGTTCCGGTATGAGAATGCAATTCCTCAGTATGATATAACAACAAAAGAACGATATGAGGCTATATCGCAAATTGAAAATGAGTTTGAAGGTTTGTTTTTATCTGGTAATATTAAGGATGGTATAGGAATGGCAGATAGGGTGAAACAAGCCAGAGAACTTTCTGATAGGTTGTTGTAAAATAATATTATTAATAGGTATGGTCGCGGAATAGATCTTTTTTTTGTGATTTTGCTTACAATGTGGACAACTAGACAGACTTTTACTAAATTATAGGTGGAAACGAGCTATAAGAATTATTTTACACACACGTAGGGCGGATGGTTAGTATCGGCAAACTCCATATGACCATTGAAAAATAAATTTAAACAGATGAAACTGGCATGGCCAGCGCAAATAATTGAACACACAGGTGAATGATTAAAATTTGCACTGGTAGCGAAGTTTTGCTAATTTTTAATTAATTAGAGTATATGAAACGAGCGTTGTTAATAATTAATATTGGTACACCTGATAAGCCTGAAAAAAAAGCTGTGCGAAGGTTCTTATTTGAGTTTTTAAACGATAGATTGGTGATTGATATTCCGTGGCTTCTACAAAAAATATTGGTTAATTTGGTTATCATACCCTTTCGTTTAAATAATTCTACGCAGTTATATCAGCGCCTTTGGACTAAAAAAGGTTCTCCTTTATTGTATTACCAATCTAGCTTGGTTAATAAACTCAACAATCAACTTAAAGGTGAGTTTGATGTGTATTCGGCTATGCGATATGGAAATCCTTCTATGAAATCTGTATTGAAGGAAATACGGAAAAAAAATTATGAAGAATTGATTGTTTTGCCACATTATCCGCAATATGCTACATCTACAACACTATCCACAATTAATAAAGTAAAAATGGAACTTAAGAGTTGGAAAAGTAAGCCAGATGTAAAATATGTAAAGCAGTTTTATGATCATCCAGCTTTTATTAATGCTTTTGTTCATAATATTAAAAAATATAATGTTGATGCTTATGATCATGTTGTGTTTTCATATCATGGATTGCCTGATCGTCAGGTAAATAAGCTGCATCCGGGTGTTAAGAGTGTAGATTGTTCCTGTCATATTGCTATGCCAACGCATGGTGGTAATTGCTATAAGGCTACTTGTTATCAAACAACGAGACTTATGGCAAAGGAATTGGGGCTTGAGAAAGCTAGATATACGGTTTCATTTCAAAGTCGACTGAGTAAAAATTGGCTGATGCCTTTTACTGATCATGTTTTGCGAGATCTTTTACGCCAGGGAAATAAGAAGGTATTAGTCGTATCTCCAGCATTTGTGACTGATTGTTTAGAAACGGAAGTGGAAATAGCTTATGAATACCATAAAGAATTTATGGAAAATGGAGGTGAAAAACTTCAATTGGTAGAAAGTCTGAATGATTCTGAGATCTGGGTAGAGGGACTAGCTGAAATTGTGAACGCATATTAATATGATAATCTAACGATATTGTTTTTTTAATGAATTTTAATTAGCGTATGTGTTTGGTTTAGAGTTGTTTATGTGTAAGACATCAATCTTTAGGTATGGATCTTTTTAGAAATCGGTATAAATACTTCTGATAGATGTTCTGACTGCAAACCATAACATCTGGGTGTTTTTAGTTTCCATGTCATTTGTTTCTTTTCTTATTCTTAACCCAGCAGCAATATTGAAGTTGTTTTGAGGATTGATCAAGTAGCTAATGCTTCCTTCTAAATATATTAAATTGGTTTTTAATCCCTGTCCAATAGTGTGATTGTAATCACCTGGACGGTAGTCATTGTCTTTAAATATATTTTGTCCATAACTAACGCTATTCTCAGTATCCGAAAAATCTTTGCCATACATAGCAACCATTAGTTCTCCATTAAAAATAAACCGTCGGTATTGATATTTTACCTTGGATACACTTTCTCTAAAATTGGCGCCCAAGGGATGTGCTAATTCTTGATTATAATGCGCGTAATTGGTGATGGTTTCACGATGGGAATAGGTGTAGGGTCTCACTTGATTGTATTCTGTCAAAAAATCAAGCTTATTAATACCTAAAAAATTGTAACTTTTAAAACCTAACTGAAAACCTTGTTTGTTAGCCCACCATTTGCTACCGTTAAAAACTTCATCAAATTTAAATTCGCCCATTACAAACTGACCATAGAATGCACTGCTATTACCTAGTATATATTTAGCGTTTATTCCCATAGTCATGTTGTCTGGCGATCCCAATGAATATTCCAGGGGTCGAAAAAAGATAATGGGATTAAGGTATGATAAATCGAAGTTTCGTTGTCCCATGGTATCTTGTGCAGCCCAAACAACACTTTCAAACATACCTACAGAAATACGATTTCCAATATTCATCGTAAGATAGTGTGAGGCAGAATATTTGTCAAGATATCTGGCGTCGTTGCTTTCTAACTCCTTGCTTATATTATTTAAATCACGGTGTTGAGCCCACATAACATGATAATGAACCTTGTTGAAATCTGCGGAAAATTTAAGATATGGATAGCTAAATGAATTGTCGGAAAGCAGTAATGAACGATGACCATCGCCAATAAAATGCTTGCCTTGACCTAATTGTATATTGAACCATTTTTCCGGATTGAATGAAATAAAACCAGTGGACTGAGCATAGTCATGTGCATTGTTTCCATAGCTCTTACTTTTTCCTTGTCCGGGGACTACTTTTCTTTGTTCCACAAAATCATCTATGTAATTGGGGAAAACACTTTGGTTTTCTACAAAATCGGTGTAAAAGTAAAATTTATTTCCCAATGTGCCTTCAATAAAAACGCCTCTGGTATTGTTCCAGGTGCCTTTTCCCTCATTCATTTCATTTCCAATACTGAAATTAAATAGGGGATTTATTTTAATGGATACATCTTTATTCTCCCATGCTAATAAATCATCGTGAAAAATGCGTTGCCAAAAATTCAAATCTCCACTTGGTGTTGCTAATCCGTCCTTTAGCAAGGAGTCAACATTCAGCATTGTGTTTAAGGCGTCCATATTAAAGGAACGTACTGATGTGTGGATATGTGTTCCTGGGCGATAAATTTCGCGTTCAAGGGGATTGAAATAGGTATTGTTATAGTGACTTATTTCCTGGGCCGATAATGGGTGCATGTGCATAATTATAGCGACCATGACTAATGTGTATATAAGCTTCATTATTTATTATCTTTGATGCACTACTTATTTTGGACTTCGGTTGTTATATATGAATTGAGGTAATTTAGAAATATTTTTCCATATTACAGAAAATATATTACCTGCTTTGTTTTTTCTTAATGCACGAATATCTTCTTTTGTTTTTAAAAGTATGTTTTTAATGTTTTTATTACTGGTGCCTCCCACGCGCATACGTGTAATAACCATGGGGGTGTATGTTGTCCTGTATTTGGAGTTGGAGAATAAACGTAGGATAAAATCGTAATCGGCAGCAATCTTATAATTCAAATTAAATGAGCCTATTTCATTGTAAATTTGTCTTTTTATGAACAGTGTGGGGTGAGGGGGCATCCAGCCCATTTTTAAAAGAGATGGTTTAAACGATTTGCTTTGCCAATACCTTATCACTTTGGTCGGATCATTTACTTGAACGTATTCTAAGTCTCCATATATCACATCCGCGTTGTTGTTTTTCAGTGCACCTACCATTGTCTCAATAGTTGTGTCATCGTCAAAAAGGTCATCTGCATGCAAAAAACCAACGATATCACCAGTGGACATTTGTATTCCTTTGTTGAGAGCGTCATATATTCCCTTGTCGGGCTCCGAAACAAACTGATGAATAAATGGACGATATTGATTAATAATATCAACCGTTTCATCACTTGATTTTCCATCCACAACAATAAACTCAATATGTGGATAGGTTTGATTAATCACCGATAGAATGGCGCTTTCAAGCGTTTTCCCGGCATTGTAGGTAGCTGTTATGATAGAAATGGTCATTGCAAGGTTTTAATTACAGTGCACAAAAATGAGTGCTTTAATTAATAAATACAACTTTTTTGTAAATCTTATATTCGAATTTCGCGTGCTTGCTAATTCTTTCTTTGGGATGGAGTTAAATATAAATGATCACAGTTTGTTGTTTTAATGTGTGTATATTTATCGTGGCCATACTTCCATCCATACTCCAAAAATAGCTTGTTCGTTAGGCGGAGTAAGATTGATAAAACCTTTTTTTATTTCGTGTTGTTGGTTGATAATGAGTGGTTTTTTTTGACTATTGTCGTCAATAAAGTGATTCCATTCGCCTATGGAAAAAGATGATACATTCCAAAAACCAATGGAACTTTTATCTATAAATTTTGGTAGTGAAATATTGACTAATCCCATATTATATCGCCAATTGATATCAATACAGGGATGAATTTTTAATTGTCCATCCGTATTTTTAAAAACGATGGCATCAATACCTATCGGTCCTTCATAATAGGAGTGAGGAGATAGGCATTTTAATGCTTCTATAAGGATAGAGGAAGCTTTATTAAGATCGGCCCTTTTGAGAAAACGACTGATGTCATCTTCTTTGTGAGGCCAATGAATGTGTCCGCCAATAAAATGCCCCTTTTTGTCATTAATAAAATAGGAGATGCCTTCAAAGTTAATTTCTCCACCTTTCCTAATTGTCAGTTGAAAAGAGAAATCGAATACCTTGTTCAGTAATGGCTCTGCCGTTATAAAGCCTTGTCGTTGAAGTGCGCCTTGTATCCAAGGGTAGTTAAGAGGCAGTTGCTTTTGAGGATCGATGACATGGATTCCTCTTCCTGATGAACTCCAGGGCATCTTTAAAATCGCTGATGTTTGTGTACGCATCCACTGCTTAAAATCTTCCAGTGTGCTAATGGATATGGCAGGGTGTGGTATTTCAATGAAAGGATGTATTCCATTGTTTTGGCTAATAATTGATTGTACTTTATTCGTCGTATTTCTACTAAAAAAGGCTTTACTGCCTTCTTTCCAGCTATAGTTGGGTGATGCTTTGAAGTCTGTTGCGCTTTGTTCTTTTAGGTGTTTTGTTTTATGATGTATAACTGGATTCCAACTCCAAGGTTTGACATAGTTGATATTATTAATTTTTTGATTGAGAGAACTAATATAGCGCATCTTTTCAAGTCCTAGAGAATGCCATAGTTCTAGGAATTGTGGATTAGGCAATTGGGGGCTTAGGATTATATCATTATCGGAAGCAAAAAATGAAGTAAGAAAAGCCAAGTCACTTTCAAAACTTCTTAGTTTTTTAGGAGGCATGTAACTAATCATACCATTGGCAATGGCTATTTCCCCTGTTGGGTTATAAATAAAAATATCTGACATAAATATATAGTCCTATGTTTTTAATGGGGTGTTGCTGTTAAAAAGTACTATTTTTTTAATGTTGATACTAGAAAATAAGGGGTGTTGTTCTTCTTTTGTTTGTATGTTTTGTAAAAACATGACAATAAACAGTATTTATGCGTGACAATATTCATTGTGAGAAAACAAAGTAATCCCTTATTTTGAAAATACAAAAGTACATAAATCTATTAATAATATTTTAAAGTCAAAAGCGATGATTATAGGTGTTCCAAAGGAAATTAAACCTGCTGAAAATAGGGTAGGTATGACTCCAGCTGGGGTGTTGGAGTGTGTTAAAGTAGGTCATACCGTGTATGTTCAAGCAACGGCGGGAGAAGGTACTGATTTTTATGATGATGATTACGTAAAGGCAGGAGCTACTATTTTACCCACAATAGAAGAGGTATATGCTATTGCAGAGATGATCGTTAAGGTTAAAGAGCCTATTGAACAAGAGTATAAATTGATCAAAGAAAATCAGTTATTGTTCACTTATTTTCATTTTGCGTCGTGTGAGCCATTAACAAAGGCCATGATTAATCAGAAAGCCATCTGTTTAAGCTATGAAACTGTTGAAACAGCGGATAAGAAATTGCCATTATTGATACCGATGTCGGAGGTAGCAGGTAGGATGGCTACTCAAGAGGGAGCTAAATACCTGGAAAGAACCTATAAAGGACGTGGATTATTGCTAGGTGGTGTTCCTGGAGTTCGTCCGGCAAAAGTACTTGTTATTGGAGGTGGAGTTGTTGGTACGCAAGCGGCTAAAATAGCCGCAGGTATGGGAGCTGATGTTACAATAATGGATAAAAACTTAGAACGTCTGCGTTATTTGGATGATGTGATGCCTGCTAATGTCAAAACACTTGCTGCCAATGAAATGTTGGTTCGAGAAATGGTTCGGAAAGTAGATTTGATTATAGGCGCCGTATTGATTCCCGGAGCAAAGGCTCCTAAACTGGTTACACGTGATATGTTACCTACTATGAAACAAGGTTGTGTATTGGTGGATGTTGCCATCGATCAAGGGGGATGTTTTGAGACATCAAAACCTACCACCCATAGTGAACCCACTTATATTATTGATGATATAATTCATTATACTGTGGCTAATATGCCAGGGGCCGTTCCTTTAACATCTACTTTAGCATTAACCAATGCCACATTGCCTTATGCTATAGAACTTGCAAATAAAGGTTGGAAAAAAGCTTGCCAAGACAATTCAGCATTAAAATTAGGGCTGAATATTGTGAAAGGAGATGTGGTTTATGAAGGTGTTTCAAGTGCATTTGATTTACCATACCGTCCGGTAGAAGAAGTATTGTAGTAAAAAAACATGTTTGAATTTATAATTAGTCTTTGCAAGAAAACTCCAAATACTGCGTTATTCTCAATTTTGAAACAGTCATTTACCATCAGTAAACTCCTTGGTTTCAAAAATATCGAAAGCCTTGTCTTTGATGCTTTCTTATCAAAGACAGAAAAAACAGTCGTTTTCTTGCAGCCACTAATTACTGAATAATATTCATACTTTATTTAAACAAACAGTTTTTTTAGCTAATAGAATATGCGAGAGGGGTTTCTTGATAGGAGAAATCCCTTTAATGCGATACTGCTTTTTCCAATTCTAAACCTATTTCTTTTAAGTTAAATGGCTTTCTGAAGTGCTTTTTTATGGTTCCTTTTTCTATAAACTCTTGAATTTTATCAGTGATATCAAAGCCTGACAAAATATAATAAACGATATTCGGGTATATTTCTTTGGCTTTACTTATGAATTCCTCTCCATTCATATATGGCATTCTCATATCGCTAACCACAATTTGTATATCACTCTCTTGGGCTAAAATTTCTAAGCCTTGTACACCGTTTTGTGCAGTGAAAATTTGGTATTTTTTTTCCAAATTAATTTTAAATAATCGAAGATTAATATCTTCATCGTCTATGTATAAAATCTTAATTTTTGGCATTTTTTGTGGGAATTAGTGGTAATGTTATAATAGCTGTAGTGCCTTTCTTTAATTCTGATTTAAACTGTAATTTTCCTTTGTGTTCTTCAATTATTCGATAGGTGATGGATAAACCAAGTCCTGATCCTTGACCTGGTTCTTTAGTGGTGAAAAACGGATCTGTAATTTTATCTAAAATATCACTTTGTATCCCTTCACCATTGTCTTTAATTTCGATGATTAATGATTGATCAAGTGTTGTTGTGGTAACAGTTATTATACCATCTTTTTTTATAGCTTGACATGCATTGGTAAGAATATTGATAAATACCTGATGCAGTTTTCCTACATTTCCTGAAACAATAGACGATTCTGCGGTGTAGTTTTTCACCATCTCAATGCGGTTTTTGAGCAAGTGCTTGATCATTAATATACTATTGTCTAATATGGAATGAAGATCGCATTTTTCATCGAAAGTATTTTGAGTTCTGCTAAACTGATTCAATCCTGATACAATATCGGCAGCCCTGTCAACGCCTGTTTTAATGCTATCCATTAGTAATTGAACATCTTCATCTTCAATTTTATTTTCCTGAAAATAAAAATCAAGCCCTGTATATCCTCCTAAAATATAATTTAAAGGATTGTTAATTTCATGTGCCACACCGGCCGTGAGAATACCAAGGGAAGCCATTTTTTCCTGCTGAATTAAAGTTGATTGGGTTTCTTTTAATTTTTCAATCGTTTCTTCCAACTCATGTGTTCGTTTTTTGACTACGGTTTCTAATCTCATATTTTTTATCATCAAATGATGACTGTACAATTTAGTGATAAGTGCAATGATTAATATACTAAGTAAGCAATATGAGATATAGGCCCATTTGGTTTGATACCATGCCGGCTTAACAATAAATGAATAGGTTTCGATATTGCTAATTGTACCAAATACATTTTTTGCCTTTACTTTAAATTTTAGTTTGCCATGCGGAATATTTGTATAAACTGCTGACGGTTCTGAAGACCAAGGGCTCCAATCGTTATCGAAACCTTCCATCATATAGCTATATTGGTTTTGGGAGGAAGATTCGAAATAGCAAGCGCTAAAATTTATCTTTAGGGAGTTGTATTTGTTATCCAAAGTTGGTACTAATGTTTGGGGTTGGCTATTAAATATCTTATGCTCTTCCTTTTTGAAAAAAGTTCCATCAAATAAAAGAGAATCATTGGAAGAAATAACCACTTTACGTATAAGTACATTGAATGGGCGATTGTAATCTTTTTCGATTTGCCGATCAAATATGCAAAAGGATTCAAATTGTCCGATGTTTAAATATCTTTTATTTTCTACCGAAATAGAGCTGATGGCTCCTAGTTTTAAAAACGGTTTCCAGTCAAAATACGCTTTGTTATTGTCAACACTCAATACCCCTGTTTTATTCCCAGTAATAAAATAAGAAGTGCTATCAATTTGTTTGATCATGCTAACAGCACTTGAATCCTTGGTAAATGTGTCACCCCAAAAACTGTCATGTGTAAAATGAATGAGTGAATCAGAGCCGCCCATAGGGGGTAATACCACTTTGTATATTCCCTTTTGTGTGCCAATATTTATTTTTTGATTAAAATTGGTTATAAATGGTTCTTGTATTTCTTTTGGTAAACCATTTTTTTCGGTGAAGCGCGTGATTTGATATTCTTTTAGATCCTTATCTTTGAATCGAATCAGAAATATCCCTTCATTATAGGAAGCTAACCATAAATTGCCATCTTTATCAAATGCCATGGATACAATCTGACTAATATTATTATTCTGAATATTCAAAGTGTCGGTTAGTTGCAGGTACCTACCAGAATCTGTTTCTTTAAATGAACAGATTACAACTGCCAGTTTTTGTCCCAATGCTATCTTGTTAGGATATTGCTTATCATAGGCGGCACAAAATACTCTTAACCCTCTGTAAAAGTGATTTACTTTATCTTTGATTACTTCATCAACACCATACCAATTGGCTACCAATAAATGCCCATTTACATCAAAAATTTGATTTGGTTCATGGGGGGGGCTTGATGCGTTTTATAACATGATTATCATTTGATACACTAAAATTATGCTCAGGCAAGTAGTAAAAATTTGTGTTTGTTCCAATATATTGTGTGTTGTTATGGTACTTTGAGCATACAACATTGGACTCAAGCCCTTGATTTTTATTGTAAAAAATGGCGGGATGACTAATGTCAATGCGAGATACACCCTTGAAGGAGGAAGCCCAAAGATTGTCTTCTGCATCAGAAAATACAGAGTAAATAAGATTAGTAGAGAGGCCTCTGTTGGTGTTAATGATCCTGATTGTTTCTCCCTTTTTGTTCATTAATAAAATACCACCTTTAGCAGTGCCTATCGCAAAATCACCTCTGGCCGTTTGGGTGCTGGTAAATTGAAAGTTTTCTTCGAGATACCTTTTGGTATCATCTGAAATTGTAAAAGGTTTTAATACATGGCTTACTGTATTATAAGTGAAAAATAAATTTTCCTTAATTAAGGAAAACAATAATTCGTTATCGGAGTATGAATTAATGAAAAAATAGCTTTTGGTCAAAGCATTGAATTCTTCACAACCTTCTAATGGAATTATTTGCGTTTCATCAATTTTACAAAGTCCTTTTGCTAAATCTTTTACATAAATGGTTCCATTCACGAAAAATGCACATGGGGCTTGTAAGTTAACATGTATGACTTCTATTGAATTGTTTTTGTATCTGAAAATTCTTTTTTTTGAAATGAAGTAGACACCTTGATCGGTAATAAAGGTTTTCATGATACTTTGAAAAAATGGAGCACCTTTAGGTGCAGGTAGATATAGAGAGTGGTATTCAAGTGAACCTGTTGCGTTTGGCATAAAAACACCAAAGTCATTGTTTCCTCCTGCATAAATAATACCTAAAGAATCTATGGCCAACGATTTAATAGATGTTTTGTTAGAAATGGGATAGTTTCTCCAGCTTGCTCCATCAAATTCATACAAACCATTTTTTCCTCCAAAATACATTATCCCTCTTTGGTCTTGAGCTATTGTTAAAATTTGTCCTCTTGTATTTTGACTGTTAGGGTTGAAATTTTCAATATATGGCGTTCCTTGATAAGGAATATTTTGCGAAATCAATAACTGTGGAGCTATTGAAAGTGTCAGTAATAATATAATGTCTAATTTTAAATTCATTTTGAGACTTTAATAGTTCGCAATAAATAATTAGAGAGGTGTACTATTTGCAAACTTTTTTTTCTTTGCGCAAGATAGTAAATAAATAAGGTAATGACCATAATTATTTTATATGTATTATCCATTGCGTGTAATTTCTTCTAGTATTTTATTGGTTCGTGCAGCGCTTAGTCCTGTACTGACACAGTCTTTTCCAAAAAGTAGGCTCTCTGTAACTTGCTTTATCAAATTATATTGTATGTTTTCAGGATTTAGATAGGGGAATTCAAGTACTCCTCCTTGTGTATGGAGCTCAATGGCTTGGTGATCAAAACCGCTAAATTTGACCACTCCATTTGATCCTATTATTTCCATGGTATCCTCTTTGGCTTCGTTGGCTGCCACAAAACTCCAAAGTCCGTTTCCTACTAAGCCATTAGAAAATTTATAGCAGGCACTTACCGTATCTTCAACTTCATACCAATGGTTGTTATTGGATGAGCATCCTTGAGCCTCTACGATAGGTCCAAAAAGAAAATCCAGAAAATCAAATTGATGTGATGCCAGATCATGAAAAATACCACCACCTGCAATGGATCTATCAACTCTCCAGCCTTTATTTTGCTCATCAATATTGGCGGGGCGGGTTAGTCGGATGTTAACCGCCAGTGGTTTACCAATACTGTCACTTTCAATTAGTTCTTTTACTTTTAAAAAGCCTGGTAGTGTTCTCCTGTAGTAGGCAACAAATAGCGGAACGCCTGTTTCCTTTGAAACACGATTCATTTCCTGACACTCTTTATATGAAGAGGCCATCGGTTTTTCAACATATACGGGTTTTCCGGCCATCATAGCTTGAATTGCATAATAGGCATGGGTAGAGGGTGGGGTAGCAATATATATGGCATCCACTTCGGGAGATGCTATTAAAGAGGCTGCGTCGTTGTAATAATAGGGGACATGGTGTCGTAGCGCATAATCCTTGGCTTTTAGTAAATTACGCCTCATGACCGCTATTAATTTAGAGTGGTCAACTTTATTAAATGCAGGTCCGCTTTTTTTCTCTGTAACATCGCCGCAACCTATGATTCCCCAATTAATTATTTTTGTCATGCAGATTTTGTTTTTATAATAAATTCAAATGTCCTATTTTTGAACGCTAACAATCATCAAATATATCGAATTTTGGAGCAGCTAAGAGGCGAAAAAAGAAATATAATTGTAGAAAGTTGTTTCTACGACATAATCGGAGATGTTCACGGTAATGCCGATGAATTGGAAGAATTGCTCTTAAAGCTTGACTATACAAAAATGTACGGAGTTTGGCGTCATACAAATCGGAAGGCAATATTTGTTGGAGATTTTATCGACAGAGGACCAAATTCCCGTAAAGTTTTGGAAATAGTGCGGGGGATGGTTGAGTATGGATTTGCCTATGCTGTATTGGGTAATCATGAGTTGAATGCGATCTATTATTTAACAAAAAATGGAGATGGGAAACCTTTTAAAAAGCTTTCTGACTCATCCAAAAAGCTTATCGAACAGGTAAAACAAGAGTTTTATGGTGAAGAAAAACTCTTGAAGGGCTATGTGAAATGGTTAAGGACCTTACCTTTACATTTGGATTTTGGTGCTTTCAAGGTAGTGCATGCCTATTGGAATGATGAATATGCTGATATAGTTGAGCAATATAGAGACAAAGGACGCTTCCGTAAATCTGTTTTAAAATTTATGACCGATCCTAACCATGTGCTTGGTAATGCAGTTATTAAGTCTACCAAAGGTATTGAGTTTAAATTGCCCGATGACTTGATTATAAAGGATTCAAATAATAACAGAAGAAGTAACTTTAGAATTAAATGGTGGGAGGAAGCTGAAAATAAAACCTTTTACAAATTGAGTTATGGTAATAAATTTAAATTACCTAATTATACCATTCCTAAAGAGTTACTTTTTCCTTATCAGCCTTATACCGAAGATAAACCATTGGTGTTTTTTGGTCATTATTGTATGAATAAAACAAATATGACTCCTCGGAAAAATGTGTGTTGTGTAGATTCTTGTATCGCTAGTGGGGGGGCGTTGTGCGCCTATAGATGGAAAGGGGAAAAGGAGGTAGATAGGGAGAATATGATTTTTGTACAAAAAAAGCCCGTTTTTTTACGAAAACTCTTTTATAATAAAAAGTAACACGGGTATTTACACCCAACTATCTGCTAATTTTGTGAAAGTATGGTACAGTTTTAGATGAATCCCTTAAACTTATTATATTTGTCTGATTGATTTGGGTAGATTCATTTATTACCGTACTAGTTATTATTTATGAGAAAGATATTTTTTTCGCTTCATATATTCTTTTTATTTGCTGTTACAACCAGTAGTTATGCCCAAATAGATACAGACCGAGTATTGATCATTGGTAGAAACGCCTTATACTACGAAGATTACGTATTGGCTATTTCATACTTTAATAAGGTAATACGTGTAAAACCTTATCTGGCCGATCCCTATTATTTCAGAGCATATGCAAAATATAGTCTTGATGACCTCAAGGGTGCGGAGAAAGATATGGATAAAGCCATCGAAATAAATCCCTTTCATGCCAGTTATTATCGTTTTAGGGCAGACATCAGAAATAAATTTGGATCTTATGAAAAAGCCTTGGAAGATTATGCCAAAGGATTGGAAATAAGTCCACAAGACCAAGGTATATATTTCAATAGGGGCTTGGTATATATGAATATAAAAGATTATAAAAAAAGTATTGATGATTTTACATCGGTATTAAAAATAGATAACGCACAGTATGGAGCTTATATTAATCGGGCTATTTCAAAACTTAATTTAAAAGATACTATTGGAGCTGTTCAAGATATGGACGAGGCCATCGAAGTGAATCCTCTGGTAGCTGATGCTTATCGCTTTAGTGCTTTTATTTATTACGATATCAATGATTTTGAAAAGGCCATCGCTCGTATTAATGAGGCGATTAAATTGGATAGTCATGAGGCCTCTTACTATATGATGCGGGGCGTTATCCGTTACCAAATGGATAATTTAACAGGTACCATGCAAGACTTTGATAAGGTGATTGAACTGGAACCCAAAAATACAATGGCTTATGCGAACCGCGGATTGTTAAGGGTAGAAGTGGGAGATGTAAATAATGCAATTGACGATTTTTCTAGAGTATTGGCTTTAAACCCCAACGACCTGTTGACACTTTTTAATAGATCCTTACTTTATATCCGTATTGGTGAATATCATGATGCCATCGCCGATTTAAATCTTATTATTGATCATTATCCTGAATATTCAGGTGCTTACATGGCTAGAGCACAGGCTTATAGTGGCATAAATAATAGTGCTGCAGCCGGTAAAGATTATAATATGGCCTATAAGTTAGAACAAGATAATCGTAAAAAAGCAGAAAGAAATACGGCAGACAATAAACCCAAAGAAACAAGAGCTGAGAAAGATGATGACATCAGAAATCATGACAAAATTGCTGTCCTGGATGACTTTGGAATTGATGAAAATGAGGTGGAAGAAATTGATAACCTAAGGGGTAAAATTCAAAATAGAAATATCATTATTGACTTGGAAACGGTGTATGGCCTTACTTTTTTCTCGGTGGATTCTTTGATCAATAGAACACGGTATTTTAAACCCGAAGTGACTCAGTTTAACCAACGAATAAAATTCGGTAGACCACTTATCTTCTCCAATAGGGAAGCGGAAACAGATGGTGATAAGGAAATAGAATACTTTACTAGTATTAAAAAAATAGGAGATGAGCTCCAAAAAACGCCCGATAATAATGATTTGCGTTTTACCAGAGCTATATTGTATGGAGTGGTACTTAATTACACAAGTGCCATCGGAGAATATGATTATATCATCGAAAACAGTAAGGATGAAAACTTTAATTTATTCCCTTATTTTAACCGCGCTTATATTCGTTATAAAATGGTTGAAATGATGCAGCAATTTAATGAAGAAGAGCTTCCTGTGAATCTGTTAAGCCAAAATACAAGTGCAGGACTTAAAAAAGATGATGGGGTAAAAAGTGGAGCTGTTGTTAAACAAATGCTCGATTATCAATTGATTGAACGTGATTTGCGAAAAGTACTGGAGATAGATCCTGGTTTTGAATTTGCTTATTATAACTTGGGTATCTTGCAATGTATACGTAAAGACTATGAGGCAGCGATTCTTAACTTTAACAAAGCAATTGAATTAAATCCTTTCTTTGCAGAAGCATACTTTAATCGCGGTCTGACACAAATTTATCTTAAAAATGATGAGCAGGGTACTTTAGATCTTAGTAAGGCTGGTGAACTAGGTTTATATAAAGCATATAATGTGATTAAGCGCTATGGAATGCAACGGATATTAAAGAATACGGAACAAAATGAGGAGGAGAAAGATAAATAAATGGAGCATTGGCTTGAACATATTGATACAGACAATAGTGAATTTCAGGATGCATTAAAGCTGGTAGAATATACCAATCGTTCGGTATTTTTAACGGGAAAGGCCGGAACGGGAAAAAGTACGTTTTTGAAATATATTTGTGCTAAAACAAATAAAAAGCATGTAGTGGTGGCTCCAACAGGTATTGCTGCTATTAATGCAGGTGGTCAAACGATGCATTCTTTTTTTAAAATACCCTTTAGACCGATATTGCCTGACGACCCGGATTTAAGTACCCAAAATGGTCGTATTTATGATTTCTTAAAGTACAGAAAAAATCACCAGAAACTGATCAAAGAAATGGAACTCCTAATTATTGACGAGGTTTCTATGTTACGGGTAGATATACTGGATTTTATAGATCGTGTACTTCGCGTGTTTTCGGGTAATATGCAGGTACCATTTGGAGGAAAACAGCTTTTGATGGTGGGTGATGTATTTCAGTTGGAGCCGGTGGTCAAAAGAGAAGAATGGGGAATTCTAAAACGCTTTTATCAAACGCCGTTCTTTTTTTCGGCCAGGGTGTTCCGTAATTTACCTATGATTCAAATCGAACTTAAAAAAGTATATCGTCAAAGTAATCCTGAGTTTGTGAACCTATTGGATAGGGTTAGGGTGAATGCGGTTAAACAGGAGGATATCAAAACTATCAATCATCGCTTTAATCCCACTTATAATGCTCCTTTGGATGAACTCTTTATCACCCTGGCAACACGTAGAGATACTGTCGATTATATTAATGATCATAAGCTAAAGGAATTGCAAGAGGAAGAAATTGCCTTTGAAGGATATATTTCAGGTGAGTTTCCGGAATCGGCTTTGCCAACTCCACAGCATTTAATTTTAAAAGAAAATGCGCAGGTAATGTTTATTAAAAATGATTCGCCTGAGCGTAGATGGTATAATGGTAGTCTTGGAAGAATCGACGAAATCAATGAGGAAGGAATATATGTTCGGCTTGAGAATGAAGAGGTACATCTGGTTGAAAAAGAAGTGTGGCGAAATGTACGATATAAATATGATGAAAAGAATAACCGTATCGTAGAAGAAGAGATAGGATCTTACCAACAATATCCCCTAAAGTTAGCTTGGGCAATTACAGTACATAAAAGTCAAGGCTTAACATTCGATAAAGTCATGATCGATTTTTCTGGTGGTGCATTTGCGGGTGGACAGTTGTATGTGGCCTTGAGTCGTTGTCGTTCGTTGCAAGGAATTATTATGAAATCGCAAATTACTCCTCGTGATGTAATTGTAAAACGAGAATGTGTTGATTTCTCCCGTAGATCCAATAATAAACTGCAAATAAAGGAAAGTCTTGATTCTGCAAAGGCCGATGATTATTACAAAAAAGCCTTGACCGCCTTTCGGAAAAATGAGTTTCAGAAGTCAATGGAGTTATTAGGGCAGGCAATGAGCAAAAGAAATGACCTGACTAAGCCGATAATACTTCGTTATATTTCACGTCAGTTAAATATAATTCATCAATTAAAAAAGAAGATAAGACTTCTGGAAAATCGTGATCGCAAAAGAAATAAACAACTGGAGGAGTTTGCCAGAGAATATTTCTTGATGGCCAACGAATGCTTGGTAAAAGCAAAGGATAAGCGTGCTGCCATTGCCAATTTAAACAAGGCCATTTTGTTAAATCCAGATTTCTTTGATGCTATTTTTAAACGAGCAGGGTTAAAGGTTGAAGTAGATGATCTGGATGGGGCAGAGGCTGATTATTCGTTGGCACGAAAGTTAAAACCACGTCTTTTTAAGGTCTATTATAACAGAGGTAGAACTCGTATGTTGCTAAGAAATTTCAATGGAGCTTATAATGATTTTAAAAAGGCTATCCAACTAAAGGATGATCATGCGGATGCTTATTTTTATTTATCTAAGGTGTGTGATAAATTGGGTGAGAAAGATGAAGCAGAACGCTTTAGAAATATATCAGATAACTTGGGTTATCAAGATTAGCCAATAGCATTGCTTGTGCTCATTGACTAATCTTATGTGTAAAATTTATTTGATCTGCGTTTTTATGTACTCAGCTACCTGTGTATGTCCTTTAGAATTAGCAAAATCCAATGAGGATTCACCATCTACATCCACCATGGTTAAATCCGCACCATGGGCAACTAATGTTTTTACGACTTCCAGCTGACCTTCTGCAGCTGCCATCATCACAGCAGTCCAATTTTCCTCATTATCAATTAGGTTAGGTTGAGCTCCTGCTTGTAATAGTGTGAGCACCGTTGTAGTAAATGGACCGGTAGAAGCATACATTAATGCAGTTCTGTTAATGTTATCCGTTAAGTTAACATCAGCTCCGTTATTTAATAATAATGAAACAATTTCTGTGTGTCCATTAAACGCTGCCATCATTAGCGTTGTGCGCTTGTTGGCATCGGTTGAATTGGCGTCGAAACCGTTTTCTAAAGCATTTTTTATGGTTTCTATTTTTCCATCCAATGCACTTTGATTTAATAAGTCAATATCAAAAGATTTATTAGAATCTACAGTCGTAGGTTTTTTTGTTGAAATCTCGGAGGTATCAGTTGTTTTCTTTGTTTTAGTATCACAACTGTATACAATGCTTGCAATAATTGTGATAGCTACTAATAGTGATAGTTTGTTCATGATCGTATTTTTATTTTTTTTCAATTGAAGTGGTAAAAGTAACATTTACATTATATAAAATTGGTATATTCATCTAAAATACGCTTTGTTGCGTTTCATTAACTATTTATTAAGGTTTGTCGTATATACTGAAAAAAATATTGATCTATTTAATACATTTGTACCAAATCGTTTTGCCATGGGAAGTGTGGAGCAATCCAATGTGAAAAAAGAAATAAAATGTCATTTTTGTGATATTCCATTCAAAAAAACCTTGAGTTTTGAATA
Source organism: Saccharicrinis fermentans DSM 9555 = JCM 21142 (assembly GCF_000517085.1). Lineage (NCBI taxonomy): Bacteria > Pseudomonadati > Bacteroidota > Bacteroidia > Marinilabiliales > Marinilabiliaceae > Saccharicrinis > Saccharicrinis fermentans. The sequence goes on along the minus strand of NZ_KI912107.1, from coordinate 1,593,143 downwards.
TCTGATTCGTGATATTGAAAATATAGCTGAGGATGCCAATAGTATATTGAATAGCTCGGCAAAGGACTTGCTCAAAAAACTGGAAGATGTTCCAGAGCTTAGAGGCGAGATAAAAGATAATTCTGTCATGGAGAAACATGACACCCTGCTGAAACAGTTGATGTCTTTTGTATTTAATCCACTGAACTGCAAGGAAGAAATTACGGCAGCTTTTAAGCCTTTTGAAATGGAACCTTTTTTTAGTTCTCAGCGTTATAAAAAAACGATAGGAGCCGAAAATAAAAGAGTAGACATACTGGGTGAAGATACGAGCAATGCCAATATAATCCCTATTATATACCAGGCTTATTGCATCATATTAGATAAGGTTTACAATTACAAACTACCGGTAGAGATTCCATTTACCTTTAAGCTAACCGATAGCCAGAATCAATCGGTGAAATATTATAATAAAAATTTTGATATTAGTTATCTGCAGGTTAAACCCATCGCTAAGCTAAAGGAGTTGAAACATGAAGATATTACCGCTCTTTTTGATAGAGATCATGATTTGGATTTTTGGAATGAAATAATTCCTTTGGATAAATTTGAGTTTAGAGGTTTTATGCGTTTTAAATACAACAATATCACACGTGAACATGTTGTATCGGAACTGAAATCGGACTTGCTGGATAAAAATACAATCGTTTCTGTGGAGGGGTATAAGCGCATTCAAGAAAAAATACGATCGCTGATGGACAATCCCCTGGTCAGGTTTGGACTTGTGTCTTTTTCTAATGATATTGAAAGTGGTGGAAAAAAAAGTTATTTATGGAAACCAATCGTTGCGGATTCTAAACTGAGGTACAAAGACTATGAGGGATCTATATATCAACAAGCGTTTGAGGAAAAACGTATTATTTTAACGCGAGATTTAAAGGAAGGAAAACAAACCAGCGTAAAAAAGGAGTTGTTGGACAATGGTATCAGTAGCCATGCTGTGGTTCCGTTAATTATTGATGACAAAGTCGTGGGTATGCTTGAATTTGGCTGTCCTTTACTAAATTCCTTAACCTTGATACAAGTTAAAATGTTATACGATTTGTTTCCTGTTTTTGCTTTGGCCATTAAACGTTCTCAAGAGGAATGGAACGACAAGGTGAGGGCACTGATTCAGGAAAAGTTTACAGCCATACATCCAACGGTAGAGTGGCGTTTTAAAGAGGCTGCTTCAAAAATTTTAAATAGTAGAGAAGATACGGCCAGTGTTGATCGTATTGTATTTTCTGATATTGTTCCTATTTATGGGGCTTCCGATATTAGGGGCTCATCATTGGCGCGTAATCATGCTATTCAGGCTGATTTAAGCGAACAATTGGAGTGGGCCTATGAAATACTGAAAATAGAAAAAGTTATTCGGGATATTCCCCTATTAAGTGATGTTAGCTATAAAATTCAGAAACATTTAAGAACGTTAAAGTTAGGACTGAAAGCGGGTGACGAGGTGAGTATCGTGGAGTTTTTGAAAAATGAAATTGATCCTTTTTTACGCTTGATAAAGGATAGAGATCCGGAATTGACCGGACCTGTAGATAAATATTTTGAAATGCTTGACCCTGAATTGGGGGTGCTTTATAAGAAGAGAAAAGATTTTGAAGACAGCCTTACACTCATCAATGATCATGTAAGCGACATTATTGATAAGGAACAGGAGAAAGCACAGGATGTTTTTCCACATTATTTTGAAAAATACCGTACCGATGGAATTGAATATAATGGTTATCTGGGGCAATCGTTGGTAAAGGATTTAAAGTACAATGAAATGTACTTGAAAAATATTCGTCTGTGGCAGTTGTTGGTGAAAGTGAAGATAGCTCGTAAAATTAACCAGATACAGTCCGAGCTGAGGACTAAATTGGATATTACACAATTGATATTGGTTCATTCCAATCCCTTAAGTATCGAATTTAGACAAGACGAGAAGAAATTTGATGTGGCGGGAGCTTATAATATACGCTATGAAATAACAAAAAAACGTATTGATAAGGCTCTGGTTAAAGGAACCAACGAAAGAGTAACACAAGTAGGTAAAATCGCTATAATTTATTCTTATGTCGAAGAAATTGCCGAATATAAAAGGTATATTGATTACATGATGGCCCAAGGTTATCTTACCGGCGACTTGGAAGAGCTTGAACTGGAAGATCTAAAAGGAGCATCCGGTTTAAAGGCTCTGCGTGTGCAAGTGAATTTTAAAAATGAGAAAAGCTGCCATATAAACCAGCAAGTACTTCAAGAAGTGACTGACGAATAATGAATATGAAATATATCGACCGAGATCTGAGTTGGTTATCTTTTAATGCCCGTGTTCTTCAGGAAGTTGAAAGTGAAACGGTACCCTTGTTAGAAAGGCTGAAGTTTGTAGCTATTTACTCTTCTAATTTGGAAGAATTTTATAAAGTTAGAGTCGCTGGCCACCGGTTTGAACAAAAATATAACGGGGATAAAAAAAATAAGTTCGGATTCCGACCTTCCTATATTTTACAGCAAATTAATGCGATTGTAAGTGAACAGCAGGAAAAACTGGGACAATTGTTTTATCACGAGTTAGTTCCTGCTATGGCTCGTGAAGGAATTCACTTTCTGTATGAGAACATCGATAAAGAAAACCTAAAACTGGTCTCTGATTATTTTGATCAACATTTAAAAAATAATTTTGTATTACGAAAGATTGATGATGATGCCAGCATCGATCTGGTGCATCAAACTGTTTATCTCTATTTTATTTCATTAAAAGGTAAATACCTGTTGGAACTGGACTATGATAAGTGGGGTAGATTTATTACCCTATATCATGATGAGAAGGAAACAAGGATAATTCAACTAGACGATATTTTTAGATACAATGTGGAGAAATACCTTAGCAAAGAAACAGAAGTATATGCTGTAAAAATATCAAGAGATGCAGAATTGTATATTGATGAAGAACAGGAAGATAGTATTGTAAGAAAAATTAAAAGAAGCCTTAAAAAGAGAGAGACTGGACTCCCTAGTCGATTATTGTTTAACGAAGATATCCCTTTTAAACATATTAATTATCTGAGAAAGAAAATTGATGTGGACATGACTGGACTATTGCCTGGAGGAAAGTATCATAATTACTATGACTTTTTTAAATTCCCGTTTTTTAGTCATAAACCTCATTTGTATAATAAAAAATTCAGTACAGTTGCCTGTTCAAAACTCGACAATGCAGCAGATTATTTTGAACAACTTAAAATATCTGATGTGTTTTTAAGTTATCCATATCAAGATTTTAGCTATGTCGCAAATGTGCTACATAAGGCAGCGTTGGATGCCCAAGTGCAAGAGATAAATATTACCCTTTACAGGGTCAATAAAACATCAGAAATATGCAAGGCGCTTGAGAAAGCCGCACATAAGGGGAAAAAGGTATTTGTGTTGGTTGAAGTATTGGCTCGATTTGATGAAGAATCAAATATTTATTGGGGAGAAAGGCTTGAAAAAGCTGGTGCTTCTGTTAAATATGGAGTGAAAGAATTGAAGGTACACGCCAAAATATTTACCATTAAACGCAAAGAAGATAAGGAAATTATAACTTATGCTTATCTGGGGACAGGTAACCTGAACGAAAAGACAGCAAAAATATATGCTGATCATGGTATCTTAACCGTAGATAAAAGATATACCCATGACCTGGATGAAGTGTTTTCTTTTTTAAAAGATGAGACTTATAGACCAGAATTTAAATATTTATTGGTGGCACCTTTCGTTCTACGAAAAGGGATATATGATTTGATAGATCAGGAAATTGAATGGGCCAAGTCGGGAAAAAAAGCTGAAATGAATATTAAGCTTAACAGCTTTGAGGATCCTAAAATGATTCATAAAATCAGACAGGCTGCCGATGAAGGAGTAACTATAAACATGGTCGTTAGAGGAATTTGTTGTTATTTTCCGCTCACAAAACAGCAACAAAACAATATTAAAATCGTTAGTATAGTTGACCAGTTTCTTGAACATACCAGGATTTATCATTTTCATCACAATGGATCTCCTATTACTTATTTAGCTTCTGCTGATTGGATGACACGCAACCTTTCCAACCGAATTGAAGTTGCTTTTCCTGTTTTTGATAAAGAAAATCAGCAGTTATTAGTGGAAGAAATATATTGCCAGTTGTCGGATTCGTTAAAAGGACGTTATCTTACGCAGGATGCAAAAAATGCTTATGTAGATGGTAAAAACAAAAGAACATCACAGCAGCTTATGTTCGATTTGGTTAAAAAATATGTGAGGTATTAATGATAGAGAGTATGACAGATACGGTATATAGTAAATTGGTTAATGACTGTTTAACCATTGCCAGGGAGGAAATTACAGCCAATAAAAATGAAAAATTATATCATCATAATCTAGAACATACCATTAATGTGTTAGAGGTTGTATCTACTTTTGCAATAAACATCCCAGAGGTATCTCCCCGAGAAATGGAGTTATTGCAAATCGCAGCGATTTTTCATGATGTCTGCTTTTATAAAGGTGTAATGGGGCATGAGAAAAAATCGGCTGATTTTGCCCGTGAATTTCTGGAGTCAAGAAATATGGACAATCGTGATATCATTACTGTAGAACGTATTATTATGGCTACTCGATTGGCATATGAACCTACAGATATATTGGAGGAAATTATTAGGGATGCGGATATAGCCCACGTGGGGTATAAAGATTATCTAAGAAATCCTTTTATTAATCTGTTTAAGGAAATAAATTGTTTTAGGAAAAAAACACCCAATCAGTGGATAAACGATTGCATTGTTTTTTTTGAACAACATCCATTTTATACCAATTTTGCGAAGCAAATTTTAAACAAACAAAAGGAAAAAAACAAAGAAAAACTGACTGATCTATTAAAGATGGACATAAAGACTGAGGATGAGCTACTGGAAAAAACAGCTGGTAAAAAAAAGAAGAAAAAGGAAGATGGAAATAAAAAGCCAGATAAAGGGATAGAAACGATGTTTAGAGTTAATCTTCGTAATCATGTAATTTAAGCCGTATTGCAGATGATAAAGCCAATACTTTAATTAGTGTAAATGGTATTATTATTTCCATCGTTCTGTCAACTCTTTTTCCTAAATTAGATAACAATGCTTTTTTAATTTGGCCCGCATTAAATCTTGTGGCCTTTAGTATTATTACCATTATTATTTGTATTATATCGACCATACCTCGCACTACACATGGATTTATATCAAAGGAGGATATTAGCCATAAACGTGGCAATCTTACTTTTTTTGGTAATTTTCATAAAATGAGTCTAGAGGATTTCGAATGGGGTATAGGTGAATTGATGAAAGATAGAGAATATCTGTATAATAGCATGAGCCGGGATTTGTATTTTTTAGGGAAAGTACTTACTAAAAAATATACTTTTTTAAGGTGGGCTTATATAATTTTTGTGGTGGGCCTAATTTCATCCATCTTCTTTTTTGTGCTCGGGATTAATGATATATTATAACAACTTTAAATTAAATATTTAACAAAAAAGGCTATCTCAGTAGAGGTAGCCTTTTTTGTTAAAAAAATGATCGCTTTTTGTTATTTGGTAACGATGCTAATATCTAAAGTGAAATCATCATAAATAACTTTGTCACCCAGATTATCAAAGAATGATTTTGAACCATATCTAATATCATATTGTGCACGATCTACGGTAAGTTGGGTGGTGAAAATATGACCATTTTTGCTTACTTCAAAGTCAATGGGATGTGTTTGTCCCTTGATTGTTAAGTCACCTGTTACTTTAGCTATATCGTTTTTAAAAGCAGTGCTGCCAGTAACTTTTAATGTTGCTGTGGGATATTTTTCTACGCTAAAAAAATCATCTGATTTTAAATGTCCTATTAATTTTGCTTTATAGTCTTTATCTTCAATGTCGGCATTGCTTATGCTGGCCATATCAATAATAAAGGTGCCTTCGGTAATTTTACTTCCCTTTAAGGTAAATGAACCTTCTTTTAATAGTATGGCTCCATTGTGAGAACCGCCTATCTTTTTACCTTCCCATTTTACACTACTCTTGTCGGTATCTACTTGGTTGGTTTGCGAATAAGTATGGGTTGTTGCCAATAAAATCGCAACAGCGAATAATAATTTCAGTGTTTTCATCATCTTCATTTTTATATTTGTTTTTGTTTATTACCAATTCATTGGTGTCTCCATCAATAATAGCCTACATTCACTTTGGGCTTTTATTTGTATATTTTGTGCTTGCGTTATGCCAATAGCGTCTCGTTTATACAGAACTTCACCTGCAATTTGAATACTACCTTCTATAACCATAAGGTATACACCATTGTTCTGTTTATGTGTCAAATAATTTATTTTCACACCTTTGTCAAAGTATCCCTGATTAAACCAGGCATCCTGATATATCCACACACCTGCATCATTTTTATCAGGACTTAATATTTGAAAAAAAAAACATTCTTATTTTGTAGGTTTTTTAGTAAGATTTGATCATAGTGGGGCTCTACGTTTTGGTATGGGGAAAAGCCATATCTGAAATAAACGTAGTTCTTCTTTTGTACTGTTTTTATATTCGGCAGTGAAATATGCTTGAACCAGCACTCATTACCTGTATATCTCCCGCTTTGATTAGAGATTCATTGCCCATACTGTGGGTCAGTGCCAAAAGTTGGGTGTAAATGTTGTTTATAGTTGTCATGCAAATATTTTTGTTAATCTGAAAAGAAGAACTTTACATCAACAACACCTCTGAATTGTCTTCTGAGGTCCTATACTTTTGTATTGAAAGATTCTGTTGCAGCATTGGTACTTTCGTTATCTAATTGAGAGCAATGTTTCTACCTTATATGATATTTTCTTTGCTTTTAAAACTTCCGTTAATCTTCTTTTTACTCGGGGAGGCATATTTCCAAAGGCCCTCATGATAACTTCGTTATTGTCATTGCCACAAAAAGAATTGGTCAAATATAACTCCAGTATCCTTAATGATAAAATCAGCTTTTTCGCCAGTAGAAATGGTGAGTCCATATGTTATTAAATCCTCCATTTACCAGTTACTAATCGCTTGTTGTCAAGCTATAAAATATGTATAATATCTGTATTCTCCTGATATTGTTGGCCGCCTATTCTAAGATACAAAAAAAGCCGGTTACGTATCTTATACGAACCGGCTTACCATATCCCACACTTCAGTTAAGAAGTACCTTTAATCCCCAGCTGTCGCAACTCCCCAGTGTTGACAGCCGGCGTTTCTTTATTTAAAATTTTTTGTTTTATTAAATTACCAACTAATTCAGCTTCCTTTTTATTGGCAAAAGGTTTGTTACCTTCCAGTGTAGGTACACAATCCTGATGGATAAATATTTTATCATTTACGGTTATTTCGTAAACCCAAACTCCGTTTTCTTTAAAAGTTTTTACTTTAACTTTGTTTTTGGGTGACTGACAAGAAACAAGGGTTGTTAATATAATAAATAACAAATAGTATTTAATCTTTACTTTCATATTCTTCAAATGGATTGAATTGCCAAACATCATCTAAAGAATAATTACCATTACCCCCAGTGGCAACATAACCTATATCATTAATGGTAAACGCAACTGCACCATAACGAGAAGTGCCTTCAAAATCAGTCTTTTGTTCCCATCTATCTGTTGAAGGTTCATATTCCCATGTTTCAATGCTATTACCTCCTTGTATCCCTGTAGTAACATAGCCTTTTCCTCCAGCTACAAAGGTAACAGCACTGTATCTGGCAATGGTATAATCATCATCATAACTGTCATCTTCATAATCACTAATATGTGCCAATTCAGTCCACTGGTCGTTTACTGCGTCATACTTGTACATATCATCCAGATATTCATTGTCGTATCCGCTGAGTACATATGCTACATCGTTCAACACGAAACTCATGGCATTTCTTCGCTTAGATCCATTAAAAGAAGATACTTGTTCCCAACTATCTGTTGCAATATCGTAACTCCAGAAATCACTTAAATTGTTAGGGATTGTTTCATCAGAATCAACTTCAACATCTCCATATCCTGTTCCGATAAAACCTTTACCATTCACATAAAAAGCAGTGGCTCCATACCGTCCTTCACCTGCAAAATCATTTTTCTGAGTCCAGGTATTGTTACTTGGATCGTATTCGTAAAAATCTTTCAATTTATTCTCTCCATCATAACCCGTACCAACATAACCTTTGGTGCTGGAACTAAAAGCAACCGCACCGTTTCTGGCTACACCAGGTAAACTGGCTATTTGTTTCCAATAACCGCTCTCTGCGCTATAGCTCCAAAAATCTTTTAATCTTATTTCTTCATCTAAATAATATCCAGTACCAACATAGGCTGTGTTTTCAATCGTAAAACATACAGCTTCTGTTCTTGGCACTTTCCCGACATCTCCCATTTCAACCCAGTTTCCCAGATAATCGTCGTCATCGTCGTTACTACAACTCACAAATGAAATACCACAAAGTATCATAGCCGACAGTATAATCAGTGAATGTTTTATCATCGCCATTAAATATTGATTTTATAATTTTATTTAGTTATACTGCAAACTTACACTACCCATCTTCAGAATGTGTCATAGCTTAGACACGAGACGTAATATTATCGACGAATCATATAATTTCTTCTATGAAATGTAGAGTAATTATTTTCTTTGAAAAATATAATTCAGTTTAAGGTAGAGTAATGTACAGAAAAACTAATGTTTATGTGATTTACTTTAAAATTAATTTTATGTCGAAATATAAATGAACGAAGAAAACCTTGTTTTCGTCTATAAATTAGTCCAGTTAGCCTTACTTGTTCGTATTTTAGGCTATCTATCCTTTTTTTTGTGTTTAAAATGTATAAAATGTATAAAATATCATTGCTGTTATTTGTTGTTATTGCCTTTGGAATCTATTCCTGCGACGATCAAAGTGTTGATGAACTTAAAATGGGACAAGGATACGTGGATGATGAATCCGGAGTTGTGCTAATTGATACCTTTTCTCTGGAATTAAGCACGGTTGTTGTTGACTCCATCCAGACATCAGAACTTTCTTCAGTTCTAGTAGGTAATTTTTCTGATGAAGTATTTGGTAAAATATCATCGGAGCCTGCTTATCGATTAAAAATACCTGATAGAAATAGTTTTGATGAAGATGATATTTTTGATTCTGTTACTATTAGTATGTATTATAACAATTACTATATTGGAGATACAACTGAGGTATTTAGTATGAATGTCATGGAATTGGCTACCAATTGGGAAGACTTGGATCAAACAAGCTTTTATAATGTTACAGAACTGGATGTGAAGGAGGATAGCTTGGGACAGGTAAAATTTTCGCCACGTCCTAATAAAGGTCAAAAATTAGAAAGTCGTTTAAGTGATGTTTTTGGACAAAGAATTTTTGATTTATTCATTGATGATGCTGATGAAATTCAGTCGACGGATGATTTTCAGGATTACTTTTATGGGCTTGCTCTGCAAGGAAGAAGTGAAAATAAAGCTGCATTGGGATTTGCTTATAATGACACATCTTTGTGTTTAAACATGTATTATCATAGAGATGGTATTAAAAAAGAGGAATTGGAAGCTACTTTTAGTATTGAAAATTCTACTTATATGTTTAATCAAATTAAAGCAGATAGGAGTGGAACTCTTTTTGCACCATTGGTTGAACAAAAGAAGCATATAAGATCTACAAGTACTGATGATGTTACGCTTGTTCAGGGGAGTAGTGGTTTGATGACCAAAGTTAGGTTCCCTAGTCTTAATAAAATATTTCAGTTGGTTGAGTTAGATCAGATTATTAAGATAGAGTTAATTCTAGTACCTACTGACGAAGCTGATGATATAAATGATTTGCCTACGGAGCTTTTGATGTATGAATCCAATAGGGTTAATCAACTTTCATCAGTATATGCAGATAATTCTAATAATGTAGTTTATCTTTCATTTAATCAATCTATTGATAATTATGAAAGTCATCCTTATTATAGTGCTGATATCACAGATTATATGATAAAGAATCTAATAGGAGGAGACTTTGACACTGATAATTCAATTTTAGTTGGATTGCCAACAGACTATGAAAACCAAACTTTTTCTACCATTATATTTGGAGGAGAAAAGAATCGGGAGTATGAGCCTAAGTTAAACATCTATACTTATTATTATTAAAATTGATACAGGCATCAATTGTTCAAATTAATTTGTTTATTGGGCTTTAATAAATATTCAATTCATGAAACAACGCATATTACACGCGATATCAATTATTTGTATTTTACTGTTACTCGCAATAAGCTCTAATGCACAAAATGGAGCTTCGTCCGCATATACTACTTTTGGTGTGGGACGAATTGAAAGTGCATCTACCATTAAGTACCAAGGTATGGGAGGCGTCGGAGTTGCCTTGCCTACGTACTATTCAATCAATACACTGAATCCCGCATCCTTGGGGAGCGTTGAGGGAGAGCAGATGTTAATTGATCTGGGAATTCGTTCCAGTTTTACCACTTATGAGCATAATACCGAATCTGGAAATGGCTTATCGGGTGGCTTGAATAATATTAGCTTGGCTTTTCGATCAGGTAAAAGATTGGTTACTTCATTTAATATTGTTCAGTATTCTTCTATCGGATATAATGTTGCATCTTCTGATTACATTGAGGGAACAAGTACACAAATTGCAAAAAATTATGAAGGAAATGGTGGCTTGAATAAGGTGGCTATGAGTAATGCATTGGTATTAGGTAAAAATCTGTCGCTAGGACTAGAATTATCTTATATCTTTGGTAAGTTGATTAAACAAGAAAATTATGCATCCAGTATTATTGGTGGTGAATTAAATGTACAATATTCCGACTTCTTACAACAAGTATGTCTTCAGGCTGGTTTTCAATATAAAATACCAGTGGGACAAAGCAATTTATTTGTGGGGGCTGTTTATAGCCCGGAAATCGATTTCAAAACAAGTCGTGAGGTAGAAACATCTAGTTCTAGTGGTGCTGGAATTTATGAGGATTTGGACAGAGAGCCATATAATATTCCAATGGGTTATGGTGCAGGATTGGGATGGATAGACGAGCATGGTATTAAAATTGGATTTGATTATAAATTCCAAAATTGGGCCGGCGTTGATTATACCAATAACTTGTCAGAATATAAGGATAGCCATCGTTTTAGTGGTGGTGTGGAATATCAAAGTCGTAAAAGTAGAAGAGTTAATCCTTTTACCTGGAGGCTTGGAGGATATTATGAGGATTCTTATTTGGAGGTTAAAGGTAAATCTCTTTTAGATCGCGGTATCACTGCAGGAATTGGTGTACCCATGCGTTCTCCTCATTCATACTTGAATATTAGTATAAATTATGGACAGAGGGGTACTGCCAGCAATTCGCTTATTACTGAAAACTATTATGGAATGAGTGTTAGTATGTCCATTCTTGAAGCTTGGTTTAGAAAGAGAAAATTTGATTAAATAATATAGTTAAAGGGCTTATAAAAAGAGCTTATGCATTTGTTTAGCCACAATTGCATAAGCTCTTTTTGTTTTTAGATTTTCTAATGCAGTTTCGAGTCTAATGATTGTATTTTCTTTTCCACCATTTTTTTAATCTTTCTGCAATTTTATTTTCTTGGGCATTGTTTTGAGGTAAGTATAATCTTGCATTTTTTATTTCGTCTGGCATAAAATCTTGTTCTACAAAATTTTCTGGGTAGTCATGGGAATATTTGTATTCTTTCCCATATCCCAATTCTTTCATCAATTTGGTCGGTGCATTGCGTAAATGTAAAGGAACAGGTAAATTGCCAGTTTGTCTAACCAATTCCTGTGCTTTTTTTATGGCCAGATAGGATGCATTGCTTTTAGGACTTGTGGCCAAGTAAATGGTGGTCTGCGATAATATGATTCTACCTTCGGGCCACCCCACCATTTTAATGGCTTCAAAGCATTGATTTGCCAATAATAAGGCGTTGGGATTGGCCATTCCAATGTCTTCAGCTGCCGAAATAACAAGTCTACGAGCAATAAATTTAGGATCTTCGCCTCCTTCTACCATGCGTGCCAACCAATATACCGCAGCATCTGGATCACTGCCCCTGATGGATTTGATAAATGCAGAAATAATATCATAATGTATTTCTCCATTTTTGTCATAGGCAGTGGGGTTTGATTGAAGACATTCACTTACTTTCTCATTGGTTATTTCTACCTTACTTTCAGCATTGGCATTCACCACCAATTCTAAAATATTAAGCAGTTTACGGGCATCACCTCCCGAAAAACGAAATAAAGCCTCTTCCTCTTTGACTAGAATATTTTTGTTTTTCAATATTTCGTCCGTAGTAAGCGCTTTATTTACCAATTCTCTTAAATCATCTATTTCTAGTGATTTTAAAACGTAAACTTGGCTGCGAGATAGTAGTGGCGATATAACTTCAAATGAGGGGTTCTCTGTGGTAGCACCAATTAATGTAACAACACCTTGCTCCACAGCACCCAAAAGAGAATCTTGCTGCGACTTACTAAAACGGTGAATTTCATCAATAAATAAAATAGGATTCGGACTGTTGAAAAATTTGTTTTTTTTTGCTTTTTCTATTACTTCTCTAACATCTTTGACTCCCGAATTAATGGCAGATAAAATATAAAAAGGACGGTTAAGTTGTTGTGATATGATTTTAGCAAGGGTTGTTTTTCCAACACCAGGAGGACCCCATAAAATAATAGAAGATATCACACCTGAATCAATCATCTTGCGTAATACGGCGCCTTCGCCCACAAGATGTTTTTGTCCAATATAATCTTCTAATGACTTGGGGCGCTGACGCTCAGCCAATGGTGGATGTCCGTTACTCATATTTATTACTTTTTGCGGAACAAATTTAATAATACATGCTGATTTGTCTACGCTTTTGTAAAATTATCATGCAATTCTTTCTTACAACTTTAAATGTAATATTAACTCCGGAAAATTGTTGTTGTATATCTGTGTGAATATGGGAGAGAATTATCAGACGATGAACTCTTCGTCCATAAAGTTGTTTGTTTAAAAGGAGTAAAAAAGTTTTAATTTTTTAAACGAAAGCGTACTATTGTATTTTCTTAATTTTGTGGGAATCATTAAATCGTTTGTTATTTAATAGGCGATACAACAAATCTTGATAAAGTAATTCTCATATAGGAATATGATTAATTTTAGTGAGCAACACTTGACCATTAAGAGAAAAATGATAAACACATGAAAGAATTATTTTTAATTTTCATAGGATTATTTTTATTTATGAGTTCAGAAGCAAAAAATACAGAAAAAGCCACGCTGGGAGCGGGATGTTTTTGGTGCGTAGAAGCTATTTATGATCAATTAGAAGGTGTTATTTCGGTAGAGTCAGGCTATTCGGGGGGGACATGTTGACAAGCCCAGCTACAAACAAGTGTGTAATGGCAATACTGGGCATGCCGAAGTGTGCCAGATCACATATGATGCGGATATAATATCATTCGGAGAGTTGCTGACCGTATTTTGGTCGGTTCACGATCCAACAACATTGAATAGACAAGGAGCTGATGTTGGTACACAGTATCGTTCTGTAATTTTTTATCATAACGAAGATCAAAAACGTATTGCAGAAGAACAAATAAAGGTGGTGAATGAACAAAAGCTTTATAAGGATCCTATCGTTACAGAAGTAACTGCTTTTGCAAACTTTTTTGTGGCAGAGGATTATCACCAAGAGTATTTTGCCAATAATCCTAATCAAGGTTATTGCAGAATGGTTGTTGGTCCTAAGGTTGAAAAATTTCAAAAGCTCTTTACAGATCAATTAAAGAAATAATAAGTGCTTAATCAACATTTATAAGGGAATAGTGTTCCATAAACCGAAACATATTATAAGTTCATAATTTGTAGCTATTATATGAACAAATGGTTATTGCGTCGGTTTTGTATTTATTAATCATAAAAGAGATATAATGAATTTAATAAGTAAATTTTTCAGTGGATGTGTGCTAACAATAGCCCTTCTTAGTTTTTCGAATGAGGCCAAGGCTCATTGTGAAATTCCTTGTGGTATTTATGGTGATTCTACACGCATTGTTCTTATGTATGAACATATTGCAACCATCGAAAAGTCGATGAAAGAGATCGTGGAATTATCTGCAAAAGGAGATGTTGATTATAACCAAATGGTTCGTTGGGTTGTGAACAAAGAGGAGCATGCTACAAAGATTCAGGATATTGCCAGTCAGTATTTTATGTATCAAAGAATCAAAGTAAAAGATCCTTCAGATACAGAAGCATATGCCCAATACATTAAGCAGTTAACCTTAATGCATAAAATACAGGTGTATGCCATGAAAACAAAGCAGGGGACTGATTTGAAGAATATTCGCTTGCTTAGGGAGGCATTACACGATTTTGAACATGCCTATTTTGGTGGTCATTGAGAAAGTGTAAAAATACTTCATTTGCCTGTCTGGCAAAAAAAATATTCTGGGTGTCCATTTTGAGACACCCTTTTTTGATAATCGTATAAATAAAAAATAATCCGTTTATCCATTATTTATATTCGTTAACCAATGATAGAATTTGGTCTTTTATGCTATTTTTGCTTAAACAAATTAGCTTAGAACAGAGTGTGTGAAACAAGATATCAAAGAATACATAATATAAGCGTATTCCTTCGCATGCCCTGCAATGTTAAACTGATCATGAGATGCAATCAAGAGTGAATCAATATCCTATAACAAAACCTTTTATTAGTATGGTTTTGATCATTGTTATGGCTGGTACAGTGATAACCAATGCCCAAAAATTATCTACCCGATCGAAAAAAGCAGCAACGCTCTATCATAAAGGTTTGTCATTTTACAAGTCAGGAAATTATAATTCGGCCAAGATACCGCTGGCCCAAGCTTTGGAAAAGGATTCTCAGTTTATTGAGGCTCATTTGCTTATGTCGGAGGTTCATTTTGAACAAAAGAATTTTGTAAAACAAATAGAATATTTAGAAAATGTTGTGAATTTGGATTCTACCTTTTTTATATTCAGCTATTATAATTTAGGCGTTGCTCATTTTCATATCAAAAACTTTAAAAAAGCCGAAAGCTGGTTTAAAAAGTATTATAATCACACAAGAGATGATGGGCAAAAAAAGAAAGTGGAGGAATGGCTAACTAGGGTTGAGTTTGCCCATAAAGCAATACAAAAACCAGTGATAATGAATGCTAAGAATCTAGGTTCAGCTGTTAATACTCCAAATAACGAGTATTGGCCAAGTATCACTGCCGATGAACAAGTTTTGGTATATACAGTCATGGTAAAACGTGATTCTGTGCTTGATAAAGTACCTTATGCCAATGCCATGGCTAATCTTTATCATGAAGACTTTTTTAGGTCTGTTAAGGATGAATCTGGTGAATGGAGTAACAGAACCCAATTGTCGGCTCCTCTAAATACAATGAGTAATGAAGGGGCACAAACATTATCGTCAGATGGGAACTGGATGTTTTTTACGGCTTGTGGGAGAGGAGACAGTAAAGGCTCTTGTGATATTTATTTTAGTCAACGAACTGCCACAGGTTGGAGTGCCCCTAAAAATATAGGTGCGCCTGTTAATACTCCGTATTGGGAATCTCAGCCTTCCTTTTCATCCGATGGAAGAACCTTGTATTATACGAGTAACCGCTCTGGAGGCAAAGGAGGTAATGATATTTGGCGGGCTTCTTTGTTGGGAATTAAATCGGATGGGACACCCTTTTTTGGTAAACCAGAAAATCTGGGTAACAAAATTAATACTCCATCAAATGAAATATCTCCTTTTATTCATCCTGATAATAGAACCTTATATTTTGCTTCAGAGGGATGGCCTGGTATGGGAAAGGCTGATTTATTTATGTCGCGAATGAACAATGGTATTTTTGATACAGATCCTGTGAATTTAGGAGTTCCCATTAACACTGAGGATGATGAAGTAGGCCTCATAGTCACAGCCAGCGGAAAAACAGCATATTTTTCTTCCGATAGACTAGGAGATTCCTTTGGAGGAAGGGATATTTATAGTTTTGAAATGCCGGAGAAAATTAGACCTTTACCTGTGTCTTATGTAAAAGGAAGGATATTCGATATCAGAACCAAAGAAAAATTAAAAGCCTCCTTGGAATTGTCAGACCTGAACAAAGGCCAAATGGTCGTTCATACACTATCTTCGGGATTCACTGGTGAGTTTTTGGTTTGTCTTCCGGCAAATGGATCCTATGCCCTTAGTGTCTCTAAAAAAGGATATCTTTTTTATTCCGATCATTTTCAGATGGACTCAACCTCTACAGTCCAAGACCCTCAAATTCTTGATATTTATTTAAAGCCTTTGGAAATAGGAGAACAGGTGGTGCTTAATAATATTTTCTATGAAACAGATTCTTATGAACTGAAATCAGAATCGGAAGTTGAACTAAAAAAACTCTTGCTGTTTCTAGAAGAAAATAGTCATACCAAAATTCAGATATTAGGCTATACCGATAATGTAGGTGCTATTAGCTATAATCAAAAACTGAGTATGCTTAGAGCTAAACAAGTATACCAATATCTTGTGGATGAAGGTGTGGATGCCCAAAGATTATCCTACAAAGGTGAAGGCATGAACCATCCTATAGATAATAATGACACAGAAGAAGGACGAGCGAAGAATCGTAGGACTGAAATGAAAATTGTTGAGTAGTTTTTTTTATACTAACTTATTGGAGTACGAATATGTATGTATGTTATGGTTTCAATACATATTCGTAAAATGACTTATGCTGAATACCTTCTTGTAAATCAATTCATTTAATGTCTTAATTTTGTCAATCCCTTATAGTTAAGAGATAAACAAAATAATTAACTTTAATATAGCTTTGTCTGAATGGGATGGTATGACCTAACAAAGAAATCCGGCTCGATTGGGGAATAGAGCAGCATCCTACTCAAAAGATATTTCACAATCTTAGAACCATTTTTACAATTGCTTGTTTATGTATCGAATAAGCTAAACAAAAAGTTATATGATAACCAGAAGTGTTTGATTATTCCTTCAATACTTAAACAAAATACATTACTTATATAGATTTGGTTCAAATTAAAACAATACATACATTTGACCGATTCTTATTTAGAACAAATATAAATAAAGCAATATGTCAACATTTGAAATTCTTATGCCCAAAATGGGCGAGAGCGTTGAGGAAGCAACAATTACAAAATGGTTCGTGTCGGTAGGAGATAAAATAGAGGAGGATGATGTACTATTGGAAATAGCCACAGATAAAGTGGATTCTGAAATTCCTTCTCCGGTTACCGGAATCGTTAAAGAACTACTTTATGAAACGGATGCCTTGGTACCCGTAGGCAAAGCAGTTGCAATTATTGAGCTGGAAGGCAGTGATTCGGCTGAAGAGGAAAAAACGGAAGCCGTTGAAGTTAAAGACAAGAAGAAAGAAGTCGCCGGTACGCAAGTACAAGCATCTGATTCATCTGCTACAGTAGCATCCACATTCGAAATTATTATGCCCAAAATGGGAGAGAGTGTGGAAGAGGCAACAATTACAAAATGGTTTGTGTCGGTAGGAGATAAAATAGAAGAGGATGATGTATTATTGGAGATAGCGACAGACAAGGTGGACTCAGAGATTCCTTCTCCTGTTGCTGGAACTGTAAGTGAAATTTTATATGAAACAGATGCCTTGGTTCCAGTTGGAAAAGCCGTGGCGATAATTACAATGGAAGGCGCTGAAGGAACATCAAATGCTACGTCGCAACCTGCTGCCGTGAAAGAAGTTGAGAAAAGTGTCGAAAGTGCATCTCAAGTATCTGCTGCAGCACAAGATTTTAGTACATCTGATAAATTTTATTCGCCATTGGTTAAAAGCATTGCCAAAGCAGAGGGTGTTTCTGTCCAGGAACTGGACTCCATAAAAGGAACCGGGCAAAATAATAGAGTTACCAAAGTTGATATTCTAGATTATGTAAAAAATAGAAATGCAAGTTCTCCTGCAAAATCTTCAAGTAAACCTGCATCTTCACCTGCTGCTTCCTCTGCTCCTAAAGCAAAAGAAGCAATACAGCGTCCACCGGTTTCAGTTAATGCTGAAGACGAAATAGTAGAGATGGACCGTATGCGTAAGTTAATTGCTGATCATATGGTGATGTCTAAACAAGTATCACCCCACGTAACTGCAGTTATAGAAGTAGACATGACAAATATTGTGTTGTGGCGTAATAAAAGTAAAGCAGCATATCTGGATAAATATGGTGAGAAAATTACATTTACACCTATTTTCTTTGAAGCTACAGCAAGAGCACTTCGAGACTTCCCTGGAGTAAATGCCTCGGTGGATGGTCAGAATATTATCTATCGAAAAAATGTAAATATAGGAATGGCAGTAGCACTTCCTAGTGGTAACCTTATTGTTCCAGTGATTAAGCAGGCCGACCATAAAAATCTAGCGGGACTAACCTCTGATGTGAATAGAATGGCCAGTCTGGCTAGAAACAATAAACTTTCTCCAGATGATATACAAGGTGGAACATTTACCATTACCAATTTTGGTTCATTTAAAAATATCATAGGTACACCCATTATAAATCAACCTCAAGTGGCTATTCTGGCTGTAGGAGCAATCGAAAAGAAACCAGCTGTTATTGAAACACCAACAGGTGATGTAATTGGTATCAGACATAAAATGTTCTTATCACTGTCGTATGATCATCGAATAGTTGATGGTGCCTTAGGAGGCAACTTCCTTCGTAGAATAGGTGATTACTTGGAGCAGTTTGATATAGATAGAGCAATTTAATTCCCAGACAGACGTATAACAAAAAGTAATTCAGTATGAAATCAAATGTAAAAGAGATATATAAGATAAAAACAGCAGAAAAGGATACACTGTTAAAGTGGTACTACTTGCTAAAGTTAGGCAGGAGTCTTGATGATAGAGCTCCTAACTACCTTAAACAAGCAATAGGCTGGTCGTACCATGCGCCTGCAGCAGGACATGATGCTATACAATTGGCCATCGGTCAGAATTTTGATAGGAGTAAGGACCATCTTTTTCCGTATTATCGTGATTTACAAACCTGTGTTTCTGCGGGAATGACTGCTGAGGAAATTATTTACAATGGTATATCCAAAGATGCGGATGTGGCAGGCGGAGGTCGTCATATGTCAAACCACTTTGCAAAGCCAGCATGGAATATCCACAATGTTTCATCATGTACAGGTAACCATACCTTGCATGCAACAGGAATCGCCCGGGCTATTAAAAATTATAAATCAAAAGGAGTAGCTATTAGTTCGCAGGGCGAATCCTCTGTTTCAGAAGGATATGTATATGAGGCTATTAATGGAGCTTCGAACGAACAACTGCCAGTGGTATTTGTGTTTCAGGATAATGGATATGGAATATCAGTACCAAAGAAAGACCAGACAGCTAATAGAAAGGTAGCCCATAATTTTGAAGGCCTCAAAAATCTAAGAATTCTTTATTGTAATGGTAAGGATGTTTTTGATTCTATGAATACGATGGCAGAGGCTGTAAAATGGGCAGCAGAAGAACAAAAACCAGTTATTGTTCATGCCAATTGTGTACGGATACATTCACACTCTAATTCTGACAGACACGAATTATATCGCGATAAGGCAGAATTAAATTATGTGCAAGAATATGATCCTATTGCCAAATTCAGAAGAATGTTAATTCGGTACGAACGCGCCACTGAAGAAGAATTGAATGGGATTGATGAAGAAGTAAAAGCAGAAGTTAAAAAAGCCCATAAAGCTGGTTTGGCTGCTGCACAGCCAGCGCCGGAAAGTATCTATGATTTTGTTTATGCACCTGCTTATGTTCCTCAAAAATATCCCGATGGTTTACATAATGAACAAGGTGACCCCAAAAAACTGATTGAAGCCTTAAATAGTACCCTAAAAGAAGAGTTTCGGAGAAATCCGGATACCTATATTTGGGGGCAAGATATGGCCAATAAAGATAAAGGAGGTATTTTTAATGTGTCCAAGGGAATGCAACAAGAGTTTGGACATCAACGTGTTTTTAATGCTCCTATAGCCGAGGATTATATCATGGGTACTGCCAACGGAATGTCTCGTTTTAACAAAGATATTCGTATCGTTGTGGAGGGGGCAGAATTTGCTGATTATTTTTGGCCAGCCATGGAACAGTTTGTTGAAACTACGCATGAGTACTGGCGAACCAAAGGACAGTATTCTCCTAATATTACCGTACGACTAGCTTCTGGAGGTTATATAGGCGGGGGACTCTATCACTCACAAAATATAGAAGGTGCATTGACAACCTTTCCTGGTGTGCGTGTGGTATATCCATCCTATGCAGATGATGCAGCGGGCTTATTACGTACGGCTATACGCTCTGAAGGTATGACATTGTTCCTTGAGCCTAAAGCTTTGTATAATTCACCTAAAGCAGCAACTCCAATTCCAGAAGAATTTGAAGTGCCTTATGGTAAGGCAAGGACAAGACGCGAAGGAACAGACCTGACCATTGTTACTTATGGAAACACCACACATATGTGTGTGGAGGCTGCCGATGCATTATATAAGGAAGGTAAAGGTAATATTGAAGTAATCGATCTGAGATCATTAATTCCATTGGATAAAGAATCCATATTGGAGTCTATTAAAAAGACATCTAAATTAATGGTTGTGCATGAAGATAAAGTGTTTAGTGGTTTTGGAGGTGAAGTCGCTGCAACAATTGCTGAAGTAGGTTTTCAGTATCTGGATGCTCCGATTAAACGTATTGGATCGACTTTTACACCAGTGGGTTTTAATCGGATTTTAGAGGCTGCGACCTTACCTAATACACAGAAAATAAAAGATGCAGCAGTAGAATTATTGGCTTATTAATCAAACAGACTACTTATGAAGAAAATAGGATTATTTTATAGTTTTAATTCAGTTAAAACAAGACAGCAGGCTGAAAAAATGTGTAAAGCATTGGGAGAAGATAATGTGGAGAAAGTAAATGTAGAAGATGCTACACAACAAAAATTTATGGAATTCTCAAATTATATATTAGCGGTACCAACCTGGTTTGATGGAGAATTGCCTAACTACTGGGATGAGTTTTTGCCATCAGTGGAGGACGATTCTTTGAAAGGCAAGACATTTGCATTATATGGAGGTGGAGATCAAAAAGGCTATTCTGAAAATTTTGTAGATGGCATTGGTATTATGGCTGATTTTCTTGAAGCAAGAGGTGGAAAAGTGGTAGGATTTACTTCTACTGAAGGATATGAGTTTGAAAGTTCCAGGGCTCAACGAGGAAATGAATTTGTGGGATTGGCACTGGATATTGAAAATCAAGCTGCGCTTTCTGATGATAGAATCAAAAATTGGGTGGAAAAACTCAAAAAGGAATTTAAGTAATCGTAAGAAAAATTTTAAAAGGCCTTGTGTATGCACAAGGCCTTTTTTTGGTGTGCCGTGCATGGTAACTAACTAGTCTTTGCAAGGAAACTCCAAATACTGCGTTATTCTCATTTTTGAAACAGTCATTTACCATCAGTAAACTCCTTGGTTTCAAAAATATCGAAAGCCTTGTCTTTGAACTCATGAGTCGAAATTATAAATTCCATAATCCAGAAGGGGTATATTTTGTAAGCTTTGCCGTCGTAGAGTGCTTAGATGTTTTTACCAGAAACGAGTACAAAGATATTTTACTTGAGAATTTAGGCTATTGTCAGAAACATAAAGGTATGGAGATTTATGCTTGGTGTATCATGAGTAATCATATGCATTTAATATTTAGGAGTACGGATAGATTAAAACCAGAGCTTCTATTGGGTGATTTTAAGCGTTTTACAAGTAGAGTGTTGGTTAAAACTATACAAGAGAACCCAAGAGAGAGTGATAGTAATTAAATAGAAACCACACGTTGGGAGTTGGGACACGTGCGGTAGCGGGGAACAATCATCCAATGTAAAGCATTATCAGTTTTGGCGTCACGATAACAAGCCTATTGAATGGTGGAGTAATATAGTAATAGATGAGAAGATAAACTACATACATAATAATCCAGTAGAAGAAAGTTTAGTGTTTCAGCCAGAAGACTATGTATACCATCGTAACCAGTTTTGAAAACATCAACGGTTTTCTTATCAATAGCATTGGTGTACTCTTTCAAATAATACATTTATCTACGCTGGATATGATACTTGCACATATTAGAATGCACCATATGATCGATAAATAGAAGATATAGTTATCCCTCTAGGTGAATATTCATAGATAGCCATTAAATTAGGTGTAAAACTCAGTTGTATGCTAGTTACATATGTAAGCACACCATATCTATTGGATAAATTATACTCCGCTAACCATATTTCTTCCCTGTAATTACATATGTAAACTATCGAGTAGATATATAATCTCTCCTTATCATTTATGGGATACCTCTCTTTTCTATAATTTAAGCAAAAAATGAGATAAGGCAACAAAATAATGTTTGTTGTAAACTTTTATTCACCCCATAATACCATCCATTACACATGCAATAATTGTTTCGTTAACATATTTATACATTATATGTATAAATCAGATTATTAGTATTTTATACAATTTACTTAAATTACAGATACAATAAATTACCCTATAATGAGCACAACAATTGGGTAATAGGTTAAATATCGTCCAATAAATAAGTATAACTAATTATAAACCATTATATTATATATATTATATAAAGTATTAATTAATGATTTAAAAAATAGTAGCTTTATAGACAGATAACCAATAAGATAAGTCACTTATAAAAATAATATACTCCACTTATGGTTGAGTGAATAGGGGAGAATAATAGATTGTGTTATATCTTATAAAACATTGTATTTGTTGTATATTATCACCTTAATTAAAGTAATTATTGAATTATATAAAAGAAACTTAGTGCTTCTTGGGTAGCCAAATAGCTTTTTGTAAAGAATTGATTGATTTATGAAACATAGATATTTATGCATATTGTTTCTCAATTTATAAATTGTTGTTACATTTGTATCAAATAATAGATAAGTGGGTTTGTATACATTTGTATATAGTCTTTTGTCTAGAATGCGGATATCAAAAGTTTACAACACCCAATCTTTACAATTGTAATTTCAATTAAACGTGAAATGAAACAACGATTACAAACCTTATTGGCTACCGAAAAAATAGTATCTTCCAGATTTGCAGATATTGTTGGAGTCAACAGATCCAGTATTTCTCATTTACTCAATGGCAGAAATAACCCTAGTTTAGAATTTTTACAAAAGGTATTGGTAAAATTTCCCCATATTAATCCAGATTGGTTACTGCTGGGACAAGGTAGTATGTATAGAAACAACAAAGACAATAAGGCAAATACAGTGCTTCCTCCTAAAAATCTATTTGAAGACAAAGAGGTAGATAGAAATGAGGAAAAGAGTGAAGTTAGCAAGCCAGAAAAGGTGATAGAGAAGGATGAGCATGTACCTGTCACCACAGAGCCTGAAGAAAGAGCGCCGTATTCTATGCAGCATGAAAAAAAAGTCACCCCACCATCATCATCTCAACAGCAATTGGATCGGATTGTATTTTTTTATAGCGATGGAACTTTCGATACTTACAGACCCAATCGTTAAACCTTAAAGAATGTATTAGAAAATCCATTACGATTATAAATTATTATCAATCAGGTTATAATATAACATACGGGTTAAACGTAAGTGATGTATGCAGTCTTCGCAGGAAAACTCCAAATACTGCGTTATTCTCATTTTTGAAACAGTCATTTACAATCAGTAAACTCCTTGGTTTCAAAAAAATAGAAAACCTTGCCTTTGAAACTTTCTTATCAACGACAGAAAAAACAGTAGTTTTCTTGCTGACCTTATGTAGCGTTGAAAGGAGCTCCTATGGATAAATAATTTGTTTACTTCTGTAAAGAGGAGGAATTCAATAAGAGATGTTTACATGAGTAATCGTTGCCTTGTTTTACCTCACAAAAAGAAGAATAATTAACTTTCTTGCATCTAAGCGCCTCTTGGGATATCACCTGTAATTACTTACATTTGTGCGATTTTTAATTAACAGCGTAAATAATGTACAAACATATTATCCGACCCATTCTTTTTAAATTTGATCCAGAGAAAGTACATCATTTTATGGTTTCCTCCATAAAAGTGATTTTTAATTTACCAGGTGCAGGTGCTATGATTCGCAGTCTGCAGCAGGTAGAAGATAAAAGACTAGAGAGAGTGGTGATGGGATTAAAATTTAAAAATCCGGTTGGTTTAGCTGCTGGTTTAGACAAAAATGCAGATGTATACAACGAATTTGCAGACTTAGGTTTTGGATTTATTGAAATTGGAACGGTGACACCTAAAGCGCAAGATGGGAATCCACCCAAACGTTTATTCAGATTGATCGAAGATGAAGCTATTATTAATAGAATGGGATTTAATAATGGTGGTGCGCTCAAGGTGGTTAAAAAATTAAAAAAGAATAAAGGAAAGGTGATTATTGGCGGAAATATTGGAAAAAACACGGGCATACCGGAACAGCAAATCACCGATGATTATCTTACATGTTTTAGGACTTTATTTGATTATGTAGATTATTTTGTTGTAAATGTTAGCTGTCCTAATGTGGGGGTTACCGCTAAATTACAAGACAAAGCTTATTTAATAGAGTTGCTGAGCAAACTACAAAGCGATAAGCTTCAATGTGAGAATAGAAAACCAATCGTTTTAAAAATATCTCCGGATCTTAATGATCATCAATTGGATGAAATAATAGAAGTGGTGCGGGAAACGAAAATTGATGGTGTGATAGCTTGTAATACATCTACCAATAGAACTAACTTAAGTACTTCAAACGAAAAACTAAATAATATAGGAAATGGTGGTTTAAGTGGAAAACCCATTGCAGACAGGAGTAATAGGGTTATTAAATATTTAGCAGATCATTCCCAAAAAGCATTTGCTATTATAGGTGTAGGTGGTATTCATAGTGAAGAAGATGCTTTAAGAAAAATGAAGGCGGGCGCTGACCTGGTGCAGATTTATACTGGTTTTATTTACGAGGGACCAGGACTTATTAAGAGAATTAATAAAGCGCTACTGAAATAGAATTTGATTACATTTGTAATTGTTCCGTTATAAGGATAATTCCATATAAATTTGTTTCATGTTGTAACTATATTAAGTCTTTATATCAGTCTGGCAGATTGGCTATTATAACGGGATGTAACATTGATAATAGATTTAAAGTTATTACGAATAAAAGACCATTTATTGGGATATTTTTCAAATAGTTTGTTGATTCGTTCTTTGTTTTTACCCACGTAGTCAGAGATAGCTGCTGCTGTTATAGGCTTGTCTTCCATAGCACTGCCTATATTCGTTCCTGTTAAATTATTTCCCATACGATCCACATGAATAGCGGCTGCTTCTAAGCGATTTAAAAATTCAGATACACGTTGTAATCGTATTGAAAGATGTGTTTCATCCTGTAAACTTTCTTTGGAAACAATTGTGTTTACATCTATATTTAATTCAATGTATTCAGCTTGGATTTCTTTGTTTACTCCTGTAACTATTAGCTTCGTATATTCTACCGCTTCTTCAATGGCCTTTTGCAGTGTTATAAATTCTCCTTTAAAGTCTTTTATTTTTTTCTCTGCTTCTTGTGAATAAACATAATGAATACCATCAGAATCGCTGCATTTCCGTATGTATTGGTTAGCCCAAGACAGAACAAATGCTTCAAGCTCTTTTTTTCTTGTATCACTTTTATCTACAGTACGTTGTTGAGCTAATATTCTACTTGTTTTTTCTGTGAAACGGTTGAATTTATCTTTTTCTTGCCAGTATAATTTACAATATGAGTGAACTGAACCAGCAAGTAAATGTCCAATAATAGATTTATTGTCTGTACTTAGGGATGATTTTTGGTGTTGTATGCCAAAGGCATTGATGTCGTTTTTGAAATAAATCAGTAATACGTCTTTTTCGGATTTGCTTTCATTGGGAATGGTAATCAATAATATGAGATGGTTTAACTCGTCAAATATATTTAACTGATATTTTCCTTCAAAGTGTGTGTCAAATGGTATTTGTGAATGGTCTAGCCATCTGTATTTATTTTTTTCTTGCCTGAGTCCGTGTAGTCGATCCTGAACATTTGAAAGGTCAAGCTCATATTCTTGGAGCCGATTGTTTCGGTATTGTAAGGTAATGCCACATAGTTCTTCTGTTTCAGGATGTGTATAAATCCCAATTATTTTTTCCACACCTACTACCATCTCTGTAATATGGTTGATGATGGAAAAAATGATGTCTTCTGACAATATGTGAAGATCTCTGGACATAAACTAAACAATATAGTACAAATATAAATTTTTAAAGCAATATTTAAGTTTGTAATTAAGTTAAAATTAAGCAAATGTAAATGACTATAGATTGACTTATATTTTACTTAATATACTTAAAAAATTAGATATCAATACATAATGGCAATAGATTTGCAAAATATATTTTTACCATCTAAACTAATTAAGTTATGGAAGCATTAAAATTAAGTATGGAAGAGATTTTAGTTAAGTGGGCCACTTTCTGTGTGGATTGGTTTATGAATTTGTTTGCCGACCCGGATTACTATTGGGTAGAAGAAACGTATCCCAGCAAAAAAAGTGAATGTGCTGTTGCAAATATTAAAAAAACAGATTTAACAGCTAAGATTGTACATGCTAAAAAAGGTGTCAAAGAAATGATTGAGCAGACAGTTCAGCCTGTTATAATCAGAAAAAAGCGTTTCTTTTCCCTGGCATTTGCATTGCTTGCAAAAAGAAATATGTTTGATCAGAGAAATGTATTTAAAAATTTATTACGAAGTTTCAATACACTATTGGGGTTTAGAGATCTAATTGTAAAAGCTCGGTTAATAAGGTATTCAATCATTAATATTTAGATTTCTTTTCTGCACTATTCAATTTGTCTATATTTGAGACAAATTGAAAATAATGACAAAAATTGTATTTCTGTGCCTATTGCTAACGTTTATTTTGAATGGCGTTGATGGACAAATTAAATTATCACAACAATCAAAGATATCTGTCTTAACTTGTGCACAAGGTGATGAATTATATTCGGCTTTTGGACATTCGGCACTTAGGGTTTATGATGCTGAAAATAATATGGATCTGGTATTCAATTATGGGACCTTCGATTTTAATACACCTAATTTTTACCTAAAATTTGCCAATGGAAAACTTGATTACATACTCAGTGTTAGCCAATTCAAACGATTTTTAGCTGCATATTTTAAGGAGAATCGAAGTGTAAAGGAACAGGTTCTCAATTTATCGCTTGAGGATAAGCAAAGCGTCTTTGATGCCTTGATGGAAAATTATCGTCCTGAAAATCGTTATTATAAGTATGATTTCTTTTTTGATAACTGTGCTACACGTATTGTGGATATAATTGGAGATCATATAGATGGTGAAATTGTATTTGAAAATAACAGCGCGCAGGAGGTATCTTTCAGAACTTATCTGCACCATTATTTGAGTTACTCTCCTTGGATTGAAACGGGGTTAAATTTATTATTAGGACTACCTGCGGATAAAATAGCAACGCGTAAAGAATCTACTTTTCTTCCGGATTTTTTATTGCAAGCTTTTGATCATGCGGTAATTAAAAGTGACAGTGCCACAAGTGCACTGGTCATTGAAAAAAGGGAACTATTGAGTCTGAATACACCTTCTAGTCTGCACAAGACCTTTTATACTCCCATGTTCATCTGCTCAGTAATTTTACTGGTGGTGCTGGTGCTTAGCTTTGTATTAAATAGTAATATTCTAGTTTATCTGGATCGTTTTTTATTTTTTATTACCGGATTGGTGGGTATACTGGTTGCATATCTTTGGTTTGTTACAGACCATAGTGTACCGGCCAATAACTTAAACATTCTTTGGGCATTGCCTACCTTTGTATATTTGGCCTTTTCTAAGTTTAATTCAAAGTTTTCAAAAATACTGATATATATTCATTTAGTTTGTCTTTGTGTTTTTCTATTAGGGTGGAAGTTTATTCCGCAAGCTTTTCCGATGGCAACAATTCCCATGGCTTTGTTGTTAGTGTTTAGATTGTATTTAAAACGGAATAGAAACACCAAATTTGTATAACAATGATTTTAAATTTTAGAAGAGAAAAAACAAGGCTTGTCGTATTTTTTATTTTTCTGGCAGCTGTTACTCATTCATTTGCACAAAATAATACTCCTGCGGTCATTGACTTTAAACAATTAAATCATAAGATTGAAGGCATTAGTCAGGATTCAATTTTGGTTGTTAACTTCTGGGCAACTTGGTGTAAGCCTTGTGTAGAAGAAATGCCTATTATTGAAAGTATTACCTCCTTGCAAGGAGAAGTACCTATTAAAGTCTTATTGGTTAGTCTAGACTTTCCTGAAAAAATTGAAAGTAAGTTGGTTCCTTTTATGAAAAAAAAGGTAATACTAAGCGAAGTAGTTGTGCTGGATGAAAGAAATCCCAATGACTGGATTCCTGAAATTGATGATAAGTGGAGTGGCGGTATTCCGGCTTGTTTATTTATTTATAAAAATAAAAGAATTTTTCATGAAGGACAGGTCACCCTTGAATTTATTGAAGATACATTGAACTCTTTATCGCTTTAGGTGTTTTTCTGCTAGTTTATTATGGTTTGATCCATAAGTATGTCTGTATATTAATTTCACTATTCACTAAAAGTAGTACACATGAAAAGACTAGTATTATTAGCCATTTTTGCCTTTGTTGTAATGATGGGCCATGCACAGTTAAGTATTGGTGATGTTGCACCTGATTTTAAACTTAAAAGTACCGATAACAAAAGTGTTTCTTTAAAGCAATATAGCGCTGAAAAAGGTGTTATATTGGTTTTTACCTGTAATCATTGTCCTTATGCTAAATTATACGAAGATAGGATTATTGCTTTAGATAAAGAATATAAAACAAAGGGCTTTCCGGTAATCGCTATTAATCCCAATAATCCTGAGGAATTTGAGGAAGATTCTTTTGAAAATATGATAAAAAGAGCCAAAGACAAAGGATTTACTTTTCCGTATCTGGTGGATGATCAAGGATTATATGCCAAGTATGGTGCTACAAAAACACCACATATTTATTTACTTAAGAATGATGCCGGTAAATTTAAAGTAAGTTATATTGGTGCCATCGACGATTCTCCAAGAGATGCTTCGCGCGTAAAAGAAAAATACCTGGCTCAGGCCATAGATGCCGAACTTTCAGGAAAAGAACCTAAAGTAAAAGAAACAAAGGCCATAGGTTGTAGTATTAAAGCATATTGAAAAATTGAACAAATTTGATTTTCGGTAAAACAATGCATAAATTAGTGATAATAACCTGTAATTCTGCTTGTTAAAATAACTTTTCAGAGAAGGCTACGTATATAGAACAAATTAATATTTGTTGGTAATGTTTAGGCATTGATATTTTGTGGTTTAGATTGCTTTTACTTATTTTTGCCTTCAATAAACGGGGAGATTGGATGAAATTTATATATAAGGCTAACCTTGCACTATTAGGGGTTATTTCATTAAGCATTGCTAATTTAACATTTTTTAATTCTGGTGATTCTTTCGGTGGAGATTTTGTTCCACCGACACCTTCTGTCGCTTCTCACAGAATTCCAAATGCATTTTCTGATCAAGAAAGATTCGAGGTCATTGATAATAATGTCACTCGTTTTCTTAAAAAAAATCAATTGGCCGGTGCCTCTGTGTCTGTAGTAAAAGACGGTAAACTTGTGTTTACCAAGGGGTATGGCTATGCCGATAAGGAAAAATCGATTCAAGTGCAACCGTATAATTTGTTTCGTATCGCTAGTGTTTCAAAATTAGTGACGGCTGTGGCGGTAATGAAACTGGTTGAAGATAAAAAGTTAACGCTAAATAGTTATGTATTTGGAAAAAATGGCATTTTGAATGATTCTATTTTTCTGGGATATAAAGACCCTAAGATGGAGCATATTACAGTTAGGCAATTGCTTAATCATTCTGCTGGATTTACCAATAGATATGGAGATCCAATGTTTATTCCAACAGTTATTGCCAAAAAAATGAATATTGATTTTCCCGTACAAAAGGAAGATATTATTCGTTTTATGCTGACTAAACGTTTACATTACCCGCCAGGAACAATGTCTTCTTATAGCAATTTTGGTTATGCTATCCTTGAGGAGGTTATAGAAAAAACTTCGGGTATGGATTATGAACGCTTTGTGAAAACCAATGTGTTGTATCCTTTAGAAATTTTTGATATGCAAATTGGAGGAAGTTATCCTTCGGAACGTCGTGACTTGGAAGTGAAATATTATGAGCCTGAGGATGCTTATTTGGTTGAGGATCACATGGGAAATGACCAAAAAGTACCCAGATGTTATGGAGGCAACGACATTAAAACTCTCGGAGCTGCAGGTGGTTGGATAGCTTCAACAACGGATTTGCTCAGGCTGATTGTTGCTATCGATGGATTTGATACTCCTAGTGACATATTATCCAGTAATAGTATTCATGAAATGAGCACAACAGAGCTTGTTGGTGGTAGTCCACTTGGATGGCGCGGTGTAAAAAAACATTACTGGTATAGAACAGGAACCTTGGCTGGTACATCTGCTTTGGTAGTTCGTCAGGACGATGGCTTGTCTTATGCCATTGTATTTAATACCAATTCATGGAAAGGGCCGAAATTTGCCAATGATGTAAAATACATGATGGATCATACACTTGCCAAAGTGAATGAATGGCCGGACTACAATTTATTTGATCTTAGAAATCAAGGAATACCACGTCGCAAAAGCATTGTCTTCTAAACATTTTCATTCTTCTCGGTGTTTACAATGCATCAAAAAGCTTTTGTTTTTTTGTATAGGGTAAAATAAGATCATATGGTAGATATAACAGAATTCAAAATAACACAATTACCTTTTGGAGAAAGAAGAACCAATCATAAACCGGATATAAGTATTTATCAGTATTTAGAGGAAGAGGGTGTTCGGAAAATGGTCAGTGATCATTACGAATTATTGGTAGATAGCGAGATTAAAGATATTTTTCCACCTCGCGGTGAAATGCTCGAGGGGGCTAAAAAGAGATCCGCAGACTTTTTTGTCCAGCGTTTTGGAGGTCCTGAATATTATAAAATGACTCGAGGTAACCCAATGTTGGCTAGTCGGCATTTACCCTTTAAAATAACACCTAAAACAAGATTGGTTTGGCTTGATTGCTATAGACAGGTGCTGTCGAAAATAGACAATGTACCTGATGATTTGATTTTATCATTCTGGCACTGGCTGGACGAGTTTTCTAATTGGATGGTAAATCAACATGATGAACCAAGTTTTAAGTTAGGTTTTAATATTCAAAAATAATGGATAAGCACCTGAAATACTGGTGCTTTTTGTTTTTATACATTTGTCTCATAGTTGATATTATGTTATTTTGATATATAAAAATATATCCGACCCATTTGAGCCGGATATATTTTTATACTTTATAATGCTTTCAATTTTTCATTTACTTCCTTGTACTTATCCATCATTTCAAAACGATAGTATAATGTTTTAAGACTTTCCAATACAGCCGCTTCATCTGGTTTAATACTTGTAGCTCGTTCAAAGAATGGCAATGACTCTTTAAACGTTGCTTCAGCAATGGCTTTCTTGGCCTCAAACTTTTTAAAGTCAGTTTCAGCATTCGCTACGTTCATTTGCTCAACTCCTTTATTAAAGTACATAACACCTAAATTATAAAGCGCATTAAAATACTCTGAATCAATTTCTAGGCATTTGTTATAGTCTGCTAATGCTGCATCAAAATTTTTGCTATTATCATTCAATACGGCCCTGGCATAGTAAAAAGACGGATTATTCTTGTCACTTTCAATGGCTTTATTTAAATAATCTAAAGCTTTATCATTTTGCTTTGTTTCAAGATAATAGTTGATCAACTGGGTTAAAATTCGGTTATCCTCAGGATAAGTTTCAAAACCTCTGATCAAGTTATCACCCATCTTGGCTGAATCCCCTTTTTCGGCATACATTTGGTGCATTAACAAAACTGCATCACCACCACCATATTTTACCGAGATGGCTTTATCAAAATATTTTTCTGCCATTTCCCAGTTTTTACCATTATAAGCTGCCAAAGCGGTATTAAATACGATGGCTGTATCCAGTTTTTCACCCTGAATCTCTACCATATATTCATTTTCGTTCAGTCTTAGCAAACCGTCAAAGGCAGTAACAGCTGTGGCAAAATCTTCTTTATTAAAGGCCTCAACACCTGCATTGGTCAATTGATTACCAAAAAACAATAGTGCTTGTCCAATTTCTTTTTTGTACTTGCCTATTTTTTTTCCTTTGGCATCACCTTTTTTATCCAATTCAATGGCTTTTTGGTAATACTCATAAGCTTTTATAATCCCTTTATCGTCTTTACCGTCCTGACCAAGTTTTGTATAAACTTTTGCAGCCACAATGTAGGTTTTAGGGTTGTTTTTACTTTTCTCGTGTACCATTGCTGCATCTATAGCCTCTTTGGCTTTAACCGCATCACCTTGATCCAGTAAGGTAGTAGCTGTAGTAATTTTTCCGTTCTGAGCTATCGCCGCAGAAAATGTAAGCACAGCTGCTAAAAATAAAACTGTTTTTTTCATCATATTAAGTTTTTATGTGTGTATTTACACCTCAAAAATAATATACTTTATTCTTGATCGTTGTTAATTGTTTCGTCGTTATTATCTGTGTTTTCTTTGTTATCTGTGTTTTCGTTTATTGGATTCTCTCCTGTATTTTCTTCATCCACATTTTCACTTATAACTTCCTCTTCTTTAAAAGCAGAAACTTTTGCTACAGAAGCAATCTGGTCATTGTTTCTCAAATTAATTACTTTAACTCCCTGGGTAGCTCTCCCGGTGGTTCTTAATTCAGACAAGGCCAAACGTATAGTGATTCCCGATTTATTGATAATCATTAAATCATTATCATCGGTTACATTTTTAATGGATATAAGTTCACCGGTCTTATCTGTAATTTTCATTGTTTTTACACCTTTACCACCTCGGTTGGTAATACGGTAATCTTCAATTTTAGATCTTTTTCCAAATCCTTTTTCAGATACTACTAGAACATCTTCTTGGGTTATATCTTTTACACATATCATGCCAACCACTTCATCCTTAGTTGTATCCAAAGCTATACCCCTCACTCCTAGGCCTGTACGCCCGATACACCTAACTTTACTTTCGTTAAATCGGATGGCCCGACCCGAACGAGTTGCCATTAATATTTCGTTTACCCCATTGGTTAATCTGGCTTGTATTAGTTCATCATCTTCTTTAATGGTGATGGCATTCACTCCATTTACACGAGGACGCGAATAGTCAGCCAACAACGATTTTTTGATAATACCTTTTTTGGTTCCCATTATAATATAATGGTTATTGATATAGTCTTGATCGTTTAATTTTTTGACTTTTATAAATGCTTTTACGCAATCATCAGGTTCAATATTCAATAAGTTTTGAATTGCTCTTCCTTTTGTATTCTTGGCTCCCTCTGGAATTTCGTATACTTTCAGCCAGAAACAACGTCCTTTTGCAGTGAAAAACAGCATGGTGTTGTGCATGGTTGCAGGATACAAATGTTCAATAAAGTCCTCGTCACGTGTTGTACTTCCTTTAGAGCCTACTCCTCCCCTAGATTGTGTTCTAAATTCTGCCAACGGAGTTCTTTTTATATAACCCATGTGCGAAATAGTAATAATCATTTCATCATCGGCATAAAAATCTTCTGGATTGAATTCTTCTGATGAGTAAACAATCTCCGTTTTCCTATCATCTCCATATTTTTCCCTGATGACGATTAGTTCATCGGTAATAATTTCCATTCGTCTGGGTTCGTTGGCCAAGATATCTTTCAAATCCGCAATTTCTTTTAATAAATCGTCATATTCACCGCGTAATTTATCTTGTTCAAGTCCTGTTAATTGGCGCAAGCGCATATCCACAATGGCACGTGCCTGAATGTCTGTTAGTTCAAAGCGTTCAATTAATTTTTCACGTGCAATATCCGGACTGGAAGCTGCTCTGATAATTTTGATTACTTCGTCAATATTATCACTTGCAATAATCAATCCTTCAAGTATATGAGCTCTTTTTTCTGCTTGTTCCAACTCATATTGTGTACGACGGATAACTACGTCGTGACGGTGTTCCACGAAATTACTGATTAAACCTTTAAGGTTAAGCATTTGTGGACGACCTTTTACCAGTGCAATATTATTAACACTGAAAGACGATTGAAGAGCAGTTAATTTGTAGAGATTATTTAAAACAACATTGGCAATGGCATCCCGTTTTAAATCAACAACGATACGCATTCCATCTCTATCGGACTCGTCATTAACATTGGAAATACCTTCTATTTTCTTTTCATTGACAAGCTCTGCTATTTTAATAATTAACTCAGCTTTGTTTACCAAATAAGGAATTTCTGTAACAACTATTTTTTCTCTGCCATTTTTATCACTTTCAACCTCTGCTTTGGCACGAACAACTACTTTACCCCTACCTGTTTCAAAGGCATCTTTTACACCTTTATAACCATAAATAATACCACCTGTAGGAAAATCAGGCGCTTTTACATATTCTAAAAGGCCATCTATATCAATATCATTGTTTTCAATATAAGCAATGGTAGCATTGATGATCTCAGTTAAATTATGAGGTGGCATATTGGTTGCCATACCAACCGCGATTCCAGAAGCTCCGTTAACCAAGAGGTTAGGTATTCTGGTAGGTAAAACGGTTGGCTCCTGCATGGAGTCATCAAAGTTCAATTGAAAATCAACAGTTCTTTTATCTATATCGATCAGCGTTTCTTCTGCTATCTTATTCAAACGTGCCTCAGTGTAACGCATTGCTGCAGGACTGTCACCATCAACAGAACCAAAGTTACCCTGCCCATCTACTAGCGGGTAGCGTAGCGACCAATCTTGCGCCATACGTACCATTGCATAATAAACCGATGTATCACCGTGTGGATGGTACTTACCCAGTACTTCCCCAACGATTCTTGCAGATTTTTTATATGGCTTGGAGGAAGTAACTCCTAAATCACTCATTCCGTAAAGAACACGCCTATGTACAGGTTTAAAGCCGTCCCTAACATCAGGCAATGCTCTAGAAACAATAACCGACATCGAATAGTCGATGTAGGCCGATTTCATTTCTTCCTCAATATTTATTTTTATAATTTTCTCTCCTTCAGCCATTTAATATAAAATTATGAATTAGAATATACAAACGAAAACAGGCCTATATAAGCCTGTTTTTTGGACGGCCTAATTTAGTCATTTATGTGCTAATAATAAAGCGAAAAAGTATACAATTTATTAACAGGGAATAAACATTCTGAAATTCGCATTATTATTGTTATTTTTAGGGTTAATTGTGCGGAAAAATTAAAATAAATTGTAATTTTAAATAAACAAGATATTACTTTTATAGACCAATTACGGTAAATTTGGCATGAGATCGTTAAATGAACCTGTTGAAATGTCAGGATTGAACTTAATTGTACGGTAATTGTAGTAAAACAAGAAAAGATATATTAAATGAATTTGAATTTTACCCAAAGAATTAACGATGTAATAGGTTTTTCAAAAGAAGAAGCCGAAAGGTTGGGTAACCCCTATATTTCTCCGGAACACCTTTTACTGGGTCTTTTAAGGGAAGGTGAAGGTACGGCCATAGAGATATTGGAACAACTAAGGGTTGATCTTCATAACCTAAAAAGCAGCATTGAATCAAAGTTAAAAACAAATGTAGTATTGGAGCATACAGAACATATACCTTTATTAAAATCATCGGAAAGAATATTGCGATTGATTTATTTGGAGGCTCGTTCGTTAAAAAGTAAGAATATTAATACGGGGCATTTACTTTTGGCTTTATTAAAGGACAACAATGGATTTATACCTGAACTTATGACAGAAGAAAAAATTAACTACGAAAAAGTAAAAGGATTAATGGCTAACAACGAACCATTGGCCAAGGCTGATTTGCCGGAGGACGATGATCAAGACAGTCCATTTTCCTCAGGAGGAGGTGCCGACGCACCTCGCTCATCTGGAGGATCCAAAGGTTCAGATACACCTGTTCTGGACAATTTTGGTATCGATATGACACAGGCTGCCGAAGAAGGGAAGCTTGACCCAATTGTAGGTCGTGAAGGTGAAATAGAGCGTTTGGCACAAATTTTAAGTCGAAGAAAAAAGAATAACCCCATATTAATAGGAGAACCAGGGGTCGGTAAATCGGCTATCGCAGAAGGTTTGGCTATTCGTATACACCAAAAGAAAGTATCACGTGTACTTTTTGATAAACGAGTGGTAACCCTTGACCTGGCATCCATCGTTGCGGGAACTAAATACAGGGGGCAGTTCGAAGAAAGAATGAAAGCTATCTTAAACGAACTATCTAAGAATCCGAATATCATCTTATTTATTGATGAGATACATACTATTGTAGGTGCTGGTGGTGCTACGGGTTCTCTGGATGCAGCGAATATGCTGAAGCCTGCACTGGCTCGTGGCGAAATCCAATGTATTGGAGCTACTACATTAGACGAGTATCGTCAGCATATAGAAAAAGATGGTGCCCTGGAAAGACGTTTCCAAAAAGTAATGGTGGAACCAACAAGTATTGAAGAGACCGTAGAAATACTAAATAATATCAAGGAGAAATACGAGGATCACCATAATGTTACTTTTACCAAAGAAGCAATTGAGGCTTGTGTAAAACTGACCGAGCGATATATCACAGACCGCCACCTGCCTGACAAGGCTATTGACGCTCTGGACGAGGCCGGATCACGCGTACATATTTCCAATATCATTGTTCCAGAAACCATATTAAAGCTGGAAGAGCAAATAGAGGAAACGAAAGAAAACAAAATTAAAGCTGTAAAAGCACAGAACTTTGAACTGGCCGCGAGCTTTAGAGATAAGGAAAAAACTTATCTGGAAGATTTGAACAATGCTAAGTTTAAATGGGAACAAGAGCTCCAGCAGCATCGTGAGATTGTTGATGTAGAAAAAGTGGCTGAAGTTGTTGCCATGATGACCGGCATTCCTGTTCAAAGAGTTGCGCAAGCCGAAGGTTTCAGACTTTTGCAAATGGGAGACCAGTTGAAAGGTAGTGTCATTGGCCAAGAAGAAGCTATTCAAAAAATTGTAAAAGCCATACAGCGTAACCGTGCTGGACTTAAGGATCCCAACAGACCTATTGGTTCTTTTGTATTTCTGGGACCAACTGGTGTTGGTAAAACTCACCTGGCTAAAGTACTGGCCAAGTATTTATTTGACTCTACGGATGCTCTAATTCGTATCGATATGAGTGAATATATGGAGAAATTTTCTGTTTCGAGATTGGTTGGTGCACCTCCGGGATATGTTGGATACGAAGAGGGTGGACAGTTGACCGAGAAAGTAAGAAGAAGACCTTATTCTGTAATTCTGTTAGATGAGATTGAAAAAGCACACCCTGATGTGTTTAATTTGTTACTGCAAGTATTGGATGAAGGTAGATTAACCGATAGTTTAGGTCGCAAGGTAGACTTTAAAAATACGATCATTATCATGACATCCAATATTGGTAGTCGCGAGTTAAAAGATTTTGGTAGAGGGGTTGGTTTCCAAACAAGTAGTAGAGAGTCTGATTCAGATCATGCACGCCATGTAATTCAAAAAGCCCTTAAAAAGGCATTTGCCCCTGAGTTTATTAATCGTATAGATGACGTTATTGTATTTAACACCCTTGATAAGGAGCATATCTTCAAAATTATTGATATTGAACTTAAAGGTTTGTACACGCGTGTTGAATCATTGGGTTATAAATTAGAACTGACCGAAAAGGCTAAAGACTTTATTGCCAAGAAAGGATTTGATACCAACTTTGGTGCTAGACCTTTAAAAAGGGCAATTCAAAAATATCTCGAAGACGAAATGGCAGAGGTTATTATTCAGGCTTCGGTTACGGAGGGAGATATTATAAAGGTGGACTTCAATGAAAAGGATGAAAAAATATTTACATCCATTGAAAAGAAGATAAAAGCATTAAAAGATTCTAATACGAGCGAAAATTAATTATTTGCGACCTATTTATTCGCAATAAATATATTAAAAGGCTGTCCGGCAATAAAATGAATGGACAGCCTTTTTTTATTTTATACATAAGACAACTCAAAACCCTTGATCTTCCAATTCTGACTATTCTTTCCTTTTTGCTGGTTTTTCTTTATCGTAGGCCTCTACAATTCTTTGCACCAAGGGATGACGAACAATATCCCGGACATCAAAGTTTATTATTTTTATACCTTCCACATCATTTAGAATTCGCATGGCTTGCACTAAACCCGACATGGATTTTCTTGGCAGATCAATTTGAGTAACATCACCAGTAATTACATATTTGGTGCTTTGTCCCATACGTGTTAAAAACATCTTGATTTGATTTACAGTGGTATTCTGAGCTTCATCCAGAATAACAAAGGCTTCGTTCAAGGTTCGTCCACGCATAAAAGCCAATGGTGCAATTTGAATGGTACCATTTTCCATATAGTCCTTTAGCTTTGCTGCGGGAATCATATCCTGCAAGGCATCATATAAAGGTTGTAAATACGGGTCAATCTTTTCTTTCATGTCTCCAGGCAAAAAACCAAGTTTTTCTCCGGCCTCAACAGCTGGTCTACTTAAGATTATCTTGCGCACCTCCCTCCTCTTTAATGCCCTAACAGCCAACGCAATGGCTGTATATGTTTTTCCCGATCCAGCTGGTCCTACTGCAAAAATAAGGTCGTTTTTCTCGTATTCCCTCACAAAAAGTTGTTGATTGGCAGTTCTACCTTTAATAGGTTTCCCATTTATGCCATAAAGGATTACATCATCATTTTCTTTACTCTTGCCAACAGTTCCACTTTCAATAATCTCTAAAATGGAATGTTCACTCAACACATTATATTCATTATAGTGATTAAGTAATAAGTGAACTTTTTCTTCAAAAAAAGCAACTTCTTCTTCTTCTCCCATCGCTTTGAGCCAATCACCGCGTGCAATAATACGTAATTTGGGATATTTGTTTCTGATTAAATCTAGTTTTACATTCTGAACGCCTAAAAATTCAATTAAGTCAACAGAATCAAGGTATATTAATTTTTCTATCATATATAATCTGGTAATAAAGAATACAAATTAACAACAATTATTAATAAAGTGGATGCTTATAATTACATTTGAACTTAATAATATGTCATTTTCAAATTTAAACAGATGCAAGATAAGTTAACAGCATTCGAAGAATTGCTCCATATAATGGATGAATTGCGAGAAAAATGTCCTTGGGATAAGAAACAAACCAAAGAAACACTGCGGACTCTTACGATTGAAGAAACCTACGAATTGGCCGATGCCATCATAAAAAATGATGCGACACTCATAAAAAAAGAATTGGGCGATTTATTATTGCATATTGTGTTTTATTCAAAAATTGGAGAGGAAAACCAGCAGTTTAGTATTAAGGATGTGATTGACTCACTCAATGAAAAACTGATATATCGTCACCCTCATATATTTAGTGATACAAAAGTAAAAAATGCCAAAGAAGTAGAAGAAAACTGGGAGCGCTTAAAATTGAAGGAAAAAGGTGGTAATAAATCTGTTTTAGAAGGAGTCCCCGAGTCCTTACCTGCCTTAATTAAAGCACATCGAATTCAAGATAAAGCGCGAGGAGTGGGCTTTGATTGGGAAAATCGCGAACAAGTCTGGGATAAAGTGCAGGAGGAACTACATGAGGTTAAAGACGAAATCAACAACGGTGACCAAGATAAAATAGAAGCTGAATTTGGTGATTTATTGTTTTCAATCATTAATACGGCCAGATTATATGGTGTAAATCCAGAAAACGCACTCGAAAGAACCAATCGCAAGTTTATACAACGATTTAATTTTCTGGAAAATAAAACAATAAAACAAGGTAGGGATTTAAAAACGATGACACTGGAAGAAATGGATCAAATTTGGGAAGAAGCAAAAAAACAGGAGTAATTAGTGCTTATTGAATAGCTCACTATTGTACCATCCCTATAATTATGTTTTATATAAGATTCTATATTACAGAGAGGCTGCTTAAAATGTTTTTCTTCTTTTTAAACAGCCTCTGCTTAGTTTTAAAATTTTATATGAAGCCCTCCCAAATAAGTTGCTCCGGTTTTATCAGTAAATAAAAATTCCTGTGAATCGCTATGGGATATATTCCGTGCATTCACATATAGTTTGATCCAATCATTTAATTGGTAAGATGCTTTTAGGTTACCACTCAGTTTGGGATCTATTTCAATATTGTAAAATTGATTTCCTTTGGTATAAAAGGATTTTTGCTTACTATATCCGTAAAACGAAACATTAAAATTCCATTTTGGAGTTGGGGCATAATTGATGAGTGCACCTCCATACCATTTGGGAGTATAGTCATGGTCGAATGATAAATAACTTGGATTTTCGGCCAGGGATTGCTGATCGATATTTTCTCCGGTTAGTGCTTCGTATTGGTCTGCATTACTTACCTCGTAATCATGTAGCGAGGTGTTTTGAATAGTAGCAAAAACTGCGGTATTAAATTTTTTATTCATCACATATTTTATACTTGCGGTAAGTCCTATTTGCTGCGATTTTAGATCCATATTTTGCATGGACTCAATGATAACCGTTTGTTCGGCTGCTTGCGTAGGTTCAGTAACTTCTTCCCCAGCAGTAAGCTTCTGCTCACTTACTAATTCAGCGTAATTTTTTGTTTTATTATAAAAAAGAGATACATCCACTTGCAGGTTTTGCATGAACTTATGCCTGAGCCCCATTTCAATCATTTTCATTTCTTGTGGGTCGAGCGCTTCGTTACCTATTTTTTTTAGGGTATTGGTTCCTGTTGATTCTTCTACACCTGTGGGCATTGGTATTTGGATAGTTTTATCCATATATGTATTTAAAACAAAAGGACTGGAGTTGGATTTAGAAGCGACCATACGTAATAATGTATTTTCACCCGCCTTATACGAAGTTGAAAATTGATAAGCACTGTAACCACGTTGAGGTTGATAAAAATAGCCTTGCATCCAAGCTCCTGCTAAGCGTAATTTACCAAAAGCCGTGTAGTCTAATCTTACGCTTCCTTGAACAGTCCCTAACTCAGCTGTGCCATTTAATAAACCTGTATTAGAATTCACATCTACATAGTCTTCATCCGAATAATGAGCATAGTTCGCATCAAAACCCGGATGAATATTCAGTTTTTTATATTTAAAAAGATATCCAACTTTAGCATTCACTTCTCTATAATCGTATTCATATCCTGTAAGACCTTGTACCGCATTTAATTTGCCAAAAACACTTGATAAATGCCCTTCAAATTTACCAATGTTGATATTCAAACTATTACTGAAGGATGATGATTTACGTGTTGAAAGCACTGATCCAATATCCATATAGGCCGTTTGTACCGAAGAAGACTGAAAAGAAGCATCATAGGCAAGACTTGCCTTTTCAGAAGGCGAAAAGCTGAGTCCTAAATTTAAGGCACCTTGTTCCTTTGCTTTAGCATAATCACGCATAAATTCGTCTGCAATAAAAGTAGTGTCCATCATCGCATTTAGCTCGCCTACTTCATCCCCACTAATATATTTCTGCTCTTGAGGAATGTAATAAGTATCTTGAAAGCGATCCATTTTCTGATAATTACCGGATAAACGAATTCCCCAGTTACTTTTTCCATAGACCATAGATGCAGATGTGATGGTTGAATGCTGGCTTCCTTCCTGAATATCAAAATCGGTATGAATACCTTCTTGCTTATTTTTTTTTGTAATAAAATGAATTACGCCAGATACCGCATTGGGGCCATAGAGCGCCGCTGAAGGACCATAGATAATCTCAATTTTACTAACATCATTCACACTGATGGGAAGATTTTCCCAAAAAGTAGCTCCCAAAAAATTATTATATACTGGTCTATTGTCAATCATAACCAAGGTTGTGGAGTTAACCGTATTTTCGAAATCGGAACCAGGGGATATATAATCGTTTCCCCGAATATGAACATCGTAATTTCCGTTTGTTTTTTCTCTAACGATTATACCAGGAGCGAGCTTTAAAGCCTCGGGGATAGAGCGTACACCTGATTTAGATAACTCATCTGCCGTTATAACAGTCGTAGCCAATGGCGCATTAAAGATGTCCTCCTCCATTTTGGAGGCCGTTGATTGTGTTGGGTTTAATATCAGGTTATATAATTCTTCGATGGAAGATAATTTTAACTCTTTCACCAATTGTATTAAATCTTCAAAAGGCAACTGTAATAAATCCTCTTGCGTCATTCCTCTCATTTGCTCCAGTGTCAATTCTTCTATATTTACTGTTTGTGAATGATCCTGGGCATAAACCACACACTGTGCGGTGAATACTGCAATAAAAAGTAATATGTATTTATTCATCTGTTTAAATTTATCTTTCAATGGTTATATGAAACTCGTCACCTTAGTCATTCTCTTGTGCAAGAAAAATTTTCTCATAGCTCATTTCATATTTTCTATTTTTTTATTACCTGCACCCAATTCCTTATTGAAGTGCACCCCTAAGCTTACTCGATAACCACGCCTAGATTTAGCAATGAACTAGAAATAGCAAGTTGATGTTCTTTGATTGTATTTGGATATATTTCGAACTTAATTTCTTTGGAGTTATCAATGAAATTAATTCCTGCTCCTTTTAAACCTGCTTTATCTCCGATAAGTAATACAGGTTTTGATTTAATTATCGTTTGGATATCTCCTATTTTGGAAGAAGAAGATCGTCCTAGATACAGTACATGAACTTCATTTTCTTGGATACTTGAGGGGGTTAAAGTGATAATTTCAATGGTCTTACCTCCAATCTTCTGTTTTTTAGATAAAATTTCCAATTCTTTTTGCAACTCTTTGGACCCAACCACTCCTATCTTAAAATTATCGGAACTTGGAGGCCAATTGACTCTTTTAACAATGTTGTAGATAAACAAGGCCTGAAATTTATAATTTTGAGCATTTACTGGTAGCAATGAACCAATCAGCAACAAAATTGCAAGTGTTTTTTTAATCATTTGATATCCATTTTTGTTTGTTTTTTTGTGTTCTTCTGATGAACAAAAGTTCATTTTTAGAACTAATACAAAAAACAATATCTATTAACTGCTCCGTTTTATCGACTATTAAGTTGTTTCTGATATTAAAAACAAAGCAACCTTTCGCCATTCAAATAAGCAGAATAGCTCCCTTTAAATGTTTTTCAAAATGCAGTTATGATCGATAGAAATTATATTTTCTTAGGTAGCCCTTTACTTTGTCTATCATTTTTTGTAAATTATTTAAATATATATATCCCTTAAACATCCCTATTATGAAGACTCTACAAACATTATTAATCATCGCTTTGGGAACATTACTGCTAAATAGTTGCCAACACAAGCCCAAAGTGGGTTTACTAATGGATACTTTAGAAAGGGATCGTTGGAAAAAAGATATGAAGCTGATTGAAGAAAAAGTTGGGGAGCTGGGGGGGCATTTTTTTGTGGCAATAGCCGATGCTGATCCGGACAAACAGGAAGAACAAGCCCGGGAGATGATTGAAAATGGCATCGAAGTCCTTATTATTGTTCCTGTTGACTCAAAAAAAAGCAGGTGACATAGTTAGGAATGCACACCAAAACTATGTACCTGTTATATCATACGACCGACTCATTAAGGATTGTAATCTCGATTATTATATATCGACTGATAATATTGCCATCGGTGAATTACAAGCCAATTATTTGACAAAAATAAAACCCATGGGAAAATATGGTATTGTAGGCGGATCATTGATTGATCATAATGCTCACCTCCTTAACTTGGGACAAATGAATATATTACAGCCTTTTATTGAAAAAGGAGATATTGAAATTGTTTTTAACAAATATTCCAATTCATGGTCGTTACATGAAGGTTATAGAATCACCAACGAATATTTGAACAATACGAATAGTGACTTAGATGCGGTTATTGCAGGCAATGATGC
Organism: Saccharicrinis fermentans DSM 9555 = JCM 21142; assembly: GCF_000517085.1. Lineage (NCBI taxonomy): Bacteria > Pseudomonadati > Bacteroidota > Bacteroidia > Marinilabiliales > Marinilabiliaceae > Saccharicrinis > Saccharicrinis fermentans. The sequence continues at coordinate 1,548,850 of NZ_KI912107.1, read as the reverse complement.
CATTGCCTCAGGCGTTATCAGTGCGCTTAAAGAGCACGATATGGATGGCAAAGTGCTGGTAGCCGGACAAGATGCCGATATTGAAGCCATCCGAAATATAGCCAGTGGACTGCAAACAATAACCATCTATAAACCCATTGAATCGATGGCTTATGCTGCTGCCAATGCCGCTATCAAAATAGCCTGCGGTGAGGCCCCTTCAAATATGAACATCACTATTCACAACGGAAAAAAGCTTGTCCCTGCCATCTTGTTGCCGGCCCAAATAGTGCACCGCCAAAACATTAAAATGACAGTAGTTTCTGAAGGTTTTGTTTTAGAAGAAGATATAAAGTAAGAACAGGAGATATTTAGTCTTTGCAAGAAAACTCCAAATACAACATTATTCGCATTTTTGAAACAGCCATTTACAATCAGTAAACTCCTTGGATTCAAAAAATGTCGAAAGTCTTGTCTTTAAAGCTTTCTTATCAAAGACAGAAAAAACACTGGTTTTCTTGCAGCCATTATTTAAAAGACAGGTAGTTATTTTTTTGCTGTATTCGTAGTAATCGAACTTAAAGAATAATTTGGTAGCAACACTTTGGGATGGTTTGCAACTACCTGTCTTTTTTTTAGAAAACAATTGCTACTTTAGCCATAAAATAGCAATAAACATGTCAAAACTTAAAATATACAAGGCTTCGGCCGGATCAGGAAAAACCTTCACCTTAACCAAAGAATTTCTTTTTCTTTTATATAAGAGTCCTACGAACTACATACATACGCTTGCGGTTACTTTTACTAATAAGGCTACCGCCGAAATGAAAAGTCGTATCCTTGAAAAATTGTTTGAAATATCTACAAACAAAACAGATGATTATGTAAGTGATCTAATGAAAGAATTTAAACTGGAAGATCAGGAAATAAGGCAAAAGGCCCAGGTTATATTAAGTTACCTACTCCATGATTTCTCAAATTTTTCGGTAAGTACCATAGATAGTTTTTTTCAGAAAATCATACGATCTTTTGCGCGTGAAGCTGGTCTGGAAAGCGGTTTTAAAATTGAACTTAACACCCCCAAGATATTACAAAAAGCCATTGACCACCTATTGATGAAGGTGGATTTACCAGAATATTCCCATCTCAAAGATTGGTTAGTTCAATTTGCAGAACAAAAGCTTAACCAAGGAAAAAGTTGGAATTTAAGCAATGACCTTCATAAATTGGGCTCAGAAATTTTCAATGAACTCTTTCAGTTAGAAAGTCGTGCCATCTTTGATGTTATTAGCCAAAAAGGAAAAATGCAGGATTACCTGAATAATATCCAAGCTATTGTGCATCAATTTGAATCAGAAATAAAATCGATTGGTGAGCAAGGAAGTGCCGCAATAATTAAAAGTGGATTGAAATACGATTTATTTACCGGTAAAAGTCGTACACCTCTCAAGTATTTCGAGAGGCTAAAAAATGTAGAAAAACCAGAACCTGGTGCATCGGTTCTAAAATTAATCGATGCATCCGAAAAATGGGGACGAAAAGATAATACACCGGCTATTAACCAACAAATTTCTGAAGTATATCCTTTACTCAACATGCTCTTAAAGAAAGCTATTGATTACATTGAACGGGAATATGAGAATTATACTACAGCCAAAGTAATTAGTCAAAATTATTTTGCCTTGGGCATTATTGCAGATATAGCCAATGAAGTTCGTGCCATTTGTCGTGATGAAAACATATTTTTGATTGCAGATTCATCCCACTTTTTAAACAAGATCATCGATCAAAATGATACACCTTTTATTTATGAGAAAATTGGAACACGTTATCAAAATTTTATGATTGATGAGTTTCAAGATACCTCCAAATTGCAGTGGTTAAACTTTAAACCTCTTGTTGATAATTCTTTATCAAGTGATGACACGAGTTTAATTGTGGGTGATGTAAAACAATCTATTTACCGTTGGCGTAATTCCGACTGGAACCTACTGGCCAGTAAAGTAGAACATGATTTTATTCAGCATGGAAGCGAGGCGCTTACCCTGAATAAAAACTGGAGAAGTCTATCAAATATTATAAGTTTTAACAATTCTCTTTTTGTATCCGGCGCAAAATACATTCAAAACGATTTTAATCAACAATTCTCAGGTTTACTCAAGGGCGAAGATACGATAGCCGAGTTTAGCTCCAAGATTTCCCATGCATATGCAGATGTTTTTCAGGAGCTACCGGCAAATAAAGACCTCAATAAAGGGCATGTGAAAGCCATGTTTTTCGATCGAGACAAAGAAAAAAGTTATGATGAACGCATGCTTTTTGAAATGGTGAAAAACATTGAAAATTTAGTGGACAAAGGCTATAACTATCATGACTTTTGTATTTTAGTACGAAAAAAGGGAGAAGGCGAAACCATTGCCAACGCCTTATTATCAGGGGCCTACTCTATTCAAGGCAAAGCCATTCCTGTTATTTCCAATGAATCATTGTTCTTGTCCGGTTCTTCAGCGGTTCATTTTATGGTGGCACAAATTAAATTCTTACAAAATCCCAATAATCTTATCCTGAAGGCCGAAATGGTCTTAAATAGACAATTACTGCATAATAAAGAACAAAAAGGGGCATATGAAGTAGGTAAGTATTTTGATTTTGAGACAGAGATTGGTTTTGCAAAACAAGAATTTGATTGGATCAATGAGTTGCTAACCCAACGCCAAAAACCCTTACTTGAATTGGTGGAACTGCTGGCACATAATTTACCAGAGGAGATTCAGGAACAACAGGGGGTTTTTATACAGGGATTTATCAATTGCACCAATCAATTTATCAAAGATTATTATCCTGATCTAACGGCATTTATTGATTGGTGGGATGATAAAGGAAATATGGAAGCCGTTGCTGTACCTGATGATCAGGATGCAATAAAAATAATGACGATTCACAAGTCTAAAGGTCTGGAATTTAAAGTTGTATTTTTACCCTATTGTAACTGGAAACTGGATACTGAAATAAAAAGTAATATTATTTGGTGCAGACCCGATATAGCACCTTTTGATGAAATTAAATTATTGCCCGTTACTTATACTTCAAAATTACAAAATACAATATTTAAAGAAGAGTATTTTCAGGAACGCCTATATCAATATGTTGATAGCTTAAATTTGCTTTATGTTGCACTTACCCGTTGTTGTGAGGTCTTAATAACCTTTGGCAATACACCATCTTCTAATAATAAAGATAAATTAAAAAGTGTGTCCGACTTAATGTATTTTACCATTCAAAATCATCATTTAACAGACACGGATAATAGAGGTTTTATTGATTTGGCCTCTTCATGGGATGCAGAAAATAATTGCTTTAGTTATGGTGAAATACCAGAGCAAATATCAAACACGAAGGACGAAGATATTATATTAGGTGAAATACTAAAACCTTTTACCAATAAGCTATTAAACGATGACAAGATAGCTATTAAAGCGGATAATGAAGGGTATTTTTCCAATACAGGTGGACAGAGTAAGATTAATTATGGAAAGCTAATGCATGAAGCTTTTGAATATATTCATACCAAAGATGATATTGAAATGGCTCTGACAAGAATGATTTTTGATGGTAAAATATCAGAAATGGAAAAAGAAATGTTGAAAAATCAAATTTCTGATTTGATTTCTAAACCTGATACACAAAAATGGTTTCATCCGAAACATCAGATAAAAGCAGAAAATACCATTTTATCCCCCCGAGGAACTTATCGTCCGGACCGCGTTGTGTTTTTAGAGAACGAAGTTCATATCATTGACTATAAATTTGGCGATATTGAAGAAGCAAAATATGAAAAACAGGTATTGCAGTATATCCGACAAGTACAAAACATGGGACATACATCTGTCAAAGGTTTTATTTGGTATGTGACACTGGATAAAATTATTCCGGTCTGCCATGAGGCAACGCAAGGCCGTTTGTTTTAGAATATTTTATTTATCCCATATTTATTTTTACGAGGTGCTTTTGCCAACCTATTTACTTTGTCTTTGCAAGTAGGTCTTAAGCATCTCGAATTCATACTCAAAGTTGGGTGTTAAAATGCCTTTTCCTAAACAGCGTTCAATTTCCCTGATGGTCCAGAACCTTCCTTCATCCACTTCTAAATGATTAACATTTATAGGCTTGTCAGTTATCGAAACAAAAGCAAAAACCAACTCCTGTTCTATTTCACTTTTCCATTTATACTGCTTAAAGGCTGTTACTGAAAAACCTTGCAATCCTATTTCTTCCTGCGCTTCTCTTTTCATGGCCGTATCAACCGATTCATCAGCAGCAACATGGCCTCCCACAGCTGTATCCCATTTTCCGGGCTGAATCAATTTATGATGCGCACGCTTTTGTAGATACAGCTCTCCCTTAGAATTAAGTACTTGCACATGAACTACCGGATGCAAAATCATAGAACCATTATGGGCGATACTACGAGGCATTTTGCCTTCTATTACTCCCTCGTTATTTACGATAGGCAGCCATTCTTCGTTTTTATATTTACTTTGTGCCCTACGTTTTTTATACAATTCAAAAATAAAATACAATCCAAATAAGATATAAAAACCAGGTCCACTAATAGTTACCCACATATTTTTACTCATAGCAATGGCCGCAACAAAAACCAAAATAGTATGTAGTACGAAAATCCAAAATAAAACCTTCATACTCTTCAGCATTTCATACTGTTGCCATTGATTTATTTGAATACCTTTTAAATACCGACCACTCATGGCCATCATTAAATTGTGTTTTCCATAAGCAGAAATACCAAGTAGCGCGCATAAAATACTTCCAATGACACCGGGTTTAAGTTTAAAAAACAAATCATCTTCTAACAGCAAAGATATTCCGCCCATAATTACCAGTAGACCAACATCAAATAAAATAAATTTATCTGGTTTTTGCTTTTGAATGAAGCTGTAAACAATTTCTATTATCCCTAAACCGATGGCAAACAGTAAACCAATTTCTGTACCCCAAATACTATCTGCAATAACAAAAATGATGAGTGGGGCTAGTCCGGGTAGTAGTTTTTTGATAAGATCAATGACATTCATGTACAATTCTATTTGGGGACCAAAAATAGTGAAATCAGTCCAATATATTCAACAACAGCCACAAATATATATTGCACGATGTATGATGTCATATAATTATTTTATACCTTTAAAAAACAAACAGTTACAAACACTATCACTTTCATTAAATCATTTGAATATGAATAAAAATAAACTAACCATAGGTATACTTACCGGAGGAGGTGATGTGCCTGGTCTTAATCCTGCCATTAGAGCAGTAACACTGCGAGCTATTCGTGAAGGTTATAAGGTAATAGGAATTAAAAATGGATGGAAAGGAGCTATAAGTATTGACCGATCTAAATCCGTTGAAGAACAAACATACTGTATTCCTCTAACAGAACTGACGGTCAATAAAATTGGTCGTACTGGAGGTACCTTTTTGCATTCCAGCAGAACCAAGGCCACTAAGGTGGCATTGAATGAAGTACCCGAACACCTAAAGTCCATTTATAAAGATGAGTTTAATGATCTAACAAATGAAGCCGTTGCGAATTTAAAACACATCGGTATTGACTATCTGATTCCAATTGGCGGAGATGACACCTTAAGTTATGCGGTTCGATTGCATCAGGAGGGTATCAAGGTAGTTGGCATTCCCAAAACTATGGATGGTGATGTACCTGGAACTGAATATTGTATTGGTTTTAGCACTTGTGTTACTCGAACCATTGAATTAACCCATGAACTAAGAACATGTGCAGGCTCCCACGAGCGTTTTTTGGTTTTAGAAGTATTTGGACGAAACGCAGGATTTTCAGCTTTGCTCCCGACAATTGGTGGTGCTGCCGACCGTTGCGTGATACCTGAATATTCCATAAACACCGAAAAGTTAACCGCATTAATGGTAGAAGATCGAAGAAATAACCCCAGCAATTATTCTGTTGTCTTGGTATCTGAAGGCGCATCTTTTGATGGCTCCGAAATTGTATACGCCAATGCAGAAACAGATGCGTTTGGACATAAAAAACTTGGAGGAATAGGTGAGCAGATAGGTAACGAACTAAAAAAACACTCTTCTAAGTACAATAATGGACACGAAATCAATATCATACATCAAAAACTAGGATATCTTGTTCGTTCAGGGCAACCAGATGCTTTAGATTCGATTATTCCAACAACTTATGGCAATATGGCACTTGACTTAATAAAAAAAGGAGTGTCTGGATGTATGGTTTGTGTAAAAGATGGAAAATTTGATTATGTTCCCATTGAAACGGTTCAAAAAAATGAAAGAGGAGAAAGCATAAAAAAGGTAAACGTAGCCAAATATTACGACACCAATAGATATAGACCTATTTACCAAGACATAATAGGCTCTCCCATGTTATTCTTAACCAAAGATTGATGTGCCTTACATGTTGTTAACCAATAGAGTGTAGGGCAATTTAGGTTGCTGATAAAACAGTAACCTAAATTGCCAATAAACGAAGAGTATTTTCTTCACACACTATAAAAGTAACTTTCCCTTTGTGAATATGCATGGTTAGTTTACATTTGTTACACAATTAACAATAAAGTACCCATGCCCAAGTATTCTGTAATTATTCCGGTTTATAACCGCCCTCAGGAAATAGATGAATTACTACATAGTTTAACACGCGTTCACTATAAAGATTTTGAAGTGATCGTTATAGAAGATGGTTCCACATTATCTGCAGAAAGCGTGTGTATACAGTATCAACATCAACTCCATTTAAGGTATCAATTTCAAGAAAATACGGGGCCTGGTCCAGCTCGAAATAAAGGAGCAGAACTGGCTACAGGTGAATATTTTTTATTTTTTGATTCAGACTGCCTGATTCCTCCTGCGTATTTTAACTATGTGGACAGTCATCTGAATAAGGTAGATTGTTTTGGAGGACCTGACAAGGCACATGCATCATTTAATACCATTCAGAAAGCAATCAGTTATTCCATGACCTCCACATTAACAACAGGGGGCATTAGAGGAGGGGAAAAAAAATTAGATACGTTTTATCCACGTAGTTTTAATATGGGTATTAAAAAGGATGTTTTTAGAAGCCTAGGAGGATTTGAACGACTTCGCTTTGGTGAAGATCTTGATTTTAGCATGCGTATTTTAGAGGCAGGATACAGCACTAAACTCATTAATGAAGCAGCAGTATTTCATAAACGCAGAAATAATTTCCGATCATTTTTTAAACAAGTCTTCAATTCTGGAATTGCAAGAATTAATTTACAATACCGTCATCCGGGATCACTAAAATTGGTTCATGCAATCCCTGCCATGTTTACTTTGGGTTACGCTATTTATATCCTAATTGGATTCTTTGTACCTATTCTACTGCCACTTACGCTACTACCATGGCTTATTTTTTTTATAGACGCTGCCATTCAAACAAAAAGTATAAGAGTTGCCATGAGTGCCAGTGTAGCCGCAATGGTTCAGATTGTTGGATATGGATCAGGATTTTTGACCGCCATATTCAAGCGTATGATCTTCAAAAGAAAGGAATTTACTGCCTATGAGAAAAACTTTTATAACTAATTAGTGCCCCACCGAAATAGTTTAGTTCCATTGTACAACGAAGAAGATTGATGATTTTTAGAATATTGTAATATTGAATCTACTATTCTTTGAGGAGGCTCTAAACTTTCATCATCGAAAAAACTATCAGGTAATTTGTCGAAGAAATCGATCATAGCCAGGCTATACTCCTCCAGCTTAGACAAATCTTGCGTGAAAATTGAATTCATAGGCGTTTCTTTCTCATTTCAAATCGTACAATTTGTTACACCACAACACACTATTATGTAACAAAATAAGTGAGCTTTAAAGAAGCTTTAAAGCAAAAATAATATCGGTATCAAACTTAACACACAGTTAAAAAACGCCCTTTACACTAAATTTATTGTAAAAAAATCAAATTGTTAGTGAAATATTTTTTTCTTCCACCATGGCACGCATATTAATCAAGGCGTAGCGCATTCTTCCAAGCGCAGTATTTATACTCACTCCGGTCTCTTCAGCTATCTCTTTAAAGCTCAAGCCCATAAAATGCCTTAAACGCACAACTTCCTTTTGTTTGTCTGGCAATTGCTCCAACAATTCCACCACCTCAGTTAAAACCTGAGAATATACCATTTTATCTTCTACATTGGCCTCTGAATATTTGGCAGAGTTTAATAGATCGTAATTGTTGGCATCATTACTTACCACTTGCATGTGCTTCTGCTTACGATAAAAATCAATGATTAAATTGTGAGCAATTCTCATCACCCAAGAAGGAAACCTACCATTTTCAACATATTTTCCCCTTTTCAGGTTTTGAAGCACCTTAATAAAGGTGTCCTGAAAGACATCTTCGGCCAATTCTTGCTGCTTGACCATCATTAAAATATACGAATAGATTTTATTCTTATGCCGACTCATTAGAACGTGCAAACAATCTTCTTGCCCTGACATGAACGACTTTACCAATTCATCATCAGACATTCTCTGAATGTTTTTCATGCTTAAAAAATTTATAAATTAAGCGTAAACGTATGCAATAGGCATTTAATTTTAGGGTGAATATTACAATTTGAAGTTTACAAAAAACTAAAAAAATATTTAAAATCCAATTCTTTGTGTCTTTTTCTTTTCTTTTTATCAATATTAAACAACAAATACAAACATGCTTGACATGGTTCAAATATAAAATCCTATAGCTAAAAAGATACAGGTTTAAATATTTCTAGACCAACCCCCACCCTATCGGCTATCTCATTCGATAAAATGGATAATTATTAAGTACACCCCTTTAAATTATGTATATATACATTTAATCATACACTTTTTACCAGCACCACCCCAGTATGATCTCAACTACTATATTGATAGCATTATTAGCAATGTGGTAATAAATCGTAATTTTATATTGCATATTTATTATAAATAGTTACTTTTATGCCCACATTAATAAAATACAACAACTATAATATATTAAAATCATCAGACCATATGTGCGGATTTGCAGTTTACACAGGAAGTGATATGATGGACAAACTATTGTTTGCCAGTGAGTTTAACAGAATTGAATACAGAGGTCCGGATAATTCTATCATCCGAGACCTGGGAAAAGAAGGATGGATGGGCTTCCATCGCTTGAGTATTATGGATGTTTCAAGCAACGGAAATCAGCCCCTTGTGTACAAAAATATTAATTTAGTATGTAATGGTGAGGTTTATAATTTTCAACAACTACGCAAAAAGTATGAACATAAATATGAATTCAAATCAACGAGTGATTGTGAAGTAATCATTCCTTTATTCTTAGACAAAGGAATTGAAGAAACAGCAAAATCTTTAGATGCTGAATTTGTATTTGTGATATATGATTCTGTGGCAAAGAAATATTTTGCAGCCAGAGATCCCATTGGAATTCGCCCTTTGTTTTATGGTTATTCGGCACAGGGTGAAATTATGTTTTCCAGTGAAATGAAGACATTACATCCTCTTTGTCAGGAAATAAAACCATTTCCTCCGGGGCATTATTATGCAGACGGAAAATTTGTTTGTTATAAAGATATATCTAAAGTTGAAAAATTCGTAGATCACGATTTAGACGAGATCTTAAAAAACATCAACAAGAAATTAACTGTTGGTATTGAAAAAAGATTACAGGCAGATGTTCCGGTGGGTTTTCTTTGTAGTGGAGGATTGGACTCCAGTTTAGTTTGTGCTGTTGCGGCGAAAATGCTAGATAAGCCTATCAAAACCTTTGCTGTGGGTATTGAAGATGATCCCATTGATACTAAATATGCCAGAATAGTAGCGGATTATCTGGGTGCAGACCATACTGAAGTATTGTTTACACGACAACAGATATTTGATACGTTAAGTACGCTGATATATAATACAGAAACGTGGGATATCACCACCATTAGAGCATCTATGGGTATGTACCTAATTTGTAAGTACATTAGTGAAAACACGGATGTAAAAGTATTGATGACAGGTGAAATTGCAGATGAGATTCTGGGTTATAAATATACTGACTTCGCTCCCACCCCTGAGGCTTTTCAACAAGAAGCCGAAAAGCGAATTCGTGAAATCCATATGTACGATGTACTAAGAGCTGACAGATGCATTTCATCCTGTGGCCTTGAAGCGCGTGTACCATTTGGAGATTTAGATTTTGTGGATTATATCATGAGTATTGATCCCGCCAAAAAAATGAATACATATGGAGAAGGTAAATATTTGTTACGTGCAGCCTTTGAAGGTGATTACCTGCCTCAGGAAATTCTACATCGCGACAAGGCGGCATTCTCCGATGCTGTTGGACATAGTTCGGTTGATTATTTAAAAGCATATGCTGAAGAAATGTACACAGACGATGATTTGGAAAATGCAAAAACAAAGTATCCAAGCAATACTCCTTTCACAAAAGAATCTTTGATGTATCGTGATATCTTTGAAAAACATTTCCCAGGAAGAGATCAGGTCATTAAGTCATTTTGGATGCCTAACAAAGAATGGGAGAACTGTGATGTGGACGATCCTAGTGCACGTGTTCTTCCGAACTACGGTAAGAGTGGTGAATAATTCAGGAAATTGATATTTAAAATATGAAAAGGGAGATCATAATGGTCTCCTTTTTTTATATTTAGCCCGAAAAATCATAATAAAATCGATAACTATTTTCAGATACAGTTTTAGGATAATGATCTTCCTCTTAATATGATGGATGATCAACGCTCACTTACTTACCAAATCGTTTAGCATATCATCTACAGTAGGAAATTGAAAGGGAAAATTCAAATCCAGCAAGCGCTGAGGCTTTACTTTTTGTCCCTTTGTTAGTACGCTAGCTCCATCTCCCAATACCAACTTCATCATAGAGGCAGAAGCTTTCATAAAAACAGGACGCTTTAGTTTTTCACCTAATTTTTTTGAGAAATATCGATTAGAGACAATATCTGGCGCCACTAAATTATAAACACCATTTGATTCAGGATTTTTAAGAATATACCAAATTGCAGAAAGAAAATCATTGATATGAATACAAGGAAAAGGCTGCAATCCATTCCCCACAACAGCACCCAATCCCATCTTAAAGCTAGGTAACATCTTGGCTAAAGCTCCTTGCTTATGGTCTAATACTACGCCAATACGCATAACGGCCAACTTAATATCCATGGACAATAATGGCACCAAAGCTGCTTCCCACTCCTTACAGACTGATGCTAAAAAATCATTACCAAATCTGTCTGAAAATTCATCATGTTCATATATGTCATCATATATGCCCACCGCAGAACAAGAAAGAACAATTGCGGGTTTGTGATTAACCAATCCAACAGCTTCAACCAGTTTTTGGGTGGTATGCACCCTGCTGTCGTGAATAATCCTTTTGTAACGAGATGTCCATTTTTTAAAAATAGGAGCACCAGCCAGATTAATTAACATATCTGCCCCTTCAATAATATTGGCAATTGCGTTGGGACTTTCCTTAAAATCTTGACGGGTTATATTTACTACCTCAAATCCATTTTCTTTAAAAAAAAGACTAATTCTGGAACCTAAAAAACCAGTTCCTCCGGTCAAGCAAATCTTCATAACAGCACAGAGATTTTATATTTTAGCAATGCTTAAATGTAGAAAATATTTTTAACATAAGACTTGCGAATCTATAAAATATTTTTTTAATATTCTTGGGCTAAAAGCTTTTCTAATTCATCTGGGGTTACACCATGGTTTATTTCGCCTGCATGAAAATAAGAAATTTTACCTGTTTCTTCTGACACCACAATTGCCGAGGCATCAGTTGCTTCCGTTACCCCTAGTGCCGCCCGATGTCTTAAACCTAGTTTTTTAGGCAAGTCAAAGCTCTGCGAAACAGGCAATATACAACCTGCTGCTTTAATTTTATTCTGAGCAACAATGACCGCTCCATCGTGTAATGGACTATTTTTAAAAAATATATTCTCTAATAGTCGACTTGAAATCACGGCATTAACCAATTCACCGGTCTGCACATAATCCAGCAATTCTGATTTTTTAGAAATAACAATCAGTGCTCCTGTCTTTGTTTTAGCCAAATTCTGACAAGTTCGCACAATGGGTTTGTTATAAATATTCATCACACCTGTTGAGGGTGTCGAAAATATTTTTTCAAATGAAAAACGGTTGGCTATATTATATTTGGTTCCTAAAAGTAGAAAAAAACGTCTTATTTCTTGTTGAAATACCACAATTAAAGCAATAACACCAACGTTAACGATGTTATCAATAATAGCGGTTGACAGCTCCATATTCAAAAACTTGATAAAGAGCCAAAATGCAATAAAAGCAAACAATCCAAAAAAGATATTTTGCGCCACCGTACCTCTAATCAGCTTATAGAGCCGATACATCAAGTATGCCACAAGAGTAATATCAATTAAGTCAATGAAGCGTATATCTAAAAATGTCATGTTATCCTTTTGTTTTTGATTGTCTTAAGTTAATGCAAACTCTTTAATTTTTCATATAGACCAATACATTCTTTGGCTTCTTTTACATCATGCACTCGTAAAATATTGGCTCCCTTCTCCAAAGCCAACATATGCAAGGCAGTGGTTCCGTTTAAAGCTTCTTGGGGTGAGCTATTCAATAGTTTATATATCATTGATTTTCGCGATATACCAACCAATATGGGTAGCCCCAACAATCTAAACTCATAGAGTCGATTAAGTAATTCATAATTATGATCCAATGATTTCCCAAATCCGAAACCAGGATCAATGATAACATCGTGCACTCCCAGTAAATCTAGCCTCTTTTTCTTTTCTGCCAAATAATCAATTACCTCAAAGACAACATCATTTTTATACCTCACATTTTGCTGCATATTCTGTGGTGTTCCTTTCATATGCATCATAACATAAGGCACATTCAGCTTGGCAATGGTAGAAAACATCTTATCATCCATTTCCCCTGCCGAAATATCATTAATAATATCCACCTGAAAAGTTTCCACCACCCCTTTGGCGATTCCAGAACGAAATGTATCCACTGAAAGAATAATTTCAGGAAACTGATTTCTAATTAATTCCAAAACAGAAAACAATCGCTCTTGTTCTTCTTTCTCCGTAATATCCAAAGCTCCGGGACGGGATGAATATGCCCCAATGTCAATGATATCAGCTCCTTCCTCCAACATACCATTGATCCTTTTCAGAACAAACTTATGATCATTGTATTTACCACCATCAAAAAAAGAATCGGGCGTTATATTTAAAATACCCATTACCAACGGGCTCGATGTATTTATAAAGCGACCATTACAGTTTATGGAATGAGCGGTGCTTAAATATTGTGCTTTTTTATCCATGTACGACAGTTCTATGATGTAAAAGTAGTTTAATCGTGATAATTTAAAAAATGCCTGGTCATTACTATTGGAACGATCGGTCAATATGACTTCCAATTTCCTTCATATTCACTTAAATATTGACATTTTGGCAGATTTTAATTTTTCTTTTTATTCATGAAAGTTTAAGTATTTTCATTACCTTAATAGTACTTTAAATCCTGTAAATGAAAAGACTACGATTTTAAAAATATACAATCTACATTAATACATATCTAATTATTTGGATATATGTATTTATGGATTTATATTTGAACCCAGAAAAACAACAAATTTGAATATAATTTAAGATGAGCCATCGCAACAATTTCTTTACAAAAGGAATCTATGGACATTAACATAAAATTTAAACCAAATATAATGATGGATACAAAACAAACAATAATCGTTACCCTATTGCTGTACTTTATCACGAATTTATCAGTAAAAGCGCAGGATTCAGCGAGCATTTTCACGCTGCATGAAATTTTAGAAATAGCGAATAATAACAACACAGAAATACGAAAGAGTTTATACGACATCGAAAGTGCAAAGGCTGATAATCAAAAAGCAAGAGCCACCTATTTACCTTCAGTGGAAGTTTCAGGCACCTATTATTCTACGACGGATCCTTTGAATGCTTTTGGATTCAAATTGCAGCAAGCCATTGTTACGCAAGCAGATTTTAACCCCGATGAATTAAATGATCCGGGAAATATAAATAATTTTCATACACAAATTAAGGTAGAGCAACCATTCATTAATGTAGATGCATGGATGGGAAAGAATGCCGCTATAAAAAAAGTAAAAGCGATCCATTTAAAAAGTGAATACACTAAAAAGCATATTCATTATGTATTGAAACAAACGTATTACGCCTTACAGTTGGCAAAAGGAAGAATAACAGTAATTGAAAAAGCACGCAAAGCTTCGGAGGCTTATTTAAAAATGGCACAAGACAACATGGAACAAGGGTATATGAAAGAAGCGGATGTATTGGCCATAAAAGTAAGGACCTTGGAACTGGAGGCACAATTAAAAGCCGCAATAAACCAAGAACAATCCATGAAAGAATCCCTTAACTTTCTAATAGGAAGAGATATTCATTTACCCTTAGAGGTTGCTGACTCAATTCACAAAGTAGATTTTTCCTTTACTGGCTTTAACTCGGTAAATAACAGAGCAGATGTACTGGCAATGCAGTATGGCATGGAAGCCAGACGGCTGATGAAAAAAAGCGACGCATTTAGCTTTGCCCCCAGGATTAACGCTTTTGCTTTATATAATATGTACGATGCAGATCTGGGTGGTTTTGATGCCGACAGCTATATGTTCGGTATTCATCTACAGTGGAAATTATTTAATGGCGGAAAAAACATTGGTAAATTCAATAAATCAAAGGCCGCGTTTCATAAATCAGAAATAGAATATAAGGAATACCTGGACAAAGGAAATATGGAACTTTTGCAGGCTCAAAGAGATATTGCAGTAAACGAAAGTCAATTAATAACTTATAAAACAGCAGCAGAACAAGCGCGTGAATCATTACGAATTAGAACGAATCGCTATAAAGAAGGAATGGAAAGAACTTCTGACTTATTAATGGCTGAGGCTACATCAGCCGAAAATGAGTTGAAACACTTGAACGCCATCTATAATTATAATATTTCTGTATTCCGGTATGAGCTACTATCTTCGGAATCAACACAATATACTAACAATTAATAAAAATAGTAAATAATAAAACTCAATATAACTATGAATCAGTCTAAATTATTCATGCTAGTAACAGTTGTAGCAATAATACTACACGGTTGTGGCAGTCACGAAACAGAAGAAAGCAATAAAGCAGGCGCTTTGGTTAAAACATCACAGGTTAGGGCATCAGAGGTGCCTAAAACGTACCAATATTCCGGCACTATCGCAGCTGTAAAAAAATCAACAATAAGTACTCGTATTATGGGGCAAATAGATCAGATATATGCACACGAGGGAGATCGGGTAGAAAAGGGACAATTGTTATTGGCCATAAGAAGTAATGATATAATGGCAAAAAAAAGTCAGGTTGAAGCTGGTATTATTGAGGCTGATGCGGCTTATAAAAATGCAGAACGGGATTACAATAGAATAAGTAATTTGTATAAACAAGCAAGTGCTACGCAAAAAGAATTGGACGATGTAAGTATGCATTTTAATATGGCAAAGGCCAGACTAGAAGTGGCTCAAAAAGCAAAAGCTGAGGTAGAAGAAATGATGACATATGCCCATATACGTGCCCCCTATGCTGGTGTAATTACCAATCTTTTTGTGGATGCAGGTGATATGGCCAATCCTGGCTTGCCTTTGTTAGCTGTGGAAGCGCTCGGTGAGTTTGAAGTAATGACCCGGATACCGGAATCTGAAATTGACTTGGTGAGCAAAGGTGATACAGTTTATATAGCGCTAAAAAGCTGTGAAACAAACATCAAAGGATTTGTTTCCCGGGTAAGTAGTTCCAGTATATTGTCTGGTGCTCAGTTCGAAGTTCGCATTTCATTACTTCCAACTAAAATGCAGGAAAAAGCTTTAAGAAGTGGAATGTTTGCGCAAGTGAAATTGAGAAAGGGAAGCAATGAGAAAATCATGATCTCAAAAGATCTAATTGTCAATCGAGGTCAGTTAACTGGAGTCTGGACTGTTGGAGAATCCCAAGCTGCTCTTTTAAGGTGGGTACGACTGGGTAAAAGTGATGCCAATCAGGTGGAGGTACTTTCTGGTCTTTCGGAAGGTGATCTATTGATTGTTGAATGCCAAGAGAGATTGTATGATGGGATGGCTGTAAGATTATAGCATAGCTCAAGCAAATAACTATATTTTAAACACTTGAAACGGACCATTAATAATTGTTCTCACACAAGAGGAGGACATGTACGGTTTGTTACTTGTGCCCATTGAAAATTAAATTTAATCACATGAAAACAGGATTTGCAGGGTCATTGGCCCGAATGTTTATAAAATCAAAACTGACACCTCTTTTAATGGTTGCATTCGTAATCATTGGAATGTACAGTTCATACCTGACCCCTCGTGAAGAGGAGCCGCAAATAGATGTTCCTATTGCCGATATTTTTTTAGGATATCCAGGAGCCAGCCCCCAGGAGGTTGAATCAAGAATTGTTGCTCCCATTGAAAAAGTTATCTCTAACATAAAAGGTGTTGAGTATGTTTATTCTCAATCTATGCCGGAGCAAGCTATGTTGATTGTTCAATTCTATGTAGGTGAAGACATTGAACGTAGTTTGGTGAAGCTTTACAATGAGATCATGAAGAACATGGATCAGATGCCTGCGGGAATTACGCTTCCTTTAATTAAAACAAGGTCTATTGATGATGTTCCTGCCATGGGACTCACATTGTGGAGCGAAACATACGACGATTATCAGTTAAAAAGAGTAGCCCAAGAATTAAATGGGGAAATAGAAAAGATTACCGATATCTCAGAGACCAAAATAATAGGAGGTCGAAACCGTGAGATACAAGTTATTCTTAACAGGGATCGTATGACTGCTGTTCATATGGATCCTTTGATGATTGCTCAACAACTAAAAGCTTCTAATTTACAATCATCATCTGGTTCTTTTAATGAGTATAACAATGAATACTTGGTAACTACAGGTAAGTTCTTGCAGTCGGCCGAAGAAGTAAGTAATTTAGTTATTGGTGTATACCAAAATAGTCCTGTTTACATGCACCAAGTGGCTACAATTAACGACGGACCGGCCTTGCCTAATTCTTATGTTTCTTTTGGATACGGTAAGGCCAGTATGCAAAAAGAGGTTAATCCTGGCGAATATAGTGCTGTAACTATTTCTATTGCCAAAAGACGCGGTGCGGATGCTATGCGATTGGCCCAACAAATTGAGCATAAAATAGACATATTAAAAGGGGAATTACTTCCTAAAGATATCCATGTGGAGGTAACGCGCAATTACGGAGAAACAGCTTCAGAAAAGGTATCTGAATTATTGATGCACCTCCTGGGAGCCATTATTGCTGTAACATTTGTGGTGATGTTGGCCATGGGATGGCGCGGTGGTTTAGTAGTGTTTATTTCGGTACCTATCACTTTTGCTTTAACCATGTTCAGCTACTACTTTATGGACTATACACTCAATAGGATAACGCTCTTTGCTTTAGTTTTTGTAACTGGTATTGTGGTTGATGACTCTATTATTATCGCAGAAAATATGCACCGCCACTTTAAAATGAAACAACTACCATTTTTTCAGGCAGCTCTTAAGTCTATTGACGAAGTGGGTAATCCAACTATATTAGCCACCTTTACGGTGATTGCAGCAGTATTACCCATGGTTTTTGTTTCGGGTATGATGGGGCCTTATATGAGCCCAATGCCCATAGGTGCCTCCATCGCCATGATATTCTCCTTATTGGTTGCCTTAATGATTACGCCTTGGTTGGCATATCGCTTACTAAAGCATGATGAAAGCAACGAAGATGAGAAAGATTATTCTCTGGAGAAAACACTGATATATAGAATCTATGATAAAACCATGCGCCCTATGATTGAACATAAAACCAAACGTTGGGCATTTATTATCACGGTAACCCTTATGTTATTTGGTTCTGCCAGTTTGTTTTTGTTCAAGGCTGTTACTGTCAAAATCTTACCTTTTGACAATAAAAATGAATTTCAAGTTATTGTGGACATGCCAGAGGGAACAACATTGGAACAGACAGCCAATGTGACAAAAGAACTGGCTGCTTTTTTAAGAAATCATGAGTTGGTAACCAATTATCAAACTTATGTAGGTACCTCTGCCCCCATTAATTTTAATGGCTTGGTACGTCATTATGACTTGCGAAAAGGTTCTAATGTGGCCGACATTCAGGTAAATCTCGTTTCTAAAAAAGAAAGAGACCTACAAAGTCATGATATTGCCAAAGCATTGCGTCCTCGATTACAAGAAATTGGAAAGAAATTTAATGCCAATGTAAAAGTAGTGGAAGTTCCTCCCGGACCTCCGGTTATGTCAACTATGGTAGCTGAAATATATGGTCCTGATTACGAATCCCAAAAAGATGTCGCCTTGCAGGTGAAAAAACTATTTGAAACCACTGAGAGTGTAGTTGATATCGACTGGATGGTAGAAGATGATCAAGATGAATATAAATTCAATGTAGATAAGGAAAAAGCCATGTTGGCTGGTATTTCTACACAGCAGATTGTGCACGCCATCCATATGAACCTAAGAGGTACCAAAGTCACCAACTTGTTTGCTGAAAATGATCATGATCAAGTGGGCATTACCTTACGTATGGCTGAGGAAGATCGTAGCGGAATAGAAGATCTGAAAAGTATAAATCTAAAGTCTCAGTATGGTCAAATGGTTGCAATTGGTGATTTGGTGAATATTGAAAAAGCCACGAAAGAAAAGAGCATCTTCCGTAAAAATCAAAAACCTGTTGTTTACGTTACTGCTGACATTGCAGGCAAATTAGAAAGTCCTGTTTATGCCATCATGGATATCTCTGATCGAATGGATGAGATCGTAATTCCGAAAGGATATGAAATCGAAGAATTTTATAATGGGCAACCTTTTGTGGAAAATAATTATGGCTTAAAATGGGATGGTGAGTGGCAAATAACTTATGAAGTATTTCGAGACTTGGGTACCGCATTTGCTGTAGTTCTTCTGATCATCTATATGCTTATTGTGGGCTGGTTCCAAAATCTAAAAGTTCCTTTTGTAATGATGGTAGCCATACCTCTTTCACTGGTTGGAATTGTTGTGGGACACTGGATGCTAAATGCCTTTTTTACTGCAACATCAATGATTGGAATGATTGCATTAGCAGGCATCATGGTCCGAAACTCCATCTTACTTATTGACTTTGTTAATATCCGACTCGCAGAAGGAGCTCCCCTCAAAGAAGCCATTATTGAAGCTGGTGCAGTACGAACAACCCCCATTTTATTAACAGCTGGAACAGTTGTGATTGGCGCTGTGGTTATTTTATTCGACCCTATTTTTCAGGGTTTGGCTATTTCTTTAATGGGAGGTACCATTGCTTCCACATTCCTTACCTTACTTATAGTGCCTTTGATTTACTATATGGCAGAATATAAAAACCATCAAGCCAAGGGAGAGAAAGCTTCCGTTAATGTGGATCCTAAGAGTCATGCTAAAGCAGAATGAATGATCAATTCAAAAACAGCCTTTTAAATATTTAAACACACAATATGTATTTATTTACTTCATTACTAATTACTTAACACTCAAGTCATATGAAACTATTATTTGTTATAACGATAGCTGATTATCGCGAAAAATTGGAAGAGTTTTTTACCAAACAAAATATTAATTCATACAATCTTTTTGACGTAACAGGGGTGAAAAAACCCGATAAAACGCCTCATAGGGCAGGAAACTGGTTTTTTGGTAACAACGCTGCTTCCACCGATAATATTGCTTTTTTTACCGTTGTAGAAGACGCACAGGCCCAAAATATTCTTGAAGATTTGAATCGCTGTAAGGATGAAATTCCTGATTGTAATATCCAAGCTTATGTTTTAAATATTGACAGTAGCTTGTAAAGCATTTATATGTCTACCATATATTAATGGTTACAACATACAGTGCATTTATTAAATAACATTATTAATATAAAATAAAAAAAATGCAAGAAAGAATCGTAAGGGCCATTGCAGGAATATTTATAATAACCAGTGTTCTATTGGCCGTTTATGTAAACATTAACTGGTTATTTTTCACAGGTTTTGTAGGACTTAACTTACTACAATCTTCCATCACCAAATGGTGTTTGATGACTGATATCTTATCCAAATTAGGGGTCCCCAAATAGCAGGTCTGGGTCAAACATAAACTATATTTTAAAAGCGGCTGTCTCAAAAGTATTTTATATAGACGAGACAGCCGCAATACATATTTTTTATTTTACTTTTTTTCTTTTTTCTTTTTTAGCTCTTCCTGCAAAATATCTTCCAGGTCATCATAACAGGAACCACATATTGTAGCAGCATTGGTTTCATCCTGAATATCTTCCACTGTTTTTAGATCCTTTTCATGAATGACCTTTACTAAATCTTGTTTTCTTAACATCATGTGCTTACACACAAAATCTCTATCTTCAAATTTACTCATTTTCTTTTATTTTTTATTTTTAAAATCTCGTAGGGAATTATTTCTTTAATCACCTATTCTTTAATAAATAGTTTATCTTTCTGTACTAAATTCTTGAACAACTAAAACCTCCAGTCACTAATTTGGTTCAATTCGTTAAAGCATACCATATAAAAAGTTAAGGAACTGTTAAAATAGCGTATTTATGGTTTGTTTACATTGTTGATTAACGTTTTTTAACAACCTTAGATTCATGACTGCTCTTTAAAAAACTAATTTTGGAGACCACAAGAAAAAGTAAATTTAATAAATTATAATATTAAAAATCATGGAGCAATCTGTTGATATAAGAGAGTTAAACGAGAGGATCAAAAACGAGAGTTCATTCGTGGATTTATTAACCATCGAAATGAATAAGGTAATCGTGGGCCAGAAACACTTAATAGAGGGTTTGTTAATCGGGTTATTGAGCGATGGACACATTCTTTTAGAAGGGGTTCCTGGCTTGGCAAAGACCTTAGCCATTAACACATTGGCTACTATTGTAGATGCGGATTTCAGCAGAATACAGTTCACTCCGGATTTATTACCTGCTGACTTGCTGGGTACAATGATTTACAGTCAAAAAAATGAAGAATTCATCATTAAAAAAGGACCTATCTTCACTAATTTTGTATTGGCCGATGAGATTAACCGTGCCCCGGCAAAGGTTCAAAGTGCTTTACTTGAAGCCATGCAGGAGCGTCAGGTTACCATTGGTGAAACTACCCACAAATTACAAGAACCCTTTTTGGTGATGGCCACCCAAAACCCTATAGAACAAGAAGGAACTTATCCCCTACCCGAAGCACAGGTAGACCGTTTTATGCTAAAAATTGTCATTGATTATCCTCAAAAAGAGGAAGAACAAATGATTATACGCCACAACTTGGCTCAATCATTTCCTAAAGCATCCTCAATATTAAAACCTGATGATATTTTACGGGCACGCGAAGTGGTCAAAGATGTGTATATGGATGAAAAAATAGAGAAATATATTGTTGACATTGTTTTTGCTACACGTTTTCCGGAACAATATAACCTGGAAAAGTATAAAGAAATGATTTCCTATGGCTGTTCTCCACGAGCTAGTATCAGCCTGTCTATGGCAGCCAAAGCATATGCTTTTATTAAACGCAGAGGTTATGTGATTCCCGAAGATGTACGTGCCGTTTGTCATGATGTAATGCGTCATAGAATCGGCCTGTCCTATGAGGCTGAAGCTAACAACATTACGTCAATAGATGTGATTAATGATATATTAAATACCATTGAAGTGCCATAGTAAATTTTAGCATTCAAGTTAAAATTTAAAAGGTTTATAAAATGCTTTCTCATTTGATAAAGCATCCTAAAAAACAACAAACACTATGGAAACAGCAGAGCTTTTAAAGCGGGTTCGACAGATAGAGATTAAAACCAGGGGGCTGTCCAATAATATATTTGCAGGTGAGTACCATTCTGCCTTTAAAGGAAGGGGTATGACCTTTAGCGAAGTACGTGAATATCAGTACGGTGACGACATCCGCAATATTGACTGGAATGTAACAGCTCGTTTTAATCATCCTTACGTAAAGGTTTTTGAAGAAGAAAGAGAACTCACGGTTATGCTTCTTATTGATGTGTCAAGCTCCAGAGATTTTGGCACATCCTTTAAATACAAAAAGAATATTATCACTGAAATTGCGGCTGTCTTGGCCTTTTCGGCCATTCATAACAATGACAAGATAGGTGTTATATTTTTTTCTAATAAAATTGAGAAATTTATTACGCCACAAAAGGGTCGTAAACATATATTACATATCATTCGGCAACTAATTTCTTTTACACCAGAAAACAAAACCACCAATATTGGTGAGGCATTGAGATATTTGACCAATGCCATTAAAAAGAGATGTACAGCTTTTGTTATTTCTGATTTTATTGACGAAGATTTTGAAAATCCGCTGAAGATTGCCAATCAAAAGCATGATGTGGTGGCTTTAAAAATTTATGACAAACGAGAAACAGAAATGCCTTCGGTTGGCCTGGTAAAAATGAAAGATGCAGAAACAGGTCAGTACTCCTGGATTGATACGTCCAACATGAATGTGAGGAAAGCTTTTTATCGATGGTGGAAAGAGAATGATGAAAATACAAAAGCTATTTTTAGAAAGTGTGGTATTGATAATACTTCAATTAGAACCGACGAAGATTATGTAAAGTCACTAATGTATTTATTTAAAAAACGAATGTAATGAAAGGATTGACACTTGTGATTACAATCAAGCGTTTCTGTCTCAGGATTTTGATGGTGGCATCACTATGGGTATTGCTCGGTTATAACGCTATTTCCCAACAAGTAAGTGTTACCGCTACCTTGGATTCTGCCATGATATTGATTGGAGGACAAATGGATTTAAAACTTGAGGTGAGTCAACCTGCTGGTTTACTGGTCAACTTTCCGCATCTTACAGATACGATCACAAAAAACATTGAAATAGTTGAAAAGGGACAGGTAGACAGTTTAAAGCTCGACAATGACCGTTTGGTACTTTCTCAACTTTTCAGAATTACCTCATTTGACAGTGGCTTACATTATATTCCTCCCATTGAATTTGAAGTCATTCAAAACGAAGTGAGGAACGTTGCTGCATCTAACGCTTTAAGTTTGATGGTAGTAAATCCTTTTAAGGAGGTAGACCCCGAAAAAGGGGTGACAGATATCAAAGGGCCGCATGGTGCTCCTTTTAAAATAGAGGAAATTCTCGATCTTATATACTTGTATGGAGGTATAGCTCTGGCTCTTGGATTACTCATTTGGCTCTTTATATATTTACGCAAAAAACGCAACGGAGAAGGACGAACCTTTATCAAAGCAAAACCCAAAGAACCTGCGCATATTATTGCCCTTCGTGAGTTAGATAAGATAAAGGATGCAAAACTTTGGGAGCATCATAAGGTTAAAGAGTTTTACACCCAGGTTTCCAATATTATTCGTGCTTATATTGAGCACAGGTATGACCAACCAGCCATGGAGTTAACATCCATTGAAATTTTTAATGCAATCAAATATTTAGATATCGATAAAAAATCGATGGAGCAACTTAGGCAGGTGCTGGAATTAGCCGACTTGGTAAAGTTTGCAAAGTTTGATCCTTTGGCAGATGAAAACGCATTGACCTTAATGAACGCCTATTTCTTTGTGAATCAAACAAAAAAAGAAGAAATGAAGACATTGGAAGAAGTAAAGGAAACAATGTTAGAAAACAATGCGGAGGAGAACAGCTCGGATAAAAAGTAAAACAGGTTATTGCATAACAATCATATAATGAATAATATTAATTTTTTACATCCGGATTATTTTTACTTATTACTGGTATTAGTACCTATGATAGGTTGGTATATCTGGAAACATAAAAGTGCCCAGGCTTCGCTACAAATATCTACTTTAAAAGGCTTTAGCGCAGCGCCCACATCTTGGAAAGTTCATTTACGGCACTTGCCGGTTGTTTTGAGGTCGTTGGCCATTGCTATGATTGTAGTGGTATTGGCGCGCCCACAGTCTACCAATAGTTCCAGAGACGTCATCACGGAAGGAATAGACATTGTGATGACGATGGATATTTCATCGAGTATGGAAGCCTTAGATTTTAAGCCCAACCGATTAGAAGCCGCCAAAGATGTGGCCTCACAATTTATCTCGGCACGTGAAAACGATAAAATTGGAATGGTCATTTTTGCTGGTGAAAGCTTCACCCAATGCCCCTTAACCACAGATAAAGTGGTATTGATAAATATGATGAAGGATATTAAAACACATATGGTGGAAGATGGAACCGCCATTGGTTTGGGGCTGGCAACGGCGGTTAATCGTATTAAAGACAGCCAAGCCAAATCAAAAGTAATTATTCTATTAACGGATGGAGTAAATAACCAAGGGGAGATAGCCCCACTCACAGCTGCCGAAATAGCCAAAACATTTGGCATCCGGGTTTATACAATTGGAGTTGGAACCAAAGGTATTGCCCAGCGTCCTGTACAAACGCCCTATGGTACACGCTTAATAGAAGAAGAAGTTAAGATTGATGAAGAGATGATGCAAGAGATTTCTAATATCACAGGCGGACAGTATTTTAGAGCTACTAATAAAGATGGGCTAAAGCACATTTACGAAGAAATTGATCAACTGGAAAAAACCAAGATTGAGGTGAAGGAGTACACCAAACGTTCAGAAAAGTATATGCTCTGGGCAATTCTCGCAGCCTTATTTATATTGTTGGAGGTGTTTTTAAAAAGCACGGTGTTACGTAACCTACCATAAATAAAAGAAAATCATCATGTTTAGATTTGAACATACAGAATTATTATATCTATTGGCTATTATACCCATTTTAGCCTTTGTCAGTCTGATCATCGGACGAAGAAGGAAAAAAGCACTGGAAAGGTTCGGAAATCCAGCATTACTAGAACCTCTTATGCCTGGTGCTTCTTCGGTGCGTCCTATCATTAAGTTTTACTTGATGTTGTTGGCTTTGACAGCCATCATACTCACATTAGCAGGACCTCAGTTTGGCACTAAATTAGAGACCGTGAAACGCAAAGGGATAGAAATTATCATTGCTTTGGATGTTTCCAATAGTATGAATGCACAAGATATTCAACCCAGTAGATTAGACAGAGCCAAAAGAGCAATTTTTCAATTGGTTGATAAGCTACAAAATGATAAAGTAGGTTTGGTTGTATTTGCAGGACAAGCTTATACACAGTTACCCATAACAACCGATTATGCCTCAGCTAAGATGTTTATCTCATCGATTAATACAGGCATTATTCCAACGCAAGGAACGGCCATTGGCGCGGCTATAAATCAATCTGTTCGTTCATTTACTTCACAAGAAGATATCAATCGGGCGATCATAGTTATCACCGATGGAGAAAATCATGAAGATAATGCTATTCAAGCAGCACAAGCAGCCGCTGAAAAGGGCATTAAAGTATATACGGTTGGAATGGGACTTCCTAAAGGATCTCCAATTCCGGTTCCTGGCGGAAGTAAAAACACCTTTATGAAGGATAACCAAGGCAATGTGGTCATCTCAAAACTTAACGAAGGAATGTTGGTTGAAATAGCGAATGCAGGTGATGCAGAGTTTATCGCTGCCAATAATATCCGAAAAGGAATGAACGATTTGGTTGATCACCTTTCAAAGTTAGAAAAGTCAGAAATGGAAGCTAAAATTTATACTGACTATAAAAATCAGTTTCAGTATATGGCTCTATTTGCTCTTCTTTTTCTGTTAATCGATTTCATTGTATTAGAGCGCAAGAACAAATACTTGAGTAAAATTAAACTGTTCGAAGAGGAGGACGAGAAATGAGAACTTTATTGACCATTATTATACTATTATGTGCAGTTACAATCTTTGCACAAAAAGAACGTAAGTTTATTCGTAGCGGAAATGATGAATATGACAATGGCAAATTCATTGAATCTGAAATTGAATACAAAAAAGCTTTGGAAAATTTAAAAGAAGGAGAATCCTCTTTTGAAGCAGAATTTAACTTGGGAGATGCCTATTTTAAACAGGAAAAATTCGAGGAGGCTTTGAATCAGTTCAAAGGAATCAATCAGGAAAATTTAAGCAAAGAGCAAAAAGCGCAAGTACAACACAATATGGGCAATGCCTACTTAGCAAAGAAGGATATAGATAATGCCATTCATTCTTACAAGGAAGCTTTAAAAAATAACCCTTTGGATGATGAAACACGATATAACCTGATTGCTGCCATGAAGATGAAACAGGAACAGGAACAAAACAAAGACCAGGATAAAGACCAAAACAAAGATCAGAATAAAGACCAGAACAAAGATCAAAATAAAGACCAGGACAAGCAGAATCAACAAAAACAAGATTCCGATGGAGATGGTATTCCTGACCAGAAAGAAAAAGAGGATCAAAACGGTCAGCAAAATAAAAACCAGGATACGGATAAAGATGGTATACCCGATTATCAGGACAAGGATTCTGATAATGATGGCATACCTGATAAGAAAGAGGCCGGAGAAAATCCAGAAGAACCCAAGGATTCAGATGGGGACGGAATTCCAGATTATAGAGACACCGATTCCAACAATGATGGAACACCAGATAGTCAAGATCAGCAAGCTCAACCGAATGACCAGATATCCAAAGAGGATGCGCAACGAATTTTAAATGCACTAAATCAGGATGAACAGGAATTACAGGATAAGATGAAGAAAATAAAAGGTGAGGCGAACAAAAACATTGAAAAAAACTGGTAAGCACCCAGCAGCGTTTAACTAGATAAATATTCTATTTTTGCACAAGAATTTCAATTTTGAGATAATGCACAAATTAAAAAACATATTATTTATGGTTCTTCTGTTTTCCATTTATGGAAACATGGGAGCTCAGGATGTTCAATTTACAGCAAAGGCAAAGCAATCTGTATTAGCCGGAGAGAAATTTCAGCTCATTTTTTCAGTCAACGAGGAAGGCGAAGATTTCAGACTACCTCCTTTATCTGATTTCACGGTGTTAATGGGTCCCAGCGTTATGACCAGTTCAAGTACACAAATCATTAACGGGAAGGTATCCAGAAACAGACAGTATACTTATACTTACATTTTGAAAGGGGATAAAGTTGGTAAATACACCATTAATCCCGCACAAATAACCATAAAAGGTAAGAAGTATACCAGTAATAAAATTAATATTGAAGTCATTAAAAATGACGGCTCTCTTCAAAAACAACAGCAGCAATCATCAGATGCTAATTTTTCTAATGATGACTTATTTATTAGGGTTATTAACAATAAAAAAAGCATTTATCAAGGCGAGCCACTCGTACTAACTACTAAGATTTATACCCGCATTGACCTGGATAATGTTTCAGATATCAAACATCCTGATTTTAGAAATTTTATTGTTCAAGATCTGTCGGATGCAAGTAATATTGAATGGTCGTATGAGTATGTTAATAACAAACAATACAGAGTTGGAACTTTTGAACAAAAGGTACTGTATGCACAAAAAACAGGCGTGCAAAACATCTCTCCCACTGAGATTGAGTTTTTGATTAAACAAAGAGTACGCCGAAGGTCAGCAAATATATTTGACGAATTTTTCGACAATAATTATCGAATTGTTAAGAAACGTGTAAAATCAAAACCTATACAAATTACGGTTAAACCATATCCGGCAGGCCGACCTCGGGATTTTTCCGGCGCAGTAGGTCAGTTGAATATGAAAGTACTTACCTCTGCCAATAAAGTAAAGGTAAATGATGGTATTACTATCAAAGTAGTAATATCTGGCACAGGGAATCATAAGTTAATGTCATCTCCGACTTTTAATTTCCCTACCGATTTTGATGTATTTGACCCAACTCCTAAAAACAATTTTAAGAACACGGTGGCTGGTATGAAAGGAACAAAGACCTTTGAGTATCTGATAATACCAAGATTTCCAGGTAAGTTCACCATAGATCCGTTGAACTTCTCATACTTTGATTATAAATCGAAGAGTTTCAAAACTATTTCATCTCAACCCATTGTTATTGAAGTAGAAAAAAGTGGTGAAGGTGAAGAATATACCGGGGGAACATACAGTCCATCTGTAGTGAATCGTGAAGATGTAAAATTTGTAGGAAAAGACATCCGTTTTATTAAAACCGGTAATCCAAACTTGAAACCCAAAGGAACCTTCCTATTTGGTTCTATGTTGTTTTATCTGGGATACATTATTCCGGTACTAATATTTATGATAGTTTTTGTATTATACAGGAAGCGTATGCATGAAAACGAAAACTTACATTTGGTTAAAAATAAAAAAGCCAATAAAATGGCGCAAAAACGGTTAAAAAAATCTTCGGCTTTTCTGAAGGCCAAAGATCATGAGGCATTCTATGATGAAGTTTTAAAAGCTCTATACACCTATTTAAGCGACAAACTATATTTACCTGTAAGTGAATTGAACAAAGACAAGGTAAGCATGCTCATCGAGGAACGTGGAGTTGAATCGGAAGTAAAAGATGAACTGATATCCATACTTGATACTTGTGAGTTTGCTCGCTTCTCGCCCGAATCAGGAGCCAGCGAAGAAATGGATAAGTTGTACAAGAGGGCTTTAAGCAACATCAGTAAGTTGGATAACCAAATAAAAAAATAGCGAGTAACATGAAAAAACTATTTATATATTTATTCATCTTTGTTGCCAATGTTTATGCATATGGCCAGGATATGAGATTTGATAAAGCCAATAGCTTATTTACAGAAAGTAAATACGAAGAGTCCATCACATCTTACAATGAAATTATCAATACAGGGGTTGAAAGTGCCAAACTATATTACAATTTGGGTAATGCTTATTATAAGTCTGGTAATTTACCCCGTGCAATATTGAACTACGAAAGAGCCCTCTTATTGGCGCCTCATGATAAAGATATCAGGTATAACCTAGAAATGTCGAATATGCAAATTACCGATAAACTGGAAACTGTAGGTGATTTCTTTTTGACAGCATGGTTTAAAGGATTCAAAAACAAAACAAAATCGGATACTTGGGCCATCATATCGATTTTAAGTTTTGCTATCTCTATTTTAGGTTTAGGATTGTTTTTATTTTCACGCAAAAGAGCTATCAAACAGGTTTCTTTTAGCACTGCATTGCTTATGTTCATCGTTGCATTCATAGCATTTAATTTTTCAGCATCTCAAAAAGACAAACTGATTAATAGAAACAGTGCCATCATTTTTGAACCATCCGTAAGCGTTAAGAGCTCCCCCTCTGCTGGAGGTACGGATCTTTTTATTTTGCATGAAGGAACAAAAGTTAATATACTGGAGGAGCTTGGTGAATGGAAAAGAATTGTTATTAGCGATGGTAACGAAGGATGGATGCCTGCATCTGCAATGGAAGTAATTTAACAGAAGCTGCATATTTAACACAAAAAAGCCTGATTCTAGAGAGTCAGGCTTTTTTGTTACAATTGAATTGTAACACTTGTAATGTCCAAAAATATTTTACAACTTACTATCGTCACTACAAATTTCAAAAATTTTATCCAGTTTCATCAAGGACAATAAGCTCATCACATCTTTCTGTATTTTGCATAAAGCAAAGGAGGTATCACTTTGCCTGGCTGTTTTTAAGGCAGATATCAATACGCCTATTCCTGTACTGTCAATAAATTTAATATTTGATAAATCAAGTATTACTTTACCGTTACTTTCAGATACAATACTCGTTAAATCGCTTTTTACGTCATCCGCTACAGCCGCTGTAAGTCTGTCCGATCCCTTGATACCGGCGATTACAAATCCGTCGTTTAATCTTGTCTCAACCATAAGAATATGTAAGGTTTAATAGGTACTAATCACTTTATTTAACTCGTCAACTGCTTTTTCACAAACAGTTGTAAATTTTTCTATCAGACTTGTCAGCATTTCCAAATTTGCGTTCTTCATAACCCAACTTACCCGTTCTTCCGGATAACTATCCAGGTTTCGTTTGAGACTGTTCATCTCTTCTTTTTGAGCTTCCGTTACACTTACTTTACTCAATAGTTCATTGATCCGCAATTGTTTTGCCAACAACTCCATATTTTTCAGATCAATATTGCCGAGCTCTTCCATTCCCATTGACATGACCGAAGATTTCGCCTTATGTGCAATGGCAGCTATCTTTACCCAGTCTTTATCTCTGATACCTTCGTCAAAACCATCAGTAAATTCAGGCATTTGATCCAGGAATATCTCAACCAACTCTTTAATAATTCCCTTGTCTCCTTCTGCAATTCCTTCCAGATAAGATAAGTCAATATATTTATAATCTTCTACCATAAGGTCTGGTATTAATTATTTGTTTAAAATACAAATCTAGTTTTTTTTATGAAACCAGCATGCAATTCTCGAGTAAATTCAGGAATTTCATGCACTCATAGCGTGTGGTTTTAGTTTTTTTAACATGAATATACCTTTTTAAGGGCATCTAACTCGAGTTAAAGATATACATATTCTTTAAATATTACATGAACGAATATCTGCTTTTTTTTGGCAATTTGGGTAAAAATAAGACAAAAAGAAAGTAATTATCATATTTGCCAACATAACATTTACATACATTTGTGCTTATTCATCATTCGTAATTATTAAAATTTCAAGTATACATACAATGAAACAAACCGCATTTAACGCAATCCATAAGGAACTAAAAGCTAAGATGGTAGAATTTGCAGGCTTTGAAATGCCCATCGAATATACCGGCATTAACAATGAACATATGCAGGTAAGAAATTCGGTCGGTGTATTTGACGTATCCCATATGGGTGAATTCTGGGTAAAAGGCCCCAATGCACTATCATTCGTACAAAAGGTAACTTCTAATGATGCATCTAAACTTAAAGTGGGCGATGCTCAATATTCATGCTTTCCCAATGGAAAAGGAGGTATTGTGGATGATTTACTGGTATATTACTACGAGGATCAGAAATACTTATTAGTGGTAAATGCATCCAATATCGAAAAGGACTGGAAATGGTGCGTTGAAAACAATACCATGGGTGCAGAACTGGAAAATGCATCTGATCAGATTTCACAATTGGCAATACAAGGACCTAAAGCGCTCGAAACGCTTCAAAAACTTACAGAAATAGACCTGTCGCAGATTCCTTATTATAGTTTTATTACAGGTAGTATTGCGAACATAAAAGATGTTATCATATCTAATACGGGTTATACAGGTGCTGGTGGGTTCGAATTATATATGCACAATGAGGACGCTGCACTTGTTTGGAAAGCTATTTTTGAGGCCGGAGCGGAATTTGATATTCAAGCTATTGGTTTGGGAGCCAGAGATACACTTCGATTAGAAATGGGTTATTGTTTATATGGGAATGACATCGATGACACGACCTCTCCTATTGAAGCTGGTTTGGGATGGATAACAAAGTTCACTGAGGACAAAGATTTTATAGATAAAGAAATCCTCTTTGCGCAAAAGTCAGAAGGGATTAAACAGCGACTCAGAGGTTTTAAAATGCTCGACAGAGGTATCCCGCGTAAAGATTACCCAATAGTAGATGAAAATGATAATGTCATTGGTAAAGTAAGCTCAGGAACACAATCTCCAGTATTGAAGCAAGGTATTGGTATGGGATATATTCATACTGATCAAGCAAAACTAGGGTCTGTAATCTACATAAAAGTAAGAAACCGAAAACTTAAGGCTGAAATTGTAAAAACGCCTTTTATATAGTCTTAGTTAGTGGCTGCAAGAAAACTACTGTTTTTTTTTGTGTCTTTGATAAGAAAGCTTCAAAGACAAGGCTTTCGATATTTTTGAAACCAAGGAGTTGACTGATTGTAAATGACTGTTTCAAAAATGAGAATAACGCAGTATTTGGAGTTTTCTTGCAAAGACTAGTTAATAGATGTACTCAACGACAAATTAAGAAGATGGGATGATCGCGTTTTGTAAATAACAAACTCTAATCTCTGTATATTTATTCATTAATAACACAAAGTAGTAGATGTTTTTTACCGATTGCATATGACTAAGGTCATTTATTAAAGATTTTTTTCATGATTAATATCAGATTTAAATGGTCGTCGAATGGATATCCATATACTTTAATCACAATATATTAAGCGCTAAGAGCAGCAAAATAGATTGTTGTGACTATAACATTTCATTATAATGTATAACTATGTTTTATGGAAAATAGTGGATTTAAGTGGTAGAATTTTCTAAATTTGCGGCACACTTCATAAGAAAGGCATAAGACTGAATACTCTGAGCGTTTCAAGGT
Source organism: Saccharicrinis fermentans DSM 9555 = JCM 21142 (assembly GCF_000517085.1). Classification (NCBI taxonomy): domain Bacteria; kingdom Pseudomonadati; phylum Bacteroidota; class Bacteroidia; order Marinilabiliales; family Marinilabiliaceae; genus Saccharicrinis; species Saccharicrinis fermentans. Next base: position 1,516,420 of record NZ_KI912107.1, on the reverse strand, counting down.
TTTTTTTACGAACCAGAAGCTATATTTTTTAAGATAATTAATTGTTGTATAATAATACATATCCATTAACAATTCTAAGATTGACAATGGCTATAGTGTAAAAAATAAATAAAACATGAAAAAACACAATTTTTACGCCGGACCATCTATTTTACCGGAATTTACGATTAAAAACACGGCTGAAGCTGTTGTAAATTTTGCGGGAACAGGTTTATCTGTTATGGAAGTATCTCACCGATCCAAAGAATTTGTTGAGGTAATGGAAAAAGCGATTGCTCTTGTTAAAGAATTGTTGGATGTGCCTGCTGGTTATGAGGTTATTTTTGTCGGGGGTGGTGCTAGCACCCAATTTTGCACTGTGCCATATAACCTTTTAAATAAAAAAGCCGCCTATTTAAATACAGGATCTTGGGCTGCCAAGGCTCAAAAAGAAGCAAAGTTATTTGGTGAAGTGATTGAAGTGGCATCTTCAAAAGATAAAAACTATAATTATATTCCCAAAGGATTTGAGGTTCCAGCGGATGTAGATTATTTACATATTACTTCTAACAATACCATTTACGGCACCGAGATAAAAACAGATTTAGACCTAGGTGTTCGTTTAGTTGCGGATATGTCATCAGATATTTTTTCACGTCCTGTAGATATTTCAAAATATGATATTATCTATGCTGGTGCGCAAAAAAACCTGGCTCCTTCCGGTGTAACTGTAGCTATTGTAAAAGAAGATGCATTAGGCAAAGTTGATCGTGCCATTCCTACCATGTTGGATTATCGTACACACATCGACAAAGGCTCTATGTTCAACACACCTCCTGTACTACCTGTATATGCTGCCTTACAAACATTAACTTGGCTTAAAGATAATGGCGGTATTCAGGCCATGAACAAGAAAAATGTTGAAAAAGCCACTCTTCTTTATGATGAAATAGATAATAACAAATTTTTCAAAGCCACTGTTGAAGCGCAAGAAGATAGATCGATCATGAACATTTGTTTTGTGATGAATGAAGAATATGCCGAACTAGAGAAAGACTTTATGGAACTAGCCACATCCAAAGGCTGTGTAGGTATTAAAGGACACCGTTCGGTAGGTGGATTCAGAGCCTCTACATACAATGCACTTCCAAGAGAAAGTGTTGAAGTATTGGTAGCTGCTATGAAAGAGTTTGCTTCTAAACACTAGAATAATTGAATATACTACAAGTTATTTCTTCCCTTTAAGTACAAGTTAAAGGGAAGAATATATTTTAGGTGTGCCAGAAAAATAGCAAATGCTATTTTTTATACGTTAGCCTAATTAGAATAACCTAAAAAACACAAATCTTTTATTATGTCAAAAGTACTTGTTGCCACAGAAAAGCCTTTTGCAAAGGCTGCTGTTGATCAAATTAAAGCTGTTGTAACCAAAGCCGGATTCGACTTTGCATTACTTGAAAAATACACCGATAAATCCGAACTTTTAGAAGCTGTAAAGGATGCTTCAGCACTGATTGTTCGTTCCGACAAAGTTACTGCTGAAGTAATAGAAGCAGCAAAAGAACTTAAAATAGTTGTTAGAGCTGGTGCCGGTTACGATAATCTTGATCTCGAAGCGTGTACATCAAAAGGCATTGTAGCAATGAATACACCGGGACAAAACTCTAATGCTGTTGCGGAGTTAGCTTTTGGTATGATGATTTCTATGGCTAGAAATGCTTATAATGGTACGGCAGGAACCGAACTTAGAGGAAAAAAAATCGGTATTCATGCCTATGGTAACGTAGGTTTATATGTTGCCAAAATTGCTCAAGGAATAGGAATGGAGGTATATGCTTTTGACCCATTTGTGGATGCTGAAAAAATTAAGGCAGATGGGGTAACTCCTCTAGCTTCTGTTGAAGAATTATATGCCACATGTCAGTATGTATCCTTGCATATTCCTGCTACTCCTCAAACCAAAGAATCCATCAATTACGACTTATTACGTAAGATGCCTAAAAATGCCGTTTTAGTGAATACTGCTCGTAAAGAAGTTATTCACGAGGCAGATATCATTAAATTAATGAACGAAAGAGCAGATTTTGCTTATATATCGGATATTGCACCCGATAATAAAGATGCATATACTCCTTTTGAAGGAAGATATTTCTTTACTCCTAAAAAAATGGGCGCACAGACAGCCGAAGCAAATATTAATGCTGGTGTTGCTGCTGCTGAGCAGATTGTTGATTACATTAAAAATGGGAATACTACTTATAAAGTAAATAAATAATTTCAAGCATTTAATGGCTCATTTATAATGGGAGGTAGTTATATAACTTCCTCCCATTTTTTATTTCAAAATAATAAACGCTTAGCTATTAAGTTCTTTGCACTTCGAAACATCAGTTATTACATACTTATATAACACTTATAATAAGATATTTAAAAGTGTATTTAAATTGTTCGTACCTGAATTAATTTACCACTTTTGATAAGGACTGCTAAAAATCAGTGTAACTGCTTTATACTCCTTGATAAAAATCACTATTCAAAACAAAAATTAGTGTTTATATTGTATTCAGTTAATAATCGAGATAAAACGGAATACTATGGCTACAGTAAAACCCTTTAAAGGCCTTCGTCCACCACAAAACATTGCCAGCAAATTGGCATGTTTGCCTTATGATGTTATGAACCGTCAGGAAGCAGCAAAGATGGCGGAAGGAAAACCAGAATCGTTGTTACATATTACCCGGAGCGAAATAGATTGTTCGGCCGATACGGACATTCACTCTCAGGAGGTATATGACAAGTCGATTTATAATTTCCAAATGTTTCAGGAAAAAGGTTGGTTATTTCAGGAAAAAGAAGCCCGGTTTTATATATATGCGCAAACAATGGACGGACGTACGCAATATGGTATTGTTGGTGCTGCCTCGGTTGATGATTATTTAAATGGCATCATTAAAAAGCACGAATTAACCCGTAACGAGAAGGAAAAAGACCGTATGGTTCATGTAAAAATAAACAATGCCAATATCGAACCTGTTTTTTTTACCTATCCTAACGTACAAGAAATAGATGACATCGTTGAATATTATGTAAAAAACAACACCCCCGAGTATGATTTTGTTGCAGAAGATGGTTTTGGGCATCATTTTTGGGTTATCAGAAACAGTGCTACAAATCAACGCATAGAAGAACTTTTTGCTACAAAAGTTCCTGCCACCTATGTGGCCGACGGACACCACAGAACAGCAGCAGCAGCGCTCGTTGGTCAAGAGAAAAGGCTGCAAAACCCCAGGCACCGAGGAGACGAAAATTACAACTATTTTTTGGCAGTTCATTTTCCTGACAATCAATTAAAAATAATTGATTACAACAGGGTTGTAAAAGATTTACACGGACTGTCCAATCAAGAGTTTATGGCGCGACTTAGAGAATGTTTTGAAATAAGCAGAGCTTCCAAAGCAATTATAAAGCCCAATAAACTTCATGAGTTCACCATGTACCTAAATGGTAACTGGTACAAGCTAAATGCTAAAGCAGGCACTTACAATGACAATGATCCCATTGGGGTTTTGGATGTTACCATTCTTTCAGAATTGGTACTAGATAATATACTAGGGATAAAAGACTTACGTACAGACAATCGAATTGATTTTGTTGGAGGTATACGAGGCTTGGGAGAACTATCACGCAGGGTAGACAGTGGAGAAATGAAGGTAGCCTTTGCTATGTATCCAGTATCCATGCAACAACTCATTGATATTGCAGATACGGGTAATATCATGCCACCCAAAACCACCTGGTTTGAACCGAAACTACGTTCAGGCTTAGTAATTCATAAATTAGATTAAAATTTTAAGCTGGCTCATTTATAAATAATGTCTTATACATTGAGTAGCTGCCAATCAAGTCGACAATTAACTAGTTTGATTGCACTTATAATGCTCATGACGAAGTTCTTACTAAAAGAGGTTGCAATAGATAGGCAATCTCTTTTTTTATTGATATTTTTGTGGTGCTAAAAAAACGATATCCATGGCAATTGCAGAGAATCTAAACAACATTAAATCCTCCCTACCCGATTCAGTAACACTGGTAGCTGTATCCAAAACAAAGCCCAATAGCGATATAATGGAAGCTTATGATGCCGGGCAGCGGATTTTTGGAGAAAACAAAGTACAAGATTTAACCAAAAAATACGAAGAACTGCCCAAAGACATTCAATGGCATTTTATTGGCCATCTGCAAAGCAATAAGGTAAAATACATTGCTCCATTTGTGAGTCTATTACACGGAGTGGATTCACTGAAGCTTTTATCTACCATTAATAAAGAGGCCCAAAAGAATAATAGAATTATAAAATGTCTGCTACAATTTCACATAGCCGAAGAGGACAGTAAATTTGGGTTCTCCATTAATGAAGTAGATGCGTTAATAGAAGATAATACCATCGAAAAATTTGAACATATTGAGATTTGTGGAGTAATGGGCATGGCTACCAACACAGATAATAATGAACAGGTAGCAAGGGAATTTTCGATGTTGACAAATATTTTTGACCAACTCCAAAAGAAGTATTTTAACTGCCATCCTAATTTCAAAGAGATATCAATGGGAATGTCAGGCGATTACAAGATAGCTATTCAACAAGGAAGTACCATGGTACGCATTGGCAGCTCAATATTTGGCCAACGAAACTATCATTGATATTGATTAAATGCAGTTTTTAGAAAAAAAATATCTAAAAATATTATATTTGTTCTGATAAATAAATAAGAGTCTATGACAAGTTTAAATACTACCTATCTGGGACTAAAACTAAAAAACCCAATCATTGTTAGTAGTTCCGGTTTAACCAATACCGTTGAAAAAATTCAGAAACAGGTGGATGCTGGTGCAGGCGCTATTGTTCTAAAATCTCTTTTTGAAGAGCAAATTAATCATGACATTAATAGGGAAATCAAGGCTGGAGAAGGTTTTGATTATCCTGAAGCAATGGATTATATTGCTGGTTACACCCAAAATAATTCCGTTGGAGAATACCTTCAACTTATCACTGATGCAAAAAATAAATTTGATATTCCTATAATTGCAAGCATCAACTGTTTTTCGTCCAATCAATGGATTTCATTTGCCAAACAAATAGAAGAAGCAGGAGCCGATGCTATTGAACTGAATATTCATGTGGTAAATAGCGACAAAAACGTTGAGGCCTCTGTTATCGAAGGTCTTTATTACTCTGTGGCAGAAAATATTAACAAGGTATTAAACATCCCTTTTTCAATGAAAATAGGCGATAACTTTGCTAATATTGTGGGAGTTGTAAATAAATTGTATGCATTGGGTGCTAAAGGCGTTGTATTATTTAACCGTTTTTATCAGCCTGACATTGACATCAATGCGTTAAAATTGACTTCTGCTTCGGTATTTAGCACTCCTGATGACATCCGAAGATCGTTACGATGGGTTGCCATTGTATCTGACAAGATAGAACAAATAGATATTTCAGCCTCCACAGGTAATCATGACGGAGAAGCCGTTATCAAACAATTATTAGCAGGTGCATCTACTGTGCAGGTTTGTTCTGCTATTTATCAAAAGGGAGCCGGAGTAATTTCAGATATGCTCAATGAATTATCGTATTGGATGGAAGAAAAGAAATTTGAGTCCATCGATTCATTCCAAGGATTAATGAGTTATAGGAAAATAAAAGATCCAGCTATGTACGAAAGAGCTCAATTTATGAGGTATTTTTCGAACCTGGAATAAGATTCATCAAAAAAATACATAAAAAGCTTTTGAAAATTTGCATATCAGAAGCTTTTTATGGTTATTTCATCAAACAATACCAACAATAAACATTGCTTTTAAATTATATTTAATATTTTTAAGGTGATATTTTTTTAAAAGTAAGTTGATTCTTTTATTTTAAAATCATTTGGTATCAAAACTTTTAAAGAACCCTAGCAGTTACAGTCTACATTTTTGGTATATACCCGATAGGTGGAGGCATTAAAAATTAACGAAAATGAGAAAAACTTTTCATCTGTTTCCAAAAACAGTTTCAATATTATCTATTGCGGTTAGCATATTAATTGTATCGTGTCAATCCAGCGACCAGAAAAAGTCATCCAATGAACAAGATGAATTAATAGAATCAGCAAAGCAAGATATTGATCCACAGATAATGGATAATTTTAATAAATCAAAACTGATTTTTTATTCTTTGCCATCACCTCTAGAGACGGCTATGTTGATTAAAAGGTCTGGTGCTCGTTATGACGAGGAGATTTTAAATCCAACATCAAATATTTCCAATTACAATACCAATTTAAAGATGGCATTAAATTTAGGCATCTATAGTGCTGACTTAAGCTACACAAGCCTTTTTGATCAAACGCAAAGCGCCATTAAATATATGGGTTGCGCAAAAAAAATGGCAGAAGGTTTAAGTATTATTGATGCTATTGACGAAAATACAATGAAGAAGCTGGAGGACAACATGAACAACAGAGATGCGGTTCTTGAAATAATCTCCGAAACTTTTATGAATTCCAATGCCTATTTAAAAGAAAATGACCGTCCTGCTATTTCAGTAATGGTTTTAGTGGGAGGCTGGGTCGAAGGCTTATATTTAGCCTCTGAATTAACCAATGGCTCTATGGAAAACAACAAAAGGCTATTGGATAGAATTATTTACCAAAAGCTTTCATTGATTACCGTTCTGAATCTATTGGAATCATATCCCGAGAATGAAGATATTCAATATTTACATGCTAAGATGAATGAATTAAAAGGCATTTTTGAGCAAGTAAAAATAGTTAACACTTCAAATGTTCAATCTGAAACCGATGCTGCTAATAGAGTGACAACGATAAAGGCAGATTCAGAGACACATATTTCTAAAGAGGTATTTGAATCTTTGGTGAAGAAAGTGAAAGAGATTAGAAGTGAATTTATATCGTAATTACCAACTTTGCAACAAAAAATGAAAAAAATGAAAAAAGCCTTCTTACTTGGGCTGTTGGTATTTGCACTATATCTGACACCAAATTTATGTATGGCGCAATGTGCAAGTTTCGCTAAAAATGTTGGTAAAGTTAAGTTAGGTGAATTTATCCATGACGGAAATTATAATGCCACAGTGCTGGGGACGGGTGAAACAGCAGAATTGTATAAAACGTTTTTTGCCGGTCAAAAATACCGTGTAGCAATCAGTAAAATAGAAAGTCTTCCTAACATACATTTTCGCTTGGTTGATAAAGACAATCATATTCTTTTTGATAATAAGGAGCATGATTTTACGGATGTATGGGATTTCACTGTTGAAACAACACAAATGTTAATTCTAAAGTTGAAAGTACTGGACGATTTTAGTAACAATGAAAATACAACCAAAGGATGTGTAGCCGTTCTTTTCGGAATAGAAAAAGATAAAAAGAAATAAGTCCCAGATCTACTTCTAGTTATTGAATAGCAGATTTATAGCTATAAAAATTAGAACAGAGGATCTAGTAATTGTCAAAAAGATATAGTATAGTAAATACAAAAGCTGTTCCTTGAGGAGCAGCTTTTTTTTCTATTGCAAATAAGGCTTTAAAAAACGAGCTGTATAAGAAGCATCCACATTCACCAGATCTTCCGGCTTTCCTTCAAAAACCAAATATCCTCCTTTGTCTCCTCCTTCCGGCCCCAAATCAATCACCCAATCGGCCGATTTAATAATTTCCATATTATGCTCAACAATCACCAAGGAATGCCCTTTTTTTATCAAAGCGTCAAATGCTTTTAAGAGTTTTTTAATATCATTGAAGTGCAGTCCGGTGGTAGGTTCATCAAAGATAAATAAAGTAGGTTCGTTTTTTTCCTTAGCTAAAAACGAGGCCAGCTTAACCCGCTGACTTTCACCACCAGAGAGCGTGCTGGACGATTGACCCATTTTTATATATCCCAAGCCAACGTCGGCCAGCGGTTGTAACTTATTTACTATTCTCTTTTCAGTATTTGTGGCATCGCTGGCAAAGAATTCGATGGCCTGTTCAATGGTCATCTCTAAAATATCATGAATATTATTTCCTTTGTATTTCACGTCCAGAATATCATTCTTAAATCTTTTGCCATGACAGCTCTCACATGTCAGTACAATATCGGCCATAAACTGCATCTCCACTTTCACCGTACCCTCGCCCAGACACTCTTCGCAGCGACCACCGTCGATATTAAAAGAAAAATGAGAAGCCTTATAACCATTTATTTTGGATGCTTGTTGCGCAGCCATCAACTTACGTATCTCGTCGTATGCCTTTAGGTAAGTTGCAGGATTAGAACGAGACGATTTTCCGATGGGGTTTTGGTCTACAAATTCCACATCCGCTATCTGTTCTATATCCCCCCCTAATAGATCAAAAGATCCTGTTTTATCGGCATAGCCTCCCAATCTCTTCTTTATGGCAGGGAATAGCACTGTTTTGATCAACGATGATTTACCGGAACCACTTACCCCCGTAATCACATTAAGAACATTTAATGGAATTTTCACATTAATATTTTTGAGGTTATTTTCCCTTGCCCCAACTATTTCCACGAAATTATTCCAATTTCTTCGTGATGCCGGTAATTCTATTTTTTTTGCACCATATAAATATTGGTGTGTCAAACTCAAGTTGGCATTTGCATTATCATCCAACTTACCTTTAAAGACCACCTCACCCCCTAGACGCCCTGCTCCAGGTCCTATATCAACAATCTCATCTGCTGCACGCATAATATCTTCATCATGCTCCACTACAATGACCGTATTACCCATTCGTTTTAATTCTTTCAACACGCCAATGAGTAATTCAGTATCTCTGGAATGCAAGCCAATACTTGGTTCATCCAAAATATACAGAGAGCCAACCAATGTACTTCCCAAAGAAGTGGCCAGATTGATTCGCTGGCTTTCTCCACCGGAAAGAGATGATGATAAACGATTTAAAGTAAGATAGCCCAAACCAACTTCAAATAAAAATTTTAGTCGTGTATTGATTTCTCTAAGTAAACGGAGACCTACTTTTTCTTCATATTTTGTAAGTTCAAGATGTTTAAAGAAAGCCATTAGTTCAGTGATGGGCATCAGTACCAATTCGGAGATACTTCTCCCTCCTACTTTCACATTCGAAGCCTCCTTTTTAAGTCTTGTACCATTGCAGTCGGGACACTTTGTTTTACCTCGATAACGAGATAACAGCACCCTGAATTGAATTTTGTATTGCTGCTCCTCTACATGTTTAAAGAAGGTATCTATGCCATGAAAATACTTATTCCCTTTCCAGAGCAACGCTCTTTCTTTATCGCTAAGTTCATAATATGGTTTATGTACTGGAAAATCACAACGGTGAGCTGCGGAGATCAACATTTTTTTATATTCACCCATCTTCTCTCCTTTCCAGCATGCTACAGCATCCTCAAAGACAGAAAGAGATTTATTGGGGATCACCAAATCTTCATCAATACCTATAACACTTCCAAAGCCCTCACATTTTCGACAAGCTCCCACGGGATTATTAAAGGTAAACATATGTTCGCTGGGCTCCTCAAACTCAATACCATCCAATTCAAAGCGGTTGGAGAAGCTGCGTGTGTTCACTTGATCTTTTACGTAAATACGAACCATGCATTCTCCTTTGCCTTCAAAAAAAGCTGTTTGAATTGAGTCGGCCAAACGAGAAAGGTTATCTTCACCCTTCGATGCAGTGGCTCTATCTACTACCAAATGAAATGTTTTTCCAGCGGAAAGTAATTGTTGATCCTGAAGAATATCTTCAATTTTATAAAATGCATCATTGTATTCCACCCTTACAAACCCCTGCTTCATCAATACTTCAAGATGCTCGGCACAGCTTCTCCCCTGAGGGATATAAATATTGGACAGAATGACCAATTTACTCTTTTCATCATGTGCCGTAATATAGTTGACCACATCCGAAACATAATGACGCTTCACCTCATTTCCAGAAATCGGAGAAATTGTTTTACCAATGCGAGCAAACAAAAGCTTCATATAATCATATATCTCGGTAGAAGTACCTACCGTAGAACGCGGATTTCGGGTATTTACTTTTTGCTCAATTGCGATGGCAGGTGGAATTCCCTTAATAAAATCGACTTCCGGTTTGTCAATCCTTCCCAAAAACTGTCGGGCGTAAGAACTTAAGCTTTCCACATAACGCCTTTGTCCTTCAGCATATAGTGTATCAAAGGCAAGAGATGACTTTCCAGACCCGGAAACACCAGTAATAACAATAAATTTATTTCGGGGAAGCTCTAGATCAATCCCTTTAAGATTATGTACTCGAGCTCCTTTTATTTGAATGTTCTTAGAAACAGCGTTGGCCATAAACAAAATTAATTAAGCTACAAAGATATTAAAATACGAGACATGAAGCCGGATAGCTCTGGCAAATTATACATGTAAAAACAAAAATAGCCTACAGAAAATAATGACTGTAAGCTATAACATTCGCAGACAAACACGAATCAAGTAGCATTTCCAATATGTGTAATCCAGGTCCTAATATCCACTTATATGGGTTCTATATGGCTTCTCTTTTACGTACCTTATAAATTTTCTTTTCTTGGGATTCGTGATTCGTTCTCATTAATAAATCCAGTGTAATACCAGACATGATAAGCTGAAAACCACCAAAAAGAAATATAATAGCCGCAAAAATCAATGGTCTACCCCAGATATCCTGCCCCATTAATTTCACAATCAACAAGTAAAACATCAAAATTACACCAATCGTAAAACTTCCAGCTCCAATAGGGCCAAGAAAATGCATGGGTTTCTGTGCATATTTATTGGTAAAGCGCATTAATATCAGATCACTAACCACTTTAAAAGTACGTGACAATCCATATTTCGATTCTCCTGCCACTCGTGCCCTATGATTAACAGGAATCTGTTCCACCCTTGCACCTTCATTAATAGCAAGAATAGCAATAAAGCGGTGCATCTCTCCATATAAAGGAATGTCTTTTGCTACTTCACTTTTAAAGACTTTGATGGCACAACCATTATCGATGATAGGTGTGTCCGATACTTTGCGAACCAGCGCATTGGCAATCTTAGAAGGTATCTTTCTTAATAACATGCCATCCTTACGCTTAGCCCTAATGCCAGTAACCACATCACAACCAGTCTCTTCCATCACCTCCATCATCTTAATTAAATCAGCAGGATCATTTTGTAAATCACCATCCAACGTAGCAATGATATCTCCGGTAGCATAATCAATACCAGCCTTTAAAGCAGGACACTGACCAAAGTTTTTTCTTAGATCGATTAAAACAACATTTTTTCCTTTTTGCTGCTTTATTTCTTCAACAGTCTTATCCTTGGATCCATCATTGATCAATATGGTTTCAAAATCGTATTTTGATGGCTTTAATGCTTCATACACTTGATCTACCAATGGAGTAATATTACCCTGCTCATTATATACCGGAATAACTACAGATATCTTCATGTTATATATTTTATAATCTTAATCTACTTTTAGTAAATATACTTTTTTTAGTGATTTTTCACGTGTAGCGGGATTCAGAAAGTCCCATGACATTCGGGAAATTAAGCGATGTGGAAAAATCTTTTCATAGCTAATACGATCACCCACCATCTCCTTTATCTCCTGAATTCCTTTTTCATCTGTCACAACCCAATAATGATTATTATTCATCACCTTTTCAAAATCTTCTTTTTCTTTATACCAAGATGATATTTTTGAAGGGTAAAAATAAGTTTCAAATTGTCTGAATTTATAGGTGTATAGGTCTTCGTTTTCATTGGCTAGTTCACTATAAGCATCACTGGCCCTTATTCCACCGTGATATTGAAATGCAGTGGGTAAGAAATGAGCATTGAGCACAAAATTCAATGCAATAGAAGCTATCGCTAAAGGCACAATGATTTTTTTGTATAACTCATGTTTAGGCAAAACAAAATAAAAAGTTACCACCATTGCAAGTACTACAGGAATCCAAATGATCAATCGATCTGTTTTAAAAACAAAGGTGAGTATAAAAACTAAAACGGCAGCAATAATAAACAGCATAACATTTCGTGCTCCCAACAGCCACTTTCCCAGTCGATTATTTCGGTCTTCCACAACACCTTTATAAACAAAATCAGCAACAACAACCGATAAAAAAGGTATGACGGGATATAAGTAATGCGGAGCCTTTTGGTTGGCCACCGATAGTATCAATGTATAAACAACAATAACGGCATAACTCATGTACTCGGGACGCTTAAATCGATCATTTCCCTTTTTTATAAAAAGGCCTTTCATTTGATTTACAATGGTAATGAGGGTATAAAAAGACCATGGCAAATAAATATAAATCATGGTATGCAGGTAAAAACTCATGTCCCCATCAACAGAACCACCTTTATTAAATTCTCCTTGTATCCTTCCTACATTATTAGACCAAAAAAAGAATTTGATTCCTTCCCAACCAAAATTGTTATAATTGCTTTTTAAGGTAGGATACAGCACCAAAGCTAAAATTGGAAAAGCCAATAACCAAAGCGGATTAAACACATTTTTCCAATCTTTTTTCATAAGTAAGTGGCCTCCCACTGCAAAAACAGCAACTGCCAACCCAACAGGACCTTTGGTAATCATGGCCAAACCAATAAATACAAAACCTAAAATAAAATTAACCGCTCTTTTATTATGAAGATAGTAAGCCAAAAAAGATACTCCTATCACAATATTGGCTGTTAACAAGGCATCTGTATGCAAGTCGTTATGGTACAGAAACATCATTTCTGATGTGGCATACATCAATACAGCCAACCATGCTGTTTTAGTACCATAATATAGTTTTGTCATTCTGTAAAGTGCAACAACACTAACTATGGAAAACAATAAGGAGGGTAACTTAAACGCAAACAAGGATAAGCCCCATAGGTGAAAGGAAAGGCTGCTTAACCAAAACATTAAATGGGGTTTATGCAAATAAGGATGACCATGAATTTGAGGTGTCATCCAGTCGCCGTTCTCAAACATAATGCGGCTCACCGCCGCATACTTTCCTGAATCAATACCTACCTCAGGAAATAAACCTATAATATAAACAACGAGGGTTGCAATAAAAATACCAATCCCTAATCTTTTATAGTGCATTTTGCGATAATGTTTTTTAAATGAAAAAATAAATCACAAATATATTACTTTAATCGACAACGGAATTATAGCTACGCAATAAACCGGCTAATCCCGATGTTGAAAACTACACTTTAAGGATTGAATTTTGTTCGGATTCTATTTTCAAATTAATAAGGGATGCGAAAGATATTTGAAAAAGCTAAAATTTCCTCAAAGGTGTGTCCCCCTTGAGGAAATGTAAGTCATACTATAAATTATTAATAGCTCATCTTAATAATGTTGGCTACATCGCCAGGTGAAACTTTTCCATGCTCACCAATGCCTTTCCAGCCACGTTCTATAAATCTATTTTCAATAATTCCGGCGGCATTTTCATAATCTTCAGTATATTCTGAAAGTTTAGTTTTAATACCTAAAGAGTGGAAAAAGTCCTCAGTTTTTTCAATACCCGCATTGCTCTTTTCCTCTATAGTTCCTTCTGTAATACCCCAAACGCGTTCGGCATATTGAGCCAATTTTTCTTTTTTACTTTCAATATTATAACGATAATGACTTGGTGCTACTATTGCCAAAGTTTGCGCATGATCAATACCAAACAAAGCGGTGAGTTCATGTCCCATCATGTGTATGGCCCAATCTTGAGAAACACCTTGTCCAATCAATCCGTTCAATGCCATTGTACAGCTCCACATAAAATTAGCAGCAGCATCGTAATCTGTTGCATCATTCATAATTACAGGAGCTACTTCCACAATTGTTTGCAAAATACTTTCGGCAAATCTATCTTGTAACAATGACTGGTTTGGAAAAGTCATATATTGCTCCAGAACGTGCGTAAATGAATCAGCCAGTCCGTTTGCAATTTGATTTTGAGGAATAGAACTTATCACTTGTGGATCGAGAATAGAGAACTGAGGAAACAATGCCGGTCCACCAGTTGCCAATTTCTCTTTTGTTTCTCTACGTGTAATCACAAAACCACCATTCATTTCAGAACCAGTTGCTGGCAAAGTCAGTACAGTTCCAAAGGGCAAGCCATTAAAAACTGGTTTTCGTTGCGCTAACAAATCCCATGGTGTTTCACCTTCATATTTTGCGGCAGCAGATAAAAACTTTGTTCCATCAATTACGGACCCTCCACCAACGGCTAGTAAAAAAGTAATATTTTGTGCTTTAATAATTTCCAAAGCCTCCATCAATATTTCATATTCAGGATTAGAAGGAATACCAGCAAATTCAACTATATCAAATACAGAAAGTGCATCTTTAACTTGTTTATAAATTCCATTTTTTTTGATACTACCACCTCCGTAAAGCATTAATACTTTAGCATTGTCTGGAATTTCATTTGCTAGTTTAGCAATTTCATCTTTTCCAAAAATAATTTTTGTTGGGTTTTTAAATTCAAAATTATTCATATCCTAATATTTTTATTTCGTTCAAATTATATGCCTTAGTCATTTTTGCCTTTCAAAGGCAACCAACCAGTTCTATTCAAAAGCAAATTCCATAATGGAATAGGAATGCTCAATAAATCCTGGTTTTCAATACCAAGCTCTGTTTGTATTTGTTCCGGCTTAAGGTCTTTTACTTTTTGCAGCAAGTGCTTTTACCAATTGCATGGTATCATCCATACTAATTCCTGGATTTTCCATTTCCTCAGGTGAAATACGATACCCCACCATAAATGGCCGAGCAGCTCTTGCAGCTGCATTCTTTACCGAATCAACCACTGCCAAAGGAAATGTCATTCTTTTAATTAGATCTCCCCCCATTTGTCAGTTCTCCTGTTCGAATGAGGCGAAAAAAATTGCTGAATCAGATATGTATTTGCACCGTGAATTTCCACGCCATCAAAACCTGCTTTAATAGCCCTAAGTGTTGCTTGTCCAAACGCTTTGATTGTTTCAACAATCTCATATTCAGTCATTTCTTTCGGAACTTGCGCACCTTCTCTTTCTGCAGCTACTGCACTAGCACTCAATGCTTGACCATCAACAAGTTCTTCTGGTGGCGACATTCTGCCACCATGTTGAAGTTGGAGAATCGCTTTTCCGCCATTTTCTTTCAATGTCTCTGCAATGCGGCTAAGACTTGGAATCATTTCATCGCTGTCGGCTCCAAACTGACCATGAAAAGCTTTACCATGTTTTATGACATAAGCACATGCAGTTATAAGTAAACCCGCTGATTCGTTTCGTTTTTTATAATAGGCTACTTCCTCGTCGGTGGTTGTACCATCATCATTACCTGAAAAAGTGGTCATAGGTGCCAGTACAATTTTGTTTGGGATTACTATTCCAGATACAGGAAATGTAAAAGGCGTCAGTATGTTTTTACTATTGATATCCATTTTGTACTTTGATATTTTTTTATTTCAGATTAATTCATCTAGCCATTGGAGAATTATACTTTTACAATCATTTTGGATGCCAACTTTAGTTAGACTCAGAAAACAATCTTTTAAATAGTAGTTCAGCAACCAATTCTGAAGAAGCTGGATTTTGTCCAGTGATTAATAAACCATCTTCAACCGCATAAGGTGTCCAATTCTCACCTTTGGTATAAACACCTCCATTTTCCTTTAACATATCTTCCACTAAAAAAGGAACAATGTTTGATAATTGAACGGCATCTTCTTCACTATTTGAGAATCCGGTAACTTTTTTCCCTTCAACCAAAAAAGTACCATCTGCATTTTTTGTATTTTTAAATATGGCTGGGCCATGACAAACTGCACCTACCGGTTTGTTATTTGCATAAAATGCCTGGATAAGTTCAATAGAATTTTTGTCTTCAGCTAAATCCCATAATGGTCCATGACCTCCAGGATAAAATACAGCATCATAATCAGCCTGATTTATAGTTTCTAATTTTTGGGTTTTAGACAAAATTTCTTGGGTTTCCTTATCTTCATTGAATCTTACCGTAGCAGGGGTTTGAGAATCAGGAGATGAACTTCTTGGGTCAATGGGCGGTTGACCTCCTTTAGGTGAAGCAATGGTTATTTTAACACCATGGTCTTTCAAAAAATAATATGGTGTCGCGAATTCTTCAATCCAAAACCCTGTTTTATGTCCTGTATTTCCTAATTCATCGTGACTCGTTAATACAAACAATACATTTTTAATTGTTGTGTTACTTTCTGATTTAGTACTTGCTTCTTGCTCAGTAACTTTACTACCTTTTGAACCACTATTGCATGAAGAGAATAAAGCAAAGACTAATACTACTATTGAAATTTTTTTCATTTCTATATGATTTTAACTTATTACTATGGATATTTATAAATGAATGTTCATTCTTAAAATTAGCTAAAAAAAAGGTTTACACCTTTATACTATCCCAGGCAGCTTGAAAAGCTTCCTGCAATACCTTTTTATTTATTTGAAAAGTCCCTCTACATTGCGCATTCATAAGAAAAGCCATTGGATATATGGTATAAGCATACAATAAATGAGGAGAAAAACTTTTAATAATCCCTTCTTTTTGTCCCCGTAACCATAAATCGAACAGGGGCTGTAAATGCTTAAGCCCTTCTTGTCTTGTTTGTTCATCAATCAGAGGTATATTGTCACATTGCGATAAAAAAGACGCTTTTTCTTTATGCCTTAGTTTAAATGCTGCCATATTAAACCAAATTTGTTCAAAACTTTTTTTTACAGGATTTTTCACCTCATATCCTTCAAATGCTTTTTCAGTAAACGATCCTTTAACCTCAAGATATAATTTATTAACCAAATCTCTTTTGTTCTCAAAATATAAATATATAGTGGCTGGCGAAACCCTTGCAAGCTTCGCAATCTTTGCCATAGAAGCTTCTTGAATACCTCCATTGTTGATAAGATTTAAGGTTGCTTCTAATAAAGCTCTTTGCTTATCGATACTTTTCTGAAGTTTTGCCATCATACTATACTTTCAATAGATTTTATTTCTTATTAAATAAAAATGTTATCTTTTTTATCAAACTTATTTCAGTTGGCAAAGATATATAAAAGAATGAACGTTCACTAACAAATATCATTAAGATTATAATTGATATTTCATTTTACCATAAAGATTATGGCAAACAAAATAAGTATACGGTCTGCTACATATTGCGAAAGAAAAAAGCACAATGCTAAATATCAATTTATGAGTTAGGATTCTCAAGGTTCCATTGGAATTGGTTGGAGTTTTCTGAAAAATTCAGACAACTGTTATACTTTTTATAACAATGCGACAAAAGATCAGCTAGATGCGCATTACAATCACTGTTGTATGATACGATTTCAGAAAATACAGCACTAAGTCATTGTCGGTGATTCACATCACTGCTTTTGCATCGGCCAAATAATAAATACATACCATCTGCATTCTGTTCTACATCCTAACCCACGGTATATACAACACATTATTTAATGAACCCTTCTCTCCCTTGTAAGTTAATCAGTCCCCAAAGAACAGACACCACAGAAACAGCTACAATTATTAGTCTGTTTTGAAATAACATAGTCTGAAACACTGACTCACTAATATTAGTAGGTGTTAGAAACGGATTTAGAAAAACATTCCATTTAGAAACCCCCATGAATCCATGCAAAAACCAAAGAGCCAGGCCAACAATAACCATCACCACGGCTGTACCATTACCATTTTTCACCATGGTACTAAATAAAAAGCCCAGTGTACCAAATAATATAAGCACAGTCATCAGTTGCACACCCATCTCAAGCACAGGTAACTCAACTAATAGGTAATTATTAAGAAAAGCCAATATGGTTACTACAACAAATACCATGACAAATATGATGGACAGGCGCACTAACCAGACCTTATAACGATAGTTAGGTATACCAAAAAGTATTTCTAAAATTCTTGCATCCTCGTCATTTTGTATACCAAAAGCAGTGGGAAAAAAAATCAACAATATACCTGGAAATATCAATTGATAATAAACATCTTCCACGGAAATCATATCACCCGAGAACAAAGCTATGCCCGTAAAAAGAAGGTAAAAAATAAGTGATGCCCCTAAAAAATAGACAAAACGATTGCCGAATATAATTTTTAAGTTGTATTTAATGATGTGGATTATGTTCTTCATAAAATAATTATCAAGTGTTTTGTATTCAGTTATATGAATCACAAAACTATTCAAGAATTAATACTAAAAATCTTTATTGACATCAGTCAATCATTCTCGCTTTACTTTCCGAGATGCTCCTTTAAGAGGCGATTCAACTCTTCCAATTTTCCCAGAGGTACCTCGCTCAATGTTTTAACAAAATCGACCTCATTTGCAGGTTTTTTCAAATCATTCATGGGATGTTTTTCAGACAACTCAGTATTAGGATCCGGCATCCATTCCATAAAATCATTGGGGGTACAGCGCAGTAATAAACATAATTTCTCAAGCTCTTTTAAGTCCAGGCGTTTAATATTATTGTTTTTCACCTTGGTGGCAAAGTTCACCGAAAAGCCTGCTTTACGAAGGTAAGCATGTGGCTTTTCAATACCCCGAGCCCTAAATATTCTTCTAAAGTTATATTTTAACATAGTCATTTATCATTGAAAATGCATAAAAACAAATCAAATAAAGCACCTTATCATTTACTCACTTCATTTCTTAATAACCAAAGGTACGAGTCTTCCAGGCTTGAGTTGACAAGTTCTGCATCCGCAACAGGTTTTTCTGAAGCCAAAACCCTAACCCGAACAGTTTTACCAGTACCAATATGATGAACCACCTGATACTTACTATTTACCTGTTCAAAGGCATCAGTAGGCACTTCGAAGGTCCATACTCTACCCTCAGTTATTTG
The DNA here is from genome assembly GCF_000517085.1 of Saccharicrinis fermentans DSM 9555 = JCM 21142. Classification (NCBI taxonomy): domain Bacteria; kingdom Pseudomonadati; phylum Bacteroidota; class Bacteroidia; order Marinilabiliales; family Marinilabiliaceae; genus Saccharicrinis; species Saccharicrinis fermentans. Next base: position 1,497,489 of record NZ_KI912107.1, on the reverse strand, counting down.
TGACAACTCCGAAGGTTTACCCCAATATTTGAGTTCACCTTTTTTCATGACAGCCACTTGGTTACACGAACTGGAAATATCTTCGATAATATGTGTAGAGAAAATAACAATTCTGTCACGGCTCAATTCCACCAGCAGATTCCGGAAACGTATCCTCTCCCTAGGGTCTAATCCAGCAGTAGGCTCATCCACTACCAAGATACGTGGTAGATGAAGCATTATCTGAGCTATTCCAATACGTTGTTTCATTCCTCCTGAAAAAGAACCAATGGGATTATCTTTTCTGTCCCACATATGCACCGCCTTTAAAACATACTCTACTCTTTGGTATCTCTCCTCTTTTTTACGAAGTCCTTTGAGTAAAGCCATATAATCCAAAAATTCAAACGAAGTCATATTTTCATAAGACCCGAATTCTTGTGGAAGATAGCCGATCAGACCTTGTAATTCTTCCCTGTAACGAAGGGAGTCCATTCCATTTACGAATATCTTACCATAACTTTGATCAAGTATACCGCAAATGATACGCATGATTGTTGTTTTACCTGCTCCATTGGGTCCCAAAAGACCAATCATACCACTTTGCATAGTTAAGGTAAGACCTTTCAATGCTTTAAAAGGTTGTTTTTGTTTTCCTATTACAGGAATAGAACGTACAAAAATATACCACGTCCTACGGACTCCTGCAAAACGACCTTTCAATCGCTCCACATTAATATTCTCAGACTGTATTTTTTTACCTGTCACATAAATATAAATACCCAAATACCACAGAGATGCCCATACGATAGCAGAAGCCATACTGTCGAATTTGACAACAAACAAAGCCAATGATATAACAGGATAAATCCATAATATTATTTTATAAATCACGCTACGCTCTGAAAACCAACGTTTAAATACGTCTTTTTTATCGGGCCATTGTCTGAGATAAGCTGTATAGGATAGAAAAATAAAATAACTAACAAAGGCGAAAATAAAGTTCCATAAAGAAGTCTCCAAATAAAACCAGGTCATCCAAACCAGAAAACCCAATAAGGGTATTTGCCATATTATACCTTCCTTATAACTTTTTATTCCCTGCATAGCCTGTTCTCGAGCTCCATAAAGCTTAGCCGTTTTCCATTCTCGCATAAATCTATTACTACGGTCATATACTTTCACGACACTCTGTAAACGAATGGTAATAGGCTCATCGGGTTTAATCAATTGGGTATTGGCTTGTCGCAAGCTGGTAAGAGCAAAATACAGAACAGCAGGTACACCCACCAGGCAGGCAAAATACTCAACCAGCATCCAAATAAAAGCATGATTTAGCACCAGATGAATTAGCAGGACTCCTCCGATCCAGGAAGTAAAGATGACCAATTTATATGTGACATTTAAGGAACGGATCCAATCCAAGGCCGTTTCCAAACCAAAACTAAAAGTTGGAATAAAAACCAGGGTCAACAAAGTACTAACCAAGAGTCCTCCCACAACGGTGATCGCAAAGGGTGCACCCAAACTACCCACATATTCTGATTTTCCCATTGCCAAAGGTAACATCGCAATAATGGTGGTAGCTGCAGTAATAAGGATGGGTCGTACCCGGGAAATTCCAGCTTGCAACAATGCACGCGAATGTCGCATCCCTCTTTTTCGCAAAATATTGGCATAATCGATTAAAATAATACCATTGTTGACCACGATACCCAATAAAATAAGAAAGCCAATGAGTGTATTAAGGTTAAGCCATGAATTCCCTGTAAAAATAAGTCCTAAAAAAGAACCAATAGCAGCCAAAGGAATGGAAAATAACATCACAAAGGGTGTCACAAACGATTCAAAGACAGAGGCCAGAATCATTAATATCAAAACAAAGGCCATTCCTATCAAGAAGTAAAATTCTTGAAACTGATCTTCTTCATGTATAACCTCCAGAGCAGTTCCTGAAGGTAGGTTAACCTCTGCCACCAAATCGTCAACATCTTGGCGTGCTTGCTCCAAAAGAGATTTTGAGTCGTTGATTTCCTGATCAAAAGAGTATCTCACAGTTATTTCTTTTTGTTGATTTACCCGCAATATTTCAGCGCGGCCACTGGCATAAATAATATCAGAAAAATCACGCAAAGCAACTAAAGCCCCTGCTTCAGAAATGATATTCAACTCTTGCAAATCATCATATGTTTTAGGAGGTAATTCCTGATCATCATAAGGATTTTCCTCCTTCATCACAATATCGTATTCTTGGTTATCTACCTTCAGCATGCCACCAGAGCGTAATTCACTTTGGAAGGTAGATAATTCGGTAAGCACATTTTGGGGTGTTACACTATACATACTCATTAAGCCTGGATCAAATTCCAAATGAACCTCAGGACGTGGAAATCCAGCACTGACACGTACAGATTTCATCTCATCCATATTATCTTCCAGTATATACTTAATATCTTCGGCCAATAAGAGCATCTTATCAAAATCCTCTCCTTTAATCACAATACTTTCCTGTTGCTGGCCTATGCCAAACATACCCATCATACTCATACCTGGATTATCTCCAAAGCCAGAACCTCCTCCGGTGGTTGTGCCTCCCTGTTCAAGATTAATTTCTGAGTCATCAAAACCATAAAGCTTAGATTGAATATCGGCCTTGATCTCTCCCAATGTACGATCTGACTCCTTCTTATAGTCCTCTTTGAGCTGAACCACCAGACTGGCTTTTTCTTCATACACCTGGCTGATGATTTTATCATGCTCAACCACATTCGCCATTCTCTTTTCCAATTCTTTTACCATCTCATCGGTAGCCTCCAATGTAGATCCAGAGGGACGTTCTATATCAATTACATACTCAGGTGTTTCAACTTCTTTACTTACCTGATAACTCACCACCAGACTAATAAATATGGTTAAAAAGAAGCCCAGTACAGCGATATTAATAGTACGTGCAGGCAGGCGAAGTGCATTTTTTAGCAATACCAAATAAGATTGAATCATGCGGTTATGTAAAGGCAAACGTCTCAATCGTTTCTGAACGTTTGATTTACCATACCAAAGAATACTGTGCGTCATCATAGGCACCAAGGTCAAGGCCACAGCCAAGGATATGATTAAAGTACCCACTATGGAAACACTAATATTTTTGGCTACCATTTTAAACATTATATTCGATGAGAACACAAAAGGAAGAAAAACAGTAATGGTAGTCAGTGTAGCAGCTAAAATGGCTCTCCAAACCTCACGGGTTCCCATAATAACAGCCTTGTCTCTGTCTTTTTCGGTGGATGCCACCCGGTAGATATTCTCCATCACCACAATACTATTATCAATAAGCATCCCTACTGCTAGTGCAATACCTATTAAAGTTAAAGTATTGATGGTGATATCAAATGCATAAAAAATATTAAAAGCCGAAAATACAGATATGGGAATAGAGAGCATTACCAAAGATACCAGCGGAATATTTTTCAGGAATATCCATAGTATAAAAACGGCCAGGATGCTTCCTATCAGTGCCAGGTCAATAATTTGGGAGATATTCTCCTCCATGGTTTCCGCTGTGTTGGAGGTGATAGAAATCTCAACTCCTTCAGATTTGAGCTGCTCATTTAATGCTTCCACCTGTTTCTTCACCCTGGCCGAGAGCTCAATTTGATTCACGGTTGATTCTCTGGCCATACGAATCGTAACCGCCTCTTTGGCATTTACTCTACTATAGGATGTTTGCTCTTTCACCCCAAATACAATTTCAGCTATATCTTTTAATAAGATGGGGCCATCAGCAGCAATAACTACATTCTCCAAATCTTGTATATCATTGTACTCTCCTTCAACATTTACAAACAGATACTGATTATCATCCACCACTCTACCGGCAAACGTTTTCTCACCTTCGTTATTAAGTATTTTTTTACGTACTTCGGAAGTGGTTATACCCAGTGCTTCCAGTTTATCTTTATTCAAGGTAATCTCTACTGTTTTTTCTCTACCTCCGTACACTTCTATACCTGCAACTCCATCAACACTTTCCAGTTTATCACTGATACGCTCGTCGGTAATAGAGCGCACCCTATCCACATCACCCTCACCCAGCACCTGCAACTGCATAAACTGATTGGTTATTTGCTGCATATCCACTTTAATAACAGTGGCTCTAAAGTCCTCTGGCAATAAACTTTGCGAAGCACTCACCTTTTCTGCCAATTTTAAATAAGCATATTTAAAATCAACATCCTTACTTAAATAAACAATAATGGTACCCCGTCCCGGATTAATACGAGACTCCATTTTTTCGATGCCCTCAAGTGTTCCCACAACACCTTCCATAGGTATTACAACCTCCTGTTCCACATATACAGGATCAGATTCTGTTTCTCCTACAATCTGAACATACAAAACGGGAAATTCCGTATCGGGGTATAGCTCTACCGATAAGTGGTTGTACGACACAATCCCTAACATGGAGAGTGCAATAAACAACATGCTTATCAATACTTTTCTTTTTATTATAAAGTTCATGTCTCAGTCAGCTGTATTCAGTTAGCAGTGATCAGTTAACTATTGATTTGTAAAATATTTATTCGAATGCTGTAAGCTATATGTCATTTTTTAATAAACAATATAGCATTGGTTTAATCGTTTTATATGCGAGAATTTATGACTTTCCCGAGGCCTTTTTATCATCTCCTCATTACATAGAACAAACGCCCCTCCTTCTTCCTTTTTTTTCACATCCACAAGGATCATTTCTGTGTTATCTCTGCAGAGATGAATGTCAGGAGATGTCATTTTTATGTATTTTTCTTTTTAAACAATCCATCAAAGATGTAATACACGCAAGGTATTACCAGCAAGGTTAAAAGCGTTGATGTTACCAACCCTCCTATGACTGCAATAGCCATGGATGAACGAATAGCAGAGCTTTCTCCAAAGCCAATTGTCAACGGCAACAATCCTAAGATGGTGGTTAAACTAGTCATAATAATAGGGCGCAAACGATTATTAGCTGCAGTAATCACCGCATCCTTGAGCTTTGCACCTTCTTTTTTCAGCTGATTAATGGCATCCACCAGTATAATAGAATCATTTACCGCAATACCTGCCAGCATAACCAGTCCAATGTAAGCCATAATATTCAATGACTTACCCAATATTAAGAAAGCTGCAATGGCTCCTACTCCTGCCAAAGGTATCGTCAGCAAAATGGTAAAAGGATGAATCAATGACTCAAACTGAGAAGCCATCACCATATACACCAATATAACGGATAACAACAAGGCAAATGAAAGACTGCTAAAAGATTCCCTTCGCATCATCTCATCACCTTTTATTTGGTATCTATATCCAGTGGGCATGTCAATTTCCGACAAAACACTTTCAATCCTCAGCGCCAATTTATCCACAGGAATATTCCCTTTCATATGAGCAGATATTCGTCCCACACGGTTTTGGTTATTACGAATCACTTCCTTAGGTGACGAACCTATGCTGATGCGAGCAAGTTCGCTAAGTCGATAAGACTCATCACCATTTTCAATCACAAAATTATTCAGATCTTTCAATTCATAATCGGGCATTTTTAGCGTGATATCTGTTAGTTCCCCCTCACTTTCAATGCTTCCAGCATCCTTACCCATCAAAAACTCTTGTAACTGCGTGATAATAGAAGAAGCTGTAATATTAAAAATACCCGCTCGATACCGATCAATAACCACATTTACTTCCGGCACACCTTCCTCAAAAGAACTTTTTACATTATATAATTCTTCCTCATTTATTAGGCTTTCATATACCTGATCTGTCAGTTTATCCAACACATCCAAATCATCACCAATCAACTCAACGATAATGGGTGCAGAATCATTACCTAAAATCTCACCCAAAGCAGTTTCGTCCTGTATATATTCCAGTTCCAGACCAGAGATTCCAGAAAACAAATTATTTAAAATAGGAATAAAATCATCCGTTGAATAAGGAGTATCCTCGTTTAATATAATCTTTATAAAACCAGTATTTTCACCTTCAAAAACACTTTTATCAGTTCCCGACAAATCTGTTTGAGGTCCGGAATGTGCATAAACATGTGCCCAATGCCCATTCAGTCCTTCTCTTATCATCTCTTCCATGGAGTGCATGGTAGAAGCGGTCCTTTCCAGACCTGCTCCCGCAGGCAAGGTCACTTCAATAGAAAACTCACGTGTTTTAGCCTGGGGCATAAATTCGCTTCCTACCAATGAAATAGAAAAATAACTTAGGACCACCAATACAGTCGCGCCCAATATCACCCAATATCTATGATCGATCATTCCGCTTAAAAAGCGTGAATAACGAGGATATGTTTTATGCTGCAATTTAATTTTATCAGGACGTCTGCCCAGCAATAATACACTTAGTATAGGGATAATTAAAAGAGCCACAAATAAAGAAGAAAGAAGAGAAAAAGCAACCGTCCATGCCTGATCTTTAAATAATTCACCCGAAGCGCCATGCAAATAAACGATGGGAAGAAAAACAACGATGGTAGTTAAGGTAGAGGCCACGAGAGCGCCTCCCACTTTGGCGGTTCCTTCAACAGCGGCTTCACGCAATGACCTACCTTTTTCGAGCAGACTAAAAATATTCTCCACCACAATTATAGCATTATCCACCAACATACCAGCTCCCAGGGCCAGTCCCCCAAGTGTCATTATATTTAATGTTAATCCATTGAAGTACATTAAATTAAATGTTGCAATAATAGAGATAGGGATGGCGGCACTCACCACCAGTGTTGTTCCAATTCTGCGAAGGAATAAAAACAGTACCAAAACAGCAAACACAACACCAATCAGGGCACTGTCTTTGACCTCACCGATGGCATCGTTGATAAACTTACCCTGATTTTTGATAATAGTAATTTCATAGCCAGGTAAGGCCTTTTTCACCTTCTCAAAACCTTCATTAAGAGCATCAACAGCCGCAACCGTATTATATTTTGTTTCTTTATAAATAGATAATCCGATACAACGTTTACCATCCAAACGAACAATATTTAGCGGATCCTGATTTTTATAGGAAACCGTTGCCACATCTTTCAACAACAAAGGCACTTCTTTAGACTGACCACTTTCGTCACTCACCAAAGTTTGTCCCACAACCAGGTTACCCAAATCCTGTGGTGATTGATAAATACTTACACCCTTGATAATATATTTTTGTCCCAGATCTTCAATGGAACCTCCGGAAACATTTCGGTTATAATTTTCAATTTTGGTAACGATCGTAGAAGAGCTAATGTTATGCGACTCCAAGATATAAGGATCTGTTTCGATAAGGATCTCTTTGGTTTCATCCCCAGATAAACGTACATCAGCAATACCATCCACTCTAATAAGCTCGTTTCGGATATAATTTTGGGCTACTTTTCTCAATTCGTCCATATCAGTAATATCCGGGTTTGAAACGGCGGCAAGCATCACAGGTGAAGCATTGGGATCGTTTCGGTAGATATTCAATTCTTCGATATCTTCGTCCTGGCTATAACTGGTCAACGCCTTTTGTAAATCCAAAAAGGCCTCGTCCATGTCCTGATCCCAATTATACTCAACGGTAATTTGAGCAGATCCTACTTTGCTCAATGAACCCACATTGGTCACTCCACTTTGTCGAATGATTGTACCTTCCATGGGTTCTATAAATTGTTTCTCGATTTCTTCCGGAGGACGTTCTCCCGCCTCAATTTCAACCACAATACGTGGATTATTCAAGTCAGGAAACAAATCCGTTCCTAAACGAGAAAAGGATATAAATCCCAATAATACGATGCCTAGAACGATCATGGCTACCGTAACGGGATAATTAACAGAAAACTGTGCAAGCTTTTTCATTAAACAGATATTAGCTGAACGACAAAAAGACTCATATGAAGTGAGAATATACTATTTCGTCATTTAATTTTATTAACTTATTTATTAAGCACCTTAATCTTAGAACGATCTTTCAGCGTTTCAAAGCCTTTGATAATTAATCGATCTTCTGGTTTTAATCCATCCAGAACCTCTACTCTTCCGTTATTTTCCATGCCGGTATTTATTTTAACTTCTCTGGCTGTTTCTCCGCGTGTAACAAACACCGCTTTGCCATCAGTTCTGACCACAATAGCGTCTTTGGATATAACCACCACACTATCTTTTTTATCCACAATTATATCGGCTTTCACAAACATGCCTGGACGAAGTTTAGCCTCCCTATTATCAATGACTAACCTTCCTTTAAAAGTTCTGGAATCCACATCAATCGCCGGAGATATTTCACTGAGCATCCCTATAATGGTATCTTCAGGTAAAGCATAATTGGTGATCCATGCTTTTTGTTTGAGCGACACCTTGGTAATTTGACTTTCAGGTAACATTAAATCCATCACCATCTCCTTATAACTCATCAGCTGCAAAACATCTTCACCTTGTTCTATTTCAACCCCTTGCGAGAAATAGGGCAAATCGGTTATAACCCCATCAAAAGGAGCGGTCACTTTCATTTTATTCAATTGTATAATGGCATTTTCGTAGGTTTTTTTGGCTGTTACCAGCTGTTTTTCACCAGTCACTAATTCACGTAAGGTTACACCTCCTTTTTCGTACAAAGCTTTTTGCTTTTCATATTCCATCTCCGAAATATCCAAATCTATTTTCGCACCTTCCAGGTTAACCTCATTCTCGTACTCCAGGTCTTTAATTTTAATAATTATCTCTCCTTTTTTTATCTGATCACCCATTTTATAATACTCACCAGTACGCGGATTCACTTGTAAGTAATATTCTCCGGATGCCTCACTGGTCACCGTGGTTTCATACTCCGACATAATGGTTCCTGTAGCAGTAAACACCTCCTGAATATTATCTAGTTTTACTTCTTCCACCGTAACCGGAATGGCAATATCAGCTGAGAATTTATTTTGTTGGTCGTTGCAGGCCATCATGACTAGGCCTAAAAATGCTATTGGAATATACTTATTAAACATAGTTATAGAATTATTTCTTTGTGAATTGAGGTGTTACAGGAACATTATTTTCGAAATCGTACATACTTTGAATTTTCATATTCAGCAGCTCCAATTTGTAGCTAATAATAGAATTGGTGAGTTGGTTCTTTTTGCTTGTTAGCTGATTTTGCACCAAATTCAAATCCATACTTGTTAAATCGCCATTTTTATATTTTTCAAGATTTATCTCATAGGTCAACTGTGCATTTTCCAAGTTTTTACGGGCTATCTCTATTTGACGTAAATTATTTTCCAGACTTCTAAATACTTGTCGTATCGTCAACTTAATATCGATCTCTTCATCTCTCAAATCATTGTGTTTCATTTCCAAAGCAGCTTGTGCAGCTTTAAGGCGTGCTTTCTTCTCACCCCAATCCCACAGTGGAATGGTTAATCCTACCGATATATTTTGACTATTGGTAGGATCTTCAAATACATTATGTACATCTTCATTTTCGCCAAACAAACCAAACTTCAAAGTCAGGTCACCTTTAAACTCATTTAATGCATTTGTTCTAATTAAATCAAACTGTCCGTTTTCAATAGCTATTTCACGTTGTCTAAGCTCCATTCTATTTGTCAATCCGTGTTGGATGGCAGCATCAAGTTCCACATCAACAGGTACCACAGATATATCAGCCAATACCATAATCTCTTCTTCCAGATCAATCCCCAACATCTGCTTAAAATTATCTTTGTCATTTTCAAAGGTCACCTCATTGTCTTTCATCGTAGACTCGCTGGTCATTAAATCTAGTTCTGCCTGATACAGCTCTTCTTTGGCTGTTAATCCACCTTCCACTTTATTTTTAATAATCTCATAACTTTGTTTACGATTTTCGTACTCTTCGCGCGAGATATTAAGTGCCATTTGCGACTGATAAACCTTATAAAAAGATTGTGTCACAGAATTTTCTACACTTAACTCTTGCAACGCATAACTCATTGCTGCATTTTCATAGCTCAACTCCAACTCCTGCAGTTCAACTTTGGTTCTATTGTAGGTAAAAAGAGGCTGTTCCAATGTTAAATCCAAACTATTGCTAAATCCTTTTAATCCACCCCCCGAAGCAAAACCACTTGTACTTGAATTGTCTCGGTACTGCAGGGTATTATTTAATGACAATACACCATCTGTCCATAAAATAGGCTGTGATATATTTAAATTACCTAGGCTACTATAACTTTCCACAGTATACCATTCCGAGAACTGATCACTAAACAATCGCTCATGGGTATAGTCCAACGGATTTACATTTAAACTAAAATTAGATTTCAGGGCAGCCCGCTGGGCCTTCAGGTTTTCTTCGCTTTGCGTTAGCGACAATCTAGAAGACTGAATAAGCGGACTTGATTTCATAGCTTGCTCGATAGCTTGTTGCAATGAGAGTATCCGTTGCGAAAAGATTCCTGAAGCACAAAGCAATCCGGATAATACAAGCGTTATTCTAAGTTTGTTGTGGCACATATAATTTAAGTTGTAATTTTTTAAAGTTTAACCCATTTAACAGCATCGGCAATCACCACTCTTTTGGTTGTTTTATCAGATAATTCAACGATGGCCTCCCCTTCCGAAAAATAATATTCTCCAAGGAACGCCCATTCTGATTCATCCTGATCAATAGGCACTTCTACCAAATCCTCACCATCATCATGGTGTACCGTAAAGATATAGCTTGCATCCTTAGGATCACGACCACGGAAATTACCCAATCGTTGAGAAGGGATCATCGCATAAACATTATACCGTCCTGTAACATCCAGTTTTGCCTTAAACTGGGCGACAGCATTTCCATCCCCTGCTTTTTTATAATATACAGATTTGGTAAACTCACCAAAAGACATAGAATTTAACACTGGTGTCCATCTGGTGGCCGGACGATAAAAAGATAATGTTTTGTATTCTGAACCATTTTCAACATTTTCTTCATCCTGCATTGTGAGGATGACCTCTTTAAGCGTTTTTCTGCCCGATGTATTCACTACCGAAAACCCTTCATCTTCGTTATCCACTATCGTTTCGTTGGCTTGAATAATTGATACCTCTTTATCCAAGGGCATTTTACCCACATGCGCCTGAAAACCAACCGGAGCTTCTTTAAAATCAGCCACTGGAAAACGAGTATCCGAGGGAACATTTTTGGACAGGTAAGTATGGATAGACATCATGCGTGGCGCATTGTCTACAACAATACCTATTCTTACATTCTCTCCTTTTTCAATCAGGTAAATTTCCTCAAAGCTAGTGGACATTCCTCTACGACCTCCACCGCCTCTGCCTCCTCTGCCGCCTCTACCTCCCTGTAAAGAGGCTTTTATAATGCCGTTCGTTTCACCTTTATTGGCCACTTCTATACTTACATAATATCTTTTTCTATTACCATCAATAAATTCATAAGCTTGACTTTTTCCAAACAAAAAAGAAGGTAATTCCACATTGGCATTGGTATTGATAGTACTTTCGGCTCCATCATCTCCTGTAATCAACTTATTAACTGACGCTTGCCCTATAAGTTGCATTTGGTGTGTCCTTAGCAAACTATCTATATAAATACTAAAATTATCTACTCCAACTCTGGATTGAGCTATGGCAAACTGATTATTCCCGACTGTAACCATTATATCAGCAATACTAATTTCCAAGTCTTCCTTATCTGCCAATTCTTTTAAACTTCCCTTGTTTTTATTTAAGAATAAGATAGATTTATCGGTAGAACTCATCCTACCGAAACGACCATTAGAATCATGCACCCGATTCAGCATATATGATTCCAAACACATATTTAAAAAAGGAAGATCATCTTCATTTAAGCTATACACATAATTATAATACAAAGGAAAAACAGAATAAGCACTCCAGCTATCTAAGGTTCTTCCCACATTGCTTTCGCTCCTAAAAAAACGTCTCCCCTGAACAGGTTGAGCAAAAGTATTTCCGATTAAGTTCATAAAAACATTTGTTTCCATTTCCTTATCCAATAGCTCTTTATTATCGCGCTTGGCTCTTTGCTGCTCGCTCTGAACCCTACTGGATAAGTTAAAGTCTCTTATTCCTGCTCCCACTTCGGGTACAAATATCATTTCTGGTTGTGTATTGTCATTACTTATAGACCAACCTCTAAAATGTGCATAAAAATGTAAGGGAATTTCTACCAGCGACAATCGTTTATAAGGATATTTCACCCCTAACTTTCTTTCGTAATCTTGTTTTATTTCCTGAATTAGTGAAGGTAGGGTATCTCCTAAATTTTCAAAATACTTTTCAAAGAAGAAGCCATCATTACGCACCGAAACAGCAAATTGAACACTATCTACTTCCACTGATTTGGTAAGATAAGGACCTCCAATCAGGCTGACTTTAGTATAGGGTTTATCTCCCTTAAAATAGGTCCACCCGTCTTTTTCCGTTTTTTTTCCCTGCGATATAAAATGAAGCCCGCTGGATGATTTTATCTTCAAGTTATAAGTGAAGAATTTTTGTATTCTGAAAGCATTTCGTTCAGCGACTACCGGATACCAGAAACTCTCTTTGGTTAATAATAAATAACCGGAGGTTGAAAAGCAACTTTTTTTACCGGCGACCAATGGATCATAGCGATGCAGACCTTCTCGTTCCTCTCTACTTAAGTCGAAATAAGCCAACTTATCATTGGGTGTGCCACTAAAGGAAACTTTAAGCGAAAATATTTTTTCTGGTGTTTTTATACCATGAACATATAAAAAATTTAATTTCTGAGAAAAGCTTGCTTGGCTCCCATTAACCAAAACTTCATTTACTTTAAGTCCATTATTAAAGAAAAACTGTAATTGTTTAATAACTTTATTTTGAGCTGTATTAACTACATTAAAAGAGACATCTCCGGTTATTTTGTTTCCTTGATGTGCTAATACTATATCATAATTAGAGATTTCATAACCAGCATTAATCGGAAGTGCTTTTTCTTGTTGTGCCTGCTGTTCTATTAATGATTCATTATGCACATTTTGAATCACGTGATAAGCAAAACCTGAAAGCGCTAATAGCATAATAATAATAGCAGGAAATATCATTACTTTACTACCCAGCTTAGTCTGGGATAAACGAGGCAACTTAAAAATTGTTAACAGAATAAATGAAAGGCCCATTAAAAAATAGCCTCCCCTAATTAAAACTAACTGAGAAATGTTTGTAAAACCAACATACGATGAATAGGCCAAGGGAGTATTAAAGGTGATAAAGTCCCACACTCCAAAATGCTTCCCTTTGAGATAAAAAATAGTAGTGGCAATATACCCCAATACCAATATAAATGTAACTGCCTGATTTCTCACTAATTGCATAACAAAAAAAGACAATCCAAGGATAAACATTAAAGTTGGAAAGGAAATAATTAGAGGATACATAACATAGGTCACGATGTCAAATCCAGCATCGGGGCTTACGAAATTAATAACAAAAGTAATGGCCAGCACAAGCAAATTCAGTCCGCCGAAAACCGAGAGAATACCCAGTGTTTTACCTGCAACATACTGAAAATTAGACATATTCCTCACATATATAACTTCAGTTGTGTCTAGTTTTTTATCCCTACTTAAAAAGTCGGCCGAAAGAAATACGGCAATAATAGCCTGTACAATATTCAGGACCCATAAATTCATATATGGTAATCCTCCAACCATCATTCTATCAGGCCAATTAGCATTGCCTATTTCTGTAGCAGCACCGATATTAAAAGCTAACAATAGGCCAACAGCTATCAGCGAGAAAATTCTAAAAAACCAACTTCGTAATAATGTTTTGACTTCGAAACGAGCAACTGTAAATAATGGCTTATGCATTTCTATTCATTTTTCTTTGATTTACTATGTTAACGATTCACTTTTAGCACATGACATATGCATTCATACCCCCAACTATGGCTGCATGATTTTCTCCTGTCCTGCCACATACTCCATAAAATAAACATAAGCATGTTCCAAGTTTGGTTCAATGGACAAACCTTCAAAATCGTCTGAATTTGGAGCGATCAACTCCACCTCATAACCTTTCGCATCAGGAATTGTCGTAATCACTGGATATTTTTGTTTAAACTCTTCCATCAAGTCAAAATTCACATGTGTCCGCCAAACCTTTCCTCTGGACATTTCTAAAAACTGATTGGGGCTACCTTTGAAACCTATTTTACCTTCATTAAGTAGTGCCATCTGTGTACATGTACTGGATATATCTCCCACAATATGCGTGGATAATATAATGATAACATCTCTTTGACTGAGGTCGGTCAGTATATTTCTAAAACGAATACGTTCTTCTGGATCAAGTCCGGTGGTAGGTTCATCCACTATCACCATTTTAGGATCACCCACAATGGCTTGCGCAATACCCAACCTACGTTTCATCCCACCTGAAAGCTTATTGGCATAACGATTGCGAACTTCATATAAACCCACTTGTTCCAGTAGTTTCTCCACTTCGTTTCTTCTCTCTTTTCGGCTAGTAATACCTGCTAAAGAAGCGGCGTAATCTAAAAACTCATAGGTTTTTAACTTAGCAAAAAAACGAAAATCCTGCGGTAGGTACCCAATCATTGACCTTACCTCTTTTCTATTTTTACTCAGTGGCATACCATTCACCATGATTTCACCAGTGGAAGGGCTCAACAAAGTAACCAGAATTTTCATTAAGGTAGACTTTCCCGCACCGTTAGGTCCCAGTAAACCGAACATTCCTGGTTCAATATTCAAGTTAACATCAGTAAGCGCCTGATAGTTATTACCATATACTTTGTTCAGATTTTGAATAGATATATTCAATGTAGATATTTTTAACGTTATATGATTATGACTAAATATAGATAAAAGCACTATAAAATAGCGCTGTAATATGAATAGTGTTAAAAGAATAATTTTTGCATACTTCACAAAAAACTACAAGGGAGCAACTAGCCTGACCTATTCATGAATAAATCAGGCTAAAACAGACACTCCCCTTGTAGCCTAACCAAATCACCCTTATCCTTGAATATTATTTTCTAAATCCACATCACAATTGGCATCAGCGCCTCCAAATCTTCTATCCTGACCTCCTTGTCTCCTCATTCCTTTATGAGCTGCACCTTGGCGAGGCTGTTTACCCTGGCGCATGGCTTTACCATGTCTTCCTTTATGTCCTCTTCCGGCATTGGCATCAAACATAACTTTTTGATCTTCAGACAATAAACTACGAACTTTTAGTCTGTTAGTAAAACTTTTTTTAGCTACTTCAGTTTTAAGTTCACCTATTTCTTCCAACAATTTATTGACTTTTTTGGTATCTACATTATCTCCAGTAGAAGCAGCTTTGAGTTCAGCCATTTTAATACCGATCTTATTTTTTACCGGAGTCATTTCCTTGGTAAAGGAAATTCTCAGAGCTTTTATTTCCTTCATCTGTGCATCTGTCAAATCCAACCCCTTTTGTGCGTCAAATCTACCATGTCCTGTTCTATCCCTTCGGCCATCCTGATCGTTATAACCCCATGCGCTTCCAACAATCAATACCCCTACTAGGGCAACGGCAATCATTAATCTTACTATTTTATTTGCTTTCATCGTTCTTTTTTTTTTATAAATAATCACTCAATCTGTTAATAAGGCTAAAATCGTTTCCCGACTTCAAAAGTTAATATTCACATAAGACACTAGTAATCGAATATGCATATAAACCTGAGCGTTTTCATTGTTACAACACGCTTCTAGCCTGACATTTTAGTTTTTCTGGGGATGCTCCGTTCCCTCACCTCTTTTGCGATTACGGAATTTCCCACGTTCTTTATGTCGAGCTGAAGGATCCATAATTCGGGTCATCAGCTCATCAAACATTCTCTTTTGTTTCTCATTACATAAACTTCTCATATTTACAAAGTACTGCATTGTCAACTGCTCCATCTGTAATTTATAGCTAGCCATGTCTTTAAACAATAGCTCACTGGAAGCATTGTGGCTGGTATCGGTAATAGTGCTTAACAAAAGCTTTCGAACAATATTCATGCTGTCCTTAACAGCCTCCACATTAACTGAGTAGGATGCTTTTAATTTAGCAAATTCTATTTTTTGTGCAGGACTTAATTTTAGTTTCTCGGCAAAAAAGTTCTTACTATCTTTGCCGCCTCTCCGTCCGGATCCATTACCAACTTGTTCTTTGTCATTATTACTCTTAGGAGTAGGTGAATCCCACCAAATCCTCCATGAAAAGATATTCAAGACAACCAGAAAGGCAATGATAATGATATAATGTTTTTTATCCATCTTAAATTATTAATTATCAAGCAGAACATCATCTGTCAAAATAAAATCGCTATTCCAGGCTGCATAATCATTTGCAGCTAATTCCACACCACTTTCGTTGGAAGTATCCATGGCCATCGAAGCATCATAGACGTAGTAATTAATTACATTAACGATGACCAGCAAAACTAAAGCTGGTCGCAAAATAGCGGATAATCTGGGTAACCATACAGATTCTGTTTCCAACTGTTCAACCTTACCCATTACACGTGTTGTAAAAAAAGGAGACGTCTTTACCCTATCTTTTTTCACACCGCTTTGCAATATAAGGTCAATTTCGTTTTCTATATTTTCATTAAGCTTCTTCATGATCGTTCTCCTTTCTTTATTAGACGTCAACATTTTATTCATCCCTCACTATTTTTTTACAAATATTCTTTTATTTGCTTTTCAAGTATTGCTTTCAACTTTTTACGTGCTCTCATAACCAGCGATTCAACACTCTTTACAGAGGTATTCATCATTTTGCTAACCATCTGTTGATTCATTCCTTCGATCTGCGTGAGCACAAAAGCCTCTTTTTGTCTACCTGAGAGTTTTGAGAGGCCCTTATATAACAGTTCTTTCCTTTGATTTTGCATCATTTCTTCATCCGGATGATTCATATGATCTACGGACCAATCATTATTTTTAAAATCATTGATATAAGATGTTAATCCGGCTCCCCTTTTTGTCCTTTTTTGCTTACGAATATGATCCAGTGATTTATTAGAAGCAATTCTAAACACCCATGTTGACAAGGAAGATTCTCCTTTGAACTTTCTCAATGATTTGAAGATCTCAACAAACACCTCCTGCGAAATATCCTCAGCATCGCTTAAGTCGTTGGTGTAGGAATAGCAAATATTCATTACCCGCTCCTTAAACTCATTCACCAAGGTTTCAAAGCTTTGGATATCGCCCTCCAATATTTGATTTACAAGCTCTTTATCTGATTGCACCATATGGTTGTAATGCTATTTTGAAATTTAGACGACATATTCTAAAATACCCCTCATTTAAAAGTAGTATAAAAAGGCATATCTTTTAAATATTTATTATTCTCATACACGTCACTACGCATTTAATATATCTTTTGCTTCCACAAGAAAGACATTTCGTTGTTTTCTGATTCATTTTTTCGTACAGCTCATTCCAACTTTTTTTATATCTTTAGTAAATCGATCGTTTATAATGTCTTAATCATATACAATCAATAAAATTGTGCAGCCTATGAACTGGCCATACCAAGAAATTATAACACATGGGTGCCTATTTTTTTACTTAAACTTATATATACATTGAAAATGAATTTAAGCATATTGAATGTGTATCTCATTTCTTTAATGGCAGAACAACGGTCATATCTTTTTCTATAGCTCACTAACATGAATGAATACTTGATACCTAAACCAACGATTTTTCAGCTAAAGAACATGAAATTATTTTTAACAATCTTCCTATTGCTATTATCCTGCCTAGAAGTTCAGGGAGAAAAAATAACGAATATTCTGCTACTCCACTCCTACCATACCGGCTATGAATGGACAGATCAATTAACCCAAGGCGTAATAAATGGCATGCAGCCCAAACATAAAACACGTGTATTTGTAGAATACATGGACTATAAACGCTTTCAAAACAAAGGCTTCTTCTATGAACTGGAAAATCTGTACAAATACAAATATAGTGATATAGCCTTAGATGGAATTATATGTGCCGACAATTATGCTTTCGACTTCTTTTTAAAAAAAGGTGATCACATATGGAACAAAAATATTCCAGTAGTAGTATGTGGTGTCAACAATATTCATCAATTAAAGTATAATCAAAACAGAATAAAAGGGGTAAAAGAAGAATTAGATGTTCGTAATACACTGAATGCCATCTTTCAGCTTCAACCATCCATCGATTCACTTGTGGTCATATCGGATCAAACTCTTTCAGGAAAAATATTTTTACAACAATTTTTAGATGTTTTAAGCCAATACAAACCACAACAGCCATACATCATTTTGGATGGCAGTAATTACAATGACTTTAAAAAAAGATTAAAAAATATAATTCCAGAACGCAAAGCCATCGTTCTATTAAGCCTATATACAGACAAATACAAAATTCCTGTAGAAATAAAACATGTAGGAGAAGAATTATTGAAGGACATACACATACCCATCTATAGCTTTTGGGATTTTTTGTTGGGAGATTTCATTGTAGGAGGAAGTCTTATATCATCCTACGATCAAGGCTATGATGCCGCTCATATATTAAAAAAACGCATTGAAAATCCGAATCAACATATAGAAAATTTGATGGATACAAAATACAGGTTAAAATTTGATTTCAATCTTATTAAAAGATACAAACTGAATGAACAACACCTACCCTCTAATGCTGTTTTTGAGAACAAGACTATCCCATCATATATTAAATTCAAGAAGCAATTATTATACTTTTTAAGTGCATTAATTATATTGATTATCATTATTCTATTTCTGATGACCAATATTATTAAACGAAAAAACATAGAGTTAAAGCTGATAGAAAGTGAGGAAAGACTAGAGTTGGCTTTAAATGGTGCCAATGAAGGATTGTGGGATATTCAGTTACGATCAAGAAATATGATTTATAATAATAACTTCGCTACACTTTTAGGCTATCGGTCTTCCAGAGAGTTAAAAATAGACATCAGTAACTGGCGAAAATTGTTCAAGCCAGATGATTTACCTCAAATAAAAGAAGCTTTAATTCTTCATTTAAAAGGTATTGAACCTATTTTTAAGTTAGAAATTCAGATGTACACTAAAAATGGCACATTACGTTATTTCTCCATCAGTGGAAAAATAACAGAGCGCGATTTAAATGATAAACCCTTGCGACTCACCGGAATTATTATGGAAATATCATCACAAAAAGAATTTGAAGCACAACTAAAAATAGCCAAAGAAAGAGCCGAAGAAAGTGACCGTTTAAAATCGTCATTTCTTGCAAACATGAGTCATGAAATAAGAACACCCATGAATGCCATACTAGGTTTCTCCGATATTTTGATGTGTCATGAATTGAAAGAAGATGAAAAATCAAACTATTTGTCCCAGATAAAGAATAGCGGGGAAACCCTGTTACATCTGATCAATGATATTGTGGATCTTTCTAAAATAGAATCAGGACAATTAATGATTCGAAAAGAAAAATTCGATCTTCATAAGATATTAAATAACATACAATTTGCCGGCAATTCACTTATTAAAGCAGGAAACAAATCCATATCATTGATTGTAGACAAAGAATCAAATACACCCACTAATTACATCTATTCTGATCCATTCAGACTGCAACAGATTATCTTAAATCTAATATCTAACGCCGTTAAATTTACCCACGAAGGAGAAATTGTACTTATGTACAAACAAAATAAAAACCATATTCTCACTATCAGTGTATCCGACACTGGCGAAGGGATATCCCCTGAAGATCAAGCTATTATATTTGACCGTTTCAGACAGGCAGAAAAAACCACCAAGAAACTACTTTCAGGAACAGGACTCGGCTTATCCATATCAAAAAGTTTGATTCACCTTTTGGGTGGCGAAATATATGTAGAATCAGATCTCAACAATGGATCTACCTTCACCTTTACAATTCCAACTATTTAGTCTTTGTAAGAAATGCATTTTCAGACTTCTTTTTATATGGTGACCATGGTCGCTCCAAAGCCGTATTGTTCAAACGAGGCATCTTGATAACTATGCCAAGTATAATTTTTTTTCAAATTTTTAATGATTTCTGATTTAAGAATTCCGTTACCCTTTCCATGAATAAATACAATTTTGCGATTGGCTTGATTTTTATTTTCTTTCATTATTTCGTGAAACTTAGTCAACTGATACTCCAGCATTTCTTTATTTGACATACCTCTTGTATCATCCAAAAGCTCATGGATGTGTAAATCTACTTCCAAAATTTCTTTATCATTCCTTCGTACAGCCTTTTTCCCTTTTGGCTTTTGTTCTTTTTGAGCCACCACATTTTTAATATCCTTGGCAGACAACTCCTCCAGTTTTTTCTCAAAGGTGTCTTTCACTAAATATACCAACAGGGCCTTATCGTCCATATAGTCATTGCTCACATAACTATTGTCTTTTAACAGTTTAGAACCTGATAATTTAATTTTTTTCACCAAAGGTTTATAAGGCGTATACTCCTTACTTTTTCGGAATAGCATTAGCTGACATTCATATTCAACCCCATCCACATAATGAATAGCCATATTATCCAGCGCTATTTTGGTGTTAGGTTCAACAACGCCATGATAAGCATTACTTATTTTAGCATTGTTATAACGACCGATCGTATAAAAAACAAAAAAGTTTGAATCATTTACTAAATACAAACGAATATTACCTGTTAAACTCTCATCTCTGGTGCAAGCTAGCATTAACTTGGGTTCTCCTTCTTCAGGACTCTCTTCGAACTCATAACCGTCTGGTTCAACTTGGGAAGTTTGATTAGCTGGTGTATCTACTGTCGCTTTTTTACCAACAATAACCACTTCTGTTCTGAGGGCCGGGACTTCAAATCCATCTTCATCCAGCACATATATCATTTTGTCTCCTTCTGTACGACTAACAACTCCTCCGCCTACTTCATTTAAAAATCTTACTTTATCTCCGACCGAAATTTTCATTTGTATATATTGTTTGTAATTTATCAAAATCTGATTAGCTGTAAAACACCCATCCTTTACCTGTGTCGTCTGACAATGTTTTACAGTCATCCTGGTTTATACTTCATTTGTACATTTCATCTTATCCTTCTTCATCAATGATGATTTCCTAAGACATCATCACAAGCAGACACTTACTACTGAACAATAAGGATATACATACTTAACAATAAACCAATTAGCAACAACTAAATTAGATTCTGTCTTTATAATACAGACCCCAATCTTATACAGCATCAATCGTACTTCCTCCCCCCTCCTGTATTCGCTGCTAATATCTCGTGGCCACCCCCTGATGTAAAGCCCCTATATAATAACAAGTATTATTGCTTGCGCATCACAAATATAGGTTTATTAAATTCGAATACCTAAGTATAAACCGGGCTAATTTTTTATTTTTGCATGCGAAATAATTTAAGAATGATGAATACACAGGCCATAAGGATTGAAGATTATACATACGAACTACCCGAAAATAAAATTGCCAAATACCCCTTACAAAACAGATCAGATTCAAAACTACTGGTTTTTAATCAAAACATTAGGGAATACAGTTTTAATGATATATCCTCATTATTACCCCCTAATAGTCTGCTGTTATTCAACAATACCAAAGTAATACAAGCCCGTTTAAATTTTCAAAAACAAACCGGAGCAAATATTGAAATATTTTGTTTGGAGCCTGTGGAACCATCTGACATTGCCATGATTTTTCAGGCAAAAGAAAAAGCTACATGGAAGTGCATTGTTGGAAATTCAAAAAAATGGAAAGAAGGAAGCTTATCAAGAGACATCTATGTAAATGGAACTGAAGTCCACCTAAGTATTTCACGTGAAAAAAATATGGAAGATACTCAACTTATCCAATTCTGCTGGAATAGCAAAGATGTGAGCTTTGGTGACCTGCTTGATGCCATAGGCAACATTCCAATTCCGCCATACTTGAATCGTAAATCAGAAGCAATAGATACTTTTCGTTATCAAACCGTTTACTCAAACCATAAAGGCTCAGTAGCGGCACCTACGGCAGGACTCCATTTTACAGATGAGATATTAGCCCAAATAAGAAAAAACAATATACACACAGCTCCGGTTACCTTACATGTAGGAGCAGGCACTTTCAAACCTGTGAAGTCTGCATTGATAGGTGAGCATGAAATGCATATTGAACATTTTTTTGTGGATATGCCAACACTGGATCTTATTTTAAAATACGAAGAGGATATTACTAGTGTAGGAACCACTACCGTTCGTACACTAGAGAGTTTATATTGGCTGGGTGTAAAATTATTGGAAAATAAAAACGAACTATATGTTAATCAATGGGATGCCTACCACCTGCCACAACATTACAATTTACAAGAAGCGATTGGCAGACTGAAACAATATTTAATTGATGAAAAAAGGAACATTCTTGAAAGCCATACAGGAATTTTAATTGCTCCTGGCTACGATTTTAAAGTCGTTAACAGACTGATCACCAATTTTCATCAACCAAATAGCACCTTATTATTGCTTGTTTCTGCCTTTACCAAAGGAGATAATTGGAAAAGGATTTATGATTATGCCTTAACTCATGACTTTAGGTTTTTAAGCTATGGTGACAGCTCATTACTCTACAGAGGAGAAGAATCAACACAGAGCAAATACTAAAGATAAGGAGCAAGACAAATACCCCTTTCTGGTTATACAATTATAAGAACATATTAATGTCGCAAAAAAGTCAAAACCTATGTAACACCTGGTAATTGGCAAGATAATATTGGATTATAGGCTACTAGAAAGCACATTAGCAATTATTTTCTTATATTGATTACTATTCAATTTAAACCAATAAATTATGAATGGTACACCTCCGAAAGGTATATTTGAAAAGATGCTCAATTGGACAGAAAGAGCAGGAAACGCGCTTCCACATCCGGCTACCCTTTTTGCCCTATTTGCATTAGCCGCCATATTGTTTTCTGCGCTAGGAAGCTTTCTACAATGGGAAGTGATTCATCCTGGCACCAAGGAAACCATTGTTCCTGTCAATCTGCTTTCCCGCGACGGACTACACCGCATTATTTTAGAAATGGTAGATAACTATACCGGCTTTGCTCCATTGGGCATTGTATTGGTAGCTATGCTAGGAATTGGAATTGCGGAACAAAGCGGACTAATTAGTGCCATAATACGCTTGCTGGTGCTCAATACAAAAAAACATCTTCTCACTTTTATCTTAGTTTTCACAGGCATACTCTCTAACCTTGCCTCCGATGTGGGGTATGTATTATTAATTCCCCTGGCAGGGGTTATTTTCATGGCCGTAGGTAGACATCCCATTGCTGGTATGGCAGCAGCTTTTGCTGGCGTATCCGGAGGCTTCAGCGCCAATCTAGTATTAGGTACGGTAGATCCATTATTAGCCGGGCTTTCACAGGAAGCTGCACATATTTTGGATGCCAGTTACCAAGTAAATGCCACCGCCAATTATTATTTCATGGTGGCCTCTACGTTTGTCATTGCTTTTGCTGGGACATTGGTAACAGAACGTGTGGTAGAACCAAGGTTAGGCCCTTATGTACAAAACCAAGAAGACAAAGAGGAAAATTTTGAAAAACTAAATGTATTAGAAAAAAAAGCGCTTAAATATGTACTGTTGGGCTTTACCCTGGTATTTTCGCTCATATTAATAGGAATTATTCCATCAAGAGGTTTTTTACGTGGCGATGATGGCGGCATACTTAATTCTCCTTTAATAAAAGGTGTAGTAGCCATGCTATTTATCGTGGCTGGTGCATTGGGACTGGTATATGGTTTTATAACCAAGACCTTTAAAAATGATGCGGACATCATGAATGGGATGGGTAAATCCATGAAAACCCTGGCATCGTATCTTGTTCTTGTGTTCTTTGCGGCACAGTTTGTTGCTTATTTCAAATGGAGTAACTTAGGCATTATACTTGCTGTCAAAGGAGCCGACCTGCTCATGTCCACCAATATTGGTCTGATACCACTCATGATATTATTTATATTACTTTCTGCGGTGATCAATATGCTCATGGGCAGTGCCTCAGCCAAATGGGCTATTCTTGCCCCTATTTTTATTCCTATGTTTATGATCATGGGCTATTCTCCGGAACTTTCGCAGGTGGTCTATAGGATTGGAGACAGCGTGACCAACGTGATATCACCCATGATGAGTTTTTATGCGCTCATCATTGCTTTTGTACAAAAATACAATCCTCAAGCTGGAATAGGAACGATTATCGCTACCATGCTTCCATATACAATTGTATTTTTAATTGCCTGGATATTACTATTGGTGGTGTGGTTATTGACAGGTCTACCCCTTGGACCAGGAGCCGAAATATATTATCATATGCCTTAAACAAAATTTCCATCCTCGTTGTACACTGACCATTCAATTGTAATTGAATGGTCAGTGTCTAAAATTCAACCCAATGGGGAATAAGGTTAATACTGAACCCGGAAAATGTATTAGAAAATCTATTACGAATTAATTAATTTTTCAGTAATAGTCTATCTTGCTATTACTTTTATCACCTACTAAATCATAGGGTTCTTTAACTATTGTAAATATGTCATTTTTTGAGAATCTCATAACCTTAATGAATAAAACCTTCTAATGCTTTTATCATCCGGGTTAAATCAAATGAAACATAAAAAAAACTCGTTAGGATGATATCCCAACGAGGTTTTTTATTATTTCTTTTTAAAGAAACCTTCAATGGCATTTTTTACCTTATCATCTTTTAAAATCTCCTTCACTACCTTTCCTGCTTCCTTTTCCAACTCCTTCCCTACTTGTTTTTGCGCCTCGGAAAGATCTAGACTCAGTTTTGGATCCATAGCCGTCCCTTTTACAATCACATCGATAATTACATCTTCGCCGGAAGATGCAAAACTACCGCCCAACAAACTCATTGCTCCTGCTATATCCTTGCGAGAAACGGGTGCTTTCACCACATAATTTAATGATTGATCAAAGCCTTGTTCTCCACTCACCTCTATCTTACTATCAAACACCTTGGCCGTAAAAGGCTCAACAATGATTTTACCATCTTTCATGATAAAATTAATGTTCAAATCTTCTGCTTTCATTGTCCGGTACTTATCCTTTTTAAGCAGATCAGCCATATTATTCAGCACTTTGGAATTGCTTACCTCAATAGATTTTGATTTGAGATTTCCACCTCCGGTAATAGAGGCAATAATTGGCATCATCGTACTATCAAGCAAACTATTGTACTTAAAGTCCGCAGAAACTTTTCCTTTGGAGTTTTTAGCAATGGGCATCAAAGAATCAATCACACTAAATGAATTAGCTGTTTTTGTAATATCAATATTACTCGCATCAAAATTAAAATCAACGAAAGGTTTCTTTACATTTTGCGTATTGTACTCGCCGACCATCTTCATTCCTCCATCAAGTAGGTCCATTGATACTCCATTAAGTACCACTTTGCCATCTCGCACCGTAACCTGCCCCTTCGTATTATCTATGGTAAGTTTATCATATAAGATCTTTCCAAATGTAGATGTAAAAACGAAATCAATATTTTTCGGTACCTCCATTAATTCGAGTGCCGTTGTATCTTCTGCACCTACAGATTCTTCTTCATCCATACCAACCAAAAACTCATTCACATCCAACAGCTTCGAAGAATGCTTTAAAGAACCCCTAATGGTTTCATCTTTAAATATATAAGGCAAATAATTTTCTATTTTGCCACTTAAAGCAAAATCGGATCTCCCCACCTTACACTCAAATTTATTTAAAGATATTTTTTGTGGACTGAATGACATCAACGCCTGACTAATGATTACATCAGGTAAATCGGCACTTGAATAGTAGAAGTCGTCCAGTTTCATTTGTCCATTCACTTGCACCGCCTCATAGTTTTCCTTTTCGATCATGGCCATGTTACCATCCAAAGTCACATCCGCATCTACAATTCCTTTTATATCGAAGCTATCCAATGGAATAGCGTCTTTTAATGATCCTAAATCAATCACGCCAACCATTCCTCCTTTAAATTGTGCATTACTTACAGGAGTCATTAACATTAGAGAAGCATCAAAAGGATTTTGGCCCAACTCAAAATGAAATTTTTCAATATTTGTAATGGTATTATCCGGCGATCCTCCAGTGTTATGGGCAAGTACTGAGATATTGATATCGTTAATGGACTTAGGCAGGTCGGGATACTTAATTTGACCATTCTCAACCCTTAAAACAGCATCAAAAGCAGGTAAATTATCTGCGTCTTTGTAAATTCCTTTTGCACTCGCCTCTAAAGCCAGCGTTCCTGTTGTTTGAACATTTTCCAGATCTGTCAAAAACTCCTTGGGAATCAAAGCCAACAGTGATTTAAATGTCGTTTCTTTTGCAGCGAGCTTCACATCCAGCTGATAACCTTCATCAAGCATACCCACACTCCCATCAAAGCCTAGATTTAGATCGTTTACCATCAAATCATTTTCCTCAAAGGAGAACACCATATTAGTCATATCTGCAAGTATTCCAGCCACCAGACTAACTTTTACCTTATTCATATACTTGGTATTTTCCATTGTGACATTCACTGCATCAATAGAACTTTCTAACTGTAATTGAGTGGTAGCTGCCGACATATCGCCAGATAGATCTAAATTGAGATGTTGAATTTCAGCATCTAGATCCATGGTTTGATCTTCATAACTTATGACCGCATCATTGATTTCAAAACTTTTTAAATTAATGGTAAAATCACTATTCTCACTTTCTAATGTATCAATTTCTTCCTCAGCTAGTTCACTGGCCTTAACAATATCCCAGTTAACGGTAGAGTCGGCCAACACCTTTGCTCGAACCAAAGGCTTATCAATCAGAATATGCTCTACCGACAGACTTCCTCCAATAGCACTCATCAAATCAGCAGATAAAGAAAAGTCATCCAGGTATAGCAAGGTATCGCCCTGAAATTTTTCAACACCAACAACACTTAACTCCGACATCCCCACCGACACATTGGGAAAATGCTTGATCAACGAAAGAGAAAAATTACCCCAATCGACCTGAGCCGCTAGTTGATTATTAATTTCTTCTTTCACCAATCGTTCGATCTTCCCTTTAAAAAACAAGGGCGTAACAATTAATAATAATAGAATAAAAAGAAATATTCCAACGGTGATTTTTAAAAACTTCTTCATTGTACTATGTGGTTTTATTATGCTATTAATAACAAATTCATTTTCGAAAATTACGTAATCAAAGTTAACTAATTAAACTTATCATCTAAAGTAGAATATTAATAATTTAGTTTTGAACTAAACAATTTTTCTTATTATCACTTAAATAAACTACTTAGTGTTATATTTAGTCAGACAATAGGTAAAAACTATACATGTTACATTTGACCATTATATCAAAACCATGCGAATAGATAAAAATCACGTTGAAAAAAGAATAAAATCGTACGACGATATTTTAATAGCTAATAAAGTTTGGGCACAAACCATGCTAAAGGAGGATAAGGATTATTTTAAGCGTCTGGCCTTGGGACAGTCTCCTGATTATCTATGGATTGGTTGCTCAGACAGCAGGGTTCCAGCTGCTGGCGTTTCTCAAACAGAACCAGGAGAGTTATTTGTTCACAGGAATATTGCCAATCAAATAATCACCAACGATTCAAACATCATGAGTGTTATTAAATATGCGGTTGATTATTTAAAAGTTAAACACATCGTAGTATGTGGTCACTACGGTTGTGGTGGTGTTATTGCAGCCATGGAAAGGAATAACGATGAATACCTGGGAGACTGGCTGTCGGGCATTAAAGATTCTTATAAAAAAAACAAAGCCGAAATCATGGCTCTGGATGACGAAAAACAAAGAATCAACCGCCTATGTGAGATAAATGTAGAACGACAAATTGAAAAACTTGCTTTGACCTCTATTGTGCAACACGCTTGGGACAAGGGCCAAGAATTGCAATTGCATGGCTGGATATTTGACTTGGAAACTGGATTGATCAACCCGCTTACCGAAATACTGTCCAACGAGCGTCAATAACTCAAACCCTATATAACCATCTATTTGTAAGTGAGCAATATCCATGAGGAATGCAAACTATCAATCATCAAATACAGAACGATAAAACTAAAGGATGTTCCGAACAAATCGAAACATCCTTTTATCTTTTTTAAGGTATCAACCATTATAAGCTAGCCAGATAATCATTTACATTTTTTTCGATACGGGCAGCTATATTATCACCCTCAGCCTTTACAAACTTATCTCCTGTAATTTGTTCATATAGTTCAATGTATCTTTCCGAAACACTTGATACATATTCAGGAGTCATTTGTGGCACTTGTTGCCCTTCCTTACCTTGGAAACCATTTTCAATAAGCCATTGACGAACAAACTCTTTTGACAATTGTTTTTGCTGCTCTCCCTTATTTAAACGTTCCTGAAATCCTTCGGAATAAAAATAACGTGATGAATCTGGTGTATGAATTTCATCGATGAGATATATTTTACCATCCTTTTTACCGAACTCATATTTGGTATCCACTAAGATAAGTCCTTTTTCGGCTGCCATCTCAGTGCCTCGCTGAAATAACTCTTGTGTATATTTTTCCAACATAAGATAATCCTGCTCACTCACCAATCCTTGCTTTAAAATTTCTTCACGAGAGATATCTTCGTCATGTCCCACATCGGCCTTCGTAGTAGGTGTGATAATGGGATGCTCAAACTTCTGGTTTTCTACCATTCCTTCGGGTAATGGAATACCACATAGCTCTCTTTTTCCGGATTTATATTCTCGCCAGGCATGCCCGGTCAAATACCCACGTATAACCATCTCCACCTTGAAAGGTTCACACATATGACCTACAGTGACCATAGGGTCTGGTGTCGCAATCTTCCAGTTGGGAACAATATCTGCGGTAGCATCCAAAAACTTTTCTGCAATCTGGTTCAAAACCTGTCCCTTAAAAGGAACTCCTTCGGGCAGGACCACATCAAAAGCTGAAATCCTATCCGACACTACCATCACTAAATACTGGTCGTCGATATTATATACATCACGAACTTTTCCCACATAATGCCCTTTTTGCTTTGGGAAATTGAAATCGTTTTGAACAATTGCCTTACTCATCTCTCAAAAATTATAATTTATTACTATAAAAGTTTTTCCATTGCTGAAGCTTCTCGTTTCATCTCTAATCTTAAATAAATGTTTTTAAGATATTTGATATATTTTTTCTCAGATGGATATTGTTTTCTTATATCCTCAAAAAGACCTTTCGCCACTCTATAGTTGGCCGAAACCTTTTTTAAATCACGTTTTAGATAAACGTAGGCTGTATAGTTTTTGTTCTTATTATACTTGGCCATTTCTCTCTTATATCCTTCTTCTGCTAAATTATAATAATATATAGCTTTCCATTCTTTGGCCCGGTTATAGTCCGGATTTTCTTTTATCAGATGATTGCAAAAAGTCAAAGCTTCTTTATTTTTATTGGCTTTTTCTAAAGCTAGCAAATAGGCCATACTTTCTTCCTCATTGGGCTTCTCTAAATCTGGGTACACTTTTAATATGGACTCCTGATCATTCGTACGCAACGCAGTCGCAAATAACTCTTTAGCAAGATAACGTCCTTCACCATTTTCATTTAAAAATATAGCATATTGGTTTAATGCGGATGCTAAAATATCAATGTTACCTCCCGCTTTGCTATTTTCGATATAACCTTTAACTCCAGTCATTGTGATGCTATCCGCTAATGATTGCGAAAAATAGTCGGAGGCAACATCGTATTTTTTTAATTGGGCAGCACAATCGGCAGTCTTCAATAGAATATCAACAGGCACCTTTAACTTGGCACTTTGGTAGCTGGTAATTAATGCCGTTAATTGCTCATAGGCCTGTAAATAATTATGTTCGGCGTAAGATGCCATGGCAACAGATTTGCCACTCTCTATCTTTTTTAAAGGACTACAACTATATACGACTCCTAATAATATGCTTACTGCAATAAAACCCTTTATTAATCTCATAAAAATCTGTTTAAAATTAAATACTGTTTTTTTATATAGTTCTAGTTCTTTTGATAGTGGCAAAGATAAAAAAAAGCCTATTGTAAACCAGCGCAATTCATTTTTAGACGCATTTTTTTCGGTAGGACGTGTGTAATTGTAAAATAAAATTCTATTTTTGTGCTCGCTTAATCAACGGCTTATTATTTACACACGGAATTAGCTCAGTTGGTAGAGCACTGGTCTCCAAAACCAGGTGTCAGGAGTTCGAGTCTCTTATTCCGTGCAAACAAAATTTGGAGAGGTGACAGAGTGGCCGATTGTGCACGCCTGGAAAGCGTGTGTACGGGTGACCGTACCGGGGGTTCGAATCCCCCCCTCTCCGCTGAGTGCAAAAGCAATTTAAAGAAAAACCCTGTAAGTCGACACTTACAGGGTTTTTTAATGCACAAAAGAGTGCATTAAAAAGAAAAAAAATAATGTATGGTTGATTTCCTTTTATTTTGCTGGTATTCGTATTTTAGATGTTGTAAAATTAAAATGGTCTGATTTTAAGGATGATAGGCTGTATTACGTTATGAATAAGAACGAGAAGCCTTTAAGCCTTAAAGTTCCCGAAAAAGCGAAAGCTATTCTAGATTTTTACAAAATGAACAGAAAAAATAATGGTGGATATATCTTTCCTTTTTTAAATGAAGTCCGGCCAAATGATGATGAAGATTTTTTTACTAAGACTAGAAATGCCACTAAACTCTTCAATAAATTTTTAATTAGAATCGCTGCCCAATGTGATATTGACAAAAGCTTATCTAATCATATTGCGCGTCACACTTTTGGAAATATTGCCGGGGATAAAATCCACCCATTAATGTTACAGAAGCTTTACAGACATAGCGACTTAAAAACTACTTTAAACTATCAAGCAAACTTTATTCGTAGAGATGCTGATGATGCTTTGGATAGTGTAGTCAGTTTTTGAAACCTGAATTAACTATTATACGCATTATCTAATATATCACTAATTGCATTTCTAATCCTCTCCATTCCTTCGGGTGTGTTTATGTCTATTTCGCAAAAAAGGGTATCTGTCGATTTGGCGTGCAATACCATATAATAGACGCCAGCTACCAATAGTGCTGATATCGCTCTTATATCAATATTCTTCTCTTCCAGTTCTTTATCGGTCAGCTCAAAAATCTTAGAACCAAGTCGTTCCCTATCTTCACAAACCTCGTACATAATCTGTGTTTTTTTGCTAATTTCCCATAAAATGAGTTTTTGCATTTCTGCATTATTATAAAAATAATCCAGTTGGTTTTGCAACATGCAATCGATAATTTTTTTAGTATCCCGACCATTATTTTCTACAATCAATTGCTTAGTATTCCCCGATGCAGCAATCCAATAATCCTTATTTCTAACATAGGTTTCCACTAAGTCATCAACCGAATCAAAATAAATTGTTATAAGGCGACGACTCAAACCAGCTGCTTTTGCAATATTGGTTGCCGTTAACCCAATGTAACCTTTGCTTTTGAGCACCTTTCCAACTGCATTTATAAGCTTCTCTTTTGATTTTTCCTTATCATTTATCTCCCCCTGATATTTCTTTCTGGCCATAGTTTCGCTTGTTCCGTGTTTAGGTAATAAAAATATGTTTTTTAATGTAATAAACGGCCTGTATAGGTAAAAGACCTCCTGTTTTGAGTATTCAAGCCCCTAAATAAAGTTTATTAGCTTTTGGAAATACCCAACTTTCGATTGACATAATCGAATCCGTTTAGAGCCTTGTCCAGATGTTCTTTGGTATGGGTAGCCATTAAACTTGTTCGGATACGGGCATCTTTACGTGAAACACCAGGGTATATAATAGCATTGGCATAAACCCCTGCCTTAAGAAGTAGTCTTGCAGCAATGCCTGTTTTGTGAGCATCGCCTATTTTAATTGGAATAATTGGGGATTCAGTGATTCCTACATCTAACCTCATATCTAAAAGTCCCTTTTTAAAGTACGTTACATTTTCTGAAAGCCTAGCACGCCATTCGGGCTCTTCATCAATTAAATCAAGTGCCACCAACAAACCATTCATTGCTGGCGTGGAATTAGAAGAAAAAACATACTGACGGGATTGGAATTTAAGGTAATTGATGACTTCTGGTTTAGAAATGATAAAGCCACCGATGTGTCCAAAAGCTTTGCTTAAAGTTCCAGATATGATATCAACTTTATTCAACAAATCAAACATTTCAATCACACCTCTACCTCTTTTGCCTAAAACACCAATACCATGCGCATCATCAACCATAAGGAAAGCACCATAGTGTTTTGTGAGTTTATAAATTTCATCCATTTTGGCAAGATCTCCATCCTGGGAATACACCCCATCAATAATTACAATTCGTGTATGATATTTCGATTGGACTTCAGATAAAGCCCGCTCCAAATAATCAAGGTTGTTATGAGGGAATCTTTTGATATTCGTTTCCAATAATCCTTCATAAACACTTGCGTGTACAGCCATATCCACAATGGCACAATCGTTATTTTTCAACATGGACAGCAAAGTGGCACTATTTGCTGTATAACCCGTTGTGTAAACCATCGAAGATCCTTTAGACCTATCAAAAAAAGTGGACAGTTTATTTTCTAATTTGGTATGATATTCATGATGCCCACCAATCAATGGCGATGCACCTGCTCCTGTTCCATATTTTTGAAGACCTTCAATAGCAGCAGCTTTAACTTTAGGATGTTGGGTAAAGCTTAAGTAATCATTGGACACAAGACTGATACATCTTTTAGGTGTTTGCTGAAAAGGGGTGCTTAAAAATATTTCAGGTCCACAACCATCATGGGTTACAAAACCATAATTCATTCGCCCTTCAACTTCCATGTAATCGGTAAAATCCTTAAAAAACCCTGCCCTTTGAAAAACGTTCATATCAGGAATGCTTTCAAAATCTTTAAAACTTGCTTTACTGAAATCAATATTGTGGGTATGTGTCAATTCCATAGGTTGAGGATTTAAAGATATTAAATTTCCCGTACATGGGATAATTTTTTCAATGAAAAGTTTTAAATAAAAAAAACTCTATAAACCCAAATACTTAAAGGCTATTTACATGTATTGAAAATAATATTAAAATTTTAACACTAAATTTTCCCACTATCGGGAAAATTAATTAAATTTGTATTGACCTTGAATTAAGATCCTTAATAAATAAGCATTATTATTTCTTCCTGTTCGTCTGATGAAGAATTCTCAACTATAAACGATACTATTGAAGCGAATGCTAAAAATGTGAATTTAAAAACAACTATGGAGAATGACACGACCATAGTAAATGATATTATTTTACCTTTAAAAGGGAACAGGGATACGCTGAGAAAACCAGCGGCATTAAAAAGTCTATCTTTTACAGATCGTTATGAAATTGATCAGTTGAATGAAATTCCAATATATTTAAAAGTAATGGGCAATTCTACTAATAAACAGTTCATCACCGCTTCGACTAGAGGGGCTGAATTAACTATGGATACATACAGAGGAAATATATCGCAACAATATTATATTAAAATTTTACCTGCATCTACTGGGATTCCATATTTGATATATTCTAAAATTACTAATACCCCTTTGAGTGTTGGTTCATACCAAAGTAATCCAGATGTGAAAGTACTTTATGCTAGAAGTGATGCAAGTGGTTCTCTGTTTGGTTCTTCTTGGGACTTCAATAAAGGAGAGTATACTAATAACTCCTTTGTAATTGAAAATCAAGATTTTCCAGAATCGGGTGGAGGTTCTTGGTGGGACATCTATTATAATGTAATCACGGTTGATAATAGTAAAATTTTATTTTCAAAATATAATAATAGCCCTCGTCAAGAATTCGAGATTATACCTGTCGAAACGTTTGTTGTTGAAGAAATTCAATTTGACGTCGACGCTGGTTCAATATTGTCAAATGTACCATTACAGGTTTACAAAGAGGGATATACTAATAATGGACCCATAGAGCAAACGTATACATTTGCTGTCAACAAGTCATACACCCAATCTTCTGACTTTAAAAGATCTACATCATACAAGGTCTCACTTTCAACTACAGTCGAAACTGGAGTCCCATTTATTGCTAAAGGAGAGATATCTGCTTCTACAGAGTTCGGACAAGAGTTCACCTATGGTGAAAGTGAATCCACAACTATTGCTGTCAATCGTAGTTATCCAGTAAAAGTACCTGCCAACTATAGAGCAGATCTTTCCTTAACTTTCATTAAATACAATATGGATGTAGATTATATTGCTACCTGTAGAGGGCTCACTTCTGGAAAAATAATAGAAATAAAGGGAGTTTGGAGCGGTGTTGATGTCGAGGAAACAGATGCAAATCTTACACTCACCCCACTTGATGGAGGCACTATACAAAAAATGAAAATATCACAAGAAATGCTGGATTCAAAGAAAGTGATTGAATTGAAATGAAATATTTTATAAGTATTATACTATTACTAAGTTTGTTCCTCTCTTGTGTTGGTTACAGGAAAACAATATTTACCTTGAATTCAGTAAGATTAGGGGATAGTATTGACTCAGTAACTAAAAAATATGGCAACCCTTTTAAGAATGATGTTTATAATCAAAATGATATTTATTTAACGAAAATTTATTATAAAGAAGTTGTTGACGTATCTACTTATATATATATGCTGACAACTGTATTAACTTTTAAAGATTCTATTTTAATAAACATTGAACAAAAAGAGAATTATCTGCCAGATGGAAAGAATATAATTAGTGTAGAACCTGTTAATGACAACACCCCTTAAAGTATTAATGATTAATAGCAAGAACAAGGAACCTTATACAAAGATTTAATATCATCTTAATACCTCCTAGATTAGATACACGAAGATTATTCTTTTCGGAGTTCTACATCCCTGTTTGTTTGAAAGGACTATGACAATTAAGTTGATCGTTTCGGTCTCGTTATTTCTCAATAAACAGCTATCTTAGTATCTTAAAAAAGTGATGTTAATTTTATCAAAACATTAAAAAAAATGAAATTACTGCGTTTATTTACCCTGTTTTTTTTACCTATTTACTTTATCTCGTGTAACAGCGATGACGATGATAATATATCTCAGATACAGCCCTCTACAAGCTTGATCCAAATGGAAGGGGAAGGGGGAAGCATAGAGGTGTCCTTTACAAGTGGTGATTGGAGGATCACTGGGGTAACGAATACAAATGGAGATGTCGGAATAAGCGGAGACCGTTACTCCGTTGATGATGAACTTACTCGCGAAAACTATAAATTATCGCTGGAAGGGCTCGGAAGAATGGAGGCTTTTGGCGGAAGCAAGGGTTTTGTCATCACCAGAAATACCCCCACTTCCCTCAATATCGAATTGAAGGAGAACAGTTCCGGTGTGGACTTCAATTTTACAATAGACCTTCAATCCGGGGATGAATCAAAAAAGATCATTGTTGAACAAAAGAAATCACAGGGTTATAATTTCAAAAGCATTGAATACGCCCTAAAGGAAAATGATGGCGATTCGCTTTTTATAAGAAATGGCGCAGGTTACAAATTCAGCATCCCTTCACCTCAAGAGTTTTCCTTTTCCCCTTTCAACGGAATAGAGATCAACAGGAAGACCTATTTTAAGAGCAATGAGAAGGACGCATTCGTCTGGCTTAAAAACGACTCCGTCAGGGTCAAAGTTCCATCCTCCATCGATAATGCGAATATTTATATCACCGAGCAAAAAGAGGTCTATACAAACCTGACAACTAAGTTTGACCATGGATTTGAGCAAACGGAAACGGTAACTATACCTTCAGGGCAGTCCGAGTTCTATACCCAGATCCAATTCCACAAACGCACGGTCTCCTATACTTTATATCTGACCAATAAAAGGACGGGAGAAGAAAAGACGATAGAAGGTAAATGGGTCGAGATTGCCCCAACAGGTAAATATGATATAAAGTGGAAAAACTAGGTCGAGCAGTAAATAACAGAAAATATATATAACGAATTAAGATACTTCTTTTTAGAAGTTAAATTATTTGATAATTAGTGATTTAAAGTGAAAGCTTGAAATAAAACTGGCTCTCCCATTCAACTACCTCCTAAAATTAGGATAATTCCTTTTATAAATTATTTTTTAACAAAACAAAAATTCTACCTACTAAAACAGGAAATACCAGATTTGAGAAGTATATATCAAGCTAATATGTAAGGCATGGAAGTTTCTTTAGAAACGTTCGTACAGATAATAAAAATCTACATTTTTCATTAGCTTCTAGCTATCTTCTTGTGATTTACTATGCGGAAGCTAATTGGAATTTAATAGATGTATTTGAACATTCTTTGAGTTTCTATCATACTCCAAAAGAATCTGGACCTGGGTATTGATATAATGTGAGGAAGCAGACTGAATCGTGTGTTCTCGATTATTTTAAATACCTCGGTAACTACTACGACAATTGGAAAAGGGATAGATACCTCTTATCTCGCCAATGGTAATGTGGTTTCAACGCAATTTAATGGTAAGTCTTCGGTCTTTCACATATTGCGACCTTCATACTAGCGCTGTTTCTTTGATGGCAAAAAATGAGAATGACA
This sequence comes from Saccharicrinis fermentans DSM 9555 = JCM 21142, assembly GCF_000517085.1. Taxonomy (NCBI): domain Bacteria; kingdom Pseudomonadati; phylum Bacteroidota; class Bacteroidia; order Marinilabiliales; family Marinilabiliaceae; genus Saccharicrinis; species Saccharicrinis fermentans. The sequence goes on along the minus strand of NZ_KI912107.1, from coordinate 1,460,814 downwards.
TTAACAACATTTAAGCGTTTGTATAAGGATTACCAGGAATCAGATTTGAACATAAAAGATTTCTGTACCAACCAAGATTTGGCTCCTTCCACTTTTTATTACTGGCGAAACAAATTGGAAGAGGCACTAGCACATGAGCCAGATAGCTTTGTTCCACTAGAATTTGACAGTAATCCGTTAGCGACGAACAACCAATCGAGTCCATCTATCATCAAGAGTAAGCCTACTTTAAATAATGATGCTCCCATTGAATTCGTATTTCCCAATGGCACCAAGATGCTACTAAGAGATAATATAAACACGCAAGTATTAAAAACAATTGTTCACTTATTTGATTAAGTCTGATGTTTCATTTACACGATAAACTTAAATACTTTCTATATCCGGCACCAGTGGATATGCGTAAAAGCTTTTACACACTCAGCGGCATTGTAAGCTCCTTGATGAAGCGTAATGTTCAGGACGGTGAAGTTTTTATATTTGTTAACCGTAGGCTGACCACCATGAAAATACTTCATCTAGAACACGGCGGGTTGGTAATTTACCATAAGAAGCTCGATAGTGGTGTTTTCAAACTTCCTGCATTTGATGAAAGCCTCACATCTCACATTATAAGTTGGCACGATTTAATGTTGATTGTAAAGAATGTGAAGCCTAAAAAAAGGCTCTTAAAGAGGTGACAAAAAGAAGCAATTTTTTAGGATTTTTAGATTGATAAAATTGGCTATAAGCCTTGATTTTACTATCTTTAAGCTCGTAATCAAGCAGTGATAAATGAGCGATTTTTCAAGCAATAAAGATGTGTTAATACAGGAGCTTCTCCAGGAACGTGACGAGATGTTTCAGGAGCTTTCCCGCTTGCGAAAAAATGACAATAGGGTTCTGGACACTTTGGAAGCTAAAAACAAAAAATTAGAGGCTATAGTCGCTAAAAAAGAGCAGCAAATTAAAAAGCTGATCGACCAGCTTGCTTGGTTTCGCCATAAGTTTTTTGGCAATTCTAGTGAAAAGCATATTGCCGAAGATCCCGATCAACGAAAGATCGATTGGGACGGACTGGAGGTCGTTGCAGAAGAGAAAGCTATCATTGAAAACGCAGAAAAAGAGCTTATCGAATATGAGCGCCGCAAGCCTGTAAAAAACAAGCAGAGGCCAGTTCGTCAACCACTTCCTGACCACCTTAGACGAGAGGTAGAAGTTATTGAACCGGAAGGTAAACAAGATAACTGGGTGCGTATTGGCGAAGAAGTAACAGAAATACTCGAACACAAGCCCGGAGAGGTATATGTACGTCGTATAGAACGTCCTAAATATGCAGTAAAGCAAGAATCAGTATCACCGGATATTGCTACAGATCAAAACACCGAAGAAGCATCAGCTATCCGTATTGGTTCAATGCCATTATTGCCTTTGCCACGCAGCAATGCAGGGCCTTCTTTATTGAGCGAGCTGATGATGAATAAATATTATTTCCACCAGCCTTTTAATCGCCAAATGGCCATGTTCAAAATGATTGGTATAAAATTACCTGCATCCACCATTAATGGTTGGTTTCAAGGAAGCTGTGATTTACTAAGAGCTCTTTATGCACGTTTAAAAGAAATCGTTCTAAAATCTGATTATATTCAGGTTGACGAAAGTACCATTCCTGTTATTAGCAACGAAAAGCACAAAGCACAAAAGGCTTATCTGTGGATGGTTCGATCAGTAATGAATAACTTGGTTTTCTTTCACTACGACAAAGGCTCCCGAGCACAAAAAGTGATACTTCCTTTATTAAAGGATTTTCAGGGAGCTCTTCAAACCGATGGATATCAGGCATATTCAATCTATGAGCAAAAGAAAGGTGTTTTGCTTCTGGGTTGTTGGGCTCATGCGCGCAGGAAATTCTCCGAAAGTCTAAAAGAAGACAAAACGGGGGCTGAATACGCATTGGCACAAATTGCTAAAATCTATCAAGTTGAGCAAATGGCCACCGATCAGAACATGAATTACAAGCAAAGAGCTGAACTACGAAAGCGCTTGGCTTATCCAATCATGCGTGCTTTTGAAAAATGGATCGAAGGCTATTACCCCAAAGCGCTACAAGGAGGAAAGATGAGTAAGGCGCTGGCTTATACATACAATCTTTTCTTACGTCTGTCTCGCTATCATCTTGATGGCCGATATCTGCCTGACAACAACGGAGCTGAAAATGCAATTAGGCCGGTAGCTGTTGGAAGAAAAGGCTATCTGTTTTGTGGCAACCATGATGCCGCAGAAAATGCAGCAATTATGTACTCACTACTGGGATGCTGCAAAGCCAGTGATGTAAATCCTCGCGAATGGCTTACAGATGTATTTTCTAAGATTGCGTTATATAACAGCAATTATGATTTAGACTTGGCTGATCTTTTGCCGCACAATTGGAAAAAGTCTAATAGTTGTCAGAATATTCCAAAAAACACCCACTCATTTCGATGAATTCCAAAAGATTCCAGTAAAACTTGGAGAATTCCAACGCTCCAATCGACGTCCCGCTTGGAGCTTCTTTTACTTTTGTAATATGTTGTAGACCGCATATTTACCATATATTTACTATGTGTTTTTATTTTAATTTTATTTTATTGATACTAAACTCCATTTTACTAATATCATTTTGGGCTTCATTAATTCTTGAATTAGTATAATACAATGTATTATCATAAATACTAAAAGAGTCTGCCCATCTAATTTGTTTACCTTTGGCAACAACACTTATTTTACCATTAGAAAGATTTAGTTTGTTAATTGAATTATTTTCCAAATCTGCATAAAACAGGTTTCCTGTATTACCCATAATCATTCCGTCGGGTGCTGCTGTTTTTGATACAAATTTTACACTTTCTTCAATTTCTTGAAGATTGTTTGATATTAGTTTATCTGTTGCAATAGCATATAAATCATAGCCAGTAAGCGCATGGAAGTATAAAATGTCATTTTGAGTGTCTAAGGCTATTCCGTCTGAATGTACAGTATTATTCCACACGCCATTATCAAAAGTGAGTTGATTTACCTCCGCTAATGTAGATTTATGATTATCTAATACCCTAACTGATTTTCCAGAGTTCATATCAAGCACAACAAGTCCAGCATGACCAGAATCTGTCAGATACATTTTTCCATTTTTCTTATCTACACGTAAATCATTGATATATGAATCTTTATGAAAACTAGCTTCGTTTAATTGAAAGGTTTTTTTGAGTTGATTCGTATTTAAGTCAAAAGCAAAAACCCTTGGGTTCTCTATAACACCATTAAATAAAGGATTTCTAGTATCCAGAACATATAACATATTTTCAAAAGCTACAACGGACTGTATTGCTACAAACACGCTGTCTGAGGTAGGTGTTTCTAATTTCCAACTGTTCCATTTTTGATTAGGAAAAGGAATTGATTCTCCATTATGGAGCACTTCAACAACTGAATTTTCAACTCCTGCTCTCCAACGTGGAAAATTAGCAAACATACGTCCTTTATCAGAAACTGATACACCTGTAACTTGCTGTCCTTTAAAAGCTACAATAGTTTCAATATTTACTTTGTTTGACTTGCAACTAAACAATGCTATAGTAACAAATAAGATTATAATTTTTTTCATTTTAAGGATTATTAATTTTGATATGCTCCAGAAGAATAAGTTAACTCATAACTGTGTGTGTATATTTCAAATATAATTCCAAAAGGATCTTCTACATAAACCATTTTATAAGGCTTTTCTTTTGGATAATATTCTCTAATTGGCATTCTTTGTTTTCCTCCAGCTTCTACAATTTTATTCGTTAAATCTTCAATATCGGGATCTTGTATACAGAAATGGAAAAGTCCTGTATTAAAAGGGTTAAATTCTGGTGCTTCTTTTTTTCCGTGTAAAAAAGAAAAAAGTTCAATCCCAACACCATCAGAGGTTGACATATGAGCTATCTGAAATTCTTCCCATTCATTTCCAAAGACATCAATGCACATCTGTCCAATTGCTGTATCGGTTTCTTTTTTTACCGTAGAAGGCTCCATTATAACGTACCACCCCATTACTTCTGAATAGAATTTTACGGCTTCTTTAATGTTAGGTACTGTAATTCCGATATGAGAAAAAGACTTTGGATAATTTTTTATATTCATAACATGTAATTTTATAATTTACACTTTAAAATTAAACTATATTTGCATAGCAAACAATAACTTACTAAAAAGTTACATAGTTACTCAAATGAGTAAAATACTGATTTATAACATTATAAAATATACATTTTGAGTTGTATTAACACTTGTCCACTATATTACACAATGAATTTAATTGGAACAAAATGGAAGCCTTTGGTTTTATTTCATTTGTTAGATGGAGCTTTACGTTCTGGAGAGTTACAAAAAAAAATTCCAGATATTTCAAATAAAATGTTTACCCAAACAGTGAGAGAACTGGAAGAAGATGGACTAATATGCAGAAAAGTTTATCCTGTAGTACCTCCGAAAGTAGAATATTATTTAAGTGTAAGAGGCAAATCACTTGAAGATATTCTATATCGTTTAGATAAATGGGGGTCTGCGCACCGTTTGGTTGATTAAATATTTACAACAAGTAAAATTGACCATCTTTGCATCATAGGAATTGATTTATTTTACAATTTCAGGACTACACTTTTCAATCTCAAACCTTTTATAATCAACACAAAACTCATTCTTTGTTACTTTTATTTGTACTAAAATTCCATTCTTATTTTTTGCTTTGTTTGCATCAAAGATAAAATTACCAATACTGTAAAAGATAGGTTTATTATCGTAATATTCTATAGTTTGAATTGTATGGGAATGATGACCAATAATCATATCGGCGCCTGCATTTATTAACTGATACGCCTGTTGTTTTTGAGAGACAATTGGTTTTAAAGTATTCTCTGCACCCCAATGTAACTGCACTAATACAAGAGCTGTTTTCTCTTTTGTCTTTAGGTTTATAATTTCCTGAGCTATTTCACTAATAGAAGCTTCACAAACACATGGCTTATCTTGCATATAAGTCCAATTTTCAGAAGGCACTAACAAAGAGGATATTAAGTAAACTTTCCTTGGATTTTCACATATCATAACAGGTTTACATGCAGAAGATGCATTTTCTCCTGCTCCAACGGCAACCATTCCGTTGGCTATAATACTCCTCTTAGTATCTACAATTCCTCTTCTACCTTGGTCCATAGCATGGTTATTAGCCATATTTAAATGTGTAATACCATGTTCTTTTATTTTTTTTAACCACTCAGGTTCACCTCTAAAAATATATTTTTTATAAATAGGTTGGTGAATCTTTGTAACAGGACACTCTAAATTAGCAACAACAAAATCACTATTGGAGAATATAGAATCGATACAAGGTTTAAATAAACAATCAACCCCAACCCTTTCTATTCTTTTTCGCACTCCTCTATCCAGTAGTAAATCACCAACGAAAGTAATTGTTGTTGATGATTTATCTGCCACACACGAGCAAGCAATAAAAACTGCACCCAGAATACCGATACCAAGAAATTTAGCTTTTACCATATTTTAAACCGCTTTTGATTAACAACCTGAGCTATAAAATATTTTTTGATTTGATTTAGGAGGAATTATAGGCGTCATTATCTCCTTCATCCAATTCGGCATATCAGGAACATTACCTGAATCTAAGAGTGATTGCCACTCTTCATCTGTTAACCTTGTTCCTAATCCTTTACTAAACTCATGGTATGACAACACAGCTCCCTTAGTTAGATATAGATATCCTTCTATTTCCACAACAACATATATATCATTCACATTTCCTGTAGCTACATGTAAAATTCCTTTATTAGGATTATTTGATGCGTTGGCTGTATAAATATCAGCAACCACGGCAACAGACTTATCCGGACCTTGTACGTTGTGCCAACCATCTAAATATTGATCCTTTTGCCTAATCAAATCCAAGGTCATCCATTCAAAAGAGCTACCAATATATTCTATCTGCTGATATTCTTTTTCTGAGAGGCTTATACCATTTAATTCTTTTTCACTAGCAGCTAAAAGAAACTGAGCATTTTCTTCTAATTGAGAAGTAACGCCAGCAATAGCATCATTCCAAATGTTATTTTTAATAAAAACATTTTTGGTTAATGCCAAAAGCTCTAATGCAGCATTCCAATATGCCACGTTGGGCTCAACATAACCTACAGTAATTGGTTCTGGCGGCCCACCACCTCCACATTCAGCAGCCATAGGTTGTTCTGCATACAGAATAGCATCATGTTTAAGTTCTGCCCAAGAGGCTAAGGAAGCCATCAAATTCTTTTTGTCCCATTGCTGAGTTTGCATAAAATAAGGGTACTTATCATTACTTTTCTGTAATTCTAATAAACTCTTTATCCATTTATTATATACAGTTTTATCCCCATCCACACCACGCATTTCCACTTGAAGCTGAGCAAGTTTTTCTGGGTATAACTCCCATTTCTCTTCTGCAAATAATATATTTTCAGCAGTCTTACTACCAAATGCAGCCATTACGTCTAAGCCTTTAGGAAAGGCTCTTTTACTAACTTCGCTTTCTACATCTACCAATTCTTGTAAAACTTTGTTATCTGCAAGATACCTTTGAGGAATAAAATTAATTTTATCTACACAAGTCAATGATTCTTTTGGACTTATTTTATTTTTTCCTTTTACAATTTCTCCCAAATCCTGTTTGTATGCCTTTAACGTGCTCTTATTTAAAAGTAAGTCTTTCAACGAATAATCATTCTGTTCTAGCTTTTGGGCTAAATCTAAAAACGAAATATTATCAGGTTGTCCAATTATAAAACTTACAGGCTCCATTATTGACCTATATTTTTTAAGAGTCAGAGCATTATTATTTAATACAAAGGCACTCATTAAAGAGCACTGTAATTGAAAATCATTATCTAAGCAAAAAGGTGCAGTTTGCAACCACATCATAGCTTTAAAATATCTTTTCAAGTTTTCATTTCGAGTGTAGTGACCTCTTACCTTAAACAAGCTATATGGAAAAAAGTAATCCTCATAATCTAAAAATTCCGAAAATTCATCTTGAGCTTCGTTTATATGTTTGATTTCGTCCTGATACATTAAGCCATAAGCTTCTGGAACATTAATAGTTGTATCGTTTAATACAGAATATGCAACGGCATAATAAGTAGCATTAAAATTGGCTGCATCAATAATACTTTGTTCATTATTATTATTCGCTATCGTCTGCATTTCCTCCAACATCTCCAAACATATATCCGATAATAAAGGTATAAACTGATCCTCCTCAATAGTTCTCAGTACATAACTAAAATACATATGAAAAAGTTGCATATACATATCTGTTGTAACAAAACTCGGAAATTGTTGATAGTCATTTTTCTCGTAAACATGAAACAACTGAATATTTGAATTGGGAACAATCGCGAAACCATTTTCAGCTAATTTATCCATCAATTTAGGATCACTATTTTCTAATTGAAATAAATTAATAATGTTTTCAATATTAGGTTTTATTCTCTCCCCCTCAATTAAAAAATTCCTCGACATTAATTCTTCTTCTCTTTCTCTTAACCTTTTAATAAAAGACATTTCCGCATCAGAATAACTAATAGGAGGTATAGAATCACCGCTTTCTTCTGCCCAAAATCTATCTTCCATTCTTTGTGAATACCAACTGGTACTACCAAAGACTCCGCGCAAATCAGCTTTCATAAAACAATATCCTTGTCGTGCAGCAAAACTGTTTCGCAACAACCTTATATCTGACAAACTAAGATTCGAAATATCCATATTCAAATCTATATTATCCTTCAACGTTTCAACATTTAACGTATTGCTAAGATCCTTTTTAATAATTTGGGTTTTTGGATATTCAATGGTCTGTTTTGCTATACTTTGATCGATACGTTTTTCTTGTTCTTGAACCTTCGCTTTGGTATTACTTTTTTTCTTACTTTGACATGAGCAAAGAAGAAGAAGAAGAAGTACGAGTATAATAGAGAAAAATTGTAAGGATTTCATAATATTATCGGTTTAGGAATTTATATGCTTCTTTTAAAGGTATTTCTTTTTTTATGTGTTTTGTATAGTCTAGTCCGAATGAATGCCATTTATATTCAACTACTTGATAGGTGTCATCTTTATCTAATTCAACACTCCAAATTCGAGCACCCTCATGAACGTTTACAAACTTAAAATCAATCAATGGATTACTTAATCGGGATCCTAACCATAGAGGACGAACGCAACCTTGGTAATTTTGAAATATGAATAAACGTTTTGAAAACAAACGATCAAATCGAGTAGTTTTTATCACGCCCACCATCAAGTCCTGTATTCCATTATTATCAATATCTCCCACTTGAAATTGATAAATCGGGTACGGTAACTCCCATTGATCAAATGTTGAGTCCGTTTTAATTTGTAGATAATGTAAAGTATCTGTTATCGATGAAAGCTGATAAATCCCATCTTTTGTCTCAACGATATCACTTGTGTCTTTGCAACTGAAATGGGTTAGCCCTATCGAGAAAAAAGTAAAAAATAATAGGATTAAACTTTTAACACTTTCCTTTCGCATGGTTGGCTATATGATTGAAAAAATGAATCTGGTTAAAAAAATCCAAATATATATTATTAATACCAATCAATAATTAAACAGAAATAAAAAATCTGTTTAATTATTTGACAAATAAAACTTAAGGATTGTTTTAACTCTTAATAATCAATGTTTTATTATAATTTATAGGATTGCATTTTTCAATCACAAACTCCTTATGGTCAGCATAGACATTAGGGCTAATACCCTTTTTACCGATAAAATTAAATAACAACACAACAACTAGGCAATGCCTGCTAAGGATGTTATAAGGATTTGGTAACAATGGCTAATTCTTATGCAGATTAGCTATCTCTCCATGAACGACATCACATAAAGCACTCACTTTTAGTTCGACTTGCACCCCTATTTTTCCGCCACTCACAATAATAGTATCCGATTTGCGGGCATCCATATCGATAAATGTTCTATACAATTTCTTCATCCCAATTGGAGAGCAACCTCCTTTTACATAGCCTGTATAGCGATTTAAATCTTTATGCGGAAGCATTTCTATCTTTTTCTCAGATGTTACATGAGCTGCTTTTTTTAAATCCAGTTCCTTTAAAACAGGTATAATAAAAACATAAAGCTCTTTACTAACACCATGCGCTACCAAGGTTTTAAAAACCAACGAAGCATTCTTTCCATATTTATTTACAATGGCAAGGCCGTTTACGACACCTTCCACACTGTCCGAATGCAACGCTTCATATTCAATTTTGCACTTATCTAAAATGCGCAACGCATTCGTTTTAATTCTCTTTCCCATACCTTAGTAACAATAATTACTCTTTAATGAAGAAAATCCAGTCTGAACTATTCTAGCTTATCTACTCAATAATAAATACGCTAGAATGACATATAGATTTAGTCACCTATAGAACTACCCAAGTAGATATTAATTAGCTCCTTCCAAGTGATTCTCGACTACAAAAACACCCCAATTCGCAATCGCTTGTATTACGGGTATTAACGTTTTTCCGAATTCTGTTAGTGAATATTCCACTTTTAGGGGTGGCTTTGAAGTATGAACTGTTCTTTTGATTACTCCATCCTCTTCTAATGTTTTTAACTGTAAGCTCAACGCTCTTTCGGTGACAGTAGGCATTTCTTTTCTTAACTGATTGTAACGTAATCCTCCTTCTATGAGATGAAATATAATTACGGACTTCCATTTACCACCTATCACTCCCATCGTTAAACTTGCACAGCATGGGTATTCTTTTCCTTTAAACTTATACATAACTCAGATTAAAATTATACTATCCTTTTTGACAGATATTGCAAAGTTAAAATACTATACTTACTTTTGCAACTATAAAAATAATAGTAATAATTTTAATAAGAACATGAATACACCAAATATTGCGAAAGAGGACATAATAAATGCGTTTCAATTCAGACACGCAACAAAAGAATTTGATTCAACGAAGAAATTATCGGATGATGATATACATTTCATTTTACAGACCGCCAATTTATCTCCTAGTTCATTTGGGTTTGAACCCTGGCATTTTATTGTAGTTCAAAATAAAGAATTACGAGAATTATTAAAACCTGTGGCTTGGGGGGCTCCGTTGAAATTAGACACGGCAAGTCATTTTATTTTAGGATTAAGCATGAAAGCTTCAATGACGAAATGGGATACAGATTACATCATGCATATGATGAAAGATGTAAAGCAACTCCCTGATGAAGCAATTGAAATGTATTCAAAATTCTACAGAGAATTTCAGGAGCGTGATTTTGATTTAGACACAGACAAAAAACTTTTTGATTGGGCATCAAAACAAACCTATATTGCCTTGGGAAATATGATGACTGCTGCTGCTTTAAGCGGAATTGACAGTTGTCCAATTGAAGGATTTCATCAAGAAAAAGCAGAAGCTTTATTAAGAGAAAAATTCGATGTTGATACCGAAAAATATGGATTATCTTTTATGGTCGCTTTCGGTTATAGGAAAGAACAACCAACTCACGCAAAATCAAGAAGGGACTTAAATGATATTGTAACTTGGAAATAATAACACAAAAGAAAGACAAACCTGCGACTATGGAATGGATACAAGAATTTTTAAATAGCGAGAGATCGCTTTATTTATCCGCAGGAATAATCGGTATTAACTCGGTAATCGTTGGTTTGTTCTTTCTAATATTTTCAAATCACAAGAGCTTTGCAATCTCAATGATTATAATGGGCTCTATAGAAATGACAGTAATGCTGCCTATCTACCTTAAGTATCCTCAAAAAGTCAGGAATAAAATTTCTTCTTATAAAACCAACAAAGCTGCTTTCTTAAAAAGTGAAACAAGAGTTACCCAAAAAGCGTTAAAATCCTTTTTTCAACTCAAATTAAGCTACGGACTATTTATTATAGCACTAATAATAGGAATGTATTTTTTAAACCCTAAATCTATGTTTACGGGCATATTTATTGCCCTTATCCTACATTTATCCTTTGCAATCTGCATTAACAATTTTGGAAAAATACACACAAAAAAATATCTACAAGAATTAGTAAAAAGCCCTAAGTAAGCAAGCCCAAAGGAATTACAGGCAATGATTGTCATCAACTCCACACAATAAAATGCGATCTAAAAAAAAATAGCTACTAAAGACCATTTTTACTAAGACACAATTATTCAAATAGCCACCTTCTTTGAGCTATAGTAAGTTAAAAAAGTTAGCCTACAACCTGATTGGTAGTCACTTTAATACTTAACAGAGCATTTTAATGCATTTTCTGAATTTAAGTATCTCTCTAACATTGTATATCCATCAGAAGCAATGACGTTTCTATCCTCGGAATTGGTTTTATCTAGATTATTTTTAACTTCCCATTCATCTGGCATACCATCATGGTCTGAATCTTTGGGAGCAGGCAAACTTTTTAGCATCGGCCATCCACCCACATCATTCTGCGTATCAATAATACCACAAGGAACTGTAATATCAGTGACACGATGTGACTTTTTGTAACTTTCACCCTCATAACTAGCATATCCTCCTTTTACTTCTTCAATAATTCGAGAATCTATCGCATCACGTTTGGGCAATACCGCACCTACACTTTTAAGCACTAACTCATAAGACTCTTCTGCTGTTTGTTGACGTATAGGCATCGAAGGCCAAGCACGCTCAAGTTTAATTTTATCCAATGCTATTTTTGTCTGTACCCCTCCATTCCAGTTGTCTTTACTAACCTCCTCATTGCCCACCACAACATTATCTGCTATATACCATTTGCCAAAATCATCAGTTTCATTTCTAAATGAAGGGTTTGCAATTCGGAAAGAAACCTTTCCTGGTTCTGTTGCCGGTCCCGGCTTATAATAATTAGCCACCATGTTAATTTTAGAAAAATTAAAATCCTCACTATCTTTTTGAAATGCTTCCCCACCATAACAACTATTGTAACCCCAATTGAAAATAACATTGTTACGATAATCAGTATACCCTGTACCAGAAGCCATTCTAGGATTTCGACTTGAATGATGCGCTAACAGATTGTGATGATACGTTCCATAATTACTACCCCAAATACCACCATAACCATGTGAACCTTTGATATGATTCGATTGACTCATACTCTCAGATATGATACACCACTGTACAGTAATACTATCGCAATGATAAATAGACATACATTCATCCACACTCCAACTAGCTGAAACATGATCCAATATAATATGTTTTGTAAAACGACTTCCAACAGCATCATAGTCGTTTTTAGACACATCCCCTATCCTTACCCTAATATATCTTATAATAACATGATCCGCACGAATATTCAAAGGGTAGTTTTTTAAACAGACCCCCTCACCCGGAGCCGTTTGTCCAGCGATGGTAATATATGGTTTTGTAATTTCAATAGGTTTTTTTAGATCAATATTACCAGATATTCTAAAGACAACAGTTCTTGGTTCAGAGGCTTCTACTGCTGCCCTCAAACTACCTTCTCCACTATCGTTTAGATTAGTCACTTCATAAACAACACCACCTCTTCCTCCTTTTGCATATTTCCCATACCCTTCAGCTGTTGGAAAAGCTAACTGTTGAGCAAAACCACTAATATTAATGATGAGTAATATAATAACTGCTATTTTTTTCATTGTCTCATTTCTACGGTTCTACATTAATAATTACACGCTTATACCTAGTCAATTGTGGCAGACCATCATCCTTCACCTCACAAAAAATGTGAATAGATGCTTTTTGATTGATTATTTCAGGCACCCGAAAAGAAGCATTTTGTAAATACTATAAACATAAATCACTCTAGTTACAATTTAGCAATTGAGTGAATAAAGTTTTTTCTTGTCCCTTGAAAGAATGCAATTTAATTAAATTTGTGAACAAGTATTTTTTGATTAAAGCAGTCCATAGTTATGAATAATACGTGCATTCAATTGTGTTTAGATAATTTTATTAGTTCAACAGAGGTATTTCATTTAGCTCGGACAACCATCACATCTGCACATGATTTAAGAAAACACTATCATGATTATCATGAGATATTTTGGGTAAAGGAAGGTCATGGATTTCATTTGATTAACGGAAGGGAGATTGAGATACAGCCGGGTTCATTCTGGATGATTAGACCTGAAGATGAGCATACTTTTAGAATGCATCCAAGAGAAAAAGGTCTTGTGATCACAAATATTGCTTTTCAAAATCAGGAGCTTATCCGTTTCAAGGAGCGTTATTTCAGTGATAGTTCATCCTTTTTCTGGGCGAAATCAGAATTGCCTTTTTATTGTACATTAGAAAAAAATCAATTAAATGACCTAACAATTGTAGTAGATAAGTTTATGGTTAGTGAAAGAAAATACCTTCAGTTTGACCATATAATGTTGCATATATTTGAAATGTTGCTAATTAAAGGTAATGTAAATAATATACCCCAATGGCTTTCATATGCTTTAAAAGTATTTAATACACCTGTTCACTTTAATTCCGGAGTTGCAGGCTTTGTTTCTTTAACTGGAAAATCTTCTGATCATGTCAATCGTGTTATAAAATCGTGTTTAAATCAAACTGTTACAGAAACCATAAATAATATCCGACTAGAATTTGCATCCCGCCAACTAGTATATACAAATACTCCCATTAAAATCATTTCTTCAGAATGTGGATTTTCTTCAGTTAGCTATTTTCACAGGTTATTTAAATCGAAATTTGGCATAACACCATTAGAATACAGAGAAAAAAACTACAAAGTATTTTAGCCTATTCATTTCCTAATATTTCTTAATATCCGTTAACTGCATGTCGTTTTAGGGCAATCAATAGCACTTCAGGAAGTATTGTCTTATTTTATTCTCTCATCAGTCTATTATACATTTGTAATGTATCAAAATCAAAGTATTGAGATGGGAATAATTACTCATATACAGAGGATGTCAATTCATGATGGTCCTGGAATTCGATCAACAATTTTTTTAAAGGGTTGCAATATGCGATGTAAGTGGTGCCATAATCCAGAAACGTTTAGTTCGAAGTGTGAGCTAGAGTGGGTATCGGATAAGTGCACTAACTGTCAGGCATGCATCAGTGAGTGTAAAACAGGAGCATTAAAGGTTGTTAACAACAAAATTGCTTTTGATAAATCAAAATGTAACAATTGTTTTGCTTGCATAGAAGTGTGTTATTCAGAAGCTCTACATCAAATTGGTAGAACGGTTTCCTCTGAAGAATTATATAAGGAAATAGCAATTGACATTCCATATTTTGAGGAGTCAGGAGGAGGAATTACGCTATCTGGAGGAGAACCACTGTTCCAATTTGATTTTGTAAAAGAAATATTGGTTCATTTAAAACAAAAAGGTATCCACACTGCTATGGAAACAAACCTCAGTTATAGATGGGATTTATATAAAGAACTCCTTCCTAATCTCGATTATGTAATGGCAGATTTTAAATTATTTTATTCCGATATTCATAAGATATGGACCGGACTCAAGAATTCAAGGATTATAGAAAATATTATTCATTTAGATCAAACAGGAATACCCTATGAATTAAGAACTCCTGTCATTCCTGGGGTAAATGACTCACATGAAATGATTGAAAAGATGGCTCAGTTTGTATCCTCCCTAAATAATGCAAAATCCTACACCTTACTTCCTTATCATCCTTTAGGAGCAACAAAATATAAAAACTTGGGGATTAATAACCCAATGGAAGGCGTAAAAGAAATACCCAAAAGCAATTTTAAAGAGCTTGAATTAGTTAAAAACAGAATAGTTAATGTATAATTATGAAAGAAAACAGTTTTAGATATAAAACCAGAACAGATGCTTTAAGAGGGCGCAAATTATTGCAAACTAAAGAGAAGATAGCAATTGAGGGACTGTTAGACGAAGATGATTACGGAAGAATTGTACCTCCAAAAGATGGTTGGAAAATAATCTCAAATCATCCGGATGGTTCATTTTATGGATATCAAGGATGGACTGATAATTTTTGTGATTTAATAGACAATCATCCTGTTTACGTAGATGCCAATGATGCATTTGCTGGTCGTTGGATGTATTTTATGTCAAAAATGCGACCCAACAAGTGGAATCCAGATTATCCATATGATCATCTAATCGAAAATCAAAAGAAATATGATATTATATCAGGCATAGGCGATGATGCTCACTTCGCTCCTGATTATAAGCTGGGAATTGAATTGGGATGGGGAGGAATCTTATCTAAGATTGAGAAATACAAGAAAATAAATACGCATAAAGAGCAACAGCAATTCTACGAGATACACCGACGAGCTGTAAAAAGTGTACAAAATTGGATTAAAAGACATATTGAAGAGATAGAGTCCATGATTGACAAGGAAGATAATGAGGAACTAAAAACCAATTTAATCGAAATGGCGGAGGTGAATCGGAATATCGTTTCAAAGGCTCCACAAACACTACGGGAAGCTTGTCAGTGGATAATTTGGTTTCATTTAGCCTCACGCACATACAATCGCGACGGTGCGGGTGGGCAAATAGATGAATTATTAAGACCATTCTATGAGAAGGATCTTAAGGAAGGTAGAATAGATAAAGATTTAACTGTATACTACCTTGCATGCTTTTTGATTAACGATCCTATATACTGGCAATTAGGTGGTCCTGATGGCAAAGGAGGAGATGTAGCATCGGATATTTCTTTTCTAATTCTTGAGGCTGGTGATAAAATCAATACACCATTAAATATTACCATTCGGGTACATGATAATATGAATGAGAGGCTGTTTAAGACTGGCTTAAAGTATTTGTTAAAAAACAAAAATGCCTGGCCACGTTTCTCAGGAGATAAAGGGTTGATAAAGGGATTTATGAAGCATGGATACTCCGAAGAGTTGGCTCGTGAACGCATAGCTTTGGGATGCAACTGGATGTCAATACCCGGTAAGGAATATACCCTGAATGACTTGGTTAAAATAAATATGGCTAAGGTTTTTGAACTTGCTTTTAATGAAATAATAAGTACAGATAATCCAACGACTGAAAAATTATGGAAAGCCTTTTCTCATCACCTTTCCATTGCAGTTCAAACAAGTGCAGACGGCATTCGGCATCATCTGAAATACCAAAAATATAATGAACCAGAATTACTGCTCAATCTATTATCATATGGTCCTTTAGAAAAAGGATGTGACATAAGTGATGGAGGAGCTATGTATTATAATCTAGCTATTGATGGAGCAGGTTTAGCTGTTGTTGCAGATTCTTTTGCAGCGATCCAACAGCGAATTGAGGATGAGAAAAAAATAGGATGGAACGAAATCAACTATTATTTACAGCATGATTATGAAGGAACAGAAGGTGAACGAATTAGATTATTGATGAAGAATAGTGACCGTTACGGTCATGGAGGAAGTAGAGGTGATATGTGGGCAAAAAAAATATCTGATAAATTCTCACAATTAGTAGTTAAACAAAGAGATAAAGTGAATGGGCACATATTTATTCCCGGACTATTTTCCTGGGCAAATACCGTAGGTTTTGGGAAAACAGTTAAGGCGACTCCTAACGGCAGAAAAAGTGGTTTGCCAATATCGCATGGAGCTAACCCAAATCCTGGTTTTATTGCAGATGGAGCATCTATAGCAATGGCTTCAGCTATAGCAAGCATACAGCCAGGTTATGGTAACACTGCACCTATGCAATGGGAACTTGATCCGGGATTAGCCAAAGAAGATAATATGGATATTATTGGTTCAATAATTAAAGTCCATTTTAAACAAGGTGGCACTTTAATTAATGTAAATATAATGGATCAAAAGAAAGTGCTGGAGGCACACCAAGATCCCTCAAAATATCCTGATTTGGTTGTAAGAATTACTGGTTTCACAGCTTATTTCTCAATGCTTTCAAAAGAATTTAGACAATTGGTTGTTGATCGTATCTTGAACGATTAATGTAAATAAAAACAAAATAAACAAACATGACATTAATAGAATCATATCAACATAAGGGGGATGGTTATAATCCTTTTTTAATAAGACCAGGCTGGCAGGTTGCGCAATTAAATCATGCTGCTGAGGAAGAATTGGAAGCGATCTCTTGTTTGGATGTTCATTACAAAACTGATGAAGTGTTCATATTGATTGAAGGAGAAGCTGTGTTAATTGCAGCTTCTGTTTCTAATAATTGTATTGAATATGACTTACAGGTTATGAAACAGGGTATAACCTATAATATCCCAAGAAATGTGTGGCATAAAATAGCCATGCAAAAAGGTTCAAAGGTAATAATTGTTGAAAATGACTATACTCATCTGCCTCTTCCGGATGGAGATTATGGGTTTTACTATTTATCCGAAGATCAGAAGGCAGACTTAAGAAGCCAAGTTAATCAAATTTTAAATCAGTAATCACATGGAAGCTAATTTATCAGCAGGTTTACCACTCGTAATTCTTGCAGGCATTTGCGCAGGAACTTTTGCCATCCCATTTAAATTTAATAATAAATGGACATGGGAAAACAACTGGTTAATTTGGAGTATTGTTGCTTTATTAATAGCTCCCTGGGTAATGGCTATTGTAAGTGTTCCTGATTTAATTGGAGTTTATAAAGCAGAACCGGAAAATCTTCTATTAATATCAATATTTGGAATCATATGGGGTATTGGAGCAATCATGTTTGGGAAAGGAATAGACCTTTTAGGTGTTTCATTGAGCTTTCCAATTATGTTGGGACTGATAAACTCAGTTGGAACAATTATGCCTATAGTTCTCCGCGATCCCGATGAATTATTTACTCCTGATGGACTTAAGATAATTACAGGAGTTGTTATTATTTTAATAGGTATCGTAATTGTATCTGTTGCAGGGAGCAAAAAGAACAATGTAGAGGGTAGTAATCTTGAAGGAAAAAGCAAAAAAAACTTTGTGACAGGTATAATAGTTTGTTTGTTAGCTGGCATATTTGGACCGATGATAAATTTTGCATTTGTATATGGAGAACCAATACAGGCAAAAGCAGTTGAGTTTGGGGCATCCGTTCTTAATTCGGCAAATCCAGTTTGGAGTATTGCCTTAACAGGTGGTTTTATAGCGAATGCTTTTTATTGTATATTTCTGTTTCGGAAAAATAATTCCTTAAGACTTTATGATACCAATTTTAAAAAGTTTTTACCCCTTGCTGCTTTGGCAGGTGTTATCTGGTATTTCAGTATAATGTTCTATGGCATGGGAAGTAATAGTTTAGGTAAAATGGGAGCCTCAGTAGGTTGGGCAACCATGCAAACATTATCAATCTTGGTTGGAAATATGGCTGGAATTATTACCGGAGAATGGAAAGGAACACAAAAAAATACAATGATGCTCATGTACGGAGGGGTTAGTCTATTAATAATAGGCTTGGTTATAATTGCTCTGTAACACCAATGATAATATAATTAGATATATCTTTAAAATTATAAAAACAGCTATTGATATAAAGTTTTTGCAGCACCGCCCATTCAGTTCATTGGGCGATGCACTTTTTATTAAATTAAATGGGTTACTTTTTCCACTCTTTATCGTAAATATGCGGTCTGCTACATATTGCAAAGTAAAAAAATGCTCCAATCCGGATGTCGATTGGAGCGTTGGAAATCTCTAAGTTTTACTGGAATCTTTTGGAATTAATCGAAATTAGTGGGTGTTTTTTGGAATATTCTGACAACTATTAGACTTTTTCCAATTGTGCGGCAAAAGATCAGCCAAGTCTAAATCATAATTGCTGTTGTATAACGCAATCTTAGAAAATACATCTGTAAGCCATTCGCGAGGATTTACATCACTGGCTTTGCAGCATCCCAGTAGTGAGTACATAATTGCTGCATTTTCTGCGGCATCATGGTTGCCACAAAACAGATAGCCTTTTCTTCCAACAGCTACCGGCCTAATTGCATTTTCAGCTCCGTTGTTGTCAGGCAGATATCGGCCATCAAGATGATAGCGAGACAGACGTAAGAAAAGATTGTATGTATAAGCCAGCGCCTTACTCATCTTTCCTCCTTGTAGCGCTTTGGGGTAATAGCCTTCGATCCATTTTTCAAAAGCACGCATGATTGGATAAGCCAAGCGCTTTCGTAGTTCAGCTCTTTGCTTGTAATTCATGTTCTGATCGGTGGCCATTTGCTCAACTTGATAGATTTTAGCAATTTGTGTCAATGCGTATTCAGCCCCCGTTTTGTCTTCTTTTAGACTTTCGGAGAATTTCCTGCGCGCATGAGCCCAACAACCCAGAAGCAAAACACCTTTCTTTTGCTCATAGATTGAATATGCCTGATATCCATCGGTTTGAAGAGCTCCCTGAAAATCCTTTAATAAAGGAAGTATCACTTTTTGTGCTCGGGAGCCTTTGTCGTAGTGAAAGAAAACCAAGTTATTCATTACTGATCGAACCATCCACAGATAAGCCTTTTGTGCTTTGTGCTTTTCGTTGCTAATAACAGGAATGGTACTTTCGTCAACCTGAATATAATCAGATTTTAGAACGATTTCTTTTAAACGTGCATAAAGAGCTCTTAGTAAATCACAGCTTCCTTGAAACCAACCATTAATGGTGGATGCAGGTAATTTTATACCAATCATTTTGAACATGGCCATTTGGCGATTAAAAGGCTGGTGGAAATAATATTTATTCATCATCAGCTCGCTCAATAAAGAAGGCCCTGCATTGCTGCGTGGCAAAGGCAATAATGGCATTGAACCAATACGGATAGCTGATGCTTCTTCGGTGTTTTGATCTGTAGCAATATCCGGTGATACTGATTCTTGCTTTACTGCATATTTAGGACGTTCTATACGACGTACATATACCTCTCCGGGCTTGTGTTCGAGTATTTCTGTTACTTCTTCGCCAATACGCACCCAGTTATCTTGTTTACCTTCCGGTTCAATAACTTCTACCTCTCGTCTAAGGTGGTCAGGAAGTGGTTGACGAACTGGCCTCTGCTTGTTTTTTACAGGCTTGCGGCGCTCATATTCGATAAGCTCTTTTTCTGCGTTTTCAATGATAGCTTTCTCTTCTGCAACGACCTCCAGTCCGTCCCAATCGGTCTTTCGTTGATCGGGATCTTCGGCAATATGCTTTTCACTAGAATTGCCAAAAAACTTATGGCGAAACCAAGCAAGCTGGTCGATCAGCTTTTTAATTTGCTGCTCTTTTTTAGCGACTATAGCCTCTAATTTTTTGTTTTTAGCTTCCAAAGTGTCCAGAACCCTATTGTCATTTTTTCGCAAGCGGGAAAGCTCCTGAAACATCTCGTCACGTTCCTGGAGAAGCTCCTGTATTAACACATCTTTATTGCTTGAAAAATCGCTCATTTATCACTGCTTGATTACGAGCTTAAAGATAGTAAAATCAAGGCTTATAGCCAATTTTATCAATCTAAAAATCCTAAAAAATTGCTTCTTTTTGTCACCTCTTTAAGAGCCTTTTTTTAGGCTTCACATTCTTTACAATCAACATTAAATCGTGCCAACTTATAATGTGAGATGTGAGGCTTTCATCAAATGCAGGAAGTTTGAAAACACCACTATCGAGCTTCTTATGGTAAATTACCAACCCGCCGTGTTCTAGATGAAGTATTTTCATGGTGGTCAGCCTACGGTTGACAAATATAAAAACTTCACCGTCCTGAACATTACGCTTCATCAAGGAGCTTACAATGCCGCTGAGTGTGTAAAAGCTTTTACGCATATCCACTGGTGCCGGATATAGAAAGTATTTAAGTTTATCGTGTAAATGAAACATCAGACTTAATCAAATAAGTGAACAATTGTTTTTAATACTTGCGTGTTTATATTATCTCTTAGTAGCATCTTGGTGCCATTGGGAAATAGGAATTCAATGGGAGCATCATTATTTAAAGTAGGCTTACTCTTGATGATAGATGGACTCGATTGGTTGTTCGTCGCTAACGGATTACTGTCAAATTCTAGTGGAACAAAGCTATCTGGCTCATGTGCTAGTGCCTCTTCCAATTTGTTTCGCCAGTAATAAAAAGTGGAAGGAGCCAAATCTTGGTTGGTACAGAAATCTTTTATGTTCAAATCTGATTCCTGGTAATCCTTATACAAACGCTTAAATGTTGTTAATGTCATTCTCATTTTTTGCCATCAAAGAAACAGCGCTAGTATGAAGGTCGCAATATGTGAAAGACCGAAGACTTACTCTTTATCCGAATCATATGAAACCTTTTATCAGGGCACAAAATAACACAAGGAACACGCATCAACTTGTTATCGTCTATATAGTCTTTGCAAGAAAACTCCAAATACTGCGCTATTCTCATTTTTGAAACAGTCATTTACAATCTGCAAACTCCTTGGTTTCAAAAATATCGAAAGCCTTGTCTATGAAGCATGAAAAAAAATATTTCGGTCTGTGTATTTACTAAATACGGACTTAATAATAGTAATATTCTTTAAACATAACTTACATAATATAAGAATTAGTTCCTATATCTTTCCCTAAATCTATAACCTCCAATTGATTAACTACCATAGTATACCAAACAAAATGTGCATGTGGTAATTTTTGTTGTGCTGTTAAGCTTTAACATACCAGCAACACTCCTCTTACTTGTCCACTATCCTGCCCTTTGACATACCCAATATAACCATCCGTATAATTGCTATTAAAAAAGAATACGAATTGATATCCGTATCCTTATACAACTGGCCAGTATCTATAATACAGCAATATATATAGCTTATTCATTTTTAACGACTATTATAAAACACGAAGGTATTATCTAATCAACTTAATAATTTGATACTTCCCCCTTCTATCCTCGGGTAGGTGTATTTGAGATGTTGTAAAATAAACATTCCCTTCGTACCCTATTGCGAATGAATCTGCCCAATGAATCATTTCATTTTTTAAATCTTTTTTTACCATTTACCCCAATGCAAATTTTCAGGTCTCCATTTATCCTTAGGTTTTTCTATGCCCTTTGGGTATCCTATCGGAATAACATTTAAGGGTATAATATGCTTAGGAAGCCCTAGTACCCTACGTACAGTGGCCATTCGATCCTTTGCCGGATAGGCAGCTGTCCAAACCGCACCTAATCCCAAGGCCTCAGCTGCTAATAGGATATTTTGACTAGCAGCTGAACAATCCTGAATCCAAAATTCCTGCTCCCATCCTTCCAAAGCCTTTGTTAAATCACCACAAACCACAATAGCAGCACTGGCTTTTTTCGCCATCTTAGCATATGGCAAATGATCGCCCAGTTCATCCAAAGCAGCTCTATCATTAACTACAATAAAAGCCCAAGGCTGTTTATTTACGGCAGTAGGGGCAGCCATTCCAGCTTTAACAAGAGTTTCTAGTTGCGTTTTGCTTACTTCTTTATCCGTATAATTACGCACACTTTTTCGTTTATGAATAATTTCTAAGGTGTTACTACCAAGATCCTTCATGTTTTTTTCTTCTGAAAAATTAATTTTTATTATTAACAATAAGACACATAATGCCAGAACAATATTTGTAATCTTCAGTATATTCATAATTTTAATTCATTTTATTCATCCAACTTAACACTTGCCCTGTAGGACATACAAAACGGCACCATGGCCGCGATATAAATACCGCAGTTAACATTCCAAGTCCTGCAATCAGCAATACAGCTACCGATGCATGTTGAAATATGAAAGCTGAAAAAGGTTCGTAATTGGCAATATCAGAAGCCATCCCTAACCACATTCCAACAAAAACACACAATGTAATAACTTCACGCGTGTGTTTTAATATTTGCATAAATTTGGCACCGATTTTTATTTTCTTTTTACTTAATCGTCCTGCCAACTCTTGAGCTGAACCAAAAGGACAAATCCAATTACAATAATATGATTTCTTATTTTTAAAAAACAGGGGCATCAACACAGAAAGCAAAAGCATCAAGAAAACAACTCCGCTTGTTAGAAGGTTCATACCATTTGCAACCCATCCTAACAATATATTCAAGGAGATAAATTTACCACACCAAATACCCAGAACACCTGTATTTAAGACTAACATAGCGGTTCTTAAATGTTTCTTTTTCTTTGATTTAATTGATGAAATAATTAATCCCAAAAAGATAACCAAAAGCGCTATTATTGTTTTAATATCCAACACTGTCCACCAATATCGACTGCTACTTTTGTTATCAACAACATCCAGTGTTTTTTGAATTGAAAAATTAATAGCATTTGACGTCATGGTTGCTCCAGATAAAGCATCCGGCATAATATTCGACATTTTTTCAGTATTCTTACCTAACCATTGAGACACTATTCCATCTTGAAGTACAGATGCCAAAAAATCCGGAGTTTCACTATTTTCGCCAAGTACTATTTGTTTTATTGTGTTGCTTTTATCCAGATATAAATACATGGGTATCGGACCACCAAAACCATAAATGCCTTTACTAAATGCCAGCGTATTGACCACTCTTTCGTTTTCAGAAGAATTTTTTATCCTCCAAATACCTTTAGAATCTTCTTCTAATTGCATATTTTCTAAACCCAAATGCTCTAATTGAGTATGGGTTGGAGGAAGTATTTCAACAAACTCTTTCTTTCCTGATAATAAATCTTGTGACTTGTACCCAAACAACTTTCCATTATACGATACAGCCGCCATAAAAAAAAGTAACAATAACAATGTATTACTTGCACTCTCAATAAATTTACTTTGCATCTAATAATTTTAAACAATTTTTATTCAACTCAACCAATTCTTACAATTTCAAGCACCTACTTACTACTTGTTTATATAAATATATGCAGTATGTTCCCAGATAGAGGCTGTTACCAATAACAGCCTCCATGTAAAAATCATTATAAAATAATGTAAATCTATTTTATCACTACATATCTTGAAACTCTTGTTTTGGATGTTTTAATCATCACACAATATATCCCTGGACACATATTTACAGCGTTTCCAACTTTTAAATTGATATTACATCCTCCTCTATCTAGCCATCCCAATTGTTTCACAATGAACTTCTGTCCAGAAGTATTATAAATTTCGATAGTTACCTGATCCTCTTGCTTTAATGAAAACTTAACATTCAAGTTGTCCATGGCTGGATTAGGATAAATAACAAATAAATCTTTTATATTTTCTTCTATATTTTCATCTTTAATTCCATTCTTAAGAGAGCTTTCTACTGCAACAAAACGCCATTTTGTATAATCACCTTTATAACTAGACGGACGTAATTCTATGGGTGAATTATTTTCACCATTAATAGGTCTTATATACTTATTCGTTTTTCTATTCCTAAGATAAAAGTAACCTTCATTAGATATATCTTCACTCCATTGTGCCCATTCCTCTTCTGTAATTTTATCTTGTTGAATTATAATTGAACCATCCTCTGCCGATTCCGGTTGAAATGACATACCCGTCCAGCGGTTTTTAAAATAGAAATAATTTCCACTTGTTACTTTTTCCCATTGTGCCTCCCATCCTTCCGTTGATTCAGGACACATTAGCAAGGCAGAGCCATTTACAGAATTTTGAACCTTAAGTCTCATATTTCTACTTCCTTTATTTTCTAAGTAATAATAAGTTGTCAAATCATCAGCTAACTTTATATTAACTATCATTGTATCGCTGGCTGTACCACCTTCATTATCTGTAACTAAAAGCACTATTTCATGTACCCCTACTTTTAGCTCAACAGTAGAATTAACACCTGTCGCTAAGATCTTTTCATTTTCGGACCAGACATATGAACGAATAAAACCATCCGAATCATTACTTTCTGAACCGTCTAAAGTAATTATAACATCTTCAATGCTATCGCTACACATAATAGTCTGATCTAAGCCAGCCTCAGCTATAGGAAAAACATTTTCTTCAATTAAGTCAGCATTCGAAAGCTTATTATAAATAGTATCAAAATAACTGGTAGTTTGGATAGGTGTATTCGGCCACATGGGCGATGTCATATTCATTCCTTCCCCATCGCCATTCCATGCCCATCCTATAACAGTCCACCCTTTGCTTTTGGCATGATCCACCAAAGCACTCCAGTCAGCACTTCCATTGGCAATTGAACCAAATTCACCAATAATAACCGGTCGTCCGGCAGCTTCGAGAGTATCTAAATCAGAAATAGTCATGGTATGGCCACCTTTAGAACTATACCCTACATAAGCTCCAGGATAAATGTGCGCTGAGTAAATTATATTATTATCTCTAAGAGAATCTGACACTTCTCTCGCTAAAGTAGTTTCTTGTGCCCAACCAGCCAAGTCAATGATAAGCGGACCAGCATATTTCTCTCTAACTACATCAATGGCGTTATTATAAGCTTTTGAGTACGAAGCTGGAGTCTGCTGATGACTGCCCCACTCGTTCATTAAATTAATGGTAAAATTCCCCCTTTTAGCCAGACTATCATAATTCGTCTTCCACCAATTAGCAGCTTTTAGTAATTCACTCTCATCATCACTTCCATTATTTTGCCAATCATGATAAGTTGCAATCACATTAAACCCATGTGCATTAGCCTCCTCAATCCATTTGCCAGCAGTCTCTATCGAAACTCCTTCATCTGGCTCTATTTCAATACGTACTGTCTTAATTTTAGGATATTGCTTCATTAACTCCCAAGCCATATCAACATTACCAGAATTATAGTATGACGGTTGCAGATTAACCCCATCCCCCCATTCAATGGTAAAAGTATCTAAATTTGACTCCGTTAACTTATCATAAACAATATCAAAATAACTAGTTGTCTGCGTAGGTGTATTCGGCCACATGGGCGATGTCATATTCATTCCTTCCCCATCGCCATTCCATGCCCATCCTATAACAGTCCACCCTTTGCTTTTGGCATGATCCACCAAAGCACTCCAGTCAGCACTTCCATTGGCAATTGAACCAAATTCACCAATAATAACCGGTCGTCCGGCAGCTTCGAGAGTATCTAAATCAGAAATAGTCATAGTATGGCCACCTTTAGAACTATACCCTACATAAGCTCCAGGATAAATGTGGGCTGAGTAAATTATATTATTATCTCTAAGAGAATCTGACACTTCTCTCGCTAAAGTAGTTTCTTGTGCCCAACCAGCCAAGTCAATGATAAGCGGACCAGCATATTTCTCTCTAACTACATCAATGGCGTTATTATAAGCTTTTGAGTACGAAGCTGGAGTCTGCTGATGACTTCCCCACTCATTCATTAAATTAATGGTAAAATTCCCCCTTTTGGCCAGACTATCATAATTCGTCTTCCACCAATTAGCCGCTTTTAGTAATTCACTCTCATCATCACTTCCATTATTTTGCCAATCATGATAAGTTGCAATCACATTAAACCCATGTGCATTAGCCTCCTCAATCCATCTGCCAGCAGTCTCTATAGAAACACCTTCATCTGGCTCTATTTCAATACGTACTGTCTTAATTTTAGGATATTGCTTCATTAACTCCCAAGCCATATCAACATTACCAGAATTATAGTATGACGGTTGCAGATTAACCCCATCCCCCCATTTTTTCACTGAAGCACTTAGTGTTGTTGCTGAAAGAAGTAACAATATTATTACCAACTCTTTCAATTTGCTGATTGTTTTCATATTAGTTTCTACTTTTAAGATTATATAAATAAACTTACCTTGATACCAACC
This sequence comes from Saccharicrinis fermentans DSM 9555 = JCM 21142, assembly GCF_000517085.1. Classification (NCBI taxonomy): domain Bacteria; kingdom Pseudomonadati; phylum Bacteroidota; class Bacteroidia; order Marinilabiliales; family Marinilabiliaceae; genus Saccharicrinis; species Saccharicrinis fermentans. Next base: position 1,434,060 of record NZ_KI912107.1, on the reverse strand, counting down.
TCTTTATTTCAATTTGTCGTAATATAACATTTGATAATCATCGTTCTTACATAACAAATAAATTATACGCAATTTAAATACGATCATAGATTTACAAAAATGTTTTTATATCAATTTGTAATACTTTTGAATCACTTAAATAAATAATTCAAAACGCTCATCTCAAAAGCAGAAGCATGCAAGCAATAGATAAAGTTCGAAAAACACGTAGATATTAATATAACCTATGTTTAAAGACTGAAAATAAAACATTTAACTCAATTACTTTTTCTGTAAAATCATTGCAATAGTCTGATTTTCCCAATTATGTACGTTATTCCCATTTCTTTCAACAAGTTTAATTTTCAATTGCGTATCACTTTGGGCAAGCTGAATAGTGCCTAACTTTGATTTAACAATATCCTTTTTAAAAGTCTCTTTTAAATCAAAATTTTCCCAATATGCACTTTCTCCTTCAATTAAGGTTCCAAAATCCCTACTGCCACTATCAACTAACCAAGACTTAGCGCTAGACTTACAAGTACCTACTTCAAAACACATATTCTTATAATTTTTTATTTTATGAACTAAAAAGGCATCGTATTCACCTTCCGTATCTACATTAATATTATAAATAGCAGAATCACCTTCTACACCCCAATTAGCCAAAAAATGTTCTTTGTTAATCAATCCGTCAGAAATTAGCTGCGGTGCACAGGCATAGATATATGACATCATATTTTGTTTATAGCCAATTTGAAAGACAGGCATTGAGAACGAATTTTCCTGAGTCTTCACTTCCTCAAACCCCAACTTTAGCTGATTTTGAAGACTTTTAAAATGATAGGTATTTTCAGACAATGCAGAATCACTTTCTGTAGGATTTTTGAGTATATTAAACAGCTTACCATCCCCACCGTACTGTACATATTTATATGCACCTTTTCGTATAGCCACGTTCTGCTTTCCAAAGTCAAAGCTTTGGATGTATTCTTTTGAAAGAGGAATAGCTTGACCATATTTATCTTTTTTAGAATAATAATTTTCATCCCCTACAGGATTATGATCAGCCACAAAAATAGGTGCTTCCTGCGCAATAAAGCTTCCATTTTTATCAAGCAATTGCTGCCCACTTAGCTGAATACTATCTGGAATAGAAACCCCAGCCAAAGCACATAAAGTGGGATACAAATCCTCTACTTTTACTGCTTCATTTATAATTTTGGGAGTAAACTTATTAGTCCATCGTACGAACAAAGGTGAATGTATACCGTTTTCCCAATTGGTACCTTTCATTCCCCGTAATCCATTTACATTACGCTGCTGCCACTCTTCCTCTGTTAATCCAAAACGGTAACTTCTAATCCACGGACCATTATCACTTAAAAACACTACGATGGTATTTTCTGATAATCCTTCATCTTCAACCGTTTTCAATAAACGTCCAATATTATAATCCAGGTTATCAATCATACCATAAAGCGTCGCCATAGGTTCCGATAAACCTTTATCCCGATACTTTTTGATATATAATTCTGGCGCACGCCAAGGATTATGTGGCGCCAAATGCGACATATAGGCAAAAAATGGCTGATCTTTATTCTTCTTAATAAAGGAGATAGTCATATCTGTAATGGCATCCGTTGTGAAACCTTTGGTTTTCAACTCTTCACCATTCAATAAGCCTGTATTGTCAAAGTAATTATAAAGGCACGCATAATAGGCTTCATCAAATCCTCTATCCCACGGGAAATAGCCATCTGTTTTACCACTATGCCACTTGCCCCACATACCAGTAGTATAGCCTGCGTCTTTAAATACCTCAGCAATTATCGTTTCATCTAAATTGACATAATCCCTACCGGCATGAACCCCAGATACCCCGGTGCGCAAAAAATTTCGTCCAGTCAATAAGGCTGCACGGGTTGGTGCACATACCGAAGAAAGGTAAAACTGTTTAAATTGTATCGATTGCTCTCCAAGCTTGTCCAGAGATGGAGTCTCAATCACATTATTCCCATGTAAATGTACGTCATCAAAACCTAAATCATCGGCTTGAATGATCAATATATTGGGTTTTAGCTCTTCTTGCTTATTAGAGCATGATAATAGTAGAGAAAGCAAAAGAAAACTGATAATGTTTAATATTGTTTTTTTCATTGTAATTTGATTATTAACACTATGACCATCAATCTGAACATCAAGTACCGATTGATTATAATTATCAATCTTATACAATAAAGATCGTTGTTCAGAAGCATAAACAGTTTGAGATGAAGGACTAATTCGTGGATTAGCATTATATGGCAGTACTTTTACATAATCAATATCCATATGCCCCCAACTAGGCTTAATCCCTATAGTATTCTTACCCTTATTCAAGTAAAAGGCTTGACGAAAGATTGACCATTCCTCTGCTTTGGCAAAGCCTATAGGTATCTCTTGACCATTTTTTATTATGTATTGCTCCTTGCTCCCATCTGTAGCTCTATACCTAAAGCAAATATTATAGTATCATAGTTAAAGCAAAGTACATTCAACAACTTCTACGCTATAAAGTCAAAACTAAGTTGGGATTCATTCTGCTGTATATTGGGTGCCGCAAAACCCAAGAATCTAAATATTCTATCACCCTCGTAAAGTTGATCTCCTTTTCTTGTTATTATTGGCCAACCTTTATCTTTAATCATGTTAGCGTTAGCAGAAAAGGAGACTGATAACATGAATACAACTATTAACAGTAAAGGTATTTTATTTATTTGCTGTATCATTTTATTCATATTGGTGTTAAAAATCAAAGTTATCAGGGTCAGGTCCCAGTCGTTCATTCTTGTTCAAATCGTCGATCAAAAGCATATCATCTTGCGATAATTCAAAATCAAACACATCCGCATTATCTCCAATACGATGTTTCTTAACAGACTTTGGAATGGTTAATATTCCTTTTTGGAGATTCCATCGAATCACAATATGAACAGGTGATTTACCATACTTTTTAGCCAGAATTTTAAGCTCTTCAACTTCAAATATTCTACCCTGCATAAGTGGAGCCCAAGCCTGCACTTGGATTTTGTTGTGCTTACGGTACTCAACCAACCCTGGTTGTGTCAAATATGGATGAAATTCTATCTGATTGAGCATAGGTACTATGTTCGCATTACTGATTAGATCTTCTAACTGATGTTGTAAGAAGTTACTAACTCCAATTGCTCTTACCCTTCCTTCAGCATATAAATTTTCCAAAGCACGCCAGGTCTCATTGTACTTACCTTTCACTGGCCAATGTATCAGGTACATGTCCAAAACATCCAAAGCTAATTTTTCCATTTTCATTTTTTATTTGATAAAATCCTCAAGTCCAATTCTTTTATCATTCCGATTGTTGTTGAATCAGTATCATACACACCATACCATCCCTGCAACTCATGCGCAGGATCACCTAATATCACATCTCCTTTTTTCCAATACTCACCGGGACGAGGCGGCCTACCTTCTCCTGAATAACTCCAAAAATTAAAACCCTGAACAGGCTCATGATTATATATTGATTTTTGTACTTTTTTTAATAGGAAAGAAAAATACCTATCGCGCCAAAAAGTAGTTGTAGTAGGCAAATAGGACGAACGATCCCGCGCAATCCCAAATTCCTCAAGAACAATCGGTTTATTCAATTGCTTAGCTACTTTTATATGATCATTCCAATATGCATCTACCTTTTCAAGTGTTTCTTCAAATACCTTTTCTCCATCTCCTGGTTTAAACCATCCCCAATTTTGTGCCCAAATATGCATGGTAATATAATCAATGTTAGGGTCACCGTTATCCAGTAAAGCATTTACACCAGCCACTTTGCTGGAGGTGTTACCTTCTGTACCCAAACACACCAAGTGATTTTGATCAAGCGATTTAATATATTCCGATGTTTTTCTTGTCCACTTCCTAAATTTATCCGGCACATTAAAACCACGCGGTTCATTTGCCAATTGCCAGGCCATTATAGTTGGGTCATTTTTATAACTTATTCCTGAAATTGAATTCACACGCATAATCACTTTCTGAATATGATTATTCATCATATCCTGTGCTTTTGCACTAGAGTAAAACTCAGCCGAAAAGCGTTGAAAATCATCCCAAGAATGGGCTTCTTCTTGTGGATAAGGTATTGTAGAATCTTCTGCCCATTTTAAGTATTGAGGAAATCCACCACTCCAGGTCCAAAAATTACCTAAAACCATCACTGCTTTCATATCTCGCTTAGACATTTCTTCGAGTAAAAAATCAAGTCCTTGCCAAATATCCTTATTGTAAACACCTGGTGCTGTTTGTAATGCTGGATGAATCGCAAATCGCATTGAAGAGTCAGCTTCACTCGCAGCTAAAACACGAAGGTTAGTAATTCCCATAGCTTTCATTTGGTCAAGCTCTCGAATTAAGCGAGCTTGGTTTCCGGACTTAGGGGCACCAAGATTCATCCCTTGCCAATAATTGGCACCCTTAAAATGATAAGGTTTGTTGTTTAGAAGAAATGAGCCGTCTTTAACCTGTACGAACTTATTTGACAAATCAGCTTGTTGACATCCTAATACTGAGAATAATAGGACTAAAAAATAAATATATGTCTTCATAATAAATTATCCTGAAACTATTATTAAGTTTCCGATGCAAAATATATTTGTTTAAATAGTTAAACTAGTGCTGCGTCGGTATTATTTTTTCACTACACCTGGGGTTTTAAGCCCAGCCTAATTATATTTAACCCTTACAGGACATTATCTCTGAACCTCTTGCAAATGGGTGATTTGTAATTTATCTAAAGAAAATTCTCCTGAACCTGAAATTGCAAGTTGATGTTTTTCTCCTGGCAATAAATCAAAGTAATTGTCGGAAAAGAATACTTCCTGATCCGGAATGTTCAAATATATATCTCTTGCTAACTTGTCCGTTGAAATTTCCAGGATTTGTTTTCCATCCTCTTCTACAAGCGAAGTTGAAAGATGTACTTCAGGTAATGTCTGTTCTTTAGGTTTTACCAGATAAAAGTTGTTTGTAGTAAGCGCCTCTTGTCCTTTGACCAGTTTCACATTTACAAGCACATCCGATTTTGATGCTTTACCCACTAAAGTTTTAATGTCCAACGATTGTACAAATGTACTTGTATTGGCACCTACTATGATATCTAATGATTTTTCGTTAACTACCTTACCTTCAAAATCCAACACCGCTATTTGTAGTTGTCCTTCAAAACCTTCAAGCAAGTCAGAAACCACATATAAATCCAACTCCTTATTTTTTAAGAAAGAACTGATCATCAAAGGTTCGTACGCACGTTTTGCAGCATAATGTAATGCCTTCCATTTGTGATAGTAATCCGTACTACTCCATGAGGCCACTGGCCAGCAGTCATTAATTTGCCAGTACAAAGTCCCCATACAATATGGCATAGCACGCCGATGAGCTTCAATGGCCATTTTAACACCACGCGCTTGTAAAACTTGACTCATATATAAAAAATGCTCAAAATCTTCAGGAACCTTATAATCCCAACTCATATATTCCTTGATTCGAAGATTGCCGATTCCACTACGTTGATGCGTTGCCATAACCTCCGATTCAATATCAAAATCTTCAGGAATAGCATACTTTTTAACGGTTTCAAAATCAGGAAAAGACTGGAAGCCATATTCACTCATAAAACGAGCTTTATACTTATCGAAATCTTCAAATGGATGTTTACCATGCCATACTCCCCAGTAATGCATATCTCCGGCTGTATTCTCATAACCAGCATGTTTATCAGGTTCAAAACCAGCTTGAGGAGACGATGGCCAATAGTCGTCGCCATCGGTATAATTAGATACTACTTCCGGTAGCACATCATGAAATATATCCAGGTAAGCTTTCTGAATTTCTTCCCTTTGTTCAGCTGTATAAGTTTCTTTCCATCCCCATCCTCCATCAGAATAATAGCTCCAGGCAGCATTTATCTCGTTATTACCACACCAAACAGCAATAGACGGATGGTTACGTAAACGAATAACATTATCTTTAGCCTCTTCTTTTATCGAAGCCAACATTCTATCATTCCCCGGATACATGCTACAAGCAAACATAAAGTCTTGCCATACCATGATGCCATTTTGATCACATAAATCATAGAAATAATCGTTTTCATAGATTCCTCCACCCCAAACACGTAACATATTCATATTAGCATTCACAGCATCAGCAATAATTTTTTCGTAATCAGCTTTTGTTACGCGTGTTACAAAATTATCATTTGGTATATAATTAGCTCCTTTGGCAAATACTCTTACTCCATTTAGCTCAAATACGAAAGACTCTCCGACTTCATCCTTTTCGCGAATTAATTTTAAACTTCTTAATCCTGAATTAACTGTAGAAGATGCCAACTCTTTATTTCCTTTCATCACTTTTACCTCAAATGCATACATATGGGCATCACCAAGTCCATTCGACCACCATAATTTCGGATTCTGAATTTCAAATGGAATAGAAATAGAATTATCATCTTTAGAAACTACATTTTTTTGTTCAGCAAGAATATGATTATTTTCTTTATTTATGACAATAACCGAAACTTCTGTATCTTCATTTAGCTGTAGTTCAATAACAGCTTCAAGCTTTGCTAATTTCTTGGTAACAGACGGCTGTTTTATAAATACATTATTTATTCTCAACTCATTCCAAAACTTTAGCATAACGGGCTTCCAAATACCACTAGTAACAAAACGAGGACCCCAATCCCAACCATAATGATAACCAGCTTTACGGGTAAATATGGATACTTTTTTATCTCCCAGTCCTCCGTTTTCTGACTGGTCGTTAATCGCAGGATAAGCATAATCAGCAGTCTCCAATAACTCTAAACCTTTCTTTATCGGTGAATGAAAGTAAATTTTCAATTCATTCTCTCCCTCCTTGGCAAGCGTTTTAATATCCACTTCCCATCTTCGAAACATATTATCTGCTTCCAATATCTTTTCTCCATTCAAATACACATCTGCATAAGTATCCAAACCCTCAAAATTCAAAACCATGTTATCATATTTCAAATCTTGAGCAGACAGAACGAAGTTTGTTGAATACTCCCAATCTTCCTTATCAATCCATTGCTGGTCTTTTTCATTCGTACGATAAAACGGGTCTTCAATTTGCTTGTTGTTCAACAAGTCGGTATGAATTACTCCAGGAACTGTAGCCTCACCAGACAAGTCGCCATTAACCTGGGCATACTTCCAATTTGAATTAATTTCTCGTACTTTCATATTTTCAGTATCAGTAGGTTGACACGAGGATAGAACAATTGTGGCAGCTATCCAAGTAGTTAAATAATACAGGTAGTTTTTCATTTTAGTTAGTTTTCCGGGACAAAAGAACACAGAGACGCGGGGACACTGAGTTTTTTAATTTATTTATATCTTTAAAAATTAGCAAAAACATGATAACTAGTGTAATCTTAAATTTCCGTTTTGGCCGGATAGATATACTCCTAAGTGACCTAATTATTTGCTCCGGCCATGCCGGTTTCGTTTAACATTCTTAACATTTCGATATGATGATAAACTGATTTTCCTTTTTGACCTTTGGGTTCGATGATTGGCTTCCCTTCTAAATCGATATTGGCAATTTCTCCTCCATTTTTAACATCTACAAAAGAATCAAAATAGAATTCCTTGATGGATTCGAACTCTTCTTTAAACTCCGGACAAAGAGACAGGGCAATTAAAGCTTCACAATGTTGCCACCAAGAACAATTCTTATCCAGCACCTTATTGGTTAATGGATTGATTCCTCCATAAAATCCGTTAGTAATAGAATCGTTTATCCAGATATCCTTTCTTAATGTTTCTTTAAGGATGCTTGTGCCCATTTTTTCATATTTCATTTGATTTTCAGCAGAAATAAAAGGCCATTTAGAACTCCGAAGCATTAAAGCTGCAAGCTGAAAATTATGACCAGGAGTTACCCAAGCCTTTTCGCTGGCTTCAGTCATTGGCTTCCACTTATCATCAAACTTTGTATTCACCCAACCCATGGAATCATTCCAAACCTTACTATAAGCAATCGATAAGTGTTCTTTGATTATTCCCTCGTACTCAATACGGTTTGATTTATCAGCGAACCATAAATTAGCCATATAAGCGGTTATAGGATACATCAATGACTGAATGGTCTTTGTACCTGAAACTCCACCAGAATTAAAATTATACTCGCCATAAAAACCTCCATTCTCTTTGTCTCTAAAGCGTTCTATGAATGCCTTATTAAGATGATGTATTTCAGTTAATAATTTATCGTTCTTACCGGAACGATAAAGCTCAGTAAGACCACATAAACCATAAGCTTGTTGCCATATATCCAAACTTTCTGGTTGACTAATTTTACCGTCTCCCACTTCAGGAATAAAGTAAGGTCCTACACTATCCCTTCCTAGCATTCTCGTCAGCTGGAACCGTGCACAACTTTCAGCTCTATTCATATTTTCTGGAAAATACTGTGAAGAATAAGCCAAACCATAAATTATTCGACTCAAAGCAACGGTATGAATTTTTGAAGACAATGTACTGCCATAAAAGTCAACTTCTGAAAGATAGACACCTCGCTCATTATCATACGCTTGATCAAAAAATGAAATAGAATTTTTAATGGAGGAATCTTCATATGTATTATCCTTTTGCATCTTTGATTGTACACAAGAATATAAGACTAATCCAACCAGAAATAACAAGCTATATTTATTCAAGAATACCATAAAATTCTATTTGTTTAATTTTTAATTAACTGAATTTCTTTCAATTCTATCGTTTTCTTACCGGGAATATCTAGTGCTTGAATTGTAACATCGCACTTCCCTTTTTCGAGACATACTTTACCAATATTTAGTTTTCCCCAATCTGTTTCTGGTGCTTCCTGCTCTCGTTTCACTCTATCATAATCTTTAAAATCACTATGAACGAATGACTTGTCAACTACAAAATCGACACTCACATCTCCAATTGTAAGTTTTAATTGAGTGCCAATATCTTGGTCTGCAAGCGCATAATATATTTCCAAATTATATACAGCTTCATCAACCACATCAATCTGCCATTGTGCATAAGCTTCCGTATTTGTCCAAAAGTCAATCCAATCGTGTGCCCAACCATATAAACTATGGTAGGCGATTCCTGTATGTCTTCTATCTTTACGTGCTTCAAAAGGAGGAAACAAATCGGCCTCATGCGCAGGTAAGGTTGTTATCGGGTATGCATCATATCCAACTGGTATAGATTTCTCCTTTACTTGATCAGCTGAAGCCTCCTTAAACCATGTATCAAAAACTTTTTTTAACGAGTCATACAATGCAGGCTTATCGCTGCTTAAATCATACCTTTGACCTGCATCATTCCGTATATCAAATAATGCATTCTCAACCATCAAATATGGATCAGCCAATACTCTTTTGCGTCCAAAAAATTCATTTAACAAAAAACGTTTGGGAAAATGTGTATCACCCATCAAAAGACTCTTAAAACTCACTCCATCTAGTGGTTTCGGAAACTTATACTCTGCATTCACTAATGATAATAGGGTGGGTAATACATCGATGTGTGCCAATGCTTCATCAATAACTAATCCCTTTTTAATATGATTTGGCCAGCTAATGATAAATGGTACACGAACACCTCCTTCATCCACCTGTCCTTTTCTTCCTTTAAGATCGTAATTAAAGCGAAAGTTTAGAGGTCCATTATCGGACAAATATATAACGATGGTATTATCTCTTACCTTTAATTTGTCCAGGGTAGATAAAAGTCTTCCCACGTTGTCATCAATATTCTCACACATGCCATAAATACATGCATTAAAATCATCAGCTCCTTTAGCCTTATATTTATCAAAATACTTATCTGGCACTTGTAATGGTGTATGTGGAGTTTGGTATGGCACGTAACATAAAAAAGGTTTTCCTTCTGTGTTCGCATTTTCTATAAACGATATGGCTTCATCAGTTAACACATCAGGCAAATAACCCTTTGCTTTAAATGGTTCTCCATTTTTTTCGATAGTAGTATTAAAATAATTACTCCAGTGACCAGAAGTAAAACCCACAAACTCATCGAAACCACGTCCCAAAGGATGATACGGATAATGTGCTCCATTATGCCATTTCCCAAATATTCCGGTTTGATAGCCTATACTCTTAAAGACATCGCCAATGGTTACTTCATCCAAACGCATATCTTCTCTGCCTCGTGTTACACCCGAAACACCAGTTCTTTGATGATATCGCCCCGTTAAAAGACTGGCTCTGGTTGGCGCACATACAGGACTTACATAAAAGTGATTCGCATAAGCTCCCTCCTTGGCCAATTTGTCGATAACAGGTGTTTCTGTGATAGTGTTCTCATTCATTGATAAATCGCCATAAGCCTGATCATCTGTCACAACTAATAAAACATTGGGCGGTAATACTTTATCACTCTTCTCCCATTGACAAGCAATCGTAAATATGGTAATCCCAACGAGTAAAAAAATATGTTTAACTTTAAATTTCATACTTATTATTTATAGCTAATTAACACCCTACCAATCTGAGCTTTATCCTGATAAGCAATCTTTACAAACTGATAATTTGCTTTTTTCATTTGTGTTTGATATAAAATAGCATCCCAATAATCGTAGTCGCCGGCTCCTGTTCTATTTCCAATAATTTCGGGGATAACATTCTCATATGTATTGCCATCCATTGACGCATATAAGCTTAATGCAGTTTCCTTGTTTTGCTCAAACGAATAAATTTTTATCGCAGTAATTGTTCCAGGAACACAATAAATCACTTCACTACCTTTTTTTCCAACCATACGCTCCATATCTTCTTTAAACTTCCGGTCAAATTCCGTATCAAAAGTTACGTCTTTGGCAACATATACCGTCATTAAGTTTCCCATTTCATCAATTAATGCTTTCTCAGCTACATTAACAGGTCCAACAACATTTGATTTTGGCGACACACCGGAAGCATTCAATGCTTCCACCCGATAATAATAAGATTTCCCCAATTGAGCACTTCTATCATTAAACAGTGAAAAATATTGCACATCGGCATCGCTTACATTGTATGCTATTTGTTTCCAAGGTCCATTATCTGATTCCGCCCTTTCAATATTGTAACCCGAAGCACCTACAGAACCTTGCCAATTTATCTCATACACTTTATCGATAGATAATAGCTTAGGAGCTTTAGGAACGGGTAAGGCTGGTGGTTCTAATCCATCAATTTCATAAGCTTTCTTTCTCATAAGCTTCAATAAACCAATCTCATCATATTGATAACCACTACGAAAACCAGGCCAGTGATATGCTTTAAAAAGGTTATGACCAACCGGTTCTGAATGCCAATAAAAGCCCCCTTCTTCGCGATGGTAGCGAATACTCCAATTTAACGTTCCGGCAATTTCATCGTTGGCAATGATATCATTATAAATCTCTTCATGAGCAGTAGTACTTTCAAAACCTAATTCACCCAGAATGTATGGTTTACGTCCTTTTATGATTTCCAGATTCTTTTGGATATTTACTTTCTGCGCAAAAGGATCTTGCTCGTAATGATGCGAAGAAAGAATATCAATATTTAGATCTTCCACCGACTCAGGATGCACATATCTATAATGATCGATGGCATAAAAACCATCCATTAATAAATGGTTTTTATCCAATTTCTTTACATATGCTGCTATATCCTTCACCCAGCTATATGGAGACTTAAGTTCATTGCCTGTTTCCCAACACATAATAGCTTTATCCTCTTTATAAGGAATCCCGGTGAGTGTGTTTGTTCTGTTTATCGTAAATTCAATCGTTTTTTTGAAGTCTCTTATCAGTTGCTTATCTACCCAAAAGTCATCAAAAGTCTTTCCTCTAAATTCTGCATATTGAGGCGCCCCTCCCATCCATTTCCAGTTATTCAAAAATGAAAATATAATACGTACCCCTGTTTCGTTGGCAATCTTCAACATAAGATCGTTCACTACAAAAGCCTCTTCAACAAATTCTCCGGGGCCAGTTACAAAAGTGGGTACTTTATCAGTTTCATCAGAACGCTTTACCGGTAAAGTATAAATACGAATGACTTTACCACCCATTTGTTTAACCGTTTCAAAAGCATCTCGAATCTCAAACTCTGTAGGATATCGATACGGATGTTCTCTGGTAAAAGACATCTCGTCCTCCACATAATTCAGGTTGGGTATATTCATCGAAATAAAACGGTAAACTTTATCTCCATCCATCAGATGTTTTCCTTTGGTGGTAATAAAATTCTCAAAACCTTGGTTTTGAGCTAATAAATTAAATATAAATGATACAGTTATGACTAACAATGCAATTCTTTTCATTTCGGTAGTTTAAATAATTATTCTACTTCTAATACTTTTTGGGTCTTATATATATGTCCATTTTTTTTGTGTGCTTTAACAAATATGCTATGATAACCCTTCTCTAAATCTGCTGGTAATTTAGCCTTCCAGAGATGATCTGTCTCTACTATCCCCGGCGTCCAATGATCGTTGTTTATTCTTTTGGATAAGCTAGCCACAATAAACGGATCTACTCCTGTGAATCGTTGCATTAATATAGGCGTTTGATTATCAATCTGCATATAAACCTTATCAACTTCTTTGCCCACAAACCAATTAACAATCACCTCTGTTTCTTCAACATCTTGTAGTTCAACATTTCCTTTCGGCGAACTAATACGCATTTGGTAATCTTCAGGATAAAGTTCCGGAACAAATCGATAATTATAATCATTAGCTTTTAATTCAAGGATAAAATAACCTTTGGGTGTTCCGTCTGTACATGTAGCATAGGGTAATTCTGTCTCGGTATAAGGTCCTGTCCACCAGCTTCCACATGTTGCACCAACCACCAACGATTCATATTTTCCCTGTCCGTTCCACAAGGTTGAACTATCATCATCATATGCTTTAACACCATGCAAATGACCACTTAAGCCTAAAATATTATCAAAAGGTTCAAGTAATTTATGAATCGCTGCAATTGAAGCTGTATCCATATACTCCTCCAACAAAGGGATATGTGTATTTATTATAATTAACTTATCAGATGAAACTGTTGACAAATCATTTTTTAACCAAGTCAATTGTTGTTTGTCAACACCTCCAAAATAAGAACCCCGTTTATTATCCTTACTATTCCAACCAAAATAATTGACATTATTAAGTACAACAAAATGAGCCCAGCCATATTCAAACGAATAATAATCCGGTCCATAAATTTTTTTAAAAGTTTTAAAATGAGTACGGGCTTCTGAACTTTCATAATTGGCGTCATGATTACCGGCTACATGATATCCGTCCATTCCTAATTTCGCCATCAATTCTTTTTCTTGCTGAAAAATACTGGGATCATCATCGGCAATATCACCCAAAACCATAAAAAAATCCGCTTCTTGTTTCATCATATGACTAACACTACCATCGCGATAATAATCAAGACGTACTTTATCTGCCATTTGTGGATCCCCAACAAGAATTGTATGTATCGTTTTATTCTCCTCTTTTTTGTAAAGAGGAAAATTCATTTTTCTTATTTTTCTCTTATCTACTGGTTGATAAAACAGACCATAGCCCAAACTGTCGTTTTTTAATTTGTAACCGGCTGGTTTAGTAACAAAAACAAACTCGTTACCCGTATAAGGTAGTTTATATCTTCCTTTATTATCGCTTAAAACAACATCTCTTTGATTGGATATTGCAACATCTGAAATTGTTTGTTCTCCCTTATTATATATTCCATCAGCATTTTCATCGATAAACACGATGCCCGTTATACTTCTCTGGGCATTCACTTTTACAAGCAAACCGATACATATAAATATTAATAATAATCGCATAATTATTTGTTTTTATTTGTTAGAACCTCACCAGCATAAAGATTATAATTTCTCCTTACCTCGCCTTTCTGCAAGATCATTCGTAATATCCGTCATACGTTTATCATTCAATTTATATAAAAAAAGAAGCACTCCTGATAATGCAGCTGTAATACCCGGGTAAACACTTATCATTAGCCGAATACCTTCTAACGACTGTTCTGTTTGTTCTGAATTAGCTTCAAAACCATATAAAGAAAGAATATATAAGGGTAATGCACCTCCAGCCATTAACCCTAATTTTTGCGACATTGAAGAAGAAGAAAATAATAAACCTGTAGCACGTCTACCTGTTTTCCACTCTGAGTAATCCGCAATATCTGCATACATGGACCATACCAATGGAAGTACGATACCTGCACTGATTCCATTCAGAAAATTAAGTATAAATATCACAAATACCTGTTGTGGATTAAGCCAATATAAGAAAACACTTAAGATAGCCGATAAAAACATAGCAAGGATAAATGTTCCCTTTTTTCCCAACAAATTAGAGACCGGAATAGCCAATAATACGCCCACCATATTAGCAATTAGCCATATCGTCATATACGCCCCGGATAACTTTCCCCAGGTCACATCTCCGAATATGGCTATACTTTGATCTTGTACAAAATACTTGAAGTAATACATAATACTCGACTCACGGAACGTTAAAAACACCAACATTAAGATGCCAGCCCCAAGCATAATAAACCATTGTGCATTTTTAACAAGGTCATTTAAATCGTTCCAAATCGAGTTCTTTTCTTTCAGCGCTTGCACTCTTTCCTTGGTCCACATATAAGTCATCACAAAAAAGAATGCTGCAACAACCGCATAAATAGTTACCATATATGAATAGCTTTTTGCATCAGATGCTCCTGTGTTTTTAAAAAAATCGAGTATATAAGGAGCGGAAGCTGTCATGGCTATACCACCAGAATAAGCACCAATAAATCGGAACGAGGCCAAGCTTGTTCTTTCCTTTGGGTGATCAGTCATCACTGCCATCAATGAACCATAAGGCACATTAATAGCAGTATAGACCATCATCATTAGGGTGTAAGTAATATAAGCATAAATAAGCTTCCCAGATGGACCAAAATCAGGAACAGAGAAAGTCAATACTCCAATTAGTCCAAACGGTATCGCTATCCATAAAAGATAAGGGCGAAATTTACCCTTAGCGGTATTGGTTCTGTCGGCAATAATTCCCATAAGCGGATCATTAAGCCCGTCCCATAATCGAACCATAATAAACATTAACGCCACCGACTCAGGTGATAATTCTACCACATCGGTATAAAAAAAGGTAAGATACATGGCAAATATCTTCCAAAACATTGAGGAAGCGAAATCCCCAAAACCATAACCTATTTTTTCTTTGATATGTAGTTTTTCTGACATAAGATTTAGATTGATATTGAACTCATACCTGTCAGCAAACGAACTTAGGCACAAATGCTCAACATATTATAATTTAATTACTAAATAGAAATACTAGCGCAATTTTATTTGTATTCAACCACCCTTGAATCGAATCACACGAATTTTAAACATCATAGCTATTTAGTATACTTGACGTTTTTTCAAACGCTCAATGATTTCCATTAAAGCACGACCATTATGGTATGGACATTTCCAAAATCCAACCTTATCCTCTTCTTGATTAGGAACACCATTCATATCAACGCTCCAAAACCACTCTCCCTTTTCTATATCCATGAGGTTCTCCTTAATAAACACCCAAAGCTTTCTAATAGCAACTAAATAATCGTTATTACCATTCATTTCCCAAGCATCCAACAAGCCTACCATAGCTTCTGCTTGAGGCCACCAGTGTTTATCTGTGTCCAAGTGCTCTCCTTTTTTTCGTTAAACAAAGAACCGTCTTTATCTAAGCCTTCACTTAATGTAAGATCCACGAGGTTAAGCGAGGTTTGTCGAACTTCTTCAATAAGCTTAGTTTCACCAATAACTTCAGCTGCTTCATGCATTAACCAAGCTCCTTCAATATCATGTCCATAAGAAATAACCTGCGATTTAACAGTCCAATCCATTTCAAAAAACAAATTGTAATGTCCCGTTTGAGCATCAATAATATTATTTTGGAAGATGTTAATAATAGATTTAATACTATCCTTTAGCTGACGATCAGGCCATATCCTATAGAGGTTTGTATAAGGTTCCAGAATATGCAAATGTGTATTCATCGACTTAGGCAAGTTAGCATCTTTATCGCTTAAACGCATATCATCCAAAGGACTCCAATTTCTTTTCAAAGCCTCTATATAGCCACAACTTTTACTATCCCAATATTTACTTTCGATAATATAATAAAGTTGACGAGCGTATTCCAGTGCCTGATCGCTTCCTGTAGCTCTTTTATATTCAGCCAATGCATAAATACCAAAACCTTGTGCATAGGCTTGTTTACGGTTACTTATAACATTACCTTTATAATCAACAGCCCACACAAAGCCTCCATCTATTTTATCCCAAAATTTATTGATTAAATAATTATAAGCTAAATCTGCTATTTCTTTATATTTTTTTTGCTTAGTAATCCGATAAGCTGAAGCAAAAGTCCATAAAATACGGGCATTTAACACTACTCCTTTTGCAGCTGTTTCATCTCTCTTTCCCAAAGAATCAATTCTCCCCACAAAACCACCATTCTTTGCATCAACCGTTTCATTTATCCAATAATCAAGCAAACGATTAAGTTCCAACTGCATCTCCCCTACAAGAGAAAATATATCAGACATTATATTATTATTTTCTATGACGCTCATTATATCCGGTTATTTATTGATTTAGTTTTGTACACCCATCATGCTAAAAAGTAGGTTGGAGCTTTTTGTACACAATAGCAGTTATTATGCTCCAATCCTCAGCCTGACTCTAAATCAAATCCATAAATTTTTTGTTATTATCAATCAATTCATTTATTGTACGCACAGACAAATGAGAATACAGCCTATCTTGAGGTGAATTCATGCAATAATCCACCAATTTATCTACGGAAGAAGTAGCGACATGCATACGAGTATCAGATGATGCATAGTAGATCTTTACTTCTCCATCATCGTCCTTTATCCATCCATTGGCAAAAACGACATTAGAAACATCCCCAACACGCTCTTCTTGTAGGGGAGCAATGAAATGACCGTTCGGTTTATATGTCACAATCCATGGTTTTTCAAGATCAGTCATAAACATATAAAGAGTATATCTTAAGCCTGCTGCAGTATTTCGTACACCATGAGCCAACTGCAACCACCCAAATTCTGTTTTAATTGGCGCAGGCCCCAAACCGTTCTTAACCTCATAAATGGTATGATACGTTTTAGGATCCACAATAATTTCTTCTTTTACTTCAGGTTTTTCGATACTTTCAGATAGTCCAAAACCTACACCTCCACCTTTACCTGTATCAATAAAACCATCTTGTGGTCGTGTGTAAAATGCATATTTGCCGTCGATTAAATGCGGAAACAAAACCACATTGCGCTGTTGTCCTGTTGTAGAGACCAAATCAGGCAAACGCTCCCATATTATCATATCCTTTGTACGAGCAATTCCTGCTTCTGCCACAGCTGTTGAAGTATCACCTTCCGGAGCACTTGGATCTTTCCTTTCAGTGCAGAAAACACCATAGATATAACCATCATCATGCTGCGTTAAACGCATATCGTACACATTGGTATCCGGCTTTTTGTTTTGAGGTAGCGTAATAGGTCGATCCCAGAACTTAAAGTTATCAACTCCATTAGGACTTTCTGCTACCGCAAAAAATGACTTACGATCATTACCTTCAACACGAACAACTAACAAATATTTTCCATTTAATTTGATAGCCCCTGCATTGAACGTCGCATTAAAACCAATGCGCTCCATTAAAAATGGATTGGTTTCCTTATTAAAATCGTAACGCCAGCTTAATGGAATATGATCCCTGGTTAAAATAGGATTTTCGTAACGAGCATATATACCATTGGTGCTAAATCTTTCTTTATTCGATTTTTCTATCAAGGTCTTATGATCATGTTTTATCTTATTCAATCGATCTTCAAACGATAACTTTTTCATTCTATATGTTTTTATATTGTTTACGACTAGGTCATTCATACTTTTATTTTGTCATCCCTACAAAATCTCTTAAAAGCAATATATTAGCTTGCTGACTAAACTGTTTAGCATCTTGAGCTGCAGGATGACCGGGATACGGGAAAAAGAAATGTACTTTTGGATCATTTCTCCATAGCATGACATAACTTAACTCTTTACTGATTATACTATCATTTAAAACAAAGCTCAGTTTTTTCGTGAACCAAAGCGAATCAGTCACATTGGAACACCCAGTTTCTGTTAAAGCAGAAAGTTTCCCTTTTTGATTGGCGGTTTCAATAACGATATGTAGTTTCTTGATGACATCCAGCTCTCCATTTTCTTGTTTGAAATCCCAATAATCATCCATTCCCACTATATCTACCACATCATCACCCGGATACCAGGTCAAATACTCCTCCTTAGTGTCAAAGTTTCTATCTGGTGAGTATGCCACAAGCATTTGATCCAGACCTTTCTCCTTACGTAGGTATTCAATGGTAAAACGGAACAATGCTTTGACTTCCTCAGGTGTACAGGCGTTTCTTCCCCACCAAAACCAGTTGCCATCCATTTCATGCCAAGGGCGGAATATAAAGGGAATGGATTTTCCTTTTTCATCCTTCAGCTCTTGAAGAAAAACAGATACTTTATCCAATTGCACTTTAAACTGTTCGTGATAGGATCCTCCAGGAATAAGGTGTTTAACCACAACCGAGTCTCCATTCCAGGAACTTATACTATTTATAGGAGAAAATGGATGCCAGCTAAAAGTATTTATTCCTCCTTGTTTATGTCCCCATATAGTCAATCGCTTTATGGCATCAAAAGGAACACTATCGAGGTTTACAACTCTATCTTCTTCAATTCCTCCCAATTCCCATCCAAACATAGCTGGATAATCTCCTGTTACTCTTTTAACATCTGACTCCCCGTCCACATAACTCCATTGCATTCCATAGGCCAGGTCATCCTGATGTCCGAATAGAATACCTTTGGCTTTTGTTTTACCAAGTTTTTGAAGAATGACATTTTCAACTGTTTCTGCTTTTTTGGGTGTGGTGCCGCAAGCAAGAACTATCATCCCCACAATTAAACCATATGTTACTTGTCTTATATTCATTATATTATAGATTAACACTTACCTCTTTACCTTCTTTTTTCTAAACAAAGCTAAATACCTCACTCATACACTTGTAATGCTCTTACATCTTCCTGAAAAAGGGTAGTTGCATCATTCTCAAATTCAATAAATTTATCTTTGGCAGCTTGTGGAGTCTCCGCATTAGGAATAAACAAATCGCTTTGGTTACTCGTCCAGGGGGCATTAAACCATGATAATACCCAGGCAATGCGTATATCGTTTCCTCCTTCTTTAATTGCTTCTAAAACTACATCATTCCAGAAGGCTGGTTTTGAGCTGATATAATCGTTCCTATACCCCGTTTCTGTTAAAGCGGCAATTTTATTATGACTAATAGCAAAATTACTAAGGGCAATCAGATTTGATTTAAGTGTCGATTTCGCAGGTTCATACATATCTATCCCAACGATATCTACATAGTCATCTCCAGGGTAATAATCCTCTTGTAAAGTATAATTTGGAGACCAGGCAAATAATACAAGACTTGTTCTTTCCTTAATATAATCTACAGACATTTTATAAAATTCAATGTAAAGCTGTTTGCTGTGGTTAGTAGCTTTGGTTCCCCACCAAAACCAGTCTCCGTCCATTTCATGGAACAAGCGAAAAACAATAGGGAAACCTAAATCATTATTGATGATTCCTATAACATCATCCAACTCTTCATAGAACCAGGCTCTGGCCTCATTGTTATCATTCACAATATCATACATTAAACTCTTGTCAGTTGATGTAGTTATGTCGCTCATGTATATTTTGTGATCAGTCTTGCTTTGTTGGTGAAAATCGAAAGTTATCACAGAACCATTTTCATAAGCCTTTTTTGCTTCATCGATATGTAATTGACGTTGAGATGCTGATTTATACAACATATAATGTGGGTCAATACCAAAAACACCCGGATGATCTCCAGTAACAGTCTTACAATCGGAGGTAGTTAGATCATAGCTTAATTCATTTTGTTGGAATGACAAAGGAAATTCTTGTCCAAATATAAATTCAGAACTATTTCCTATCATACCAAGATTCGTCAATAAATTTTTTGTATCTTGCGTTGCATTGCCATCAATAGGAACATAAACACCAGCCTCTTGTACAATTATATATATATTATCAAACGCTGTTTCTCCATGTTCATCCCTTACCCATAATTCAATTTCGTGGGTACCAATTTCTAATAATACTTCAGACTTAATTCCAGATGCGATCACAGCATTTCCTCTTTTCCATTCATAAGTAGCAATAGCCCCTTCCGCATCTGAAGAACCAGAGCCATCTAACTGAACAACAGCCGTCGTTTGTCCTGGATTAACCAAAATCGTTTTATCATCTCCTGCATCGGCTATAGGAGCCTGATTTTCTGCTACAGAAATTGTTACTGTATAATCTTTTTCAGTTCCGTCTATTTCTATCAATTTATAGATCAGTGGTTTTGTAAAGTCATTCACTGTTTTACCAGACTCTTGTTCAACCCCATTCACATAAAGTTTAGCTCCTTCAGTAGCCTCAAAAACAGCTGTCAATGCACTTAAATCAGTGCCATTTACAACGGTAGCTATTATATCATTTGACGTGTTTATGAATTCCACATCTGCTAATTCTTTTATCCCAAATGAAGCAATGAAAGCCTCTTTAAAAACCGATACTTTGTAGTTTGTTTTAGTGCCATCTTCGGCACGGACAGTGTAAATAACAGGATTAGTAAAATCGTTCTTATTATATCCGGAAGTTTGAGGCGTATTGCCAATAAACATCATAGCCTGTGGCGATATTTCAAATTCGGCAGTTAGTTCACTTAGATCATCATCCTTATTTGCCTTTGAATACCAATTACCCGTAGCATCTTGCTGAAAAGTAATCATTAATTCCTGCACAGAAAAGCTATTTAATTCGGATAAATTACTTAAGGTATCCTCCTCATTGCTGCACGCCAATAAAGTAATAAGAAAAAATAGTGCGCCTATTACTTGTTTATACAATTGCCTCATGATGAATAATATGAATATTGCAAGCCGACTTATAACAGACGGCTTGCATATAATTAATAATTCAAATAGTATTTAATATCTGGGACCTTCAGTAATTGTGAATTCATCCATGCTAATTAACACTTCGTTTTGATCATTACGCGACACAATAAATTCAATTCTGTCAATTGGTTCTGCTGGATTCATTCTTTTTAAAGTCTTATAATGCGCTCCTAGTTCTGTAGAATCATCGCTCCAGTTTTCAAGATCCTCATTAAATAAACTAAACTGATGATTTGTCCAAAGTCCATCATTATTTGGAAAAAACTTACGAACCATGACTAACTGCTCATCATATTGGTACATACGAACAATGAGATATTGCTGACCCAGACCATTCCCTGTATTTAAAGCCATCGATAAATACGGATCATTAAACTTGGACAAATCAATATCTTTGGTATCAACCGAGATACTGTTCCCCCAGTAACCGCTCCAGCCACCTGCGGCAGGATCGTTACCAAAAGTGTAAAAATGACTACCATTAAAAGCAGTAATCTGATCCTCTAAAGGACGCAAAGTATTATCTAAGGAACCGATAGTAACACCATTATTCACCTGATCGGGATGATTTTCGGTATCTTCAAACGTTAACAAATCAATCTTTGCTGGAATATCAGTTGAACCAATGGCATCGCCTGGTTCCAGGGTACCGTCATACATTCCTTCTGTAATTTTCATGTAAGCAATATCAACATCCTGTTGTGTTCCCGCATTTCCGGCTTTAAAGCTCAACTTAGGTTTAAAGGCTCTGGTGTCAAACTCACCGCCTTCCCAACTTTCGTTCAAAGGCTGTGAAATAATCATCCATTCGCCATCTGTTTTGAAACCATAGCCGAAATGACGCCAGTTTCCATTTTGATCTTCCATTTGGAAGTAACCAGCACTACCTGCAGGAGTACGCACCGCAAAAGTCAAATAAGGATTGATAAAAGTAGATACATCAGGGACTTCTTCAGAAGTCATTTCTCCCGTTACTTTATCCCAGCCATAACCAGGAGCTCTTAGTTGAAAGAACTTATCTACATTACCCGGACAATCAGATCCACCAGATGCAACACTTGCAGTTGGCTCTCCTACGTAATGATGATTTCCATCCTCAAAATCCCAAATAATTAATTCTTTATACTCAATAAAGGGATAAATCACATTTACATTAGCTACTTCAGGAATCGCATTGGGTCCTAAGCTTTTAAAACTAACACTTACCAACTGTCCTGGTTTTAAATCCAGTTCTCCTGAGTTAATCAATATTTCCGAAGGTTCTCGTGTTAAGATGGGTACACTTTCGCCATCAATATATACTTCTGATATTACATCAACATTTTCACCTTCCACCTTAAACTGAAGTCCCTGAGGAATATCGTTAACCTTTGTCACGGTTACTTCAGGATAAACTGGATTAAGTAATTCATCGCTTTCACTATAACGATTAAATACATTAGCTACACGTAGCAATCCTTGTTCAAAGATTCTGGGTAACTCAACAGTCATCTCTGTTTCCGTATCATTCACACTAATCACTGTACATTCAATACCATTGATGGTAACCACAGCATCAGCAAAATATGCTCCTTTCACTGTTATTTGAGATCCAATAGCTACATCACCTGCAACCGAAACTTCTGTGATTTCGGGTATAGGCCAATTTATATCATAGTCTTCCGATAACTCTTTCTCCTCGCACCCTGTAGCAAATACTACCAAGCCCAATAAAAAAGAGAATAAGCTATATTTTAATATATTTTTCATTGCAGTTTAATTTATTAATATCCTTTATTTTGAGTTAAGTCCCAATCATTTACTTCTGATTCCGGAATTGGCATCAATGGTACTTTTACCCCATTTTTACCATCAATACATTTCTCTAAACAATTCGCTCTTAAGTTTACACTTTCATAACGAAGACTGCCATCGTTATTTTTAAAGGTAGCTTGCTTATGGTCTAACATATCTAAATACTTACCGTGACGCACTAAATCCCAAAAACGCAGACCCTCATTGGCCATTTCAACACGTTTCTCTTTCAGCAATAAATCTATGGCAGCATCTCTTTCTGTAGGCAAGCCTAAATAAGGAAGGTTCCCTCCCCAACCTGTTGAAGGGTAGCTTAACTGCCCTTCGGCAAAACCACGCGCCATAGTACTTGTACGGGCACGAGCTCTAATAGACTCAATAATATCTTCAGCTGCTATATAATTACCTAATTCAATTTCAACCTCGGCATGTAATAGAAGAATCTCGGCATAACGCATCTTACGGATATTATAAGCACTACTTTTGGTAATAGAAGGTTTTTCAGCATCAGCCAAAGCTGTTTTTCTATTTAAGTACGGCGTCATCATTTCCTCCATCTTATAATCATAAGCAGCTCCCTGAACGACCCCTCCATTGTATGCAGGACCATAAATTGAACAACTTAAACGAGGGTCTTGGCTTTCGAATGCATCCACTAAATCCTGGGTTGGATTCTGGAATCCCCATCCCCAATCACCACGGTTACCCGTAAACTGACTTAGGTTAGTTCCTGTTTTTGCTGGAGCATTGGCTGTACTCCCTTCAACCATCTGTAATTCAAAAATAGACTCACTGCCATTTTCTCCAATAAACTCAAACAACTGTGCATAATTAGTCATTAGGGAATATTGCCCTGAGCCGATAATAGCAGAAGTCAATTCTTTGACATCTTGATATGTTACCGTTGCCTCAGCATCCATACTAATTTGATACATACGAAGACGAGCTAAATATCCCTGTGCAGCACCTAGTGTGGCACGTCCCATATCGCTACTGGCATAATCCGATTTATTCGGTAAGCGTTCTATTGCTTTTTCAAAATGCAAAGCCGCATATTCAAAAGTCTCATGATATGATGCACGTGGAATAGTACCGAACTCACCTGATTCTACAGGCTCATCGAATAATGGCACACCACCAAATACACGAACCAAATAAAAATAAAAATATCCCTTAAGAAAATAAGCCTCACCCTCTAAACGCGACTTTAAATCCGCATCCAAAGAACTTTGTGGCAACCATTTTAAAGCTATATTAGCTCTGTATATTCCATCAAAACATTTTATCCAAACAGATTCTAATACACTATTAGAAGTTCCAGGCCTCCACTCAACCATATCTTGAACAGTTTGTAAATCAGCCTCTTTAGATCCTTTTTCTGCATCATCAGCCAATAAATCACCAAAGAAGAACTCATAATTATGCGTTAACCATTGTCCATCATGACCTGAACCTTCCGATTGCCCAATAACATCGTAAATACCGTTGATGGCAAGTATGGCGTTATCGGGTGTTTCAAAGAAATTTTCTTCTGTTTCGCGTGCAATTGGGTCTACTTCCAAAAAATCGGAACAAGCCGTAACCATGAAGGTAGTGAGTATTGCACTTATATATAATAACTTTTTCATCTCTATCTATTTTTCAATTTAGAAATTAACATTGATACCACCTGTTAAAATCACAGGTGTTGGATAGGTTGCATAATCGACTCCCGGAGCGAGATTAGCACCATCTAAGTTTCCGAGTTCAGGTGTCCAACCAGAGTAACTTGTGAAGGTTAACAAGTTATCACATGACATATAAATACGAACTTTTGAAAGTTTTAATGGAGCAATAATAGACTTTGGTAGTGAATAACCTAACTGAACATTACGTAAACGAACATAAGAACCATCCTCTACATAACGATCTGAGAAGCGACTATTTTGGTTGGCATCTGCCGCTGTCATTCTTGGCTCCGTACCAGTAGGGTTATCAGCAGACCAGCGGTCTAATCTATCTGTACGATAATTAGAAAGTACACCTGAAGTATTAATCCAATAGTTGATACCATTCACAATTTCGTTACCAAATACACCGACTAAAGAAGCACGAAAATCAATTCCTTTATATTCTAAACCAAGATTTAAACCTCCAGAAAAATCAGGTGCAGCACTTCCTAAATAAGCACGATCCTCACCATCTATCTTACCGTCATCATTATCATCTACAAACTTCACATCTCCAATTTCAGCATTCGGTTGAATTGGATTTCCATCTTTCGTATACGCATCTAGTTCTTGTTGCGAAGTAAAGATTCCATCTGTTTTAATGCCATAGAAATATCCAATTTCGTAACCTTTTTCGGTACGAGTAGTGAACTCTGCGTTTCCGGCCCATCCATTCATACGACCACCAGATATAGCTTCTCCACCAGCCATATCAGTAATTTCCTGATTTACTATGGAGCCATTTAAGCTAATATCATATTTAAAGTCACCTTTTTTATCGTTCCAGCCCACCGTAAATTCAAAACCGGCGTTTTTCATAGAAGCAGCATTCACTACAGGTCGTCCGGCTCCTACATAATAAGGAATAGGCTTACTGATTTGCATATCATTGGTACGTCTGTCAAACCAATCTAAAGTTACACCTAAGCGCTGGTCAAATAAACCGATATCTAAACCTAGGTTCATTTGTTCAGACACTTCCCACTTTAAGTCCTTATTACTTAATACAGCTGCTTTGGCACCTTCGGCAGCCGATTCTCCAAACACATAAGTATATCCCAAGCTCATTAGCGACAAGTAATTCCAGGCTCCTACCGCATTGGCATTACCCACTTGTCCCCAACCTCCTCGAAACTTCAAGCGCGTAAGAACATCAATATCTTGCATAAAGGGTTCTTCTTTTATATTCCAACCTGCAGAAAATGAAGGGAAATATCCCCAACGTTGATCTTCGTGAAATTTAGAAGAACCATCAGCACGAATAGTTGCTGTAAATAAATATTTATCTTTAAAAGAGTAGTTGGCACGTGCAAAATAAGATAATATTCTATTTTCTTCGCCTTCACCATTTAACTGAAAATTAACCGGATCTTTAGATTGGTCGAAGTACATTAAGTCCTGGACACCTGGAATATCATATCTTGTACCCGAAATATTACTGGTCTTAAAGACTTGCACCTCAGAACCCAATGTAGCATTGATACTATGATTACCCGTTCTTTTTACATAATTAAAAAATCCATTCCAGGTTAATGCGGTATTGCTACCACGTTGCTCATACAACGAGCTTAGATCGTTTCGCTGATCCACTGCAATATAATACTCTTCGTAATAGTTTTTAGAATTAAAGAATGTTAGCTGTGCTGCTCCCATTGTTCTAAAACTTAATCCTTCAACAAAAATATCATCAATATTCAAGGTAAAGTTAGACACCAAACGATGATCGCCCTTTGTTTGATCTTTAGAAGCATCAATTGCACGCATAGGGTTCGTTACAACAACTCCTCCCATGAAACGCGAACCATAATTATTTGTAAAATCATCCCACGCAGGCGTTAAAGGATCCATCCGAATTCCTACTGGTAAAGCACCGCTGAAACTATCGTTATTATGATTATTCTTTTTGTAAGTAGAATATGAAATATTGGCATCCAAACTTACTTTTTCAGTGAAATTATACTTATTATTGATGTAAGTATATAACTTCTTCATTCCACTATTCTTAATTAAACCTTCCTGGTTAAAATAAGTAACACCTAGATTATATGTGCTTTTTTCACTACCTCCACGGGCCGAAATAGAGTAGTTTTGAATAGGTGCTATTCTAAACATTTCATCTTGCCAATCAGTTCCTTTGCTATTGTTGGCAATTACCTCATTTAATATACGCTGTTCATCCGAAGGAACCGAAGCACCATCGTTGGCATAAGCCTCTAAACGTAAAGTAGCAAATTCAGAAGCCGTTACCATATCAATGGTGTTAGAAGTCCATTGTGCTCCACCATATGCAGAAACCTCAAATTGCATTTTACCTTCTTTACCTTGTTTGGTAGATACAAGCACAACTCCATTGGCACCACGCGAACCATAAATGGCGGTTGCCGATGCATCTTTTAAAATTTCGATACTTTCAATATTAGCAGGATCTACAGAGCTTAAATCGCTCATCGGAAATCCATCTACCACATATAAAGGTGAAGAATTACTCCATGAACCAGTACCACGGATACTAATATTCATACCAGCTCCCGGCTCTCCTGAGCTAGGTGTAATATTTACACCTGCAACTTTTCCTTGCAAAGCCTGAACCGCATCGGGTGTAGATGGTCCTTTAAGCTCTTCTCCTCCCACTTTTGCTACAGCTCCAGTTAAATCACTTTTACGTAACGAACCATAACCCACCACCACAACTTCGTCAATATCCTGTACAGAAGCTGCCAATGTTACATTAATATTGCTTTTCCCTTTTACAGGTATTTCCTGTGCATCAAAGCCAATAAATGAAAAAACCAAAGTAGCATCTTCCGACACATTACTCACAACATACTTACCATCAACATTGGTAATAGTTCCATTGGTAGTTCCTTTTACTACAATAGAAACTCCTGGCATCGATTCTCCATTCGAATCAACTACCTCTCCGCTTATGGATCTTTCCTGTGCAAATGCTACCCAGCAGGTAGACATTATTAGCAGCGTCAAGAATAATCGCAGATTCCTTTTCATATTCATCTGTTTTCTAAGATTTAATTATACATTTCACTAATCAGATTTCCGGAAATAAATCATTATTGCAAATATATACTCCATCATAAGCCACATCAAATAGTTTTATATCATTCATCAATACTATTATTTCACCAATATTTCACTTAAATACAAACACACAATATATCGCCTCCCAGACAAACACTTGCTTAACTATTAATTACCAAATAATTAAATCAATAACCAACTATATTAACTCACACATATAATTACATTTATTAACAATATGCACAACTATTTTTATTATATTTACATTGTTTTTTGGAATATTACCAATACTATTATAAATAACAAGTGATTATTTTTACACCTATATAAATGAAAGATCATATACATAGAGAAATTACTCCCCTAAAAGAAAATGATTGTTTTTTAATATTTGACAGAGTAAGAAAAGGCTTCGATTTTCCTTTGCATTTTCACCCTGAGTTTGAAATCAACTATATTGCTAATGCAAAGCGAGCCAAACGAATAGTTGGTGATCATATTGGCGAAATTCAAGATAAAGAATTGGTAATGGCCGGTCCTAACCTTTATCACGGTTGGGAAAATGGGCATTATAATCCCGAAGATGATATTCACGAGATCACTATTCAGTTTCCACGTGAGCTTTTTGACGAGGCTTTATCCAACCGAAACCTATTAAAACCTATCAAAGAACTTTTTATCAACGCCAATAGGGGAATTCTTTTCTCCCAAGAAACCATTAAACTAATAGAGCCAAAATTGTTTGAGTTAAGTAAAAAAAGAGGTTTTGATAGCTTTCTTGAATTCCAGTCCTTACTATACGATTTAGCCATTTCTCGTGACCAGCAATTATTAACCAACGTAGCCTTTCAGCGCCAAAGCGATTTCCATAATAGCGAAAGAATTGAAACAGTATATAATTACATCAAGGAGAATTATGCTCAAAAACTTAAAGTTGAAGATGCAGCCCAGCTAATTAACATGTCTGTAGTCTCTTTCAGTCGTTTGATCAAACAACGCACCGGCAAGTCCTTCGTTGATTTTGTAAACGAAATTAGGCTGGGCATTGCAACTAGGTCTTTAATCGAAACCAACAAAAGCATTTCTGAAATTTGCTTTGAATGTGGCTTCAATAATATTTCAAATTTTAACCGCATATTCCGCAAAAAACAAGATTGTACTCCCAGTGA
This sequence comes from Saccharicrinis fermentans DSM 9555 = JCM 21142, assembly GCF_000517085.1. Taxonomy (NCBI): domain Bacteria; kingdom Pseudomonadati; phylum Bacteroidota; class Bacteroidia; order Marinilabiliales; family Marinilabiliaceae; genus Saccharicrinis; species Saccharicrinis fermentans. The sequence continues at coordinate 1,405,150 of NZ_KI912107.1, read as the reverse complement.
ATTTAGAACTAATTTCACCGGAACAAGAAATGTATTGTAAATTATCAAGAAGAGAAATCACAAAATAAACAAGTCTATTCTCTCATTAATAACCATTACCACTTCCCAATATTATATTGTATTACAACATCATATTTTTTACAACACAAAGTTAAAGGTAAGCTCCTCCTGTTTTACCACAAACCTATTATTTGCCATTATATGATCTTTAATGATTTGAAAAAAAGAACATAATGGACTAATATATTGCATTTATCTAATAAATCTTGTATATTTTGATTTCTTAAAAGATCATTTTTTAATGAATCACAATTCCTTTAATACTATTTAACCACAACAACACATTAGAACTTTATTATGAGTATAAAAGTACACCCAACCAAAAGCTTGTTAAAAGAATGCATAGCTCCGCTATGATAGATTTAAATAAGTTAACTGACAACGTTTTTAACGTTGCAATAAATATTCTAATACATTTTTTAGGGTTAAAAATTATTTAATCATCCAAATTGGTACTGATATCCTCTAGGATAGATAAAGAAAGCGTGGAATAATGAATAAAACAACACTAATTATATTAGCATTGACACCATTCGCACTATTAGGGTATTCAAAAAAAAATAATGTAACGTTCAAAAAAATTTTAATCATCCATTCATTAGAAGAAGTTCGCCCCTGGAACAATGTTTTTAACAATCAATTTAAGGAATCTCTTAAACACATTACTACCTTTGACATTGAATTAGCCTCGGAATACACCGATTTAATACTCTACAAATCAGAAGAATACAAAAATATCTTAGAGAATTCACTTCGTTATAAATACCAAAATGACTTACCCGATGTTATCGTACTCTGTAAAATCAACGCAGTTCAATTTATCATTGAAAGAAACCTCTTTCCTGATATTCCTAAAGTATTAATTGATGTTTCTAATAAAACAGCGAAAGACTTACCTAATGCCATTGTAATTAATCATGAATATTATTTTAAACCAATGATTGAGCATGCTTTGAGTCTTTTTCCTAAAACAAAAAAAATATATGTCATCACAGCCCATAATGAATTATCTAATCACACACTGAAACTATTTAACCGTGACATAAACCATTTAAAAGATTCCATTTCTTTCAACTACTTAGCGAATTTAAGCAAAAATACATTATTAGATTCAGTAAAAAACTTACCTGAAAATTCCTTGGTTTATCACCTATCATTCACACAGGATTTAGATGGCAAATCGGTAATGGCCAAGGAATTCAGCATGGATTTGGCTACAAACTGCAATCGCCCTGTCTTTTGTTTTTCTGATATCTTAGCAGCCAAGACTGGTATTTTGGGTGGATTAGTGGTTTCTACAAATTCAAAAGCAATTAAAGCAGTAAAAGTTATTAAGCAGATTTTTAATGGACAAAATATAGAACATATACCAAATCAAAAAGCAGACTATATATACAATTATGATTGGAAAGAATTAAAGAGATGGAATATTTCTCACAAACGACTACCTTCTTCAAGTGTCTTTTACCATCGTAAGTTTACTTTTTTTGAATTACATAAAGCAAAAATATATTGGTTATTGGCTATCCTAATATCTTATACCGCTTTATTGGTTTTGCTATTATACACAAACAACAAAAAAAAATTAAGTCAGCGGAATTTAAAATTGGAAAATGAAAAATATGAACGATTAAATTCTGAATATAGAGCCCAAAACAAACAGCTTAAAATTGAAAAAGAGAGAGCCGAAGAAAGCGATCGGTTAAAGTTGGCATTTTTATTAAATATGAGTCATGAAATAAGGACACCAATAAATAGCATGGTGGGTTTTTCTGAGTTACTAAAGGACGATACGCTAAATCAAGAGCAAAGGAATAACTACATTAAAATCATTATCAATGGAAGCTTTCAACTTTTGCGAATTATCGATGATATTTTAGAAATGTCGAGATTAGAAACTAATCAGGTAAAAACCCACTCTTCCTATTTTTGTTTAAACACTTTTATGAGCGAACTACACACGCAATTTTCAATTAAGGCAAAACAAAAAGGCCTTTCATTTACCATTAAAACCACGTTGCCTGAAAATAAAGCCCATATCAAAAGTGATAAATCTATCTTAAACAGGATACTTATTAACTTATTAACAAATGCACTTAAATTTACCTCTCAGGGTTTTATAAAATTAGGTTATGAAATAAATGAAAAAAAGCTTATTTTATACGTAAAAGATTCAGGGGTTGGTATATCAAAAGATAACATTAAACACATATTCGATCGTTTTGTGCAAGAAGAAAAAATATTATCACGGAAAAATGGAGGCTTGGGGCTTGGATTATCCATATCAAAAGAAAATGCCAACCTTTTGGGTGGTGATTTGACAGTTGAATCGAAAAAAAATCACGGATCTACCTTCATACTCTCCATACCATACATACCCGTTAATCACACCTGGAAGAATTAAATCAAAAGACGCAACACCTAAATTACTTATCTTCCCACAAATAACAAACCATAACTTTAAGATATTAAATCGGCGAGTTGAAGGGTATAAGGTATGAATTATAGGGTATGAGGGTTTCGGGTGTGAGCATGATGAGTTTAATTATCAATCAACAGAACATATTCAAGCAAACACAAGTGGTCTCAATTTTTCCATAATCATATTTCGTAATTTCGAATCAGTAAGTAATCCTCATTTAAATACCCAACCACCAACAAATCGACCGCAAGGTTGGTATTCGTTTTGTTTCTCATATCTCATCATTGAAGATGTGGATTTTGGGCAATAAACCATTCATTTCGAAATAAGCAAGTTTAAAAAACAAACGTTCTAAATGCACTGTTTATGTCAAATGCAAACAAATGTTAAATACTTTATTCTTATATTTGAAGCATGAAACACATAACTATTAAAGATATAGCAAAAGAATTAAATGTTTCGGTGGCAACAATTTCCAGAGCATTCAATGACAAATACGATATAAGGAAGGATACTAAGGAAATGATCCTAAAAAAAGCCAGAGAGATGGGATATACTCCAAACTCCATTGCGAAAAGATTAATCCAAAAACGATCCTATACAATCGGTGTTATGATACCTGAATTTACAAATATGTTCTTCCCGAAAGTTATTGTAGGCATACAAGACACCCTAATTAAAGCAGGCTATCAGGCCTTAATTATGATATCCAATGAGGATCAAAAAGCAGAAATAGATATACTCAATAAGTTGAAAGAAAACATGGTTGATGGACTTATCATTTCTATGTGTAAAAACACAGCCAACATTGAACACTTTCAAGAACTTGTACAACAAGAGATGCCTATGGTTTTTTTTAATAGAGTTAGCGATAAAATACCTGCTCCCCAAGTTATCTTAGACGATTACAAATGTGCTTTCTTCGCAACAGAACACCTTATATTACAAGGATATAAAAAAATACATCATCTTTATGCAGACCAAGAAATTTCTTTTGTAGACAAACGAATCAAAGGGTATAAAGATGCCTTAAAAAAATACAAGTTACCTTTTGATGACTCTTATTTGTTTGATGGTCATTTCACTGTGGAAGGAGGAAAAAAAATTGCACAAAAGATGCTTGAGTGTAATAATATTCCCGATGCCGTTTTTTCATGCAATGACTTTATGGCTATTGGAGCTATGAAAGAATTTAAGAATAAAGGATACAAGATTCCTGAAGAAATAGGTTTTTTTGGTTTTTCAGATTCTAAATCCGCAGAGTTAATTGAACCAGCATTATCAACAATCAAACAAGAATATTTCGATATGGGCAAGAAATCGGCCGATTTGCTTTTAAAACAAATTGAAGAAGGAGATGTCAAAACTTATTCTGACAAAGTTATTTCAATGAGAGGAAAACTTGTATTACGTCCATCATCTATGAGAAAGCCGGGTTAATCATTTTCAATGCTATTGCTCCTTTATTATAGCTGGACAAGTCCAGCTATAATTTCTGCCTTCATTTAAATTGAGCCTCCGAGAATACAACTATACGAAGGGAATTCTATTGAAGTTAAAAAAACGAAACCTAACGCTCTTCCCAAAATTCCCATGACAAATCAGGCAATGTTACAGAAAAGCTTTTCCCTTTTTTATTCCCAACTTTTACACCCATGGTATTTTCTCCTCTTTCCCAAGGAGTATAACGATAACCAATCCATTTTGCTCTATCAATACCCGTATTTAAATAAAAAGTATAATCAGCTCCAGTGCGATTAGATACAACGACAACTCGCTTTCCGTTCGGTTTTTCATATGCAAAAACACGTGCATCTTTATGATAGTTATTTTCAGTTAAATCTATTACTCTGCAATCCCATGGCATACGTTTTACGAAACTCCCTACAGCATTCCAGTTGAAATCATTATATATCCAACTCCCTGGCTTCATTTTATCGGCCTCCAATTCTAACTTCATAGCCTTTGAACGAATCTTCATTGGACTATTTACTCCCACCTCTACTTCAAAGGTTTGCATATCTTCACCATCTAAGAACAAAGCATGAGGAGCTCCATAAGTATCTCCATTCTTTCCATCATGTTTAGCAACAGAATTATTTCCTTTCTTAAGCTTTTTGGTATATACAATATCAGTTCCTTGCGAACGAACTACCTTTAGTTCTGTCTTGGTCCATCCTATTGGCTCATACCCACCTACCTGATCAACCAACATATAAGCTGTGGCAGGTTGATTCAAAATAAAACTATAATACACACCAGGTTCTTTATCTGAAGGACGAATACCATTCAGATACTCCATTTTTTTGAACATTTCAGGCATTTTAGTTATAATATCACCTTTAACCCATCGTTCATATTTTCCAATATTTTTTGGCTCATGACCCGGCAATTGAGATTTCCAAAAACCTAATGAATATCCACTTGCTTCAGAATTCTTAAAAGGCTTTAGAGCATGAATCCAATACCATGTAGGATTTTGCCCCAACTGAAATGAATTCATGATATGTTGAGCAGTATTTAAACAGCGTTCAGGACTTGCACTGCCTTTTAAATACTCATATTCATTTTGAAACCAAGGACGCTTAGGCAATGTTTTACTGATTTTTTCATGAACATTTTTAACGCGTTCTGAGTCCCATCCAATGGTATGTACCACATAAGCATCTACTAACTCAGCCACTTCACGCCTGTGCATTCCTTTAGCAATTTTTCTTGGATAACCTGGTTCTGTATCACTCATTAACAAGATTGTAGAATCTAAATTTCTAACAGCACTCGCTGAAGCAACATAAGCTCTAATATAATCCTCGGCAGAAAAAAACTTACACGAGGAATATTGTGCATTATTAGTAAAGGGTTCATTGCTAATACCCCACTGTACTGTTTTTATACCTGCTTCTTTTAACGTCTCAATATCTTTTACACACGCCTGTCCATATTCTTTTAAAAACTTAGCCGTGTCACCCTTATATACAGGATCATTTACAAAGTCCGGTCCAAAACAACGTAGGGTGTTAGTCCTATCTTTACTTCCCTTACCTACATACTTCAAATTAGCTTTCCAATATGGTGGTGGCGACCAATACTCCAATGATACACCTTCAACACCAGCCCATTCCATCATCTGACGCAGCTCTTCCAATTGCTCAGGCCAACGTGGCATTAAATATTTTTTTTCGGCATCCAGTCCTCTCCAATACAGTCCACCAGCTAAACGACAATATCGAAAACCGTCCAACATTTCTTTTGCAAAACGTTCACGCTCGCTTGGCGTTAAATCGTGTGGCACTGCGTGTCTTTCTTCTGGCAATCCAGTATTTCCGGAACCAATGGCATCACTTTGAATCTCGAAGCCTATTCCCCAAACTGTTTGCTTATATTGATCTGTATGTATGTCTACAGTACCCTGTAATTGTTCTTCTTTTATTGATTGGGCATTCATTCCCCAACTCAAGAACAAAAACATAGTAATTATTAAAATTTCACTTTTGTACATAACTATAATATTTACATTAACTTATTATATAAATTATCCATAACCGCTATCAAATAAACATAAGCTTCCCCTTCTTCTCATAAAGTCACTACTTTGTATTTACCATGGCTGTTAAATCACGGTTACCCTTCCCGAATATAAAGAATGCGTAGCCGACAGGTGCTTAAATCCATAGAAGATGGAGTTTCTTACAGATTTGCCATTCCAAGTGGTGGCGAATAATCCGGCCTTAAGAGGAAACTTATGTGAATTAGTTAAAAATGCAAGAAAAACATTTCCACCTATATTAAATAAATCAATCATATGTCGAGCTATCGCAACATCACTCACAAGATGCGAGCCACATTCATGATTGTAATAATCACCTATGTCACAGTCATCCTTCAACTCACCAGGCAGATTGTGCGTACATATTAACACCGTCAAGTCATGATTGTATACTTTAGCATTGCCAATAGCAACTAAAACATCATTATATCTATCTGGATTATCCTTTGCCCTATATCTTGAATAAAATTTAACATAATTTATGACTAGTTCTTCATACAGCATACGAAAAGCCCCTAACTGCCAGCTATTCCACATACGCAAATATTGGCCCAGATATGAAATACAGAAAATACCTGTCCCCTTATATTCCTCTTCGCACGAACCTTCATCAACGCTTATTAGTTGAGCGGATAATTGAGAAAGGATGGTTGAAAGAATAAAAACGACAACTATTATTTTTACTAACATGGCTTTCTTTTTATATTAGCTAATAAGCTATTTATATCGATAATAGACAAATGGCTGTGCCGTTTTTAACATTTACGCATTAATGTAAACGTTTACAATCGCCGTAAGCGTTTCCGAAAAGTTTCTTTTATAATATGAATATAGTATCTTTCACTTGACAAATCATATACAATAAATACTTTGATGCACCATTTTTTCACATTCCTAAAACTTCAATTTTATGCTTTTTAATATCTGACTCTAACTTACGAACCACAGAGGCATACTCCGGATTTGAAGCCAGATTAGTCATTTCCCACTTATCTTTCTTTTGATGATATAATTCGCGGAATGATTCTTCTTTTAACGTTTCATCTTTATAAGTAATGATCAACCTGTAATCGTCAGAAATAGCCGTGAGATTTGGTCTTGAACCACCATATTTACCTACCCCTTCGTAAATAAATATATCACGAACAACACTTTCTTTTTGAGTAAGAACATCTTTTAAACTTTTACCATGCATATAATCAGGTACCGATACTCCTGCTAAATCGAGCATAGTTGGTGCTATATCGATATTAGAAACCATAGTGTTCGATTCAGTATTTTTCTTTATACCAGGTCCTAACACAAAAAATGGAACATGACTGGCAGGACGATAAGGAAGTACTTTACTGGTAAATCCATGGTCACCAACCATCCATCCATTATCGCTCATAAAAAAGATGTAGGTATTATCCAATAGGCCAAGACTTTTTACCTCTTTGATTAATCCTTCGACAAAACCATCCAGCTCTGTTATTACAGAATAGTAATCCAGCGCATGTTTTTGAATAGCTGTTGAATCGGGGTAACCGTATTTTTTAGCCTGTCTGCGATTACGTACTTTCTTCAGATATTCAGGTTTATCCGATAAATCATCAGCATGATTGGCTGGCACTGGCATATCTTTATAATCATACTGTGCTTTCGTTTCCCCTTTAGCATCCCATATTAGCTTACCATTCATGTGTGGCGTTTGGGCACAGTAGTATAAAAAGAACGGTTCATCTTTTTTAGCTTTTTTATTTAGATACTCTTTCGCCTTATTGGCTGCATATAAATCACAATGTATTGCAGGTTTTAAAGTATCTCCTTCCTCAAAAAACTGACGGTTATAATAGGTTCCATTGGAATACATATAACTAAAAAAATCGAAACCTAATTGCTTTGGTTTTTGAGGTATATGCCATTTTCCTGTCATAGCAGTTGAATAACCTGCTTCTTTCAACAAGGAAGCAACAGATACTTCGCCTTTGTTTAGCTTACTATTAAGTTGCAATACTCCATTAGCACTGTTATATCGCCCGGTAAGCATCGCAGCACGGCTTGGACTACAAAGCGCAAAGGCTACATTGGCATTAGTAAATTTCAATGACTTTGACGCCAACTTATCTATAAAAGGCGTATTAATAATATCATTACCCGTATAACCAACACCATTATATTGCTGATCATCGGTATAAATAACAATAAAATTTGGACGTGTGTATGTGCGCTTTTTAGCCCATATAACCGGGGATAATAATTGTAGCGCAATTAATAATACTAAAGTTCTCATATTAAAAATGTATTTGTATCATGCAATAGTCTTCTTTTTCATTTTTTACAATTGTTGACTACTCCATGCCGTTATTAACTTGTTTCTTATCTTAAAAATATAGATTAGAACGATATTTTAATACTTTTGTGTTATGCAAAAGCTGCGCATAAACGCGAGCAACTTAACTTGCTTTACATCTGTCAATTACAAAGATGCATATCAACAATGAACAAGCTTACTACAGAGGAAATACAAGATATATTCGAACGCTATTTTAATAAAGGCAAAATAGAAACATGGAAAAATAAAGATTATCACAACCTGAGTTTCTTGATACAACAAAAAACAAAAGTTATAGTTAGTGCGAGTACTTTAAAAAGGATTTTTGGCAAGCTAAAAACAAAAGAAAACTATACTCCCCAGGAAGCAACACATCTGGCACTGGAAAAATACGCAATAAGTATTCGTTCTGAAATTATTAACTCAAGAAAACTAAGTATTAGTAAAAACCAAATTAAAATAGCACTTATATCTTTATGTGTTATATTAATTGGAGCAGGTACCTATTATATTATTACACATTCAAGCTATAAAGTTTCAACGATTGATACTAAACTTAAATTAGACCGTACAGAAGGTAAAAACACAGCCACCGTATTTTTTAAGTTAGAAGGAGAAGATCACAAAAAGAATAACTACACTATCTATTTTGGCGACTATATGGATACTGTGCAAATTCCTAAGAAAAAAAGCAACATTGCTCATTTTTACAAATACCCCGGTATTTTCCAGCCACAGATTATAAAAAATAACAAGGTTGTTAAAACATTATCAAAAGTAACGATTCCTTCTGATGGATGGGCAGCTATAGGAACAGCACGACGTATGAACCAAGATAATACAATATTCCCTATTGACCGGGATATTATTCAAAAATCAAATGGATACTGGCACCTAAACACTTCTGATATGGCAAAATGTGGAATGGATACCACACAAATCTCCATACTTCGCTTATTAAATTACCAGGATTTTGGCATTGACGGGGATAATTTTCGTTTAAAGATGCGAATTAAGAATGCGGGTTTCTGGCCACAAACCAATTGCAATAACATTGTTGTACGAGTCAAATGTGAAAGTGGCATGATACAGCAGTATTTTTCAAAACCAGGCTGTTCATACTGGATATTAGCCCGTTATAGTGAAATAGGCAAAAATGGTAGTCAGGACGATATGTCGGCTTTCTGTGTGGATTTAACAGACTGGGGTAATGTGGAGATACAAAACTCAGACAAACAACTTAACTTTATCATCAATGATGATGTTATTTATACCCAAAACTACAAAAGAGAGCTTGGTTTAATTAAAGGGGTTGAGATTTTATTTTACGGAACCGGCTCCATTGACGATTTTGAATTAAATTCTATCAATGGGGATATTTCCTTTAAAGAAGATTTTAATTCAGTGCAATAAAGGTTAGTAGCAAATACCTACCAGCCATTTATCTATTGAGCAAAAAAAAAGGCTTGACTGAAAGTCAAACCCTTTCTCATCTTTATTATTTACTTAATAATTAGGATTTTGTCCTAAGTTCTCGTTAATCTTTCTTTCTTCTGCAGGAATAGGCCATAAATATTGGCGTGTTGCATCGAAATTACGAACTGCAATTACTTTACACAAGCCTGCATCATGTAGATTTGTAAAATCAGGCAATCCGGTTTCATCATCAATCTCAGGTTTTAATCCCCAAAACCAAAGTCCCTTACTGGTAACCTCATCAACTAACGGACCTGTAGCAGCTCCAGACGCTTTTACGTTTACATCTAATAACCCGTAGATATTACCTACTAATGCTTTTTCTGCCAATCTCCATCTAATTAAATCCATATAACGCAATCCTTCGTTGGCAAATTCCACACGGCGCTCATTTCTAACAATCAAGCGAAGTTCATCCTGGTTGGTACTTATAACCGCTGGATAATTTGCCACATCTGCCACATCTACACCATACGCTCTGGCCCGAACCTTATTAATTGCCTCTAATACAGAAGCATCAATATGGGAAGAACCTAACTCTATATTAGCTTCAGCATACATTAATAACACATCTGCATAACGAATAATTACATTATCTGGATCTGCTAAGAATTCAGTCCATTTCTCATTTACTCCTTTCTTCCATAGTAAACCATTAAAACTAGCATACTGGGCAACAGATTTTGTATCATTATTCTTTACCTGTGTTCCTATAGCATAATTCAATATTTTCTTGGCATCTGGATGTGGATTGTATTCACGATCTAGAAATCTATAACCTGATTCAGGAACCAAACCATCCCCATCTTTTAAAGAACCAAAGGGTATAATTGTCTCCATCAAACGAGGATCACGGTTTTTAAATGGGTTAGTCGATTCAAATAATGGTGATTCATCAATAGGTAAGCCATCAGTACAAGTATAAGCAGCCAATAGCTCCCATGAAGGATTGTACGCTCCCCATCCATCTCTATTACGTGGTAGAGTGGCCTTTTGAGGATAATTTTTTCCTAAATAATCGTCCAAATCAGAATTTCTTGGAATAGCAAATATAGTTTCCTTTGAGTTCTTTGTTTCTGGCAAAAAATACTCACCATAGCTGTCATGAAGCTCATACACACCTAAATTCATACATGCCTTTGATGCATCGGCTGAAATAGCATAGTCACCCATATATAAAGCAACCCTTGCTTTCAAGGCTAAAGCTGCACCTGATGAGGCATAACGTTTTTCATTAGCGCCATACTCTGCCGGCAACCACTCTGCGGCAAAATCATAATCTTTGTAAATTTGTTCAAGAATTACATTTTTATCAGTGCGCTCTACTTCAAATGATTCATCAATCGTAATCTCATCCAATAAAAAAGGAACATCACCAAAATGAGTCACCAAATAAGAATAATATGAAGCCCTCATAAAATATGCTTCTGCAACCAATTTATTTCTTACTTCTTCGGCTAAATAAGTAGCCAATGGGATTTCACGAATAAGAATATTTGACCTTGTTATTGCCTTGTATAAATGCGCCCAATTAGTTTTTGCAGAACCAAAAGAACTGGTAACCGACCCAGATACTATTTCACTTACTGATGTCCTTTGTGTCCAATTATCCGTCCATGATTCATCATCTGTTTTCCAGAAAGTGACTCTATAACCATCATTAAGAGACCACCTGATTTGATCAATATTAGAGTACCAATTACCGGAGGATGCGCTATCTGTTGGTACTACATCCATATCATTACAAGATGTAATTCCAACCGCAATCATTATAATTATTGCTTTTAATAGATTCTTCATTATATATTCTTTTAAAGTTTAACGGAAATACCAAACAAGTATGTCTTTGTAATGGCATATGAACTACTTCCCACTTCCGGATCCCATCCATCAGGATAATTGTCTATAGAGAACAAGTCTGAACCTGAGAAATAAACCTTAACATCGCTTAAACCAATACCTGTTTTATCTATTATATTTTTAGGCAAAGTATAGCTTAGGTTAATATTCTTTAATCTGAAATATGAACCATCCACCAACCAAAAATCTGACATACCGTAATTGTGGCTTTTTGTTTGAAAACCTAAACGTGGATATTTAGCTTTTAAGTTTTGCTCCGGCGTATTGTAATAGCTAAAGTAACTTTTCTCATAGATGTCCGGCACATTCTGCCACCTTTCACCAAACGGTTCAACCATAGCGGGATAAATTCTACGATTCCATTCTCCAACCCCCTGGAATGTTGCTACAAACTGGAAACCTTTGTATCCTAATTTTATATTTCCTCCATATTCGTAATGAGGGGTTGAACTTCCTAGTTTTACTTTATCATATTCAGCACTAATAATCCCATCCGGAACACCTTCTGGTCCACTAATATCCAAATATTTAACATCTCCAACTCCTATCTTACTACTCGGTGTAACATAGGCATCAACTTCATCCTGTGTTTGAAAAATACCATCAGTTTTGTAACCATACCATTCTTTAAACTCGCCACCTTCTTCCGAAAGTTTAGTACTACTATCTGCAAATAATCTTCTTCCAGATACATCACCAATAGTAGAAGTATAATCAGAAATATTAAAGCCACCCCCATAGGATAGATCCCCTATTTTGTTATTATATTCCAAAGAAAACTCCCAGCCCGTTGTTTTCATATCTCCCACGTTATAATAAGGATCATCATACCCTATTAAATCAGGAGTTGTTAAACTCAACAACATATCTGTAGTTTCTTTTTTATAGTAATCTGCAGTAACAGATAAACTATTATTAAAAAATGCAGCATCCACACCAATGTCCCAAGTTTTTGTTACTTCCCACTTAATATCCTCAATAGCAAGCTGATATTGAGCAGCCGCAACATCCGAAACGGAAGTATTTCCTTGTGATAATAGAATGTTAGCAAAATCAATTTGCGACATATAGATATAGTTACCTAAGCGATCATTACCCAACTCCCCGTATGAAGCACGTAACTTCAAATAAGAAATTGCATCAATGGAACTCATGAAATCTTCTCCAGTAACTAGCCAACCTGCAGAAACCGAAGGAAAATAACCCCATCTGTAATCCTCAGCAAATCGAGAAGATGCATCTGCCCTAAAGTTAGCCTGCAAGTAATATTTGCTACTATAATTATAAGCAACTCTACCAAAAGCAGATCTATAATTCTTATCTTCCTCACCGGTATTACTTCCATTTGCAAACAATTGACCTTCTGGTGCCATATCTAGATATGGATAATCCTGCAAGATATATTCCTTACCTTCAATACTTAACTTTTCTTCATTAAAGGAATATTCTTCGTAACCAGCCATGGCTTCCACCTTATGTCTACCAAAGTTTTTATTATATTTACCAATAAACTGAAGCGTATTTTTACTATTATCCGTTCTACTTTCTTGTAGCGAAGTTGATGAAATTGCATACCCCAGAGGAGTACCTTCATTGTTTGGATTATCCCAGTCCCAATAAGGGACAGATTTTCTAAAATATTTATTCTTCTCAAAGTACATATTAGGAGCATAATACATAGATAGTTTTAAATCATTTATAGGTTTAATCCACGCTCCTAATCTTCCATATAACAAATGAGATTCTTTATCATTAAAACCTCCATATTGTAACTCGGCCCAGATATTTGATCCGTCTTTACCAGAGGCTACTCTACCATCACTCCACTGTCCAGCGTATATGGCCGGATAACTACGAGAAGCAGCCGTTGGGTTAACTGTTGGTTTTTCTGTTACCGTTCTTTTGTATGTAAAATCAACTACTGCACCAATATTATCACTGATTTTAATATCATTATTTACACGCATAATAGCTCTCTCATAATCATAGTGATCATAAAGTGCATCCTGCTTCTCATAAGTAAAAGAAGCATTTGTCTTTAATACCTTATTCCCCCCATAAATATTAAATGAATGCCTTTGACCAGTAGAGAAATCCTTCATTAATAACTCTTCCCAATTGGTATTTGGATACTCATCTGGACTATCTGCATTATTTTGCAAATAGTTATTGATATAATCTTCACTATACAGCGCAAATTCACCACCTTCTGGATTTCCAAGGTCATTCCACTCATATTCGTTACGCATTTGTAACCATTTTTCAACCCCAACTACCTTAGGTGTTCGGGTGGGGGTACGAACAAAATAGTTGTAATCGTAGTTTACCGATATTTTATCACTACGTCCTCGTTTGGTTGTTATAATCACAACCCCCGCAGCTGCACGTGAACCATAAATCGCAGCAGCAGCTCCGTCCTTTAGGAAAGACATCGATTGAACATCATTAGGGTTCACATCATCGATGCTTCCTACAGGAATATCATCCACAAGAATTAGTGGGACACTGGAACCCTGCATGGTGGTAAAACCACGCATACGAATTGTTGTTGACGCATCAGGAGCACCACTACTTCTTGTAACAGATACTCCAGGAACCACTCCTTGAATAGCCTCTGAAATATTCGTTGTTTTCTTTGTGGTAATCTCATCTGCTTTCACAATAGCAACAGAACCTGTTAGGTCTTTCTTTTTAGTAGTTCCATAACCCACAGCCACTATCTCTTCTAGACCGATAACTCCGGACTTTAACACAACGTTCACTGTATTCTCAATTCCTAATGAAACCCGCTGATCTTCCATTCCAACAAAAGAAAAAACTAAATATTTGGCACCTTCAGTGATTACTAGATTATAGTTCCCTTCAATATCTGTAATTGTGCCAATTGTAGTTCCTTCTATAACCACAGATACACCTGGTAATAAATCTCCATATTCATCCATTACTTTTCCAGTAATAGTTCTTTTGCCATCCTCTTGAATCTTATTGTTTGTGGTACCTGATGAATTTTCTATTGCCGATAATGTTATCGCAAATAGAAACATCCAGGAAATTGTCAGCAATCCTCTTTTGGCAAGGATCCTCCTAAGTACTCTTTTCATAGAATAAATGTTTAAATAGATATAAATAGCTTTTTTTGATATTCACATCATGTATTGTTAGTATTACTATACGAAGTAACTTATTTTAACATGTGCTAACAATACATAACTTCATTATTAAAGACGTAACCGTTTACGATAACGTTTACATTCATCGTAAACGATTACGAAGTTGTTGAATAAAAAAGGCTGCCCCCAAAGGTGCAGCCAACTATATATACATCTATTCCCCATACCTCTAATATACCCTAACCTCGTAAATCATAGCACTCGCATCACCATTGGTAGTTTTAATAACTATTCTTAATTGACTTAACGAATAAGATTTATCGAGTTTAACTTTTCGCTGACGTTGATAATTGTCGTTAATCTCAGCAATTTTAACCCAGCCACCATTAATAAAACCTTGAATTTCTAAATCTTTAGGACACTGAGGATCTCGATATAACGGTGCGTATGCATGATACTCTCTTAACAAATGCCCCGGAAATGTCAACTCAACCAAACTAACATCTTGCGGTGTATCCCAGATTAATTGTAACCACTGATCTAACGGATTATTTCTATTTGAAATCCATACGTTGGTATACGAATGAGGTCTGGACTCCCCTGTAATAATATTTGTGGCCTTAAAACAGTTTTGTGCTGGAGAAACCTTAAAACTCAATGTATTTCCATTGTAGTAACGACGCATTTTATTCTTTCCAATTTGATACATCGCTGTATGTCCCGGGATTACACAACCTGCTTCATGCCATTCCAAATTATTATTAGCTCCCAAATCGATTCTAACATATTGATTTAATGGCAGTCCATTTTCCTTGGTAAGGTTTACCTCCCAATCTATCCAAACTTTTTCACCAACCGGAACTTTTAAAATTGCAGAAGCAATAACTTCATTTGCATCAACTCGATAATCCCAAATACTATCTATCGGACGTATATAAGCTTCAACTTCTTGCTCTATATCAGAAGTATTTGTTAAACAAACAGAAACTGAGTCTAATCTATCACTCCCTATTCCCACAATCTGACCTTTAATGGTCTCTAAAGTCTCCACATGATACTGAGGTTGATCCTTCCAGATAGCCAAACCTTCGTGAAAACCTTTTGATTCCGGACCTGCGCCTAGCAAATAATCTTCGCTACTTGCTATTATTTTTGCTTTTAATGCTAAATCTTTTTTATCGGTATTCTTAACATTTGGTAAAAAGCATCCATTACGTAACAAGTTCTGTTGAACTTCATAAATATATTTTTGAGGAACCTCTTTTATATTTACACCATGCTTAATAGCTGTAGAAGCAGCCACACCAATGGCTTCGCCCATAACGGCGGTTGTTCCCATAACTCTTAATGTACCAAGTGCCGCATGTGAACAACTAATATTACGTCCTGCCATCATTAGGTTATCCACATCCCTTGCAATTAAAGATCGTAAAGGAAAACCGTATGGACCGCAATAGGATTTTACCATGTATTCGTCGAAGGTATTGTATTCTTCACCATCCGTAGCTGCAGATGCTTCGGCATGCCTTGCCAACAATCCTCCTGGGGTATGAAGATCAACAAACCATCCACCAAAACCAATTTCGTCTCTAAATACCGTTTTCTCCTGAATATCATTCTCGGTCATAAAGTATTCACCCATAATACGACGATTCTCACGTTTCCCAGGAACCTGACCAATCCAATCTATCGCATAATTTTTTGTTTCCTCTTTCATCTTGGGGTCGCAATTTTTCATCCAATCCCAAACGCCTAAAGTATGTCGGGTTAATTCATGACGAATATCCTCATTATCATAAATGGTATTATAAGGCACGCCTATCTCCAACCACCAAAATCCACCTCGTTTATCCTTAGGTATACGTCCTTGATTATAAAAGTATTCCGGATTATCGTGCTTTACAGCCCAATCAGGTGCTTTAAAAGGAACTGGACGCCCCATATCCTTACATCTAAAATGGATAGAGTTACCCATTACATCCTCTTTACTGCCTACTTCTGGAGCATGAATTTCGTTAAATTCACTTTTTGATTCTGAACCCCAACGCCATTCGCAACCTGCCCTATCTGCTACAATACCATCACCAGTACAATCCGCAAAAATATCTCCTTCAATAATTAACTCAGTCTCTGCACTTTGTATATAAGCAACTACGGCTTCAATTTTATTGTCTGAAGACATTTTAACATCACGCATGTCAGTATTAAGATAAAAAGTTAAATCTTCCTCTTTCACTGCCATATCATACATCACCATATCCCAAACACTGTTAATCCAACCATTCTCATATATCTCAGCATGATTTTGTGAACGCTCTTCGATCAATAATTCTGAGATAATACCTGTTTCACGTGCATAAGCATGAAAGGCAGCTGCGCCATGTATGGTTACACCAATCTCAGATGAACAGTTACCTCCAAAAACAGGACGATTTTGAATTAAACAAGTTTTTCTTCCCATTCTAGCAGAGGAAACAGCCGCACAAAATCCAGCCATTCCTCCACCTACTACTACAACTTCGTATTTTTCGTTCTTTGTTTTCATGGTATAAAAAGTATCAAGATAAAAGTATACAGACAAAAGACTAATGAATTCAAGGGCAGTGAAATTTCATTCGATATTCGTCTATATACTTGTCTTATTTTTATATATTTCTTTTTCTTCTAAAAAACTAATTATTACAATTAACAGACGTCTGTCTATTTTTTTCTTTTTTCTTAACAGAAAACCAGATACCTCCACTAATAAGATATAGGGATATACTTAATACCCATTGTGATGTGATATCTTTGGTAGCTGTTATGGCCAATAGGGCAATAATAGTGGCTAGAATTCCAATTGAAACAGCCATAATCTTAGCTGGAAACAATGATGACTCTCCGTTCTCACCTTCTTCACAATGTTCGTTAATGGGAATAAAATGCTTGCTTCCCGTTTTTAAAGAAGCCTCAATGGCCAAAAGTACAACAACAGGTATGATTACTCCCAAAACAGCTTCAATGGTACGTGCATAATTTAATATCCAAGTAAAAATACCAGAAGGATTATCCGTAATAAACCATCCTTCACTAGTCAAAAAACCATATTTGGCAAGAATAATGAATGCTGCACTTATTAATATGGCCATAAAAATTCCCTGTTGGTTAATCTTCTTAGAGAACATTCCCCAAACAACAGGTAATACTGTTATTCCGGCCACCAGAGCTGTAATAGAAAGGATAATATTTTCTGCTCCCCCCATTTGAGGAACCAGAATAGCTAACCAGGTAACTAAAGCCCCCAATACAAGGGTTAATATTCTACCCACAACCACCTGATTTTTTTCGGTAGCTTTTTTAAATATCTTTTTATAAAAATCTTTGGTTAAAACACCTGCATAAACATTTAATTCAGAATCAATCATACTAACCGTTGCAGCAAACATAGAAGCAATCATTAATCCAAGTAAACCTTCCGGTAGTGCATATTTACAGGCCAACACATAGGCTTGCTCAAAATTTGCAGATGGGTCAATGATACGGTACATCATAGGAGGCAACATCCAAATAATAGGACTGATGAAATATAACGCACCAAACAAATAAGTAGCTTTTTTTGCATCTTTAGTTTTAGATACACAGATAAAACGTTGCACAAAAGCCCATTCCCCACCAATCTTAAACATATGGATAACGACCCAAGCGGCCATAAATATCCAGGTAAATTCATGATTTACCGGTGCAAAGAATTTCTCTGGAGCTTGCTGTATAAATATTGAGATGCCTCCCATTTTCATAAAACCCAATGGAATAACTGCTATTACTGCTACCATCAGAATTACAAATTGTAATACATCGGTTAACAACACGGCCCATAATCCTCCAAATATAGCATAGGCAACAATAATGATTCCACAAAAGATAATGATAAAGTTAACTGCACTAATGCCAATCGTATTGATAAAGAAAGCATCCCAATTTGCAGGAATAATCGCATGAAGAACAATAGCTAAAGAATATAATGCGACAGCCATACCTAACAGCCGGTACAAAATATTAAACCAAGTATAAACATTTAATGCCCAGTTTCCATATCGCAAGGTAATATATTCAGCGGCTGAAGATACGCCCAACTTACGCCATTTTCCTGCCAGGTAATATCCCACAAACATGGCACTTATCCCCAAACACATGGAGATGGTTACGGCAACAAATCCAGCTTTAAAAGCTATTCCTCCCCAGACCACAAAAGTGCCTGCAGAAAACATGGTCATAAAAGCTGACAAGCCACTTAGCCACCATGATGATTGACGGCCTGCAGCAAAGAAATCATCCGAATCTTTTATTTTTTTTCCTAAAAAAATACTGATTCCTACATTTCCAAGGATATATAAAAAAAATACTATTAAATCTTTAAATGCCATATAATAGTTTATTATTTTGTCTGAATTCCTTACAAATGTAAATTATAGCTAGTAGTTAAGCCTACTATAACAAGAAAAAACAATTTCGTAAACGATTACATTCGTCGAAAGCGTTTTCGAAAATAGATTTAGTAAGAAATAATCACCTATCAACGCAACAAACAGAAGTATCGGGTTACAATTATTTTTCCGATCATAATTTTCATCGCTTGGAATCAATAAGAGAACTGTCGGAACCATAAAAAAACGTGAATTGTTTTGAATATCACCACCCTCTTTTTAATTTAGCATATTAAATCTTTAATGAATGGAAACGCTAAAAGAAAAAATAATCAACTGCAAAGCATGCAAATTACATAAAACCCGCAACCATGCCATATGGGGAGAAGGGAATTATAATGCAGAAATAATGGTGATTGGTGAAGCTCCGGGTGCAGATGAAGATAGAATAGGAAGACCATTTGTAGGCAAATCAGGCCAATTATTGGATAAGATTTTTGAGGCCTGTGGTTTTACACGTGAGCATCATATTTTTATCAGCAACATTGTAAAATGCCGTCCTCCCGACAATCGGATTCCTACTGATGAAGAAGTGAAGAAATGTTTTCCGTTATTACTTGAGCAAATAAACATAGTCAACCCTAAAATTATTATTCCACTAGGAGCTACTGCGCTAAAGCACTTGTTCAACAATCCAGACTTAAAAATAACAAAGCTTAGAGGAACCTGGATGGAATGGAACACTCATTTAGTGATGCCAGTATTTCACCCTTCTGCACTATTAAGAAACCCTAATCTCAAAAGAAATACCTGGGAAGATTTTAAGAAAATTATTGATAAATACAGAGAAGTTATTGATGCAAACCATTATAGTGCACATTATTAATTTAATACATTATTAGTCGATCACTAGTGATACTTTATTGAGAACATATCATACAAGGGTTCACATCTTTTACCTTATAAGTGCAAGAAAGAAATAGAATATCAAAAACATAGACTCACCTTTAATTATCATAAATAAAGGTGAGTCAAACATTATATCTAATTAATTATCAAGAAGTATTACTTCCACATCATCAACATAAGCAATATCCTTGTTTTTCATAAAGATGACCGTAACCTCAATTTCTTCTTCAGGCACTTCAAAATTTACGGTCTTCGTAGTAGCAACATCCTCTGTCAGCGTAATAAGCGTGGTAGCTTTACCTTCCCCTATTTTTATTTTGGCATAGAGCTCTCCTCCGTTATCATTAACTTTAATTCCCTCTGCACCATGGCCGTTATGTATTCGACCAGTGAAAGTAAGCGCATAAGATTTACCTCCTTCCAAAGTAATTTTCTGTGAAAGCTGACGATCAGAAGCACTATTACCTGTCATACGAACCGATGCAGTACCATTAATTTGATACGTGCTCTCTCCTTTTACATCACCTACAGTGGACCAACCAGTTAAATCACCCGTTTCAAAATCTCCATTAATCAGCAGATTATCTCCAACTGGCGCAAGCGGGGGTACTTCAACACCTTCACCACACTCTTCGTTAGCCGTAAAATTGGCATAGTATTGTCCTAACTCAGTATAATTACCGTCTGAATCAAAAAGGGCACTGCAGGTACCTGGGGCACTGTTTAAACCAAATGAAAACCAGGAGTAACGATGAATATAATCTCGTTTTTCCAGCTCCGGCAGAACTATTTTCATAAAATCAAGTACTTGAGAAGCTGTGTATTTATTTTCTTCTGGTGAAGCCGCCCCCCCAATCTGCCACGGCAAATTCAGTAATCCATATAGGTTTACCATAAAGGTTGTATACACGTTCCAATTTATCCAATAGCGTCTGGGCATTAATACCTCCATAATTATGCACACATACAAAATCCACACGGTAACCTAACTGTCCACTTCGTGTCATAAATTCTTGCATCCAATCATTTTCAGGGTTAACTGTTGCCGGACTCCCGAGAGGCAAACCAATACTTTCAAGTAATGGCCATGTCTCTAAGGCCTTATCGACAGAGACATTACTTTGTTCTTTACTATCCGGTTCGTTGAAACCTAAGACGTATTGAATTAAACCGTCCTGCTTATAACTCAACATTCTATCAATACCGGTTTGTGATACATTGCCTCCCCAAAACATAGGAACAAATTCTACACCTTCTACGTCATACTCGGTAATCTCATTTCCCCAGCTATAGTGCCAAAATGGTTTAAACATAGATACCCGAATAGGCCATTTTGCATTTTTTTTAGTAATACAAACTCCTTTTTTTTCTGTTATAATCAACTGTGGTGTTGCTGTATCGGACACCGCCACCAACTCTTCGTTAAAAGTAAACGCATCGCTTCCTGTAACAAAAGTATCTTCACAACTAACAAAGACAAGCCATAACATGGCATTTATAATAATGAGTAATTGTTTCATTTTTTTATGATTTTTTGAAATAAGTATTTTACTCCCAACCAGCATTTTGCGGCAATAATTTGGGATTAACAAACAGTTCTTGCTGCGGTATGGGATAAAGATTCATTTGGTCATCAAATATCCTACTCTCTATCAATACCTTAGTGTAAGTTTTAATACCATAATTATCTTGTTCAATCTCGACACCATAAATATCTTTTGTTTCCTCTCCCACTTTCCAACGACGAACATCCCAGAATCGATGATCTTCAAAGGCCAGCTCTACACGTCGTTCATTTCGCAAGCGCGTGCGAAACTCTTCCTGAGACATCCCTGCAGGGAAATCAGGCATCATTGCCCTCTCTCGTATTGCATTAACAGCTGCAAGAGCTGTCATTCCATAACTATCTGGATCCAATTCCGGACTCCCATAAGCTTCGTTCATGGCTTCGGCATAATTCAAATACATCTCTCCCAAACGGAATATAACCCATACATGCTCTTTGTTTGTCGGGGTAACATGTGGAGGAATATCGATACTCTCAATGAGGTATTTTTTGAGGTAATAACCAGTAACAGTGGCATTCGTTAATGGAGGTGCATTCAATCCTCCTTTAAAGGTCTGAATCGATTTTCCTTTCCAGATACTACCATTATACAATATCGTTTGTGTCAATCTAGGGTCGCGATTTGCATAGGGTGAGTTAGCATGTAATGGATTGCTCCAATCGAATACATCACCATTTAACATTTCGTAGGCATCCACTAGATTTTGCGTTGGGCACGTAGAGGTTTTTCCTCCTTGTACACCAATTGGAAAATTATTAACCTCAAAAGAACGAGAATTACCTTGTCTGCGTTCAAAGATAAGCTCTTTACTTGATCTGTTGTTTACAACACCAGCATAGCTAGGCTCAAGTTCATAACTCATATCCAGCACTTCTTTGGCTGCTTTAGCTGCCTCTTTCCATTTACTCAAATCATTATTTTGGTTATGTAAAGGACTTGCTGCATACAACAAAGCTCTAGCTTTCAGTGCCA
This sequence comes from Saccharicrinis fermentans DSM 9555 = JCM 21142, assembly GCF_000517085.1. Classification (NCBI taxonomy): domain Bacteria; kingdom Pseudomonadati; phylum Bacteroidota; class Bacteroidia; order Marinilabiliales; family Marinilabiliaceae; genus Saccharicrinis; species Saccharicrinis fermentans. The sequence goes on along the minus strand of NZ_KI912107.1, from coordinate 1,382,509 downwards.
AAGCAGCACCCTTTGTGGCCCTGCCTGTTTCTCCATTGGGCATAGAACTATAGTTCTCAGGCAACACTTCGGCAACATCAGTACATTCCGAAACAATAAAGTCAATCACGTCATCAAACGATGATTTTCCTATTTGATTAGCTTCTTCTTCTGTTAACACATCGTCATATAAAGGGATATCTCCATAACGTTTAACCAACTCAAAATAAAAAAATGCACGAAGAAAACGGGCTTCAAATGGATAGTTATTAAATTGCTTCATCATTTCGGGATATCCATCATTGTACTTTTCCTCTTCAAATTCCTGGCCTTGGATATTTATTAAAAATTTATTAGCCGCTCTTATGGCTCCATAATATTCACTCCAACGACTGTCTACAACATTGATAGCGGACCATGAACCATCATTATATTTTTGTACACCTGATGTGGTGTACAAATGTTCTGCCTCATCAACTCCTGCTCCACGAATGGCACCATCAATAGTACCAAAGTCTACAGGTAAACGACCATATATGTCGGTCAAAAAGTTTTTTGTTCTACTAAAATCCGTAAAAACATCTTCCTCTATCAAGTATGAATTCTCTTCATAATCAAGAAAATCACATCCCACCAGACAAAGGGAACAGATAAAACCCAATAATATATGTTTGATATTAATTCTCATCATGTTACAAATTTGTATTATTAAAATATGTCTTCCTGATTAAAAACTGATTTTCACACCCGCCAAATAAGAACGTAAGGTAGGATAACCTCTTCCCAAATATTCAGGATCCATCATACCAATGCTATCAAACGAGAGTAAATTATTACCTCTGATATAAAATCTACAACTTCCCACTTTCAATTTAGAAGCAATATCTTCAGGCAGATTGTAATAAAACTCTGCATTTCTAAGTTTTAGAAAAGAGCCATTTACTATCCATATATCATTATTTTTGTAATTGTTCAGATTTTCCTGGGTACTTAATCGTGGTAATTTTGCAGTAGTTTTTGTAGCTTCAGTCCACCGCGAAGCTGAAAACGATGATATATTACCGTTATCTCGCAAAGGAACAAAGATATCCTGCGTATTTAACAACACACTTTTGTTAGCTGTTCCCTGAAAAAGTGCAGAAAACCCAAAGCCCTTATATTCCATACCTAAATTAAAAGCATAATAGATTTCAGGGACAGCCGTTCCTTTAATGGCCTGAATATCGAATTCATCCACACGTCCATCCTTGTTATGATCTACATACTTAATATCACCCGGACTCACCTCGGAAAAACGCTGCTCCGGATGACTATCTATATCTGCGACGTCAGAAAAGAAACCTTCGCTTTTGTAACCAAAAAACTGCCCCATGGAGTGCCCCGTTGTTTTCATACTTTCGTATGGACGATATGCTTCATTCATCTCTAAAATGGTATTCCTAACAAAACTAAAATTACCTCCTAGATTATATTTGAGCTCGCCAATATTGTGTTTCCAATCCAGTGCTGATTCAATACCCACATTCTTCACTTTTCCTACAGGTAAATAAGCCGAACTTATACCCAATGTGCCTGATGTAACCCCGGCAGATTCAACTAAAATGTCATATCTTTTTTCATAAAATGCATCTATTGCCAGCGATAGATTATTGGCTATAATCGCATCCAACCCTATGTTCCCCATAAAAGAATGCTCACTTTTAGGATTATCTGTAGCCAATTGTTTCTCTTGCAGACCACTTGCACTATTGTTGTTTCCACCCCAATAATAGCCATTACCGCTCCCAAATTGTTGTTCAGCAATATTCTTTATAATCAGACTATTCCCAGAAATACCAGCCGAAGCTCTAAACTTCAGGAAATCAATAACTTCAGAAGAACTTAAGAATGACTCTTCTGACAGAATCCATCCTAAGCCAAGGGCAGGATAAGCAGAAAATCGTTCTCCTTCAGGCAACCAGTTAGTACCTGCATACGACACAGTTAAATCAGCCAGGTACTTTTGTTTATAACTATAATATGCCTTTAGAGCAAGATTCTGGTTTAAGTAGGTATTATATTGGTTCAGTTTAACTGTTTTATCTTGCTGATACATTATATAACCGTTTAGCGAATGATCGCCCCATGTTTTTTCGTACTTAATGCGAGTCCGAAATGCATTATAGCGCTGTTGCCCTCCAAAAGTACTGTAAGAATCAAGGGAGGTATTCTCTCCATACTGTACATACGTAGTATCGGTAACCATCCCGTCCTGATCCATCGTTGGGGTCACTTTTTCATATTGATAACTACGAGTATAACCATCCCAATAAGTCACTGCATTATCGTATGAATAAGTCACATCAACAGCTAAACCTTCGGTTAATACATCCAGCTTTTGTTCTAGTGTCAGGTCAGTCATAATACTACGGGCATGAGTGCTTCCATTACCGCTGGCTATTTGTGAGGCTACGGGATTATTACTATAAATATCTGTACCTCCCCAGATGCCATTGGCGGTTTTTACTGGCATTGCTGCCGAGGGAGTGCCATATATCTCCCCAAATATATCATCTGGTGATTTGCCACCACGGGTATTCTGCACTATATTTCCTCCAATATTTAAACGTAGTAAGGTCGATTTAGTCAGATCGATGTCCAAGTTAGAACGAAAACCCAAACGGTCGTATTCTAAAGCAGTATAGATATCCTCTTCAGATCTATCATGACTAAGCAGTCCTTTTTCACCTTGATGGCTAATACCTACATAATACTTTACATTTTTACCTCCACCATCAAATTCCACATTAAGATTACTAACTGTTCCACTTTTATTTAGCAGTTCATTTGCCCAATCTACATTAGGATAAAGAGAGTAAGCATTGCCTTCTTCGTATGCCGCAATTTCATGGGCAGTATACTTCATGGGCAAACCATCATAATATAAAGCTTCATTTACTGCTCTGGCATAATCGGCAGCATTAAGCATATCCGGCATGCGAAAAGCCTGGCTAACACCTACATCATACTTCACGTTAACATTCATACCTTCACGCCCCCCCCTTTTAGTGGTAACCAAAAGAACACCATTAGCACCTCGTTGTCCATAGATAGCGACTGCGGCAGCATCTTTTAACACTTGCACTTTTTCAATGTCCATTGTAGTTAGATCGTCCAGACGTCTTTCAAAGCCATCCACCAACACAAGAATTGAGTTGTCCTGTAAAGAACTTCTTCCTCTAATCAATAAACTCGCACTACGTTGACCTGCAAAACCATTATTCTGATATACCTGCAGACCATTTAATAAACCAAAGAAAGAATTACTAGGATCAATACTGTTTACATTTTCTATTTCCTCATGATCAACTTGACTTATTGATGCCGCCCCAAGATTGTCTAACTTATTCTTGCGAATCTCAAAGACTTCTACGTCATTTTGTGTGACATTAGCTTTCTGCGCAGAAAGGCGAGACGGAAACAGAAGAAGCGTAGAGAGCACCCCACAATATAGGACCTCTTTAATAAGAGTTTTATTTAACTTCATTTTCATTGTTTTCAAATTTGAAATTTTTATTTACCAACCCGGGTTTTGTACCAAACCATAATCCTTATTCACTTCATCTGGTGGGAATGCACTCAAGTACCATTTAGGACTCCATTCCTTTTTCCAAAATCTTTCAGGTTGATCGGTAACATTGTAAGTTAATTGACCACCTGCGCCGTCACCACTTTTAATATCCATTCCATGTAAGGTTTTAGTGAAATCCTGTTCACGTTTCCATCGAATAAGATCGAACCATCGCACCTCTTCCAAACCAAATTCACAAGCTCGTTCGCGCAATAATGCTTCTCTAAATTCTTGTTGATTTAAACCTTCCTCCAAGACTCCGACTCCAACTCGTGAACGCACTTTATTAACATATTCATAAGCCTCCGCTGTAGGACCGCCTTCTATCTCATTAATCGCCTCAGCATAAGAAAGATAAATTTCAGGTAATCGTAAATAGGGCCAATGCGTAATAGATTTAACAGATGTAGAAGCATCTCCATCCAGCCAAAATTTTCGTGCTCCATACCCAGTAATACGCCCCTTTGAAGTGACATTTTTTCTTTCTCTCCCTCCAATCCATATTTCAGCAGTTCTTCCTAAGTATTCATCTCCATTGGTCAGAATAGTTTCGTACAAACGAGGATCTCTGTCTTTGTAAGGATCATTCGGATCGTAACCATTGGCCGGATTGCCATTGGCATCATAAATAGCCCCTCCATTTTTCATGGGAAACATATCCACATAGTTTTGTGTCCAACAGTTAGTACCATAACCTCCTGCTGATTGGTAGAAATAGTAGTTCTGAGACCAATAATCTCCTGTTTTATATCCGGCATGAACGGGTATTAGAACTTCATGCAAACCTCTTTTGTAATAACCATCCTGAAAATCCTGACGAGGATTACCCGTATTAACCATACTATATACACCCCTTAGCTGCAATTCATCAATCAAAGCCTTGGCAGCATCCCTGGCTTCGACCCATAGTTGAGGGTCTTTTTCGCCAAACCAAGTCATCTTTTGACTAGATGCATCTCCAGCCAAATAAGGTACATCGTCATTAAACAAGGGACTCGCCCCAAAGAGCAACATTCGGGCTTTGAGTCCCATGGCTCCTGCACGATGCATTCTCCCTTCCCAATTATCATTACTTTCCAGTTCCCAAGGTAAATCAGCAATAGCTTCATCTATTAAGTCAATAATGTTATCAAGTGTTTCCTTAGCAGTTAATCGTTGTTTGTTAAAATCATCGCTAGGTGACACCGAGCTATCAATCCAAGGCAATCCACCATAATGTCTGAACATATCAGAATAATGAATAGCAATTATTAATTTAGCCTCCGCCTTTAAACGTCTTATATAATCCTCACTAACATCGGGTACTCCATCAATATTTTCGATAAATAAATAGGCTTTTCTTATACCTGTCCAACTATCCTCTTGGGTAAAATGATATTTGGTCCATGTACCACTATTTTCCGACCCTGCATCATATTGACCCCCATAATATTTGGCAGCACCTCCCCAGGCAAGATGACTCTGTACCAGATCGGTAATACTCTCCATAATATCCATCCCCATCACATTACCTTTGGCATTCCAATTTCTATTAATACGATAAGGTAGTGTAGCATAAGTATTCCAAAGGGCTTGTTCTGCATATACAATGTTACTATACACCGTATCTATAGTAACATCTCCACTGGGCGGTTTCGCCAAGAACTCATCTCCGAATTTAACTTCTTCGCAAGCCATAAACAAACATGCAAAGAGGGCCATCCATATATAATTTTTACTATTTTTCATGTGTCTAAATTTTATTTTCAATGATCACATGCAACTCGCCAGACTTAATTATCTATCTGAGTGATAAATCCATTATCAGGCTCGTTTCATATTCATTTTTCTATGCTTGTTTTAGAATTTCAAGTTTAAGCCAAGATTATAAACCCGCATAACAGGATACACTGAATTACTTCCCGTTTTAGCTTCCGGATCTACCATTTTCAATCTACTAAATGTCAACAGGTTATATCCACTAAAGTAAACTCTCATATTGCTAAGTCCTAGCTTATTCATAAAAGAAGCTTTCACTGTATATCCTAATTCTAAATTTTTAAGTCTTAAGTACGAAGCATCTTTAACCCACAAATCAGATTTCTGCATATTTCTGTCAGCTCCAGTTATAGAAATACGTGGATAAGTGGCCGAATAGGCTGTTTCTGGAGTCCAGGCATCATCAACCATATATTGCAATAGTGATCGACTTTTAGTAGCACCAAATGCAACTTTGTAAGTATCATCAAGGTAACGGGATACATTAGTCGCTCCCGCCCATACAGTTTTGAAGTCAAAACCCTTATACTCAAATCCAAAAGAAGCACCAAGAGTAGTCTGCGGTACATTTGAATAACCGACATAACCAATATCGTCGGTATCAATCTTGCCATCATTGTTTCTATCCTTGTAACGTACATCACCAGGTTGAGGGTTTTGATAGGACACAAATTCAGGCTTTAACGTATAGCTTCCTTCGTTGTCAACATCAAAATGTTCCTCTTGCCAAAAGCCGAGGGTTTGATAACCAAAATGTTGCCCTACAGCACGACCAGTAGCGGCCATATAACTTTCATTGGGTCTTACCTCATCTTTAAAAATAATTTTATTTTTGGCATGCGAAGCATTCAGTTTAATAAAATAGTTAAAGTTTCCGTTTAATCTTTGACGCCAAATCACTTCTATTTCACCACCTTTATTATTTACTTCACCCAAATTAACCGCAGGTAAAGTTGCTGCCACATAACCGGGAACCGTTGCTCGTGTTACTAATATATCTTCTCGATCCTCTATAAAAAAATCTGCATTGACTGACAATTGATTATCGAAAAATTTAGCATCGATCCCATAATTTTGCTTAACGGCCGTTTCCCAGGTAAGGTTAGGATTCCCTATACGCGATTCTGATGCTCCCGGCAAACTTTGAGGGACATCAATACCAAAGTTATACCCTCCGGCACTAACATCATAAGCATCTGGCAAATACAAAAAACGATTTGCCCCTAAACGGTCATTACCTACTAAACCATAAGAACCTCTAATCTTTAAAAATGACAGTATATCTTGACCTTGCATAAAAGCTTCTTCCGTTATTACCCAACCAAGCGATACTGCGGGAAATAAGCCATAACGCTTTTTTGAGTCAAACTGCTCAGAACCATTGTATCCCATATTAATTTCAGCCAAATATCGATTATTATAGGCATAAGTAGCACGGAACGCACTCCCAATATATCCTGTGGGAAGATCAGCATACTGTTCGGGATAATAGTTTCTACGCTGGTTGTATAACAAAAGTGCACCAACAGCGTGCAGACCGAAGTTTCTATTATAGTTTAAAGTAGCTTCAGCATACCAATTACGCGCCTTATCGGTATCTTCATTATAACCTAGATTACCAAATGATCCCGAAGTTTTATAAACAACATCATATGCATTAGGGTCTTCTGCACTTACATTTGTTTCTGCATCTTTCAAAAATATAGGATCATAAGTTCTAACTGATGTGCTGCGTGTTTTATTATGATTATAGCTAGTATTGTAGGCAGCTTTTACACCAAAACGAAGTCCTTCAGTAACAAAGTCGAGCTTTTGTTTTAAAGCAATATCGAAGTTAAGTGTGTTTTTATTAAATTCTTTAAAACCTCTGCCGTAAAAAGGATCCAAGCCATCTTTCTTCTGAAGATCAATATAGTTGTTTCCATTAACTAGGTATTTGTCATCTACCACACCTGATCCAGAAAAAGGAACTGCCCAGTATATCTGGCGCCACATTTGATCCATACCCTCCTTGGTATTGGGTTCTACCCTATCTTCGGTACGTCCTCCAATGGTTAATGCCAGCGTAGTTGTATTAGTAACTTCTACATCAACATTTGAGCGATAGTTAAAACGGTTATAACCAAAATTATAGTCGTAATCAAGCGAACCAAAATCCTCCAACATACCGTCTTGCGAAAAGAAGCCCAGAGAAACAAAGTATTTTACCCTTTTGGAACCTCCGGTAATATTGACATTTTCTTTATGTTGTTTTGCAAAACTCTTAAACAGATAATCCATCCAATCGGTATTGGGATACACAAGTGGGTTTTCTCCTGTTTTAAAATTATCAATAGCATCCTGCGAAAACATCAATTTATCTTCTGCTATACCATCATTTAACTGTGCTTTATTATAAACTGTGGCATAAGTATAACTATCTGCAAAATCCAACAACTGAGTAGGCTGTTGCATACTCATTGAGGCACTCACTGAAATCTTAGGCTTTCCCACACTTCCTCGCTTGGTAGTCACCAAAATAACACCGTTTGCACCCCTTATACCATAAACAGCTGTGGCAGAAGCATCCTTTAAAATAGAAATACTCTCTATCTCTTCAGGATCTAATTGCATAAAATCACGTTCAACACCATCCACCATCATTAATGGTGTTGAAGTGGATGCGTCGAGCGTTGAAATCCCACGAATGTACAAATCCGGATCGTTGGCTCCAGGTTGTCCTGAAGATTGAATAGACGCTAATCCTGTAACGTGTCCTGCTAAAGAGTTAGCCACACTGCCTGTTGGTGTAGACACCAAATCTTTATTACCTACAGAAGTAATAGCACCCACTACAGAAACTTTTTTCTGACTACCATAGGCAATCACTTGCACTTCCTCAAGGTCTGTAGTCTCATCCTCAAGGATCACATTCATTAAAGTGTTTACTCCTACGGCCACTTCTTTTGTTTTCATTCCGATAAATGAAAACACCAAAACCTTTTCCGATTCAACATTTAAATGATATTCCCCATTCATACCTGTTATTGTGCCAACAGTTGTTCCTTTAACCACCACCGCGACACCAGGTAATGGGTCACCACCTAAATCGGTAACCTTACCACTCACTTGAAGCTCTTGGGCAAAAATTACAGTGCTACAAAAAAGAAGCATTGCAATCAAAAATCCCATACTCTTCATTGGTTTAAATTTGTTTTCCATAATTATAATTTAACTTTCAATATATTAGTAACCTGCAAAATTCAATGATACTTGTTTACGTGTTCTCAGATTGATTCTTTTATATAAAGAGACCAATTACAACAACAATAATGAGTGCAAAAACAACATATAAAATTGACTTTAACTGCTTCACCTTTTTAATCTCTTTATCTACTCTAGCCATATCCATTTATTTAGTTCGCATTTATTGTTTCAAACACAGGTGCAATTTCACAGATTTTAACAAAAAAAAACAAGGTGTAACGTTCAATAGAGAGGAGTATTTTTGTCAAATCACATGATTGATAATATTCAAAAAGAGGGTGTATTCTTGTCACCTTAACAACATATATCACTGATGCACTGTATGCTAAATAGGTCACCTCTTAAATTGACAAAAAAAATCACACAGCATAAAGGTGTTATAAATACTTAGTGTCAGTAAAATTTGAATAAAGTATAGGTATAAAATCTAGGGTTAGATTCAGCATTAACTTATCAGCATAAATTTTCATAGATCCTAAATAGGAAGAATTTTACAGCGTCGATTTTTTTACAAGACACAGAAGCGAAAAAAATATAATACAACGCTTGAGACAGCCTACTTTATTATACGTATTCCTTTACAACTTTGAACGATATTCTGATAGAATTAACCCATATATAGTTTCGAATGCTTTTTAAAGCTTTTAACATCTAAATAGTCTTCGTTCTCGGCAATTTCAAGAAACACTTAAATCACTTTTTTTAAGCAACTTAACAGCTCTTTGTTAACAGATATCCTTTACAAACGCACCAGGTGTTTTGTTCGTAATTTTTTTTGTGTTTCTATAAAAGGTAGATGTACTCATGCCCATGGCTTTGGCCAGTATATAGGCATTAAAACCAGCATCTGCCATGTCGTCGTAAAATGGCCATGTTCAAAATGGTAGGTATAAAATTACCCGCATCCACCATTAATGGTTGGTTTCAAGGAAGCTGTGATTTACTAAGAGCTCTTTATGCACGTTTAAAAGAAATTGTTCTAAAATCTGATTATATTCAGGTTGACGAAAGTACCATTCCGGTTATTAGCAACGAAAAGCACAAAAGGCTTATCTGTGGATGGTTCGATCAGTAATGAATAACTTAGTTTTCTTTCACTACGACAAAGGCTCCCAGCACAAAAAGTGATACTTCCTTTATTAAAGGATTTTCAGGGAGCTATTCAAACCGATGGATATCAGGCATATTCAATCTATGAGCAAAAGAAAGGTATTTTGCTTCTTAGTTGTTGGGCTCATGCGCGCAGGAAATTCTCCGAAAGTCTAAAAGAAGACAAAACGGGGGCTGAATATGCTTTGGCACAAAATTGCTAAAATCTATCAGGTTAAGCAAATGGCCACCGATCAGAACATGAATAACAAGCAAAGAGCTGAACTGCGAAAGCGCTTGGCTTACGGATGTATTTTCTAAGATTGCGTTATACAGCAGTAATTATGATTTAGATTTGGCTGATCTTTTGCCGCACAATTGGAATAAGTCTAATAGTTATCAGAATTTTCTAAAAACACCCACTATTTTCGATTAATTTCCAAAGATTCCAGTAAAACTTAGAGAATTCCAACGCTCAAATCGACATCCGGATTGGAGCGTTTTTTTTACTTTTGCAATATGTAGCAGACCGCATATTTACTTTGTTTTGCATATAAAAAAACTACTCTTTTTTTTACTTTGAAAAATGTATGTAGCAATGAAGACTTTTTAACTTATGCCTTTAAACTGCCATCCATTTACTACATACTACTTTAAAACCTCATTTTATTTTACTGGTTCAATTTTAATCGCAACACCACCTGAGGGTAGCAAACTATACTTCAATTCCTTTTTATTGTTTACCGTATGTGTCTCTATACCAACATTGGTTTGGGCATTCAACTTTGGGTCATCATAATATATCGTTGCCTGATATTTTTTTCCTTCTTCCAGAAATGTTAGTGGTGTTGTAATCTCCATTGCATCCATATTAGTAATAGCACCAATAAACCAGTCAGCCCCCAAACGACGTGCGACTACAATGTTTTTCCCTATTTCACCATCCAAAACGATAGCATCATCCCACAAAATCTTCGATGTATCTAAAATACTAAGCAAGGCCTCTCGAACATCCCCTCTATCCAAAAACACTCTTGGAGTTTCTCCTAACATTGTAGCAACCATTATATATTATATTATTCGTTTAACTGAATATGAATCGCAACCCCACCACTTTTCTGAAGCTTTAGCTTTAACTCAGAGGAATAATTTACGGTTTGAATATTGATATTTACATTTGTTCGTGTTTTTAAATCCGGGTCATCGTAATAAATTGTTGCAACATATTTTTTCTTTTCCTCTAAAAAATTCATTGAAATCGTAATTTCCCGGGCATCATTATTCGTAATAGCTCCAACAAACCACGTATCTCCTGATTTACGGGCAACGGATATATATTCACCTATTTCTCCACTCAAGACTCTTGTATCATCCCAAACAGTTGGTACTGCATCAAAAAACGCAATTTCTTTTTCTCCCCTATAATGAGATGGTGTATCGTACCAGTATAAAAACTGTATAGGACTATAATAAACAACCGATAATGCCAATTGATGAGCGTGTGTTGTTTTAATACGATTGTTATAATAACAGATAGTATAATCTCCTGCACCTGCTAAATATCTAGTAAAAGGTAAGATTGTATTATGCGTTGCATCCGGCATTTCTTCATTTCCTCTAATACCTTCCTGAGTCATTAGATTAGGATAAGTACGACTAAAACCAGTAGGTCGATATTCATCATGAATATCAATCATCAAATGATACTCCGCAGCTTTTTTAATAGCATCGTGCAACCATGCAGTCCAACGGGATGAACCTATCTGAACAAATCCAAATTTCACTCCTTTAAATCCCCAATCTCTGCACTTTGCAAATACTTTATCCAAATCATCACCCAATGCTCTTTGGTTGATATATACAAAAATTCCAATACCTTTTGCCCCTGCATAGTTAACAACTTCGTGCATATCCAAATCACGATCAGGTGAAACACTTGTTGCATCACTTGCCACTTTCATTTCAGGACCATACCAACCAGCATCTAGATGTACATATTGAAGGTTTCTTTCTGCTGCAAAATCAATGCATTCTTTTGCATCTTTCGTAGTCAGGTTAGATCTGATTACTTTACCAGGCTTTATCCATGATGTATTTTGAAGCTGATTTGAAGCATTTAAGTTTAAAACAAGATCATTATTTTCTAATAATTCTCCAGGTGTTTCTGCTACCATAATTACTCTCCATGGAGTTGCGTACGGACTAATAGCATCTACCTTATCATACATGGTTAACTCAATAGTATTAGCTTTATCCTCACTCAATTTAAATTTTCCTCTACTGTAATCTATCATTCTGGCTTCTAATAAAGCCACTCTTAATCCATTCTTTAAATTTAAGGTTAAAGGGCGTTCACATTCATCCGGCCAGTTTTTTAATGATAAAAGTTCATATGGACCTTGTGCCCATCGTTCATAAAATGCCATGGTTTCATCTGGCATTGTAAAGCTTGTTTGCTCACCTTCAATATGAAGAAACAATCCATTTGAAGTCTCCGGAAAAAAATATCTAAAAGCTACTCCCTCATTATAAACACGAACTTCCAAATCCATTAAATAGCTTCTGCGCTTATCATAGCTCGTACCAGAATGACCTTCATGAATATCCTCTGCTGACTCAAATTTTACAAAATGAAGAACTTGATAATTATAATTATCCTTTACTAAGTTACGTTCTCCATATAAAGGAGACCATGTTGTATCAACAACTCTCGGACTTGATGATTTAAACTCGAGATTCTCACACCATTTATCGCTAGGATCATTTTCAATACCCAAAGCCGATTCAAACAGATTATTTTCAATTAATATTCCTAATTCAGATTCCAATACAACAGGTTGTTTTTTATACTCAACAGTGTAATACATTTGCTTTTTATCCTGACCTAATTCTTTTTGATAAAATTCAAAGGTTAAATTTCCATCAGGAGATTCTACTTTTACATTTGTTTCGGGAATAATTCCCTCAGCTACCAACTGACCTACAATAGCCAATCCTGTTAAAATCAAATATAACTTCTTAAACATGGCTTATTCTACTTTTAAATTTATCGTCTTTAATTCTTTATTATACAATCCAGTAACCCAGCTTCCGTTTACCTTTATTTGCTTTGTCTTCATAGGATCATAGACGTTTAAATAAACTTCCGGTTGTCCTTGAAAAATCACATTAACTTTAGTATTAATATCTTTAAAATATGCTGTGTACTTTGACAATGCATGTACCAGAACCTGATCATCTTTTCTCAGGTAACTTCCATGACCAATAAAACAGTCTTTCAGATTTTCTACTTTGGAAATATCAGTTTTTTCATCAAAAGTTAAAGCTGTCAGATAAGCATCAGTTTGCCATCCATTCATCTCATTCACACTGTTTCGATGCTTAATACTTCCATCAGCCAGTAAGTTAAGATATACTTCTGTTTTCTTTCCTTGTTGTGTAATCCTGACTCCCAAATAGTTGTTTCCCTGAAAACGTTCAATAACAGGAAGCTTATCTTTATTGCTTTCAGATTTAAAGATAATAGCAGATATAAACTTTGTTCTGGCAGTTTTTTCAAAATGACTCACCGACCAGTAAGGCTTTCTGTTTTCAGGATGATGATCTTCATAACCAAATTTTTCTTCTAATCGCATTTTTTCAGGAAAATCATGAGGTAATCCGCCATCAGAGAAAGTCTCAGGATATAATGGACGAACCAATACTTCAGCATCTCCATCTTTGATCGACAGATCCAATCCTCTTCGTTTCGACTCACCATTATAATGTAACAGCCATTCAAATTGCCCCGGTTCACGAGCCAATAAATCATCAATGACTAACAATACTTCACCAACCCAGATAAAGTTTCTATAGTTTCTTTTTAAAACATGTGAATAAGGACCTGTTGCATTGGCCAACAGATATTTAAAATCACCTGTATCTACCAAATTATGCAAAGAACCATAATTAACCACTCCAAAATACGGATCTCCCCTATCCTGGCCTTCTCCATTGAACAACACAACATTGTGTGCTTCACTCTGGCAGTAAAATTGTGTATAAAGAGGATTTCCATAAGATGAATTTCCAGAATCAATTATTAAGTATTTTCCATCATGAAACACAATAAATGAACCCGCATCAGCATGCGCATGATTCCATGTTAATCCTGATTTTACCGCTACCATGGAAGCATTGTCTCCCCAAGAATTTCGCATGGTAGCCCAGCCCATATCTTCATAAATTTGAGAAAGATCCATATCAGGAGTGTAGTTTTCTGATAACTCAGGCAAATCAGGATTTAATATTAAACCATTAGGTGAATCTAGTTGAATAGCTTCTTTATTATCTCCTTTCATTGTTTTGTTTAGATACCACACATAAGTATCTTTATGATATCCTAAGTTCCATAAAAGTAAAACGCAAGCATTTCCTGTTCTTTTAGTGTTTCCATCTCCAAAGTTTACAACTTTAGGAATGTCATCTTTTACATAGTATGTTGTGTAAATAAAGAAATCAGCCATTTTTTCCAGCTCAGATATATCTGGTTGTTTCACATTTGGTAAAACATTATTCATTGCCAAACGAAACAACAAATACTGACTTACTCCATAGGCTGCATAATTGATGCTCTCATAAAACCCTCCATTACGATCAAAATTACGAGGCTTATTCTGAAGTACACTACCCGAATAATATAGCCACTCTGTAATGGTTTTAGAAATATCAATGGCCCATTGTTTGGCTTCCGGTATTTCATTTTGAATAGCTAATGAAGTAAATCCAGTCATATAAACGCAAGCACTCCACCAATTATGCCCCATGGTATCAAATGTATGGAAGCTGGTTTGTGGATCGAGCCAATTATTTTTAAGAGGATTAATGCATACCTTAACCAGTCCTTCAGCAATTTGACTTCTCTCTTTCTTTGTGAGATAATCATAAATACAATCGTACCCTATACTAATATAAAAACCAGTATGCGATGTATTTAATCCTCCTGTCCATGCAGGATCTCTGCTCAAAAGATCATTACCTTCCCATGTTTTACGAGCAGAGTAATCCAATAAAATTCGTTTCACAGCCTCGGCATATTTTTCATCTCCCGTAACACGAAAAGCCAATCCCAGCTCCTGACAATCTGAAGCTCCGCAACGTTCTTTATTAACCAGGTTATCGGCCTTTTCCAGTTGATGTTTCCATGCATTATTAACTTCAATATCTGTATCTATCTGATTTTTTAACCTGGCTATGTTTTCATCTGTATGAAATAAATAATTCCGCTTCTGCCCTGAAACAGTTAATGAAATTATTAATATTAGCATTAAAGTTACCTTCTTTTCCATGGTTAGTATATTATTTAAAGTTTTATCACGACACGTTGATTTGTATATATATATTAGATTCACCTTGGTCATTAGCTTGTAAATAATACATACAAAGTCTTTCCTGATGCATTTGATAGATCTACACTAGTGGTCATTTCTTTCTTATTATTTAAAGTTACTCCCTATAATATCTCCAGCTTCTGGATAAATACACCACTTTATTTATATATCATCACTAACTTGACCATACGTACTCTCTACTGAAAGCTCAATAAAATCCTTATCTTCTGCAATTAAATACAATACGTTTTTTGTATGATCTCCGTTTAAAATTGAGACCGGATTGTGATTTGCATTATTAAATATCGTTAGCAACACACCAATCCATCCTGGCAGCAAAATCATATTGAAAATGATCACGCCAGCGCCAGATAGCGGTACCATTTGAAGTGTGTTTTTTCCCGGGTTCATATTTATAAGTATTGCGATTGAACTTATTACTAGTCCATATAGGACCCGTTTCTCCATAGGGCTGATAGTACTTATAACGACCTCCCCAACCATCAAAATCAGGGCTTTCAAGCCAATAACCCAAACCATTATTTATACGTCCCAGAGAAGTGGAAGTATCACCTTCCATTTGAAAAGCAAGTGAAGAGTAGCACTCGCCTAATGCACCATGAGATTTCATTATATTAGTTTCAAACCATGGATTATCTACCAAATTAGAATAATAACCAACACCAGTTTTATTGGCTTATTTTTTAATTTACTCCTTTATAATAAAAACAGAACCTACCACTTGCCCCTTCCTCCTATTTTTTGGGTCTCACTATTCTGTAAAATGGGTGCTGGTGATTGTACTTCTGTATTGTTTGCTTCATTGCTTTTAATAACTACCATATGTTCCAACTCATTTATCAACACTACATTTTCTGTTTCCATAGGCAGGATAGGAGAACTCATTTCTGCATGAGCCGGCATCCCAAACCCAAGCATAACCGGTAATGCAGGCATTGGAACTTTGGGGGCATTGGTATAAAGTCGCACTCGGTGGTTTTTACCTGCAATGGTAGCAATGGTATGTACCATCGACTTTGGCATACCAGGTATCAGTTCTAACTCCACATCGGCACCTACTGTATTTTCCCGTAAGTAGAGCAATGGACCATATTGTATATCGCCCCTGCAATCGCGCACCTGCACATTTGATCCGAGCAGAAATGCACGTTCGGCACCTATAGCCTGACAGCCTTGAAGGACCGTGCGGTTTTCGGCATCATTTGTCCCCCCAATCTCAAATCCGGCACGGGTATTTTCGGCTGTACAATTGATAAGGGTGACTTTACCCACACCGCCATAGGTACGAAAACCATCTTCGCTTAAAGATTTTGTATAACCCGGCGTAATTATATAACGTCCATCACGGTTTTGGTATACGCTTCGGTAATTCAATTTTTCTGCAATACCCCCTCTTTCTGCAAGCATATCATTTGTGCTGCGCGTGGCACCTTCGGCATAACAATCCTCCAACAAAATATCACGAGTATCATGTCCATGAGTCTGGATATAAAAACAATGCCCAAAAGCCTGGCTAAAAACTTTGCACCGTTTCAGCGTATTGTTTTGTCCCACCATGATGCCACTCTGCTTTTGAAGGTGGGTTAACACAGGACCTCCTTTTCCAAATAAATCTCCATATCCATAAGAGGAACCCCGTACGTATAATTTTACATCCTGAATCAATGTATTGTTGCCAAATACTGTGAAGATATTGCCATTACTTCCTTTATCTTCGGGACCGGTATTTTTTACGGTTAATCCTTTTATTGTATTGCCATCACCATCAATGAATACACAACGCATATAACCATAAGGCAACTTACTGTATAGTTCTGTGTTTATTTCGATGGTAACACCAGTAAAATCAAAGGTATTATTACTACCGCTAAAACGTAAAAACCAACGGGGTGGGCGACGCTGTTCTTTGGTTTGAGGTGGCAACTGGGTTAAAAGATGAGCTAAGCGTTCTTCTGTCAGGTACTCATCAAGAGCATAAACTCCGGGTTTCATCCGAACCTGTTGATCATCCTCTGCAGCTACCTGAACCAAAGCTTCAAGTGTTGTAGTTTCCTTTACTCTGTTTTTTGACTGAACTGCAACAAGACTTAGTAAAAGCATTGAAACAGTTAGAATCAATCTATAATTTCCTATTTTACTCATTTTATATTTTTTTAAACTATTCAATATAGAATGGACTCAATGATTATTCATGATTAAAAAACTCCTTCCAACCGGGTTGGCAGTTTGTATTTTAGGTTCTTTTATGTTTCCATATTGCCATGCCACAACGGTTACTTTAACAGGAAACTTACTTTTAGGAGGGATGGTTGTAAATACCAGCTTGTCCCCAACTACTTTTGCAGGTCCTTCTTTCACATAAAAATATACCGGCAGACCAGAACTGGCTGTGGCATTCAAAGGCAATGATCCAACATTACCTGTTTGATCGGGAATGAATTCAAAATCAATAGTTTGCTCAGCTCCCTCTTCCAGTTTATATGGGATGCGCAAATTAAATTGCTGAACGGAGCTTTTGTATTTGTTATCGCCGGAATGATGGGCCAACAACCATATATCACCGGTACGCCTGGGATTATCCAGACCCATACGGTTAAAACTCACACGGAATGTGGTGTCATTCATTTTAATAACCGGACCGTTAATTATATCAATTACAGGCTTCCCTGGTGCATGATTTCCTACTTTTTGCTTCCGTAATGTATCGGTAAAACAGGCATCAAAGTAAAAGGTCACCCCATCTTCTTCCGGACTAAACTCTCCTTTAATCCTTGCGTGTGAATTTTCATTAAAATGCAATATTTCACCATTTTGTACAAATCCAATATATTGATATTCCTTTCCTTTTGATGAGGCATAATAGGTTTCGGTAGCCTTAGCTATTTCCTCATCAAAATACCAGAACGCATCATGCATATCTCCCTTGTATTTACCAAATAAAGCAGGTTTTTCACGTTTTGTTTTATCTGTATACCATCGCTCCGCAAACCAGCCTTTTTGTGGATTCAATTGAATTAATTGTACAGGATCATCAGAACCTAGTTCTTCAGGTAAACGGTATTGAGCCGCTTTATTCAGGAATAAGTTAATATAAGCCACTACCTTGTCGGCAACATCAAAATGTCCCTGACCTGCATCGTAAAGAAATGAAATACAACTTTTGGGGTACATTATACGAAAGGCAAGTGCAGGATTCACACGTGCCTCCCACCATTCGTATTCCCCTTCGATCATTATTCCCGGAATTCCATCAATATTTCGGTTTCGTCCCCATTCCAGATTTTCACGTCCATAACCGCATAAATTTGTACGTGGAGCATCTCCTTTATAGGAGATAATAGCCAAAGTCCTGTTAGGATTCCATGCTGCAAAATTCCAGGGAAATGTGGCCATGGCTGAATGTCCTAAAGGTACTATCGGAACGTTCTTCAATTCACCATATCCGCTCACTCTGGCCAAATCCTTCATTATCTGGTCAAATGCCTTTTGGCAGCCTTTGCTTACGTCCCATTGCTGATCGATACCGGGAGTTACCCATACAATAGCAAAACCTAACTCTGTCATATTTTTACGGAACTGAGGATGGTTAAACAACGTTTCCTCGCACATGTTTTGTTGACTAAAGACTACGGATTTAACCTGTTGACAATTCTCCGGAATCCATAAAAAAGCCATTGGATTGTTATTGGTTTCACTGGAAATGATATTTTTAACAGGCACACTCCATTGATAAACCTGCCCCCTTACATTAATACCTGATATCAGGGCAAAAAATAACAGGAATAATTGTTTTAATATTTTAAATGGTCGTTTTATCATCAGGTTATTATTTTACCTTAATGTCTGAAATAAATTCTTTTAAATGAACATGATCCCTACTATCTAATGAAAATGGTTCCCCATTGATGGTTACGTTTTTAAACCTTACTCCATCAACCTTTCTTTCATTGCTATATCCACCAATAGTAGACGGGTTAACAAAACCGCCGGTATAACTGATATTTTCCAACAAAACACCCTCTACATTTCTTCCAGGTGCCCCACTGTATTTTTCATTGTACAAAGTCCTGAAATTGAACAACTGCCCTTCTTGTATACCCTCAATACGAATATTCCTGTAAGTAATATTTCTGACCAGGTTATTATCGGTATTGCTGATAGCAAAACAGCCCTGGTAGTTAGGGTCATCTTCATCGTGTTCCAAAATATCTAAATTGGTAAATGTCACATTTTCGATGCTATCACCTCCTGCTTTTGCATTCCCATGTAAACCCATATTGGTTGGATGCGCAACATCTGCCCATAATACTGAGTTCTTCACTACAATATTCCTGGCACTCCCATAAAACTGCCACCTGTGTCCATACAAAGCAATACAATCATCTGAATTCCTCAGAAACACATCATTTATATTTACATTAGAGCAAGACATCAGGTCGATGCCATCAGACCATCCCCGGCAACTGAACGATTTAATATTTTCGATAGTCAAACCATCTACTTGTCCCCCATAAACAGTATAATGTGAAGGATTTATAAAAACAGGTCCGTCGATATATACATTTTCTGAGTATCGGATTTCAACACCTCTTTCCGGATGCCAGACAATACCATGTCCCATAATCTTAACATCTTTTGCCCTATCTATTAAAAACTTACCATTAACCACAGCCCCTCCATCTAAATAGACTGTTTTTCCAGATGGTATATGATAAACATTACCTGGCTGGTCGCCGGGCTTATGGTATCCCGGACCAAAATAGATTATATTGGGATCGTTCTGTTGAGGAATATCTTTTAATACAGGATTGGCAAATAAATGAAGGTTGTGCAACCTATCCCCATTGATCTCAATGGAAAGCTTGACCGGTTTGTCCAGCCTAAAAAAGATATCATTGCCAATAACCTCATGTTTAATCCCCAATGATGAAGGTCTTATTTTCACCTCCCTTACTTTTCCATTGTTCTTTTTTACGCGCACCTCCACTGAACCTTCAAAATCGAAAGTCACCATGGATGCATCCTGTGGATTGTCGAGATCTACTTTAACGTTATACTCAAATAAATCCCTCCATACTCCCCCATTCTGCTTGACCTGAACAGTAAAGTCATCATTATGACCACTATATTTTATTTGATTGGGAACTGAGTAAATCATTAATTTCTGACTAGAAACAGCGCCTTCAAAGAATAGAACTATTATTAATCCCTGTAAAAAACGAAATAAATTCATCGTATTTATGTAAATGTAAATATTAGCCAATTAATAAGTTTACAAAGAAGCTAATGATTAGCTTCTTTGGCCCCAATCTGCACAAGGCAAAAAATGTAAGCTGTGACAATAAAGAATATTTGTTTCATGCGATTACTCTTCTAATTCTTTTTTCTATATACCTATTTTATTTTGTAATTCTAAACCAATAAAAATCAGCGTAACCTCCAACTCTGATACCAGGTTCCATCAATGCAAATATTCCAACCTTAGCACCAATCCATAACTCAGGAGTTGCTGTATGAGCTGTTCCTATGGGATGATATTTTTTTCCATCCTCACTGTAATAAAACTGACAAAGACCTCCTTCTTTTACTTCTACTCTTAAATATGCTTCGTTACTTTTAATTCGCACAGCAGTCTCCATTTCTTCATTCGCACTATATTTATCAATCATATTCCCTTTGAATAATTCAAGTTTATACCCTTCTTCATCTTTACTCATTGCTAAATAGGCATAATCATCTCCCATTACAGTTAGTCCTGCTTTTTTGCCTTGCCAAACATCCCACTCTGTTGTTAGCTTAACTTTAGTTGTTGCCACAAACTCTGGTGCTGGAAATTTCTGCATTAATAAATTTGGAACCATCCATAAAGAAGTTGAAGGTTCGGGCTTTGGATAATTTAACAATCGTAGGTAATCCTGATCGGGTAAATGCACCATCCATTTAATAGAATGATTCGCAGCCCACTGCCATTGCATTCCTAATTTCCCATTAATAAACTCATCACTTTCTTTAGGTGTATTTATTGGATATGTTTCACCCACATTTGGTTTTTGATAACTCGAAACCGGTTCTCCAATACCATCATTATTTATATCCTCTCCCATCATTGGCCAATTATCAATCCAACTAACCGGATTCATATGCAGAACACGACCATAAGCTTTTTTATCCTGAAAATGCAGAAACCATGATTCTCCTGTTTGTGTTTCAACCCATGATCCTTGATGTGGTCCATTTATATTTGTGCTTCCTTGGTGCATTACAACTTTTTCTTCATAAGGCCCATAAATATCTTTTGATCGAAGAATCAATTGCCATCCAGTTTCAACTCCACCTGCCGGACAGAAAATATAGTAGTATCCTCCCTTCTTGTAGAGTTTAGGTCCTTCAACAGTATGATGATTTTCATGTCCATCAAATACATGTTTTCCCGCTGAAATAATCTTCGTGCCCTCTTCATTCATTTCCCATATGGTTAGAACACTATTTATGTTAGCTCTGCTCCCTGCCCAACCTGTTACCAGATATACTTTACCATTTTCATCCCAGAGAGGGCTAGGATCAATCATACCTTTAGCTCCTTGAACCAACAAAGGTTTACTCCATTTGCCAAAAGGATCTTTGGTTTTCACCATATAAATGCCCCAATCCGGATCTCCCCAATAAATATAAAATTCATTATTATGATATCTTATGGAAGGTGCCCAAACGCCTTTTCCGTGTTGAGGAACATCAAACACCTCTTTATAATCCACATGAGGCAAGGCATAATTAACGATATCCCAATTTACCAAATCATTAGAATGAAGAATAGGTAATCCCGGACTACAATTAAAACTGGATGCAGTTAAATAGTAATCATCTCCTACTCTTACTACATCAGGATCTGAATAATCTGCATAAAGAATGGGATTTTTATATGTTCCATCTCCATTATCAGATATCCAGACCTCTGATATATAATGGTCTGAATCTTTCGTATAAGTTATTTTTTTTGTTTTATTTGAATTGGAACATCCACAAAGAGATGCTCCTAACACAAACCAAACTAATACAATAAAATTCTTCATTTACTATCTTTTTTAATTACAAGTTACCACTAAAGGATTAGAATAAAACTTTGATTGTTTCAAAAGAAAACTATCCTAATCTTCTAAATTATTAACCTGACTGCTTTTTTACCATGCAAAACCCGGATAATAAATCAGCTTGTGTTGATGGGGGTTAGTTAAAACCAATGAATAGCTTTGATCAGGGATTTCAATTTTATTAACTTAAGCTTTGGTAATTACGTTGCTTTCTATTATTATTCCTTCACCTAAAAAACTTTTGTCAATAGGTTCCCAATGTCTGAAAACGCCATTTTTTGTATCCAATTTTATCTCCCCATTCTTTTTTCATTGCCAACCCATTGCAATACTTTATATTCCTTTTTATTATTTTCTCTTATTAACAAATTATCTTTGTTTAGATCTTAAAGGTTTAAGTTTAATACCGAACAATTAATTGAAACAATTTCATTTCTATTAAATTCAAGTATATTGCCTACTGTTATCTCCTTTATTACTCTTTCTTATTTACATCCTATAAGAAATGCAATTAACAAAGAAAACACAACTACAAATCTTATACTCATCGCTCTTATTTCCAATAAATTATTCTATCATAAAAGAGAAAGGCTTTGCACAGGCCTTCCTCTAAACATCAAAATTATTTAACTAACACTTTACTTGTACTAATTTGAGATCCAATAACTTTAACAATACAAATTCCTGAAGGCGCTGTAAAGGTTTCTGTTGATGAATTCACTTCTTTTTTTGAAATCATTTTACCTGTCAAATCATAGATAATAACAGTTGCTCCTTGTTCACAATTTTGAACATTAACAATACCTGTTCCTCCTGTTACTATTACATCTGAAGCTTCAGTATCACCAATCACTGTTGACACATAAGTAATTACAACATATGGAGCCCAATCATAAAAACCTTCAATCGGAGTATCCGTATTCTCTTTAGTTTGAATATCATATCCTGAATCTGAATTTTCACCAACTAAAGCCATGGACATTACCTTATCACCACTCATTACTTCCTTAAAATAATCTGTAATATCAACTGAACCAAACAGGTCTGACCTATTCCAAGAGGAACTAACAGACCATTCGGCTTTTTGTGTTAAAGTTGAAATATCATTTGTAGGCGCATTATTCCAAGTTACTCCTGTTTCTGTCCAATCATCAGAGTAATCATAAAGAGTAATTGTGCCTGCATGTGCATTATGAAATGAGACATTAAATGTAACTAATTTGATTTCATTTGCATTATAATCAGTTAAACTTGTAAAGTCTAATTTAACTAACCCCACGCGATCAATTGAGCCATCAGCCTTAGTTTTAATAATAAATACCGAATTACTTCCGAAATTAGTATCCACATTACCCGAATATGAATGTATATGAGTATCTGCAGAAACTTTTACTAGCGTTTGAGCATAAGTTAATGACATACCTAAAACTAGCATAATAGCTAAAAAACTAAATTGTTGTAGAACTTTTTTCATAAGAGCTAGTTTTAAAATTATTAATTAAGATATTGTTTAGCTCTTAACAGAGCTTCGATATAATAATAGTCAGCATATATGATGGATGCATCAATTTCTGACTTTGCGGGCCAATGACCTGTTGAATGCATCAAGAATGATTGGTTCTTAGCTTTGCTTAAGTATTTATCTGAAGACAATGCTGTTAATAAGTCAATTGCAGTTTTTGCATATTTAGCTTTAACTTGCTCATCCGACACAAATGATTGTAATTCTAATAATCCAGATGCAATTATAGCGGCAGCAGATGCATC
Source organism: Saccharicrinis fermentans DSM 9555 = JCM 21142 (assembly GCF_000517085.1). Taxonomy (NCBI): domain Bacteria; kingdom Pseudomonadati; phylum Bacteroidota; class Bacteroidia; order Marinilabiliales; family Marinilabiliaceae; genus Saccharicrinis; species Saccharicrinis fermentans. The sequence goes on along the minus strand of NZ_KI912107.1, from coordinate 1,358,582 downwards.
TTTGGGTGCATTAGGAATTGCTGGATCATTATAATCCCAATAAGGAATGGTATCCTCAGGTATCATTTCGATAAACTTATCAGCTAACTTTATGGCTGTATCTAAAAACTTCTGATCTTTTGTTTCTCTGTATACCATTGAATAGCCATAAATAGACCATCCTTGACCTCTGGCCCATTGAGAATCATCTGCATATCCCTGATGAGTAACACCTTTAATAAAATGACCGTTTGTAGTATCAAATACTGCCACATGGTATGTTGTATAATCAGGGCGAATTAATGTATTCATACATGTTTCAGCATGCTTTACAGCCATATTATATAAGGATTGATCGCCTCCGTTTTTTGAAGCCCAGAACAATAGTTCCAGATTAATCATATTATCAATGATTGTATTATGAGGCCAGTTCATTTTTTCTCGCATTACCGGCCATGATAAAATGGTGCCTACTTTAGGATTATATAGTGTTGCCAATGAGTCGGCTGTTAATAATAAAAAGTTTTTATAATCATCGCTTTTTGATAAACGATACCCATTTCCCATACTACAGTATAACATGAATCCTAAATCATGATTATCAACAGGAACATCCAAAACACCTTTTAATGGAGCAGTAAATATCTGTGCCCCTGCAAAAAGTGAGGTGTCACCAGAAGCTTCATAAGCATACCAAAGAACTCCTGGCCAAAAACCACTACACCAATCATGTATTCCTACTTTATTCCATTGAATTTGATTTGAATATATATTGCGAGGTAAACTATCTGCCTCGGTTAAAGTAGCTTTTGTAGCTTTTGTTTTAGCTACACAGTAGTCAAGCATTTTATCAATATCCAATTTGGCTTGATCTTTCTTACTTGTACAAGCAAACACTATTAACATTAATGTGATTATAAATGATGCTTTTAATAAGAATCTACGCTTATTTCTTAAGTCTATATTCTTCATACTTCTTCTTTTTTCGCCACTAACACGGCCATAACAAACTGAATACCTTATAATTGATACCTCCTATACTTTTCAAGCAAAAAGACATACAAAGTGCAATTCAACATAAATGATTGGAAATTCAATAATTTCTGATTATAATTTTTGATTATTCTGAATAAGACATTGAAGTAACATATTCAGAATAATCCGCTACACATAAAATGAAATAATGCTACTCTCTATACATCATTAGAGTTCCCCAACCTAACTGATCAAAAGCTCCGCTATTTGATCCATATCGAGAATCACCAGCACCACCTTCAGGTCTTAACTTTTCTGCAAAATACTGAGTATACTGATAACCAGAACCTAAGCCTTTAACTTTTGCGTAATGATTATAAATAATCTCCCAACCTGGTCTTATTGTTCCTCTTTGATCTTCAGAAGCCTGAGTTTGAACATACTCTTGTGATTCTCCTACAAATGCTGTATAAGAAGTAAATGGCATTGCAGTAATTGATACTATATAAGAACCTTCACTATTTGCATTATCCAAACCATTTTTAGCATTAAATAATGCAGTATACTCACACATTTTTAAAATCACATTATCATCAGCAGCAAAGAAATCCAGTTCTGGTACATCCTGATTATCCAGATATAAAGTATACGCCATTTGGCATAGGTTAGCTGCCACTGCTGCCACCATTGTAGCATGTCCCTGATCTCTGCCGGACTCCTGACACTGAGCAATTGTCTCTCCTGATCCATTTGGATCACTATGAGTATCAACTATCAATTTATCTAAACAACCATTTCCTACACCTTCATAAAAATAATTCTTAATAAAGTTCACCATATCATCATCTTCAGTAAGAATACCAATAGCCAAATACGAAGACATATTTACCAAATCCCAATTCGCCCAATAGTGTGTATCACTTGCATCTGAATGTTTTGTAAGAAATGCGTAATTCTTTGCTGCAAATACATCAACCATCCAAGTCTTAAAGGCTGTAAAATAAGAGTCAGACCAACCATCATAATCTCTTAATAATTCACCTGCATTTGCAAATGTATATCCCTGACAGCCCGATGCTAAATAATGATTGGCATCATTTGACTTTATTTCAATACATGTCGCAGCCCATTGATTTAATATATCTATTGCATTTGCTGCATAATCATCATTATCCGTTAATTTCCATAAAAGAGCCTGCTGATAAGCTGCAGCTGCATCTTTCATGGCATAAACATAATTCTCTGACGAATAATCAGTACCTGTAACATCCCCTCTTACAATTTGAGTCTGAGGATTTGGATCATAAGCTAACTGAGCATAAGCTGTTGCTTTTAAATTAGTAAACTCAGTATAAACATCTCCTGCTCCGGCAGCAATTGCCGTTTTAACACGAGTAAAGTCATCATCATTATACATTGCGCAAGGGTGGTTATATGTATAACTTACTTCTTCCTTTCCATCTTCCTCTAAATCCAAATCCACAGTACCAAACTTGTTTTCCAAACAACTTACAAGACTAAAGAATAATATTGTAGCTACTAAAACCGGCTTTATAATATTTTGTAATTTCATAATAAAAATCTTTGTTGATGATATTTTGAGTTATACTGATTAACTTAATTAACCAGTATAACTTCTTTTTATTTATTCTTCTACCCAAGTTATTCCTTCTGAAGTAAGGTGAGATTTAATATCTGTTAGAGTTTTGAATGTTTGAACCCAATAAACTGAATAAGTTAACTGTTGAATTGGTGTTACTACCATATCAGCATATTTCCATTGGAATGTTTTAAATTTAACAGAAGCATCCGTTGGTAATAAACCTCCCGTTGAAAATGATTGCTGAGTTAAATCATAAATAAATACATAACTACCATCATCACATTTATAACGCATTAGCCACTTATTGTTTCCTCCACCAAGACTGCCTTTGTATGATCCATCATCCGTATTACTATCAACATTGATATTTCTACCTGTAACGTCATCATAGTCCAGTACATCATTCATTTTAATTGCTACAATCGGATAATTCCCTGCATGTAACCATACATATGAATCCTGTTTTGAAAAGTCAGCACGCTGTTTTGAACTGCCATAAGTGGATACATCCAATTTTTCATAGCTCCAGATTGAACTTGCTCCTTGCAATGCCTGACTTGATGTTATATTCCATGTAATATCATCTATATTATGGAATAATTCACGAATTAATCCTTCTGCTAAGAAAATTGTTACAGTACTAGTATTTCCTGTTTCAGGACACGTTGCTGTAATTGTAACTTCTCCAAATACACCATCCTGATTAAATGTAACCACACCTTTTGATACTGTTGCGATAGTTTCATCACTCGAAGTCCATTCTACCAATGATTTTGTAGCGTTTGAAGGCTCAATATCATAAGCAATTGAATAAGTTTTATCTCCAATAGCCCATTCGTAGTTATCACTACTGTATGTTTGATCTATTGTTATTGATTGTGGTTCAACGATCTGTACAATCTGTACATCAATTGATGCAGAAACGGCACTACCTTCATCCAACGCGGTTGCAGTAATAGTCACAGTAGTACCTGGATCAGGATCTCCAGAAACACCTGTTACAACACCATTATTATCAACTGTGGCAACACTTTCATCTGAACTTGAAAATTGAACTGTTTTATAGGTTGTATTAGATGGATTAATAGTAGGTGTAACTGTTAATGTTTCTGCCACATAACAAGATTCTGAACTACTTGATAATGTTATTGATTCAGCAACAACCTCCGTACTTGAAACTACAACTTTAATATATCCATAAATACCACTACCTGAATAAAATACAGTTGGCGAAACTGTAATAATTGCAGTACCAGAACTTACTGCTGTGACAACTCCATTTGCATCAACAGTTGCCACTGTTTCATCAGAAGAGCTCCACTCCACATCTGAATATGTAACATTATCTGGTGTCATTGTGTACGATAAAGAAATTGTTTCTCCTGTAATCATTGGATAAACATCACTCTCTGTTTCATCCTGGTATATATAAACCAGTTTACTTTCAGGCAAACCTAATTCTAAAGTACTTGGATATATTGCAGGTTCTGATTTTGACAAGCTTTCTTCGTCACACGAAAGAGGTATCATAGCTGAAGCTATTAATACACAACTTAATATATACTTGAAAATATTTTTCATTATTTTTTTCTTTTTCAGTTAATAACTATTAAGCTTATTCCCATCCTGTATTTTGTCCCAGATTAGGGTTTAATTGCAATTCATCAGAAGGCAATGGGTATAAGTAGTTCTTATCAGCCCAGGTACGATTATCATAAAGAATCACACGACCATCACTGTTTATACCTCTTGCTTGTTTTGTCCAGTTTGTTTCAAACCATGTTCCGGTAAACATAACACCTAATTGATCTTCTGGCATCTCATCTCCTGCAACAGCCCAACGCTTTAAATCATCAATTCTAAATCCTTCTAAATAAAGCTCTATGGTTCTTTCTCTTCTGATTTCTTCTCTCATATCTAATGAATTTGTTGAAACAAAAGAGTTACTTAACTTAGGCATATTTGGATTTACCCGTAGGCGAACTAAATTTAACGAGGCATCTAATTGTTCATCTGTAATAGCACCGTTTAATTCATAAACAGCCTCTGCATAATTTAACAGTATTTCAGCATAACGAATAACAGGATAATCATATGATTCATATTCATCAGCAACCTGACGTTCAGTAGCCCATTTTTGATTTTGGTATCCACCATTAGAACGAACATCCATTGTTAAACAATTTTCTAAATCATCATCATTCCAACTAGTTCTCCAGGCTCCATCGTTGTTCCAATATTTTGTACCATGTTTAATTAGAGAAGTTGCCATTCGATTATCTCTATTTTGAAACTCTGTTGTAGCGGTGGAATACCCTCCAAATAAATCCGATACACTAACAGGTAGACCATTAGAACATAAATACATATTAACAAATTTACTTGTTGGATATATTACATTACCTAAAGCTGCATGTGTAATATTTGTACCTAACTTATCACCATCAAAATGACGATGTGCTAAAATATATTCTTTATTATCAGATATAGTTAAGCCTGCTGGATTACATTGAGTATGTTCAAGAATGAACATATAACGATAACTATCAATATCCAAAGTCTCATCATAAAATAATTCATAAGTTCCATCCATTACATTCATAGCAGCATCACGTGCTGTTGTAAGTAGATCTGTACTGCGAGCCGTATTACTATTATGAAATTTTTGCCAAGTACCTTCATAAAGAGCTACTCTTGAAAGGAAGGCATAAGCAGCAGCCTGAGTTAAACGACCTTCTTCAGTTACTGTAACAGGTAAAGCTAAAGCTGCATCCTCAAGATCAGTTATTATTTGGTCAATAACCACACCTCTATCATCTCTTTTTCCGGATAATTCATCTGAATCAATATCAAGTGGCTTTGTTAAAAGAATAACATCTCCATATAACTGAACTAATTCGAAATGTAAGTAAGCCCTAAAAAATTTAGCTTCTGCTACAGGTATTTCTATTTCACTTTCATTACTATAACTTTTGGCATTTTCTAGCAATAAGTTGGTATAATAAATTCTTTTATAAGTAACGCTATAATTATCATCTTCAGTAGGAATTGTATTTGTTCCCTGACTAAATGTATTAATAGAAGATGTTGCAATTAGATCAGATCTAAAGTCACTGTGTGGACCATCAGAAAATCCATTATAAGCATTGTGCTCACCTGATTGATTAAAATCTCTGGTGTACGCATAAAACTGATTTGCAAACAACTGAAAGTTATCAGATGATGACCATGTTATATTATCTCCCATAGAGTCCAATGGGTCTAAATCCATACATGACGTCATTACTCCAAGGAGCAACCATATATATGATAATTTAATTATATATTTTTTCATAACTGTTCGTTTAAAATGTTAGATTAATTCCTAAAGTATAACTACGAGTAAAAGGATATCTCTGCGTTCCAGATGCTTTTCTTCTCGCTTCCGGATCCCATCCATCTTTTATTCTTGTAGATTCCCATAAATCAGTTCCTGTAACATAAATTCGGAAACCTGAAATGTATTTTATTTTAGAAACTTTATCAGAAGGAAGAGTATAGCCCAAGGTTACATTCTTTAGCCTGATGTATCTACCATCCTGTGATGTAAGCGATGAAGCTTGATAGTTATAGTTATTAATATTCTTATCAGTGGTATAAGGAGCATAATATGCATTTGAATTTGTTTCACTCCACGTTCTACCAATAGACTGTGTTGTTGTATTTGTATACAGTGCTCTAAAAGGAACTGTCCAATTATCAATATCTCTGTACACAAAACGGTTAGCAGCACCTTGGAATAACAAATCTAAATCAAATCCCTTATAACTGGCTCCAGCATTAAAAGAATAGGATATTTCCGGAGTATCACTACCTAAATATTCATAATCTTGTTCATCTAAAATACCATCATTATTTAAGTCACAATACATATTATCTCCAACCCTTAAATTAGAAGGCATTTCAATACCATTATTCTCATAATATTTCGCAATATATGCATCTAACATCTCTTGATTTTGAATCTTACCTCCATATCTTAACCCAAAGATTGAATTAAGAGAATAACCTTGTTGTGTTGAAGTATATCCGGATGAAATCACGGAAGTACCGCCATAATCAACTAATTCATTTCGTGCGAATGATATTACACCACCAAAATGATAAGAAACTTCCCCTATTTTATCTCTCCATGTAAGATTACCTTCATATCCCCAGTTTTTAAACTCTCCGTAGTTTGCTTTTGGAGCAGAATCACCTAATACAGAAGGGAAAGTAAGACTTACTAACATATTGTCATTTTTCTTTAAGAATGCATCAACAGAGCCTGATAACTTTTGATTTAAAATACTAAAGTCAAAGCCTACATTATAGTTTTTAATACGCTCCCAGCTTCTAGAAGTAGAAGCCAAAACACCAGTTGTTTTAATATAAGATAGTTTTGAATCTCCCACATAGGTACCATTAGAAGAACTAATATTATACAACTGAACACCATCATAGTTAGAAATACCACTTTGATTACCCATTTCAGCATAAGATACACGTAATTTCAGTTGATCTAACCAACTAACATCTTGTAAAAAGTTTTCTTCTGAAATTCTCCAACCTAATGAAGTTCCATAAAATAAATCCCATCTATTTTCTGGCAGAAATTTAGATGATCCATCATATCTGGAATTAAATTCTACTAAGTATTTAGATTTATAATCATAGTTAAATCTTCCAAAAAAAGAAGTGTTGGCATTTTGATATTTTTCTTCATCTCCAGTCAATGTAATCTCTCCTGATCCATTAACTATTTCAAGCCCATCCTGAGTATTTAATACTTTTACACCAAAATAAGTATACTGTTTAAATTCATACTGACTACCAATCATTAATTTAAAATCATGATCATTTATCTTCTTCTTGAAATTTAAGTAACCTGAAACAGAGTAAAAATCTGTTTGAGAATTGGTTTGCTTGTAATACGAATTAGCTTGAGTTGGAGAAGTTAAAACTTCTTTTGTTCCTGTATAATTATAATATGTAATTGAATTTTGTGTCGTATTTCTTGATGCAGAGGCAGTATTATACCCCAAGTTCCCATTGACATCTAACCAACTGGTAACATTATACTTAAAAGTCTCACTAATATTTACTGCAGAAACAGATAATTTATTATCTCCTCCATCTTCTGCCTTTGCTACAGGTGATCCCCAAGTACCCCATGCATATGGTTTTCCATTTAAAGTTTTTAATGGTAGACCTGGCATAGGCATTGAAGTCGTTAACATTGATCCTATAAATGTAGGAGCGACTTGTTCTTGTCGGTTATATGAAATAACAGATTCTAAGGTTGCCTTATCTGTTAACTTATAACTATTGTTGGCTCTAAATGTATATCTTTTATTATTATTATTTCCATATTGCAAATTGGATCCATCATACAAATAGCTCATTGATACTCTATACGATGAACGTTCATTACCTCCTGAAATAGCTAAATTATTTTCGGTAGAATATGAATTTCCAAATAAAGAACCTAACCAATTATCTTCTGAAAATACAAAATCAGAAACATCTGTAAAAGCTGCAGTGCCAAATGGACTAGCACTATTTTCTAAATCAATATATTCTCCCTTATAAGTTTTAGCTAATTGCGCATAACTATACCAGACACTAGAGGTATTATTATCATTTTCTAATGTTGTCATGATACCATCCGCCCATTGATCAACACTCATTAACTCAGGCATTAAACCAACCTGTTTAAGGGCCATTGTTCCGCTATACTCAACTTTAACAGTACCTGATTTACCTTTTTTGGTAGTAATTAAAACAACCCCACCTGCCGCTCTAGATCCATAAATGGCTGCAGCACCATCTTTTAAAAAGTTCATTGACTCAATATCATTTGAGTTCAATAATCGCATATCATTTACACTATTATATGCTACTCCATCAACAATAACTAATGGCTCCATAGAGTTAACTGATGAAGAACCCCGTAAATTTAAATCCCAACCTTCATCTCCTGGAGCACTTGATGCACGTGTTATCATCACCCCAGGAACCTGACCTTGCAAAGCTTGTAAAGGACTTGAAAGATTTCCTTTTTCTTGAAGGGTTTCTGAATCAATAGCAGTAACAGCACCAGTTACAGAGGCTTTTTTCTGAACACCATAACCAACAACAACAACATCATCCAAACCTATAAATTCAGACTTTAATATTACATTAATAGGAGCAGGTCCGGTAACAACAACCTCTTGCCTAGTCATGCCGATAAATGAAAAAACGATAGTTGAACCAACATCTACTTTAATAGTATAATTACCATCAATATCAGTTATTGTACCATTAGGTATTCCTTTCTGAACAATTGAAACGCCCGGAATTGGTTCTCCACTTTCATCTGTTACATTACCACTGATCACCACAGTGTTTTCCTGATTGATCGCTCTCAAACCATTATTATCCTCTGCATAGATTAAATTTCTTCCAAATCCCTGAAACAACAGCACAGCAACCATCAATACTGCTTTTGCCCAGAAATTTAAACCCGGATGCTTTTTAACATCTTCATCCGAATGTTTCTTCAACTTTTTCATACATTTAATTAATTAAGTTAATTGTATTAGACATAAGGGTATTTCCCTCTTTGCAGGTTTTGATTCCTGGCTAAAACTGACCTAAAATTAATATTACTCACATTTTAGAATACATAAAGACCATTCTCAATAACCATAAAAAAACCTGATACAATGTTAAAAAGTCTTTAATATACTGGGTATAATTAACAATCCAAACGATATAAATTATGGTTCATACGTGAAATAACCACTTAAAAAGGCCAATACCAGAACACCACAAAATACTCTTTTACTGCAACTTACACAACACAAACAACTTACTCCATGAGGAAATACAAATTTTAACACAATGACATATTCATATTGGATATAACATATGGTTCATGCAGTGTAAATAATGGTTCATATGGATATTGCCATTAGAATAAGGGGTGTCGATTTACAGCTTTCAAATTACTAGAAATAGTATTACACTACACACTTACGGACTGAATAAGTAACTATCAAGTAGCAATAAGCTATATATTAAAATTTCACTTTACAAATTAGATGAGTTTTATTCTACAAATCAAGTGTTTTGTTGAAGGAACCCTGAAGAAAACTTTTTTCAGTTCCGTCACTGGGAATTCGCTTTTAAAAGAAACAAAAGATCTTTTTTGAATGCATTTACATATCGTGTTGAAAGCACAGCTTATCCTAGCCCATGCAAACGCATGGGGTTATGCAAGAGGAGAACCAGCTACCTGTAGGGACTGCTCACTCATAATTGAAGAAAAACATCAGGCTTTCAGGATAAATCGCAATTGTTTATAATTCTTCAGAAGTAAGTGTTTTATCAAACACAAGGACAAGCCCCTGCTGTGAATTATATAACAATTGGGGAATTCACCCCCTCATTGGCATTCTTCTCCTCCACTGGCCAACGCGCTTTGATTTACAGCTTCAAAACAATTACTGCTTAAGTTAAAATATTTTTAGCAGACACTAATGCTTAGAAACATATTCATTGGGAGTCATACCATAATGCTCGCGGAAAGTTTTACTGAAATATGAAGTAGAATTAAAGCCCGACATATAGGCAATTTCTTTTATGGGCACATCCTTTTTTAATAATAATTCAGCAGCATATTTTAATCGTATGGAGCGAATAAACTGAGTAGGAGAATGCCCTGTTATCGAAGTGATTTTTCGGAAGAATGTAGAACGACTGACTGATAATTCCTGCAATAACACATCAAGGTTAAAATCTGATTGGTCAATGTGATCTACAACAACTTTGGTAGCCTTGTCCAGAAATGCTTCATCGGTGGAGTTCGTTGTTACTTCCTTTGAAACATATAAACCTCCCAAAGCATCAAACTTTTCGCGCAACTTAATCCTTGATTCAATAAGGTTTTGTATCCTGGCTTTTAAAACCTGCATATTAAATGGCTTAGGAATATAATCGTCCGCCCCTGTTTTAAAACCTGCAATTTTATCTTCATCGAGACTCCTGGCCGTAAGCAAAACAACGGGAATATGGCAAGTATCAAAATTTTCTTTTAGTTTTTCACATAACTCGAAACCATCCATTTCAGGCATCATGATATCACTAACAATAATATCAGGAAAATATTTAAGCGCTTTCTCTAATCCCTCTGCACCATTAAATGCCTGAGTAACACTATATCTCTTCTCCAGCTCTTGCTTTAACTGTGATTGAAGCAATTTATTGTCCTCTACGAGCAAAACCGTTGGTTTTCTATCGGTATCGCTTTCCCCGACACTTTCGTCCTGTGATATATCCACAACATAGTTTTTTGTGCTGTCCAGCTCATATACTACAGACTGAAGAGAAATCTGATCAAAATTAAAATCATCCGGCAGTATCTGTTTTGCTTCGTTTTCATCAGCATTCTTCACAACAGGAAGCTGTACCGTAAACGTTGAACCTTCGCCATATATACTCTCAATACTAATTTCTCCCCCCAATAACTCTACCAAACTCCTTGTATAGTTAAGTCCTATGCCTGTTCCCGTTTTTGTATTATCTGCTTTGTAAAACCTGTTAAAAACATACTTTAAATGCTCTTTAGGGAAACCTATACCCGTATCAACTATCTTTATTTCGAGTACTTCCTGCTTTGCATTTTTCAGCCTTTTAAAGTATTTCCTTTTTCTCCGCCTGATTTTTTTTTGTATCTCTAACTTAACTTCTCCGCCAGCCTCAGTGTATTTAAGTGCGTTTGACAGAAGATTAGTTAATATCTTTTCTATTTTGTCGGGATCGAAACCCATAATATAACTTTCTTCATCCGATGAGAAATTATAATTAACGTTTTTCTGACTCGCCATATCCTTAAAAAAACCGAAAACCTTACTTGTAAAATTAATTATATCTCCATCCATCAGGTTTATTTCTGCCTTTCCCATATCAACCCGTCTAAAATCAAGAATTTGATTTACCAAATTCAGTAACCTATGGGAGCTTTGCTGAATAGTTTTTCCCGATTGTTTTGCTTCTTCCAGGTTTAACGATTCTAGAATTTTATCTACAGGATTTAAAATAAGAGTTAACGGAGTCCTAAACTCATGTGCAACGTTAATAAAAAAGTTTAGTTTCATTTGATCAAGCTCATGTTCTTTCTCTTCTTTTACCAATTTGGTATAATATCTTAAACTAATCCAAGCAACAAACGATAAGAAAAGAAAATAAAGGCTATACGCCCACCATGACTTCCATGGTGGCGGCAATACATGAATTGCGATTTGAGTTTGGGCTGCATTTTCCCAATCTCCATCTAAGGATGCTTTCACCTCAAACTCATAATCACCAGGCGTTAAGTTTGAATAATTTGCAGTTCTATTTAAACCTGAAACAACAAAGTCTTCATCCAGACCTTTCATCCTGTAAGCATATTGAACATGTTCAGGACTTTCAAAATAAAGAGCCACAAAATCAAAAGAAAGGTACCCTTCGTAATGTTTTAATTCAATTATATCTTGTTCCCATAAATTTTTTGTTAATAAAACACGATTGTTCAATGTATCACCTACATGTATTGGCTTATTAAAAAGCCTAAGTTGCGACAATACAGGAACAACACTATCAGACCTATCAATAAAATCTTTCGGATCAAAAATGTTTACACCTTTAATTCCTCCTACAATAATATGTCCTTCATGAGTCAATGTAATAGACTTACTTTGAAACTCAATCCCCTGAACACCATCATTAACGCCATAATTTATAAACTTCTCTGTTATTGGATTAAACTGAGTCAATCCACCTTTTGAGGTAATCCATAAATATCCGAATTTATCCTCTTGAATACCTACTATTAAGTCGTTTGGCAACCCGTTGTCATGCGTATATGAACGTATATGTTTTAATGATTCGTTTAACTTATGCAGTCCTAAATCTGTTCCTACCCAAATGTTACCATTTTTATCCTCTGTTATAAAATTGATACGATACCCTTGAATTTCCTTATCTCCCAGTAATTTAAATTTAACATCCTTAAAGCCTTTGCCATATACATCCTCGAGGAACAATACATTTAACCCAACCGAGGTACCTACAAACAAGCGATTTTTAGAATCAATAAATAATGAAAATACAAAATTACTTGCTATGGAACTTGCATCTAGAGGGTTGTTCATAAAACGAATAAAACGTTTGGATTCTTTGTCTAGAAGATTTAAACCTGCAGTTTGTGTACCAATCCATACCCCACCTTGTTTATCTTCTTTGGCACACCATATTGAATTATCACCAATAGAATTTCTATCTTTAGGATTATTAACATAGTGCTTAAAGCTATTATTTTTCGGATTGTACAAATTGAGTCCTCCATCCCATGTACACACCCATATATTATTATCATAACCCGATTCCAAATATGTTATTTTATTTGAACTTAACTCTCCCTTGCTCCTACCGCTAGCCAAAAAATGTTTAAATGTTTTAGTTTCCCGGTTAAATAGGTTAAGCCCTCCTCCGTCTGTTCCAATCCAAATTCTATTTTTATTATCTTGTAATACAGATTGTGCCCTCTCAGAACTTAATGAAGTTTTCTCTCCTGGCCTATGGTAATAATGCTCAAACCTAGATTTCGAAACCACCAACTTACAAATCCCCTCATTATAAGTAGATAACCAATAAACTCCTGTTTTATCTTCTAATATCGACGAAATCTGATTATTCGGAAGAGAGAATAGACTATTCTCGTCATGCGCCAGATGTTTTATTATTCCTTTATGTTTATCAAACAAATATATTCCATGCCCATCAGTCGTAATCCAGAACACGTTGTTACTATCAACATATATATCAAATATGGGAATCGAACTCTTTGTAATTTCCCTAATTGAGAAAACATTACTATTCTTGTCCCAAACGATCATTTTAGATAAATCATTTCCAATCCAAAAGTCACCTTCTGCATCTTGAATAAATACTTTTGGCAATTGTTTTAACCAATAGTTACTGTTTGTATTTATCAGAACACGTTCGAATGAGTTTGTCGCTTCCTTGTATTTGTTTAAGGACTCCCCATTAGTAGCAATCCATATATTATTGCTATGATCTTTGAGTATCTTTGTTACCTCGCTATGATCTAATGAATTACTGCTATAAGGGCTTTGATTATAATAGTTTATCGATAAACCATCTAGATTTTCTAAATAATCCGCTTTAAGTTTTATTTGATATGCCCCATTGTTCGTGGCGGCCCACAAACTATTCTTTTGTTTATCAAAGTACACATCGTTGATGACATTAGTCCGACGAAACCCCGGGTCCTCTTCATTTCCCAAAGGTATACGGAAAAACGACTCCCTATCTCTATCGAACACATTTAACCCATTCCATGTACCTATCCATAAATTACCCTCATCATCACCTGTAATCGAAAGGATTCGGTTGTTACTTATAAAATTAGGTTCATTTATTGAAGGCTTGAATATTTCAAAAGAATAGCCATCAAATTTATTTAAGCCATCTATCGTTCCAAACCATAAAAAACCGTCTTTATCCTGATATATTTCAGTACACGTACTACTCGAGAGTCCTTCTGAAGTGGAATATGTTTCAAATTTTAAATTGGAATAGTTTTGTCCTAACGTGATAGTACTAACTAAAACGATATATAATAAAGTCAAACTCCGCACGTAAATCAGTTTTAGAATTATTTATTGTAAAAATAATTCAAAATAGTCAATAAACTAAATCTTGAATAAACTATCGACTTATTTCAATATATGATTTTGGAAGCTATCATTTAGCGATTGTATATAAATTCACTTTTGGTACACATGGATTTGCTGCCCGACAATTTGATGGGGAGTGTTAGAACTGGCCAAATCGAGCATAAACCATCCAATGTAAAGCATTGTCAGTTTTGGCGTCACGATAACAAGCCTATTGAATTGTGGAGTAATAAAGTAATAGATGAGAAGATAAACTACATACATATTAATCCGGTAGAAGAAGGTTTAGTGTTTCAGCCAGAAGACTATGGCTCAGTGACAAAAGTTGGGTATAAATCTGAGACTGTAAACTCAACTCTGTCCATAATTTAAAAATTATATTTTTGAGGATTATGGAAAAAAAAGAATTGAACCCCGAGTATATCGCTATGCGTGATATGGCACTCGAACAGTTAAAGAGCGGTAAATCCCTGACGGGTAAGGGTGGAGTTTTTGCACCCATTATAAAGGAGTTTTTGGAGAGCGCTTTGGAGGCCGAGATGGACGAGCATTTGACCTCCGAGCGCCGCTCCCAGGGCAATAAGCGCAACGGCAAGGGTATGAGCCTACGTGACATCGGAGCATATATCCGGGACATGTACGACGTTGAGGTTTCCCCAGCCGTTTTGAGCAACATTACCGACAGGGTGATCCCACAGGTCAAGGAGTGGCAGAACCGACCCCTAGACGATGTTTACCCCATTGTTTGGATGGATGCTATGCACTACAAGGTAAGGGACGGGGGAAGGGTAGTATCGCGCGCCGTATACAATATTTTGGCTATCAACAAAAGCGGCAGGAAGGAACTCATAGGGATGTACATTTCCGAAAGCGAGGGCGCTAACTTCTGGCTGTCGGTATTAACAGACGACCTAAAGAGCCGCGGAGTAAAGGATATCCTGATTGCCTGTACGGATAATCTGACGGGTTTTTCACAGGCGATATTAAGCATATTCCCCGATACAGAAATTCAAAAGTGCGTGATACACCAAATTCGGAATTCGCTCAAATACGTGGTCTCCAAAGACCAGAAAGAATTTATGAAGGACTTGAAAAAAGTGTACCAAGCCCCAACCAAGTCACAGGCCTAGAGTGAGCTGATTAACCTAGAAGTAACGTGGAGCAAAAAGTACCCCGTGGTGCTGCGCTCGTGGAACGACAACTGGGAGGAGCTGTCCGCTTACTTTAAATATGACGCCCCCATTAGGAAGCTGATTTATACCACAAACCGTCGAAGGCTTCCACAGGCAGGTTCGCAAGGTAACCAAGACCAAGGGTGCGTTTTCCAGCGACATAGCTTTGATGAAACTCATTTATCTGGCCACCGAAAACATATCGAAAAAGTGGACTCAACCCATACAGAACTGGGCATTGACAGCCCAGCAGCTTTGTATCATGTTTGAGGGGAGGTTTGTTATCAATCTGTGAGCACACACCAAATTATAAAAGCGAAGGTAGGTCCGCTTATGAGTTCTGCCAAGGGTATATAAACGGCTTCGTACCTCAGCCGCCCTTGGCAAAAATCATAAGCTCCCCGATGAAGCTTTTAGAAATTGGTTAAAAGAAAAATAATGAGTTAATTTGAAATCGTAAAAAAACAACAGGACAGAGTTCAGCTAACATTCCCTAAATTGACTTTTGGGGCAAGCACTACATACAACAAAGAAAGCACCTGAGTATAAATACCCAAGTGCTCTTTTCTCCAATTATAATTTATTTCAACTCAATTTTGTAACAAAATGCATGTTTGCCCGGATGATTCTCTGGAAATGAAAGTTCCAATCCATATACATCACGTTTCCATTCAATTTTTTCATCACTCCCAATCAGACTAACAGAGTCTATTTCACCATTAAAATAAGGTAATATTTCCGACATCATTTTGGCTGTAATTTTTTCTTCCGTAGGACGATCTAATACAATTACAAATAAGGTCTTATTGTCCTTGCTTCGCGTATATCGAATATCTTTATCGGTATAAATAGCTTCCCAATTCTCATTAAAGTGTCCATCTTTTTTAAGCGTGATGGGCCCTTCGCCATCAATAACCCACGGACGTGTATTATAAATAGCTTCGCCATTCATTTCTAACCACTCTCCTATACCTAAAAGTGTTTGTTTTTGGTCTTCAGGAATCGTTCCATCAGCCTTTGGGCTTACATCTAACAGTAAACAGCCATTCTTACTAACAATATCACATAGTATTTCTACAATCGCCTCTGGCGAACGAGAAGGACGTGTATTATAAAACCAACCTCCCAGTGGAGTGTCGCTTAACCAAGGATCAGGACGCAAACCCGTTGAACGACCTTTTTCGTAATCCAAGATACCTGCTCGTGGCGGAATACAAACATCATACTTAATTTTGTAACATAAACCAATATCCTGATTTTTAGCTTCTGCTTGATTAAGCAAATACGCAAAAGCCTTTTTTCGAATTGGATCACTCAACAACTCCAAACCCATATCGAACCAAAATAAATCGGGATGATACTTATCTGCCGACTCTTTTAAAATATCAAACCAACGCTGTTCAAATTCTGCATCAGGATAGGGTTCAAAACTATCCGGGTCGGGCGAAAATCCATGTACTTTACCATATAAATCTTCGTTGCCTGGCTCACCTCCATCAAATGCAAACGAATGATAATACCAATACCAGGTAAAAGCATGATGGTAAGTAATCAGGAATTTCATATCTTTTTTACGAATGGCCTTTGCCAAATCGCCAGTGATATCCACTCCCGCCATATCCATACTATTCCAGCGACTTACATCCGAATCCCAATTCAAATAATTGTCGTGAAAAACGCCAATAGGCCCCATAAACTTTGCTCCTGCTTTATGAAATAAATCTGCCCACTCTTCTGCATCAAACTTGGTAGGTTTAAATTGCTTGATTAGATCTTTATAACCCACTTCGTTTTGATCTCCTCCAAATAACTCTTTATGTCTTTTGAAAGCTCCTGAGGGTTCTGGTTTATCACCTCTAGGGGTATTGGTCCAAGTTGTATTTACATCATCATACATCGACCATCCATACCACTCAGTAGTGCGATGCTGGGTTGCTAAAGTTGCCGGCCCTATACAGGTAAAAATACCAAACTTGGCATCTCTGAACCACTCAGGAACCGAGTGTTTAGCAATAGAAGGCCATTCTTCTTTAAAGGTATTCTCGGCCTTTTTCGCCTCTTCAATATGATTGTATTCACTGGCATTTTCTTTCTTTGCCGGTTTATTTTGTGCCGACAAAGTACTTGTTAACAGCAATAAAGTCGCTAATACTCCGATCTTTAATAAATGTAATTGCATAAGTCTAGTTTTTTAATTCTATTTTATATACCAACGCTGAATCTGCAAGTGCTGGCTTATATTTTGGTTGTAAGACTTTTAAACCTAATGAGGATTGTTTCCAAATTACCTTTTCTTTGCTTCCTAAAACAGTAACCTTTTTAACTTTATAACCTTTGGATAAGGCAAATGCAGAAAGAGTTTTTGCGGTATTTTCATTATCCCACCCCAACTGTATGGCATATACAATATTATCGTTTCTGGTATATCTAACATCAGCCGGGTTTAACTTGAATAATTGTTTTTTACTAACAGAACCATCGGGTTTATCCGATTTAAACATCGAAGGCCCCTCTCCAAACACATCAAAAGGCCGTGTGTCATAAATAGCTTGGCCGTAAAGTTTAGTCCAACGCCCCATTGCAGCCATACTTTCCACTTGCTCAGGCGGCATTGTTCCGTCTGCCATAGGCCCGGCCGAAAGGAGCATTACACCATTTTTACTCACCACATCAGCTAAAAAGCGGATACCAAATTTTGGATCAAGCGCCACCCTATATTTTTTATTATAACACCAATATGCACCTAAAATAAAATCAGTAACCCACACTTCATCCTGTATATCATCCATTGATGATTGCTCTACATTTACAATAGCCAGATCCGTTGGAAAGAAATCACCTTTGGTATTTACTACAACTTCCTTATTTAGCTCTGCAGCCCTGTTGAAATAATTACATAAAAATTGTTGACGATAATCCTCCTTAATAAACTTCTGACCAAAATCCATCCAAATATAATCGGGACAATGTGCATCAATTACTTCATCCAACTTATCTATCCAAAGCTCTTGCATTTCTTGATACGAGTAGTTACCATAAAGCAAGCGGTACTTTTCATCTTGAGGCACGTGGCAATTGTGGTAACTTCTGTTTCGGGCACTATTGGGTCGTAAAAAAAGTGAGCTTTCATCTTTAGGATAAAAAAGACCATGAAAACCATGGTGAAAAGTAGCCATAAACTTAAGATCTCGTTTCTTCGTTTCATCGGCAATAGCTTTAACTACATCAATTTTTGGCCCCATTTTAGCCGAATTCCATTCATTTACCTTGCTATCCCATAATGAGAAGCCATCATGGTGTTCGGCAATGGCTCCTATTATGCGAGCCCCCATTCCTTCAAACATGTCCACCCATTCTTTGGCATCAAATTCAGGAGCCTCCCACATGGGGATGAAGTCGTGATAATGGAAATCTTTCCCATAGGTATCAACGTGGTAATCATGCCCCCACCACCATGGTTTTTGCGTTGAGTCAACATCGTGTATATACATGATGCGTGGATACCATTCGCCTACCATGGCAGGCACAGAATAAACACCCCAATGAAAATAAACACCTAGTTTAGCATCTGCAAACCACTCCGGTACTGCATTGTGTTTATTTAACGACTTCCAATCTGGAGTATATTTGTACTGTGCCACTAGTGATGTTGAAATAGTAATGGCTATAATCGCAATAATTATTGCTTTCATTCTCGTTCGCTTCATTTACAAAGAATTTATGATACTTATTCGAAAAATATACTTACTGCAAATGCATGTTTGCAATGATGCTTAACAGGAAGCTTAATTGTAAGCTGTTCGTTGCTCTGGTTAAATTCTAATGGTTTACCAGTGCCAACCATAGTTACTTTCTTTATCATTTTTGAATTATATTCGTTTTTTTTCCTAATGCTTTAATTTCCATTGTTTCATTTTGTGGCCAACCAAGCTGAAAGGCATAAAACTGCTCTCCTTTGGTAGTGAAACGAATATCGTTTTTATCCATCAGGTCTTCATTGGCCATATCTCCATGGTCTTTTGCTTCCTTGCGTTTGGGGCCTTCACCGTAAATTTTCCACGGACGCGTGCCATATATGGCTTCTCCATTTATATCCATCCATTCACCCATTTCAATCAAAAAGGTGTCAATAGCTTCAGGGTGAGTCCCATCTGCTTTTAATGGCAAACACAACAACAGATTTCCATTTTTACTTACAATATCAATCAGCTTATCTACAATGTAATTGGCAGGGCGATAATGCGCATATTGGTTGTAACCCCAGCAACCCATATGGTCATCGGTTTGCCAGGCGTTTGCTTTTAGTTCGCCTGATTTTTTACGTTCGTAATCCATGAGTGCTACCTCTGCATATTCTTTCCCACCCTCTTTAGGCCAACCTTTTATGCACATCACTCCATTTTCGGTTCCTTTGTGACGTTTAAGATTGTTGTTATAAAAATGCGATACGACATCGTAGCCCTTTTCTCCAAATGGAATTCCCCCATCAAAATACAACAGGTCGAGATCATAATTATCTATTAAATCTTTAATTCTCCTATTCCACATGCTTGCCCAATCATCGGCAATATATATTTATGGTTTGGATTTTCAAGATCATAAGGCGGATGGTATAGGTCGTAATATACAGAATCAATACCATCGTAAGGCTCTTCGGCACTACCTTTGTTTACCGTCCACCAATTGAGACTTCGTGCCAGATGCGTAGTGGCACCATAACGCAAACCTTGTTCATGTGCGGCATCCTGAAAAGCTTTTACCATATCCATTTGGGGCCCTGTTTTTACAGAATTCCAACGTGTATATTTTGAGTCGAACAAATCGTAGTTATCATGAAACGTGGCAATGGAGGTGTAATATTTGGCACCTGCGCTTTTGTACTGTTCCATCAACTTATTGGCATCGAATTTTTCGGCTTTCCACATTGGGATAAAATCTTTGTAGCCTATTTCAGATTGATGTCCCCATACCTTACGATGATAGGGCCCTTGTACCTGCCATTTTTTTTCACTCTCCATAATATACATATTACGTGCATACCACTCTCCAACCGCAGGAACAGAATATAGACCCCATACATTCCAAATGCCAAACTTGGCATCGCGAAACCACCCCGGTGTTTCGTACTGTTTTAATGACTCAACTGTTGGTTCAAACTGTTTTTCTGAGCTTACACACCCTGTAAAAATTAGAACAATTGAGATAAATATTATATATCTAGTATTCATGCTTAGCCCTATTTATTTTGTTCTTATTTTAATTGTAACTTATAGCAAAAAGCATATTTACCGTTTGCGTTTTTAGGAAACTGAAGTTCCAGCCCTTTTTTGTTACGGTTCCATTTAATATTTCCTTCGGTTCCTAATAAGTTGACTTGATCAATATCTCTATCGAGATACTCATACACAGTGGCTAGTTTTTTTACCAGAACTTTTCCTTGCGACGGGCGATCAAGTACCGTAATGTAGAGTGTTTTATTGTCCTTGCTTCGCGTAAAACGGATATCTTCTTCGGTGTAAATGGCTTCCCAGTTTTCGTTGAAGTGTCCATCTTTAGCTAGTTTCGTTGGGCCTTCCTCTGCAATAACCCAGGGGCGGGTATTATAAATGGCCTCACCATTCATCTTCAGCCATTCACCCATGCCTAGCAGGGTTTTAATTTGATCTTCGGGAATTGTGCCATCAGGCTTTGGGCTTACATCTAATAGTAAGCAACCATTTTTGCTCACAATATCTACCAATATTTCAATCATTGCTTCTGCCGAACGCGATTTACGGCCATTATAAAACCAACCTCCCAAAGGTGTGTCCGTCAGCCAAACATCTTCGCGGAGTCCTGTAGATCGCCCCTTTTCATAATCCAGAATTCCCGCTGATGGAGGAATACAGATATCAAACTTGGTTTTGTAGGATATTCCAATTTCTTGATTGTTATTAGCTGCATTATTTAGCATTCCTGCAAATGCCCGTTGCCTTATTTCATCACTAAGAAGCTCTAATCCCATGTCGAACCACAGTAAATCAGGATTATATTTCGTGTAGGCTTCCTTCAACTTGCGAAACCATAAGTCTTCATATTCTGCATCAGGGTATTCTTCAAAACTATCTGGGTCTGTAGAAAACTTATGCGGGCGGCAGTATAAGTCTTCATATTCAGGGTTTGCACCATCAAACTTATACGACTCACTAAAAAACCACCACGAAAAAGCATGGTGAAACGTCATTACAAACTTCATATCACGAGCACGAATAGCTTTTTCCAGTTCGCCAACCACATCAATTCCGGCAGTACGTTTCATATTCCAACGTGTAACCTCCGAATCCCAAAGCATAAAATTATCATGGTGACATCCCATTGGGCCGCTGAACTTAGCCCCTGATTTTGAAAATATCTCAGCCCATTCTTCAGCATCAAACTTATCCGGCTGAAAGTCCATAATCAAGTCTTTATAACCGTATTCATTCTGATCACCAAATAATTCGCGATGCAACTTAAAATTTCGTGTTGTATCAGGAGAATCAGGACGAATGGCATTGGTCCAATACTTAGCTTTTGTGTTATACATGGCCCAGCCCCACCATTCGGTCGTTTTATGTTGTGTAGCCAATACAGCTGGTCCAAAGTGGGTATAAATGCCAAACTTAGCATCTCTAAACCATTCTGGCGTTTTATGACGAGCAATAGATGGCCACTCTTCTTTATATACTTTTTCCGGAACTTTCTCCTTTTTTAAAGTAGTTTCACTGATGTTTTGCTTGTTCTGATTTTGTCCTGTCGCAGGAAGTGAAATCAAGCTAAACCCCAGCATTAAATAATTTAATAATTTCTTCTTCATTTTAGATTTATTTGTGGTAATTACAACTATATTCTATCAAAACAGCTATTATAATTTGCGTATTTCTTGCGACAAAGCAACCGGAACTCAACCCCATCCAACCCAAACCATAACACCCTGAATAACAACACTTCAAATTTACAAACCACAAAATTAAATAACGAAAATAAGACTATATGATAACTATATTTTCAGCTTAATGCCTCCAACATAAACTATATTTCGAGGAGTTTTTGCGTATCTTGTGAGGGTAATAAAAAACGATGCATGTTTTACACTAAATCTCTTCTTTGTTTTAAGATTATATGGCTTCTATGTTTTTCGTATTTCTTAGATTCATATACTCAGGATATTCCAGATTCATTATATGCTTTGAAACGCTTTAATTGGGAACGTTATAAAATGGCGCAAGAAGATACACAACAAGCTTATGCCTATTTTAAAAAGGGTGCTTCACATTTTCTTTCAAAGGGAGATACCATCAATCATCTAAATTGCATTGCTCATTTATCGGACATTAAACATCGACGTGGTAAGTTTAATGAGGCTTTTGATATTCTTTGGGAAGCTTTGCCTATGGCAGATAGCATAGAGAATAAATTACCCTTACTTGAAATTCATCAGATGCTAGGAATATTATATCAAGTCTA
Organism: Saccharicrinis fermentans DSM 9555 = JCM 21142; assembly: GCF_000517085.1. NCBI lineage: Bacteria > Pseudomonadati > Bacteroidota > Bacteroidia > Marinilabiliales > Marinilabiliaceae > Saccharicrinis > Saccharicrinis fermentans. Next base: position 1,335,621 of record NZ_KI912107.1, on the reverse strand, counting down.
TGGTAAAAATAGTATCGCTTTACAACACACACTCCAAGGCTTGGAAATCGCCAAAGAATATACACAAAAAGACACCAGCATCAATGCTCGTTTAACCTCGTGTTATTTGGATGTGGCCATACAATTAGCGGCCATGAAAAAATATGATTCAGCTATTTTATATTTAGATTCCTGTTATTATTCAGACCGCACCAACAAAAGGCTATACTTTGCTGATGGTGTTTATGGCCAAGTATATTTAGAACTACACGATTTAAAAAAGGCGCAACGATACTTAAATGGCGTTCTCCCGTTTTTGGAAGAAAGAGGTAATGGTTTTCAGACATCAGTTAATTATTTTATGGGTAAGCTCAAGTCTGAATTGCATCAAACGGATAGTGCCATACTTTATTATAACAAATCACTAAAAGCCATTGACTCTCTTCAAAACAACCTTAAACTTAAACCTGAGGTTCTGGAGCAACTTGCCCAGGAATATGCCAAAAAGCATGATAACCGAATGGCTTTTAATTATATGAAACAAGCCAAAGAGCTTTCGGATAGTTTATTTAATATGCAAAGCCAACAAAACAAAGCTTTGTTTGAAATTAAAAATAAATACAAGGAAGATTTGATACTGAAAGAACAGGAAATATCATCTAAAAATCAATTATTAAAGGTAAGTAACAAAGCAAAATTTAGACTGAGTATGTTATTGGTAGTAATGGTTATACTTGCCATTGTTGCATTATTTACTGTTCGCCTAAATGCAAAAATGAAGCGTATTGCTTACGCGAAAAAAGTGAATGAAGAAAAAAGTGAAGCCATACTTGATATTAAAAATAAAGAACTAACAGCCAATGCACTACAAATTATAGAAAAAGAACAAGCAGTGAAAGAATTACTAGAAACTGTTATGGTAAAATCGCCCGATACTTATAAAAAACTTCAACGCAAGTATAAACAAAGTAATAAGAAAATATGGGACGATTTTCATTTAAGATTTACGCAAACCAACGATAAGTTTTACCAACGCTTGCTGGAGCAATACCCCGATTTAACCCCAACAGATTTAAAACATTGTGCATTAGTTAAACTAAACTTCGACAGTAAAGAAATGTCGCATCTGCTAGGCATTTCAGTTAACAGTGTACATATGGCTCGTTCGCGTATTCGTAAAAAAATGGGGCTAAAACGAGAGGATAGTTTGAGTAATCATTTACGTTTAAAGATATAAATACATACCATTTATATAGGATTTTAAGATTGTAATCTAAAACCATTAAGTCCTAATTTAAATAAATACAATAATCCAAATTTATTAAATTTTAAAATAACCTTGCTCCCTCACTCCCAGCAACTCCAAAGCTGCCATCGAGCCTTTTCCCTACCCGCGTGCAGTATTTGTTTTAACACTAACCTCAAAAGCATTTCATGGATCAGCTTTAAAAGTTGGGTCTGAAGAAATAGTATGTTAAGTATTAAGCATAAATTTTAGTAAGTCTAAAAAGGAAGAACTTAATGTCTGCGACGCCTCTAAACTGTCTTCTAAAATCCTTTATTTTAGCATTGAATGATTCTGCAGCAGCGTTTGTGCTTCAGTTATTAAAAAAGTTAGATATATTATCGTAGTAATTATAAAAGGTGTCAGCAATTGTATTAAATGATTTAAACCCACTTAGCCTGACCTTTTCTACCCAATGTGCCAACTTTAACCACCCTACTTGTTTTGAGCAATCGTGATTGTATGCGTATTTCAACCCAATAGCCAGATAATATGCTTTGTGTATTTCAGGATACCTTTCGAACAATAGTTCCGCTCGTTGCTTTTGAGAAGCAGTCCATTTTTCAGGAGATTTGAATAGAAGATATCTACTACGTGCTAATAATTGTTTGATGGAATCTCCATTGGGAAGTATTTCAGGGGAGTAATCAGTACCATTCTCTCTGGCTGTTTTTATTTCCCAGTTGTCTTGATCTATAGCTTCCCACCTATATTTGATTCGTTCCTGTTGTACCGCATCATAAGCCAACCTTTGTACATGAAACCTGTCTGCAACCCGACTGGCCTTTCTAAAGCAAGACTTTGCTATGGCATTCATTGTTGGCGAAAGGTCTAAGGTTATCTCTTCTACTTGATTTCGTAATTTCTCATTTATATGTTCTTTTATTAGGCTGATGATATTGAAACGTTCTACACCTTTAAAAATCCCAACTATTGAACCTTTTTGCCCCGAAGCAGCCTTGTTGGTAAGTAATGTGTAGAGTTCTCCATTGGACAATGCTGTTTCGTCTATCGATAAAAAACGCCCCATGTTATCGGGAAATATTAAATAATCTTCGGCATGTTCCTTTTGGTCCCATGTGCTGTAGTCACTAAGTTTATGCTTGTATTGTTGTTGAAATGTACTTGCGTTGATACCAAAGAAAATCTTTAAACTTTCTGTGCTAATTGCATTACAGTCCACCAATACCTTTTAAAAAAGAGGCATACTCCGGATCTAACCGTGTGCCCTTTGCTACACTCTCCCAATTTCTACTCCTTTTTTGATATCGACCATCTAATAAAACATCCCATCTTCGACACTTGACACTCAGCGTAACCAAATTACGACGTATGGGACAGTCTTTTATTAACTTGGGCGGCATAAAACCACTTGCCTTATATTCTTTGTCTGAGTATTCTTCCGGAATTTCTTTTTTCTCCTCCAGATATATAGTCAGTTTCTTAGTATAGGCTTGCTGACCACTGGATTCTTGATGTAGGTCAGTTATCACAAAATGGTCTAGAATCCCTTCGGGTAATATCAGTTCTAATAATTGAGTATTGATGTCGTGCACGGTAATCTTTTTTGTTATATTATTCAATGCAAATCTAACATAACAATTTATGAAAACCCAAAATTATGGGGTGATCCATTATTTCCGTTTATATTGAAATAACAAAAAACAAAAAAGCCTGTAAATCATGAAATTTACAGGCCTTTGATACAATCTAACATTTGTTTCGTCGGGGTGGAGAGATTCGAACTCACACCCATAAACTTCTCTCTTACAATACTTTTATTATTTTATCACTTCAACTATTCCCTAATCACTCACCATTCATTTGATATTCATTAGCTGGCTTTGCTGTCCTTTGACAATTATAAAAATACGAAAAAACATTCACTTAGCACATTAAAATAGAGCAAAATAAATGATTACGATACAGTCAATATTAAACGCATAAAAGCTATCCTACCACAGCATTAACTTCATCATTAATTCTGATAAGAAACCGCCTTTTTTGCCATTTCTATTTAACTCAATAAATAGATTAGGTTTATTTCCAACATTAACAGTACCAGTATTTCATAAAACACTTAATATCACATATGTAAGCAACGGTGTTTTTTACCGTTATATTATTTAGTTTAATGGAGTAAATAAAAATAAATTCATAAACTGAATATTATTTGGTCAAATAATTTCTAATTTTAAGCTTCTATTATTGAACCTAAAACTAATTAAATGAATCTTATACATTCCCCATAGATATACTTCCATAAAACTATCTTTTAGCAATAAACTCAAATAACAGAATAGTTAAAAATCCTATATGTATTCGTTAAATAACGATAGTTACAGCAATTAAAGAACTAATATATAACAGGCATAACCGTAATGCGCTTATGCATACGTTGAACGAAAGCTCCTTCGTCGCTAATTAGAAAAGTGGTAACTTAAAGTATTATTCATTAATACTTTATAAGATGAAAAAAAAACATTACGCGCGCAGGTCATTCAAGAAATGCGCTTACGCGGTTACAGTGAGAGAACTGTAGATACTTATGTATCTATGCTCTCGATTTTGGCAAAGTATTACAGGAGGTCTCCGTCAACACTTAGTCATCAGGAAGTAAAAGATTTCTGCTATTATCTTCTTCAAGAAAAAAAGCTTTCGAACAGTACCATCAACCAAATGATTAGTGCCTGGAAAATATTTTGGGTGGATATACTTGGGAACAAGTGGGATGGCATTAAGATAAAGCGTCCAAGAGTAGCGAAGAAACTACCCACGGTTTTGTCTCAGTCAGATGCCTATCGTTTGGTGACAAGTTCATATAATGTCAAACATCGTACATTAATGATGTTGACTTATGCAACGGGCATGCGGTGCGAAGAAGCTCTAAGTTTGTTGCCTGAGCAAATAGATTCGGCACGTTTGGTTGTACGCATAAAAGGCAAGGGTAATAAAAGCCGAGAAGTACCACTTCCAGAGGATATATTAGAACAACTCAGAATTTATTTTAAACAGTATCGTCCTTCGAAGTATCTTTTTGAGGGCTTTAAAAAAGGGAAGAAATATTCCGCAACAAGTTTTCGTAAGATAGTATCACGTGCTGCCTTATCAGTAGGTATAAATAAAGGCGTATCGCCTCATGTGTTACGACATTGTTTTGCTACTCATATGCTTGAAAGAGGTATCAATTTGAAACGGTTGCAGTTACTGATGGGACACAGTTCACTAAAAACAACCTCAGGTTATCTTCATTTGGCTCACCCTTACCTTGGCGAAGTTCCCAATTTGTTAATTCCAATAAAACAGGCACAGCCATGAGTCACACCGAAAATAGTAAACAGAAAATAGAAGTGGCCGATGTTGTGAGGAGCTGTCAAGATGATATTGCTACCAAGTTAAGGTTGAACAAAGAACAACAAAAAGCTATTGAAGCTATAACAAGGTGCCGTACATCAGAAGCAGGCGGTCATATTGCGTATTGTAATAACAGCAGCTGTAGTTACAGTCAACAGTCCTATAACTCTTGTCGCAATAGACATTGCCCCAAGTGTCAGTATTTAAAGCAGCAGCAATGGGTCAATAAGCTCACTAGTCGATTAATGCCCGGACGCTACTTTCATATTGTATTTACCATACCAAGGGAGCTACATCCATTGTTTTACATCAACCAACAAGCATGTTATGACTTACTGTTTCGTTCTGCCTCCCAAGCTTTACAAAATGCAGGACGCAATCCTTCATTTTTAGGTGCTGATGTTGGAGCACTATGTGTACTGCATACCTGGGGGCAAACATTAATGTATCATCCCCATATTCATATGCTGGTTCCCGCTGGCGGCCTGTCTACGGATGGTATGGAATGGGTTGCTTCGCCCAAGAAGTTCTTTGTGCCCGTAAAGGCATTGTCTGGCATGTTTAGAGGTATACTAGTTAAGCAACTCGAAAAACTACTGATCAAGGAAAAACTGAGGTTACCTAAGGAGTTTGAAGGAGCTCAAATGTTGAAATCAGAACTGTACAGTAAACGATGGAATGTATACTGTAAAAAGGCGTTTGGGGGTATCAACAGTGTATTACAATACTTGGGCAGATACACCCATCGGGTAGCTATATCTAATAATAGGCTAACATCTTTATCGGACAAGCAAGTGAGCTTTACCTATAAAGATTACAGACAAAATAGCAAGCAAAAACAAATGACCTTAAATCAACTTGAATTTGTGAGGCGTTTTATACATCACGTCTTACCTAGCGGATTCTTTAAAATCAGATATGTTGGCATACTTGCAACGGTACATATACATGGTAAACGAGAACAGGTAATTGCACTAGTGGGTGAAAATATGTGGTTGTCAAACCTCGAAGGCCTTACCTCATATGAAGTGTTAAGAGCATTAATAGGAAAGGATCCTTGCATATGCCCCAAATGCAATAAAGGCATAATGGTTCGCACAAGGATATTGCACCAACTAGAATGACATTAAGCAGATAAAACGTTCTTTGTTTCATGGATGCAAATAAAACAACCGTTCATGTGGGTGTAACGGGATTGTTATGCCTTAAACCAAACGAAATTAACATGCTGATGAAAGAATGTTGTATAAATAACAGAGAAATATTAGGATCAGAGCGTTTACAAAGAAAAAGAACTAGATGAAATGTGCATAGGTTAGGCCGCCTTCGTTCAACGTAATTTTATCCTTCATGACTAATAAATATTAGCAATCATAATTTTGGATATTTATCAATGTTCAACTTTTTACTTATCTTGGTCGAACAAAGGATAAAATCCTTATAAGTTAGGTGCAAGTGAAATTCAGCCCAGTGCTCTTATACTAATTTAACCAAAAATGATGATTGATTTCAGAGAAATACCACAAGCAAATAAAAGTAATGGAGGACAAGACCGATTTGAACAGTTTGCCTGTGATTTCCTAGAAACTATTGGTTTCAAAATTATTAGACGACCAGATAGAGGTCCTGATGGTAAAAAGGATTTAATTGTTTCTGACACCAGAACTGGTGTTAGTGGAGAAACGACAATAAAATGGCTTGTAAGTTGCAAACATTTTGCTCATTCTGATAATTCAGTAAAAGATACTGATGAGCCAGACATTTATGACAGAGTGTTAAAACATAATTGTCAAGGTTTTTTAGGATTCTACTCAACTTTACCTTCTTCAACACTTTCAGACAAGCTTTATGCACTAAGGGATAGAATCGAAGGTACAACTTATGACTCAACAAGAATTGAGCGAGAATTATTATCATGTAATCAAAAAGAGAGATTACTTGCAAGTTACTTTCCAGATTCAAATGATAAATATCGTCAGAGTATATACATTGATAAGTCAAATCAAAAAGATGAAAATAACAAACTGACTCTCACAATGACAGAAGAGGATGTTTTTCAAATTACAAAAACGGCAATAATTATTTTAGAGATTGAAAAAATAAGAGAGGAGTATTTTGAGGCATCTTGGGATGACAAGAAAAATGTACTAAATAAACTTTATAGATTTCCAGACCATTCAAATGAAAGAATTGCTAGTGCAATATTCGATTTTTTAGAAGATGTCGCACACTTAACATCAGTAAAAATCCCTTCGGATATTGCTGGTTCAATTCATTCATTAGTTCTTACTTTGTTTCCTTCATCCTATAATAATGACACGAAAAAGAGGATTGAAAATGGTAAAAAATGTGTTTACATTGGATATATCTTAGCATATGATGCTTTTATCCACTTAAATAATTTAAAGATTGCAGAATATGGTCTATCAATATTAAAGTTTGTTTATCGTGAAGGTAAAAGAAAAAACATGCAAGAATTAAATGATTATGTTTTAGAACAATACCAAGAATTAGAGCAAACTCTTGACAGACCAGAACGAAATGACTTAGTAAATGCAAAAGAATTAGTTCGTATTTTTAAAGATGATTTAGAAACTAAGGACTTAATTTTTCCTGAGCTACCAAATCATTTATTGCAACTGACTATAAAAAACGACTAGAATTGAAATACAAACAAAATATAAAATTGAAAAATAAAAAAGGTAACACCAGCACCTAACATTTTATAAATGTAACAGTGGGTTCAGTGCTATGCCAGCGGCGGCTTTCCGCTCATTCTCTCGTCCGTATACGGACAGAGAATCACACGCAAATCCACTGCTCCACTTATAATTTACCGTTAGCTCTCATTAAAAAAAACACCCGATGATTATAGAGAATCCTATAACAAGAGAACTTCATAAGAATTGGTTTACTAAAGTTAAAAACAGCTTTAGTATTGATGGAGATGCTGAGTGCTTGTCGCTAATTAGATATCTTGAAGTTTCTCCCAACAAATACTATTCTAAAAAAGCAGAAATAGAATATACTCGTTTTCTATCAAAACTATCGGCATCAGAATCAAAAAAGATACTCGGCGAGAACCGAGGAATTATTGACCAATCAATAAGAGTTATTGAAGAAATCAACAGTCTAAACATTCACAATATTGCAATACCAAAAGACGAGCTAGATATACTAGAGTTTATCGATAAAAATATTCATTACAATTACTTAAGGCTTTTAGAAAATGGATTCTACACCTTAATTCTCTTACCATCGATTTACTCAAGAACTTCGAGAAGCAAATCTATTTCAGGCTTAGACATATTTAATTGTGTAGAAGAATTAGCAAATACTGATTTTGGTTTTATCTCAGAATTTTATAATAATAACATAAGAAACGGTATCGCTCACGGGAAAATTGAAATTATCAATAATGAATTCAAGTATATTGATAAAAAAGGAAATGCGACTTCTATTCCTTTTAAGCAAATTATTAAAATGTTCGATAGATTACTCGATTGCTTAAATGGGTTTGTATTGTCACTAGGGCTTTATTTTCTTTCATCGTCAAAGCCAAACTTATCGTTAAATGATTATATCCCACAAAGTCTTTTATTTGAAGAACTAAAATACCAAATTAACGGACCAGCTTGGGAAGCAATAACATCTTTTGATAGTCGTAATATAAATAACAAAAGACAGCTTAATCTATATATCAAGAATGACTTTCTAGATTATAACAAAGTTCAGTTTAACATATTCAGAACTGCAGTATTAACAGAGAAATTCACCACAGGTTATAATAGAATTTTTATCGGCTTAAAATCGAAAAATTCTAAATCTAAAATTGATGGATTTGCGGGGTTTAATACAGACAAGCTTTGCCAATTACGAAAACACGAAAGCAGTCAGATAGAGGACTACAAAGGAGTTATGGAGGATAATCTACTGTTTTTTATCCCCAAATGGAAACTACCTAAACTATTCTATAAAATAGGAACATATAGAATGATATTAAAAAGTTCATTGGGTAGTTATTTAGAGAGCATACAAAGCCACAAACTATCTAACCGATACAGATATAAGGAAAGTAGTTCTCACTCAAAAGGCAGGTATCTTATTAGTCCTAGAGTTAGTTATTATATAAATGGGAAAGTTGACAACGAAGATATTAAGTCAAATGCACAAAATATAATAAGGTTAGCGAAGAAACACTCAAAATCATCATATAAGAAATTCAGTTTTAAAAGATTCTTAAGAGTACGATATACAAGAGTATTTATTTATACAACAGATGCACGAGTAAGAGAATTTATTAATAGAGGTTTACCACCATCACTTGTTTGTGTAATCAATATGAATCAGACTAAAACGATAAAAGCTCCACTTACTTATGGCAAAGTCGAAAGTTGTAAAAACTATGAGATAATTTGGAATGAAAATTACAATAATAACGAGAGCTAATCGAGTAGATGGCCAGTGAGCTAACAGCCCACTGGTGCACCTCTCACACCACCGTACGTAAGGGTCTCGTATACGGCGGTTCATCTGGTTTACTATAGTTGCTCTTTTCACCATCTATAGCTTTTCAATACTTTAAGAAAGGGCTAGTAAGGCTCGAATCCTTATACCTCCCAGTCAAATTTTTTATCTCCCAAATGCTCGGCCCTTCCTTGCGTTGTGAGACCTCTACATTCCTCTATGTAGCTCGTTACTTGCAAGTACTATGGCGTCTGCTGACTGCTCCGCTCTACCAACCCGTGGTTACGGAGCTCTCCCCTGGTAATTGCTGTATCCTTCCTCCAATGCCTGCCGCATCTACTTTATAAACACTCACCTCCTTGGTGTTTGGACGTCACAATGATATGCTTGCTCATCCGGTTTACAAAGCCTCATATACGGTTTCTGTCCGTCAGTACCAGAGTTTGCCGTTTGGCTTCCTTCACTGCATGGGTCACCCCAAGCCAGCTTGCCACTTGCTAACGGTTCGAAGCGTTACCTCCGCCCGTGATGGGACTTTCACCCTATGGATAAAAATAATGCACCCTAATCCGAGGTTTATTGAAGATAATTTGTATTTTCAAACTTTTTCAACAACTTCGGGTGTGGGTGTACTGCAGCACATGCAGGGCACACACACAAAATATAGGTCATTTGGCGGATAGTGCTAAATTTGAAATAAGTACAATTAATAGAATATATAGCGATTTGATACGATGGTGTCTTGAAATGCCAAACGCCCCATATTCGAAACGACGTTGCCGCTAAAAGACCTCTAGAAGAATCAATAATAATACGAAACCAGTAAAAAAATGAAACATCAAAGCTTAATTTTATGTTTGTTTTTCTTGTTATTTATGAAGTTGACAGGAATGCGAGCTCAGGAAAGTGTAAATGCGGGATGCAACAATATTTCAAGCAGTGATGGTACTATTAGTTATAGTATCGGTCAATTTGCAAACTCGATTCATACAGGTGCTGATGGTGAATTATCAGAAGGAGTGCAACACCCCTATGAAATTACAATAACAACAGAAGTTAAAGAATTTCTTAATATAAAAACTAAGGTATATCCAAACCCTACAAGTGATATTTTAACACTGCAAATTGAAACTAATGATATGGAAAATTACTCCTATAAAATTTTCGATATTAATGGCAGGCAATTACAAAAAAGTAAAATAACTGATGTTCAAACACAAATTAATATGAGCGGATTAGTCTCTGCAACATATTTTATTACAATTTTGCAAAACAATGAAAAAATTAATTCATTTCAAATCATTAAAAAATAAATAATGAAAATACTATTTACAATCGTTATCGCATTATCTATTGCAAGTCATTGCTTTGCTCAAGTTCCGGAAAAATTGAGTTACCAAGCAGTAATTAGGAATTCAAACGATGACTTGGTGGCAAATCAAGAAATAGGAATACAAATTAGCATACTTCAAAGTTCAGCTGACGGCACATCTGTATATGTAGAAACTCAAACTACTACAACTAATTATAATGGTTTACTCTCTATTATAATTGGTGAAGGCAGTGTTGAAAGTGGAGAATTTGAAAGTATTGACTGGTCTAGCGATACATTTTTTCTAAAAACAGAGATTGATATCACAGGAGGAACATCATATACAATAACTGGTTCAAGTCAATTACTTAGTGTACCTTATGCTTTGCATGCAAAAACTGCTGAATCGGTGACATCCTCCTACAATATTGGAGATTTATATGGTGGTGGGGTTATATTTTTAGTTGATAGTACTGGTGAACATGGTCTAATTGTTAGTATGGTAGATTTAAGTACTTCTTATCAATGGAGTAATATTACTGATACAAACATAGGAACAACTAATTCATGGGATGGAGATAGCAATACAACAGCTATAATTAATCAAGAAGGACATTCAAATAGTGCATCTCAACTTTGTAATGACTACACTAATAATGACTATGATACAGGGATATATAGTGACTGGTATTTACCTGGTATCACAGAATTATCTCTTATTGACTACCATCTATATGAAATAAATAAAGCTATCTCAAATGACGGTAATTCTTTGACAACAGAAATTGAGATTGGGCATTATGAAGAAAATAGGAGTATTTATTGGTCATCTACAGAATATGATTCAGGTAAAGCTTACTGTTATATTTTAAGTTCAAAATACAGAGCTCCTTATGGCAAATCAGGTAGTTATAAAGTTAGAGCCATAAGAGCTTTCTAATAGCAAAGTGTTCACTAGTATAAATTACAAGCGGCAACTCGTGCTAATAAGGCATGGCGGTTTGTGCAAAATCGACAGTCGAATCTCGTGCTAACTTTTGCAGCAGTCGGATAAATTGACTCTCGTCAATCTGCCACTACTCATACATTTTACCATTATTGCGATAAGCCAGCGCAAAGCTGAATTTGTTCCAGTTTTGTTGAGTGGTGCAACAATCAGCAAGGCTAAAATTACAAAAGAGCTTTTCTGTTTGCCAGGGCAAGAGCAAGCGGAGATGAAGTTTGGATAAGTAGCTTAGTCTACAATTCATATTGTAAATTGACCCCTCGAAATAATGAATTTACTATGCACAATGACTGCACTAGTCACGCTTAACATTGTAGTATTAATTTATTCATTAACCTTTTAAACACGATTCATTATGCCACATTATTATGTGAACAAAAATGCTCAAGACAATGGAGACCATGAAGTACACAAAGAAGGATGTATTTTCATGCCAGAAAATCACAACAAAATTGACTTAGGTGTTTTCTCTAATTGTAAACCTGCTATTAATGCAGCAAAAAGCCATTATAACCAAGTCGACGGTTGTTTTCATTGTTGTCTTCCATGTCACAAAAGCTAGTTAGTTAAAACTATCCAAGATAAAGGTAGCGGTATAAAAAACGCTACCTTTATTTTTTTACGTATGTTATTTCACATGCTTTGCACAATCGTTGTTCTTGCACATATTCGTTAATATCGTACCAGCCTCCTGTTTTCTGCCAGATATCAAGTCCTCTGCCAAGAATGATTTTCCAATCATTGTTCATTATAATAGAACGATCGTGGATGTTTTCATCAAACTCATAAGAGAACAGTATGCCTAAAGCCTCTAAAGAATAAGCCATCTGTTCAAATGCTTCTTTAGCATTCTCTACATAATCTTCATTATTATTAGTCACCAAATGCAATTTGACTTCAACACCTGGTTCTTTCTTTTCTGTGACAAGTTTAGCAAACTCCATGAAGTTACGTAGCTGATAAGGCAAACGTACGTATGGATCAATGATTTTAATATCTGTTGCACCTATTAGATAAGCACCCAATAGCATATCATAAGAAATACCTTTTTGGTTATCACGTATAATCTTTTGACCACCTTCAAGTTCAAAAGGTACATCCTCAGCCACGTTCTTACCTTCCGATTTTACACTACTTTCATCGCTGATTAACGTTTTTTTAGTCGCAGGCACACCATACTCCAATACTTCTAACGTTTCTATCACCGTTCTTTTTCCATCGCTAATTCTCTCATAGCTAAAATCTACTTCTTCAAAGGTTTCATCCATTTTTTGAAGCTGCTGTTTTACTCTTTTTCTGTTCTCTATCGAAAAATCCAGCAGCTCCTTAGCTTCCTGTTCATTTAATTCTCCATGAGGATAGATGACTTTAAGCAAGCCGGCAAATGTTTTAGCTATAGATGTTTTATCGCGCGTAGTGATAGAATCGGATAGTTTAAAATATTTAGCATACTCATTTGTTTTGTCATCCTTTCTTAATCCCTTTAATATTTCAGCCAGATAATCCACAATAAATCCATAATCCGAGCTAAACATTTCATTACGTAATTTTTGAACCTCCCAACCAGGTACATAAGCATGCATTCTATCTAAAAAAGCAGTATCGTAATAATCTTTAGGTAACGCATCAAACAGGTTACTATGTTTAATCATATGTGGTACAGAATGATCCGTATTACCCACAAATACCATCGAGGCAGAAGCTCCATACACTTGCGTTCCCCTTGAAAAAGATTTATTGGCCATATAATTTTTCATGATATCGACCAGCCCACGATCCGATTTTTTAGTCTTTCCCGCAAATTCATCGTAGGCCACCACATCCCAGTAGCCAACTAAGCCTATTTCTCCGCTACTATTATTAACAAATAATTTAGCTTTGGATACTTCGCCTCCTGAGATAAGGATACCATGTGGTGACATTTCCGAATAGATATGTGATTTCCCGGTTCCTTTTGGCCCTAACTCAATTAAATTATAATTATTCTCTACAAAAGGTACCAAACGGGTGAGTTGTAGTAACTTTGAACGTAAGGTAAATTCTTTAGGGTTCAGTCCTATAGACTGCATAAGCAGATCTATCCATTCTTCTTTACTAAATTTCTTTCGGATATCCTTATATTCATCAATGTCTACATTAGACACTTGTATTGGTTTAATATTTTCAATAATCCAGGGTGACGCATCTTTCTCATCAGACGGATAATAAGCCAAGCTTAGAATACACCACACACCGCTCGACAACAACTTTTTATGCTCTTTAATCACAGAATCTCCAATAGGTATCTTATTTAACCCTAAGTTGGCAAAAGAAGCTTCATACTGATCTTTTCGATCATTTAATTTTACTGCAATTTTATCAATAATTCGATGTGTTCCTTTTTCACGTACCGTTGATTTAATCATTTGCGCCTCATCGCGATGTACAAAATGCTTAGATATGATATTCTTAACAGTCTCAACACCTTGGTAAATAGTTTCTTCATCATCTGTCGCACAATATTGCCCTAATAAATACTCCAATACATAAGTTGGTACTATCGCATTACCCTTTACCAATTTAGTCAGATCTTTTCTTACTACTTTACCACCAAAGTGTTGATTTATTTTTTTATCTAATTCTGTCATTTTGTTAACTATTCTTTTTATGGATGTGCTATTGAGGCCCTATCGGCCACTTATGCAAAAACATACTTTTAAAAACCATCAAAATCATTCGTAAATGAAATATTCAATGTATAAAAATAATTTTTGTATTCTTTCCATTTAGAAGTGCCTTCTACTGGTTCCTCTAAAATCAGTTTCACCCTTTGATTCTTATATTTCCCACTTGCCTTAGTACTTATCTGAAAGTGGTATTTCACCTCACGCATCCGTTCACTACCTTCATCAATATCAAAATTGTATTTAAACTGGTCGCTCAATAACTCCCCATCTTCAGCATAGATAGCTGCACGTAGGCTTCGTGGCAATACTTGTTCTGTCACCAAATCCGATTGAATGAACGATACTGATAATATATTGGTAGTAATCCGATCTGTTGATTTTATAATATCAATATTCACTTTTGAGGTTGTATTTTTCTTTCTTTTAATCACTTTCACTAAGGGAACTACTATCTCCTGCAAAGATATCCCTCCATGTATAAAACGAGAACCTGCTCCTTTAACCCTTAATCGGTTTATAGATTTTGGAAATAGTATATCCACATCCGATGCAATATTCAACTCGGAACCCTTAAACGCTTTTGTTGATGCATCTCCTGATAACGCTTTACCTATTACAAACCTTCTATTTTCCTTCCACACTTCGCCTTTGTGCTTAGATACTGAAAAATCACTCTCTTCCAGTTCACTATGCTGATAAAGAAATCCATGATCTGAGGTAACCATCATGTTGGAGCCATTCATGTTGGCTATTTTCTTCATCATATCCATCAAAAACTGCACCTCATCTTCTACCGCCTCAAAAACCTTTTCTTCACTTGTTTTATCATCACCTACTTTATCAATTCTATTATGATAAATATAAATCAGATCGTATTCCTTTACAAATTCCCGGCCTTCTTTAGCTGAATTCATATTCATAAAATCTTCCGCTTTAACGGCCGTTGCTTTTACCCCCGAATTAGTATTCAACACCTTTGATCTACCTTGAATACCGGTACTACTCATATTATCTACCAATACAACATCTGATTTTTCTTGTAAGGCCAGTTTTTTATGTGGCAACAAAGAAGCCATTCCTAACTGCGTATACGAAGGTAGCGAACTCACCATATAATCTATGGATGATTCATAACGATTTTCAGATTGCAATCGTCTGCTTAACTCAACACCACACTCATATCTAAAAGCATCTGATATAATAACAAAAAGGCGCTTTTTCTTTTTTATAAATGGCTTAACATGAACATCAAAAAACTGCTGTTGACTATGGCTTACTTCGGTAGGCCAGCTCGTTAAGTTGTCCACTATCTTTTGCCAATTATTCGTAAACTGCAATAACCAGTCATTGGCATATACCTTATCAATCTTCTCAAATAACTCTACCAGTATTTTGTTCTGATTTGTTTTCCGATAGTTCCATATAAACTTACGGTAAACAGCATCTATTTTATACAATAATTTTGTATAATGCACAATACCTTCCGATAACGATTCATACTCTGTATCAGCATACTTTCTAATAAGCGCTATTAAAGTAGACGCCTCCGCTAAACATTCATATAAAGCATTGAATTCATGAAACCAAAATTTATTTTCCCGCTGTTTAATTAACTTTGTAACTTTATCATTTGAAATCTCTTCTGCACTAATCAGGCTCACCAATTCATGTATTACCTTAAGATCAGATAAACGGAATAGCTCATCACTGATTACCTCTTCCAAACTAGCTTGATTAAGTTTATTTTCAACATCTATATCAACTTCAATCTTAGCTGACAGCTTACTAAAGCTCTCCCTATATTGAATGGTGTCTCGCCATAGCGACAATAACAAACGTGACTCCTTAGCCAAACCTGATTTTGTCCCCAGGCAAAAGTTATTATTAAAAACTTCTAATAGAAAATCGTAAAGTGAAGGTGTCTCGTTTTGATAATTATATTTAAGCGCTATCTCATGCCAATAAAATCCAGACAGATTAAAACAATCCAGATCTTTATCAAACTTTTCATTGCCATCGGCAAAGGCAGATGCATGCGCATGAATAAAAGTAAGCAGATTAATATGCTCAGTACCAAAAAGAACCGCAAGCAGTTTATACCTAATCTCCTGATGACCATCATCATTACCCAACAATTCCTTGAGTTTTAAGCGACGTTTCTTCGCCTTAAAAAACTCTATATGCTCAGCTACTAATTCCTTAAGATGATATCCTAACCCTATTTCCTGAAGAAACATAGCCTCCTGATCCGTGTGAAACACTTGGTGTGCCAATTCAATATCCAACAGCCAATTTTCCTCATTTAAGGGCTTAGCCCCTGTAAAGTAGAGTAGAAACTTCTTTTCGGGGCATTGTTTTACTACCAGATACTTGACTTCAAATTCATTGCCTTTAACTTGAACTTTTTCAATACCCTCCAAAGCCATCGCATTGAATTGTTCCGTCATATCTTCCTTTTCGTCATACCAAAATACGATACGATGATTCTCAAATTGCTTATATAATGCTTGTTGTATATTGGACATATTAGAATAAACTAATGAAAAACCTATAAATTACTTATTACGGCAATAGCACCTGCTGATAAAAGAATCAAACTCCATGTGATAAAAGAATTTATTCGCTGCTTTTTAAACAAAACCTTATGCAACTGATCCGACTTACTTAACCTATCTGCTATATCTTTTTCTAGGTTCTCTATATTTTTTTGAATAGTAAGGTTATCTGTATGTGTTTCTGCAACTGCCTTATTAAATTCTTCTAATTCATTGGATAAGCTTGTTGTTGATAACTGATCAGCTAGAGTTTGAATTTTTGTACTATAACCACTTATAACTTCAACAATTTGAGACACCTCAACACTTTGTTTTTTAAGCGTTTCAATGGATAGAGAAGTCACTTCATTGATTATAATATTACTTGTATTCGTTATTTCAGCTACTGATTTACTGAATTTTCCCAGTTGTTCAGAAATGCTATTCTCACTCTTTTCTGTTGTAACTCCAACCCTTTCTTCAAATTGGTCTAATTTACTTGTAAAATCACTGACTATGGTATCCATAGTCTTTGCCATTTCAGCCTCTTGATTCTTTATCGTTTCAACAGATAGTAACTGGGTTTCGTTTATAGCATTATTACTTGCTGTTTTTAACGCTGATACTTCCTTTATAAAGCTTTCCAGTTGTTCTGTAAAACTATTTTCACTCTTTTCTATTGTAACTCCAGCCTTATCTTCAAAGTGAACTAGTTTGCTAGTAAAATCATCGACTATAGTATTCATAGTCTTTACTATATCCGCTTCTTGTTTCTTTATTACTCCTGATGATAATGACCGTATTTCAGCTATAGCGGATTCTGTATGACTTTGCAATTTCTGTGTGGCATCTTTAAAATAAACTACCTCCTGAGTAATACTTTTTTCACTTTTATGAATTGATTCATCTATCTTATTTTCAAACTCCTCAAACCCTACTGAAAAATCAGTAATAACCGATGATGTTTCATTCTTTATCACATCAGCAATATTTTTTACATCTTTGGCCAATAGATGGGTAGCCTTTGCTAATTCACTTCCATTCTTAGTAACCTTCTCTACCTGTACTCTTGCTGAATCAATCTTTGTTAAACTCTGCTGTATTTCAACTAATAACTTATTAATATTTTCCTTGCTCATTATTCGGTATAGTTTATTTCAAAGTTTATTAATTTCTCTTTATGTATTTTAAGAGTGAGTTCTATTTTGTGCTCTTCAAACAGAGACAGATTAGTACATACGCCCTCTATAAATCCGTTATATGTATCATAAAATTCCCAAAATGTTTTAATAGAAAGACGTTTCTCAAACTCTATCATCCCATTGAAATAGCTTTCTTTCAATTCTTCATCAAGTAACTTATTGTCATTTGTACCCAAAAAATATAGGCAAAATGCATTTAACAAAGATAGCGATGGATTACTGTCAGTTAAAGAGCGACGTATTAAGCGCACAGCTCCTTGCAAGTGTTTTACATTATCAATTGGAGTACCACTAATACCAATAATCTCATCTTCTATCACACGAAGATATTTATATACTATCTTTATTGATGAATCTTTACCTTCATTAGTATCTGTTGTGATACAATATGGTTCTCCGTTAGCAGCTTCATAACCCTTTTTCGCATATTTAGAATTAAAATAAAAATATAGAAAATCTTTCAAATTTTCGTTTGTGTCTTTCCAATCGTTTGATTCATCAAGCCCACTAATACAGAATGTGCGCATGTCGTTAATCGCACGTTTTCTTTTTTCTGATATTTTCTCATAAACAAAGTCTATTAGAAAAGCTAAACATTTATAAATTTCATCTTTTATCGGTACTTTAGGATCTCCTTTCACCTTAAAATCATTCAACTTTTCAAGTTCAACTTTTGCCCTTTCTGTATTATAGTATCGTAGTAAAAATTTATTTAGTGCTTTTATGTATTCTCCTTCACCCTTTCTTTTAGATACAATCCTATAGCCTTTTTTTTCATAATTTTGTGTAAAATCATCAATTAAACCTATACAGGTCATTCTATATATTGCCTTTGCAATATCCAATTGGGTTCCTTCTTCCTTTGTAACTGGTTTAGCAGGTTCATATTTAATAAACGAAACAATTTCTTCTCCAATTTCAGCATCTACTAGCGGAGATAAAAATCCTTTAACCAGACTTACACCCTCCTCTGCAAACTCAATATCATCCCCTTTAAAAACGGTAATCATATGGTTATTGAGTAACGCATTCATATTTGTTTTCTCAACAATAGGGCCTTTAAAGCTATTCTTATAAAAATGCAATACCGTACTAAAATCGTTATTTTGGTATTCTATAAATTTTTTGTCAATAATAAGTTTATTATCATTTATCAATTGCTCTAATTCACTCTGTAACATCCACTCTCTTGCTTGCATAGGTACTTTAGCTGCATCGCAATGGCTATAATTAGGGCATTCCTCTTCGCATAATTTTTTTGAGAATATAAAAATACCTGTAGCAGTTTTATTAGAACAACTTATTTTTGCAAAATCATTAGCAGGGGTACAAATATCAATATATTCCGGATCTACTTGAATATTATAATGTTCTAATATTACCTCTAAATCACCTTCTTCAAACCATTTCCCACTTATAGCGTTAAATACTTTTTTTATCTTAAAATCATCCCCATCATAAGTCACTATAGGATTAAGGCGCTCTATTTTATAATCAGATATTAAGATAGTAGCTAAGGCCATTTTTCTATCTCTACCTGCTCTACCGGCTTCTTGAACAAAACTTTCTAAAGAGCTTGAGTAATTCATATTCACCGTAAAGCGAACATTAGGCTTATCAATACCCATTCCAAAAGCTTTCGTTGCCACCATTACCGATTGCTTATTATCCCTAAATAGTTCAAGGTTTTCAACACTAGAACCGGTATCGTCACCACCCAAAAATGTTCCTATGGATGCTACTTTTGTAGATAGTATTTGCTTATTTGCTTCTACTGAAATACCGGTATTAGCTTTATGTGGACAAAAAACAATACCTGCCTGATCATAGCACTCCTGCTTTTTGAAAAAATCAGCAGCCATTTCTGTTTTAAGATCTCTATACGCTAGTTCATCTAAATTTTGACGTTTTTTGAAACGTGAATGAATGGTAGCTAACCAATCAGGATTTTGTAATTCATTTACATATTTAGGTACCTCACTAATGTAACTATATAATGCTCTATTTTTCGCTAATTGGATTGCCTTTGATGAAAAAGGACCAAATAAACTGATAGCTCTTGGCAAACCTGGATCTAAGTGTCCGAATTTAAAGAATTTATCTTCTTCAAATTTAACCTTAACCTTTTCTATTTTATATTGTAACTCTAATCTATCACTATTTTCATACCTGACGATGGTATCTGCATCTAGTACGAAGGCTCCTTCTGCTGATAATTCGCGTTCAACATCGGCCAGTACATCAAATGAGGCTGTAGCTGTTAGTCCAAATAATGAGACATGACCATTTTTTGGTTTCACATATTGGTATAAATTTCTTCCTAAATGTAAATATGGGATTCTAAAATCATGTCCCCATTCTGAAACACAATGAACTTCATCAAGCACTCCATAAGCAAAATATACTGATGTTTCGTGCATCCTTTGTAGTCTTTTACGAAACTTATAGATTGCCAATCGTTCTGGAGACATAAATACAAACAACTTTTCAGATTTCTCCATCTGCTTAGCTCTTGCTTCTTTATCTTCCACCGTGGAATTGATATAAGTACAACAATCTATTCCTGCATTGATTAATCCATCATATTGATCCTTCATTAACGAACTTAAAGGATCAACAATCAAAGTTATACCAGGTTGTAAAAGTGCTGCAATTTGGTAAGTTAATGATTTACCTCCCCCCGTTGGTAATAATCCTATGACACATTTTTTTTGTAATGCTCTACTCAATATGGGCAGCTGACCAGGTCGAAAATCTTGTTTGCGGAATAATAATTGTAAAAAGTATTGCAATAAAGATTTTCTTTCTTCAATTTCCTTATACTCCCCCCGTTCATCTTTAGAAACTAAATTTCGGTAATTTATTTCATCACTCGTATAGATTGTCCTTGTACTAGTAATTTCCTTTGCTGACTGAATCTTAAAATAACAATATTTTTTTACCTTAAAATGGCTAAAGCTATCTTCCTTAATACCCTTGTACCCTATTGTGGAGGTTTCTATTACCAAGTCATACTCTACTTTTTTATGGACTGCTTTTTTAACTGCGGAAACATTCGCATCTAAATGTAAAGGTGAATTACTAAACTCTTCGCAGCTAATGATATCCAGTTCTATTTTCGGGAATTTAATATAACTATAATCCTCACTTAAACCACATATATGATCGAATAACATCGCTAAATCTTTAAAAGCTATGGCTGCACAAGGAACATCTTTTTCTTCTACCAAAACCCTCCATTCATCCTGATCTAAACTCAGTCGACCCAACATTAATGCCTCTAAAATAACTTTTTGTAATCGTGCAATGGCTATGGGAGACAATACAAGTTGTAAATTGACAGTATCAACTTTTGTATATTCTGTTTGTTCTTTATTATTATCTTCTTGATATAACCATTGCAGTAGTAGCAGATAATCCAACTCTTTTTGCAAGCTAAAAACTATATCGCCATTAGGTCTGTTCTCTCTCGCGGTTAAACCAAATGCTTGCGCAAACTGTGACTCGATGAAAGGACTTGCTTTCGTGGGTAATCCTCTAGTCACTATATTATTAAGTACAGCCAATATTGGATGTACATCGTCGTATATACTTGCTCCAATATCAAAGGGTGTAGCGGTTTCAAAACAAGTTAGTTTTTCGCATAAATCATTAATATCTTTCTGGTTTTTACCAGCAATTTCTTTACTTAGGTGATTTATTCCATCTAACTGATATGCTGCATGAAATTGTACTTCAGGATAAAACTCAATCGGTATCAGATTACCTTCACCTGTATACTTTAATTGAAAGACCTTTATATTACAAGTACAGGTGTTTGAACCTCCGTAATACAATTGAGTATCTAATTTTTCATAAAGCAATGGAACTTTAAAATAATCATAAAAATGATCAATACGTTTGTTGCTATAATTTAATGGGCCAACACACACTATATAATTATCATCAAGTACTGATTCATCCAACTTTCCGGCTAATAGCTTAAGGTTAATCTGTTTAATATCCAAGATATTGGAAAAGAAGTGAATGACTGGCCTATTACCTTCTGATATAAAGTCATTGATGGTTACATCATCCAGAAACTTGTTGCATTTTACTACCTTACTATTCCCTCCCAGAAAAGTGCCCACATGCAACGCAGCCCGCTCCAATACCATAGAAGATGGTTCAATAAGAGTAATTTTTTGAACATTAATATTTAACTTGTTACGATTTAAATAATCCAACAAAGTCATTGTTGCCAAAGCTTGACCACACCCCCAGTCAACAATATCAAATTCACCATTAAAAATACTATTAGGTATAACTTTTAAAGCCTCATGAATTTTGGCCTCATGCATATTACCGAATGACCGCAAAAACTGGCACATTAGTTCATGGGAATCTAGTAAATCAACCCCATGATTCAACTTACACCATAATTCATCCCTTTCGTCTTTACTTAAATAACTAATGCTATCGATAGCAATCTGTCTAATTTTCTGAAATGTGGGGGCTTTTAGCTCTTGTATTTGTTTTATGTATGCTTCCATGACTAAAGACCTGTGATGGTATCTCTAACAGGATTTTCTTTGTGTGTTTTATAATTCTTTCTTGCCACCTCTATTGAAGTATTTGCATAACA
The DNA here is from genome assembly GCF_000517085.1 of Saccharicrinis fermentans DSM 9555 = JCM 21142. Classification (NCBI taxonomy): domain Bacteria; kingdom Pseudomonadati; phylum Bacteroidota; class Bacteroidia; order Marinilabiliales; family Marinilabiliaceae; genus Saccharicrinis; species Saccharicrinis fermentans. Next base: position 1,313,192 of record NZ_KI912107.1, on the reverse strand, counting down.
GTATACACATTCATGCGGACATGTATTGTACTGGCCTATATCTTTGCTCTTGATGCAACCACACAATTCTCGTTGCCCTTTGTCTTTGTTATTTTTCTTCTTTTCAATTTTAGGTGTAGGGTCAAAAAGGGTAGCAGGTGTTATGGTGACACCCAGGAACTTCATCAATTCTTCATCATGCTGAAATAGATCTATCATCAAATCATCATCCACACACTTATTGTGTACAATGCCATATTGTTTCAAATCTATTTTTTCAGCACAAGTGCCAATTTCAAAATTCCATTCTTTATTCAGTTCCTGAAGCCCTTTGGCAAACTGGTGCATGGTGGTTTCCGTAAACTCCTGATAAACAATATTCTCTTTTTTTAGGTTAGTAGCTACCTTCTTATAAATCCCTATATCCGCAAAACTAAACACCAGTTTATTGGTGTAGTGCTGCAACTGGTCGCCTATATTTTTAACCCGATCCAATAAGATATCTACAGTAATGGCATCCGTTAATATCATGGGATCAAAACGCCAAATAACCTGTTTTCTCCCTATCTGCTTTGAGAGTTCAATAAATGTATTAATACGACTCTGCACAGGGGGCACATTGCCTTCGTAGCCTTCTAAATCGTAATCGTTTAGTGTGAATTGAAAATAGAAGTTTTTGATGTTCTCGATTAAAAAAGGGAGATATTTCATCATAGGTCGCGGATTCTTGGTCCAAAAAACCACGGCTCTGGTTTTTTCAAAAGACACATATAATGGTACCCCATTAAAAGGATTCTTCCATTTGATATAACCTTTTTTCCAACGTTCTATAAACCAATCGGCATAAAAAGCTGGTATATCCGTACTACGACTGGCAGACACAATAATAGGTGCTTGTGCACTTACGTTTTGGCCTTGGTCGTTTGTTAAATCTAGTTTTATCCAACTCATTTAATCACTCTATATGTTAAATTAATCCGTTCATTCACTGCCTTTTTTGTTTTGGGTACCTGATGCTGCCAATAGTGTTGTAATTCACCACCCATTATTAGCAGGCTGCCATGGCCTAGCTTCAATTCTATTTTCTCCTTGCTCTCTTTATGTCGCAATTGAAACTTGCGTGTGGCTCCAAAATTAACCGAAGCAATGATGGGATTTAAGCCTAGTTCTTTTTCGGAATCGGTATGCCACGATATCGAATCATTACCATTACGATAGCGATTGAGCAATACACTATTAAAAATGGTTTTTGCCTCAACTTCAATTTTTGCCTTTATTTCTAATAACGCTTCATTCCATTGTATTGGAGAAAGAATAATACCAGAGAAAGAGTAAGGCTTATCATTATCGCCATACCAGGCTGTTAAACGTGGAAATGGTATTACTTTTCCATACATACTCATAGATTCTTGTTTCCACTCAACATCATTCAGCAAAGTCTTGAAATGCCTGTTGGCTTCTTCAACATTAAAAAAATCAGGCACAAACAAGTATTCACCATTGGTGATACTTACCCACTGAGCTTGACTATTTCCCTGACTAAATAAATCTAATTGCATCTCTATTCCTATTTAACTATCCACCATCCACTATCCACTACTCACCATCCACTACCCCCTAATCCCTTCCACATCTATCCAATCAAACTTTCTCACTTTATCCTTGGTCTTTTTATCATTTAAGCCTGCTACGGCTTTTATGGCTGTACCAAACTTATTGTAATTAACCAATACGCCATCATCCAAATCAATGGCGATGCGCTCGGTGGCCAGTGGGTAAAGTATATCGCGCTCGTATTCTTGTAACTCGTGCAATACCTTTTCTATTTTCTCCTTTTCCTTGGCGGCTTTGGTTTGTTCGGATGAAGAGCCTGTCTCAATCAGGTGGTTAACATTTTCTATACGGTTATTCAATTTCTCACGGTACTCTTTCAAGTAACCATTAAGTATTTGTGACAAGGTATCGGGTGTGTAGCGATGCATATAAATAAGTACGCTAAACGAACTTTTTGGCGATGAGAATTGCCAGTAGATAGGACGTTTTTTATAGCGCTTGATATGATCGGCATAAAAGTCTTTGATAAAATACTTGCGTATATCTTTACCCAGACACTCCTCTACAAAAGCCAGGTTTTTATCGTAGTTGGCAGCTCCAAAGCTGACTTTCAAAAACTCCTTAAAACGACCTGCAATATCATCGTCAAACCACTCGTCATCTAACACAGGGATAATATTGTCATCATCTGGCATAAAGGTGATTGGTGCTTGGAGGTTAGTGCTTAGTGGGTGGTGGGTGGCTGTTGGTAGTTGTTGCGCAGCTTGGCTATCAGGCTGTTTATTTGTTTGCTCAAACTCTCCAGCTCCGTTAGTATTGGAGTTATTTGGGCTGCTGGTATCATTTCCAAATCGGTGGTCAAAAGTAGTTGAGTCTGGAGCTCCGCCAGCGATCCCTGTGCTATCCTCAGAAAGTGAATAAACTCCTTCGTTCCCCTGGACTGCCCCTCTGCTATGTTGCTGGGTATACTGACTGCCGCTCTTTTGATCTGATTGGTCAGACTGAATAGTTCCTCTTTGGGCATTTGCTTCATCAGAATATACACTTCCTTGACCATTTTCCTGCCCTGTTGCCAAATTCTCAGCTCTTTGAAGTTCTTGATAGTACTCATCTATATCTTTTTTAGGGTTGAATATCCAATTGCCTTCACCATCTTCTATCCACCAATCACCAGCCACTTTGCGGACGTAGTCCTCAAGTGTTTCTCCTTGGTTAGCCAATATTAACCCCTCCTTATCCAGGCTATAGCGCCCAAACATACAGCCTACAGCGTAGGAGATGAATTGTTTGAAGATCTCTTTGGGGTTGAAAGGGAGTTTGGGTAGTTGGTGATTGGTGATTGGCGATTGGGCGCTATCCACTACCCACTGACCACCATCCACTAGCTGCCAACCACTTTTATAACGCTCACTTATGGCTTTCAGCTGCTTCTGATCCAATTCCTCTTTGAGTATGGTAATATCTGCCAAAGGCACATCGGGTGTTAATTCCTCCTGCAAACCATATATCTCAATAAACTGCTTGTTGAGTTCTTCTTCGTTTTTATGTAGCTGGTAAAACTTGTTTTGCCAATATTGCTGGTAAAGGTCGTAGCTTTCTTCTAGATCTTGACCTTTAATACGGATGAGTTCGTTTTGATTATAATACCAACTTCTCTCAATTGAGTAAAATTCTTGAGAGCTTATTTCTATACACTTTCCAACATCATTAGCGATCCTTGTATTTTCCAAATCATTAAACGGAACCCTTGAGACATCTCCCACGTTAAATGTTAAAGTTGGACTAAGTAATTCTAAAAAAGAAACACATATCTTTGAATTTAGAAATCCTAAAAGCTCTTTGCTTTCACTATATATAAATGGTCCACGAGAGTTTGGTATAAATCCTGAATCTTGCATTCGAAAAGCAGGAGTGCCGGAACTTACATCACTGAAAGATATACCTGGTTTACAATAAGAATTGTAATTCCTAATATACCGAGACCAACTTTTTGTTGAAGGATCGTTAGGGTTGTTAACTAGCCAATATTTTAATTCTTCACCATCTTCTGAAAAGTTTAAAACATATTCGTTATTTCCAAACCATTTCTTAAACTTCCCTCCTTTGGTCATTGGAATCCACTTTTTAGAAGAGATTAAATCTTCCCTTGAATTATAATTCAACCCAAATTTATCAGAATCTATTTCCCACCAGAATCTTAAAAAACGATCATTGTTAGCAGTCGATAATCCTGCTTTTGGGGGATGTGACTCTTTTAATTCTGTATGATTTACAAACGCATCAATTTGCAATCCACTTAACCAATAGCCTAATCTATATTCTGGAATTTTTTCAAAGTCTTTTTGATTGGCGGTATAGAACCAGCCACATTGAGGGTTTTTGATGGCTTCGAGGGTACGAGGGGCTTGATTTTGTGCTCCTTTAAAATCACTTAAACGAATATAACTTCCTTTTGCACCATCATTGATGTTTTTATTACGTAATGTAAATGTACAAATGGGTACTGTTGCACCATCGAACCCAGAATATTCAAGTTGAATTAAGTTATTGATGAAATGGTTGTCAATTACCTTTGCTCGTAATTTTTCGTAACTAGAAATAAACATCCACACAAATGGTGTCATATATCCTGTTAAGCCATCTTCATTACAAAGTTCCAGGCAGCGTAAAATAAATGTGGCAAATAAATCCGATTTGGTTTCGGGATAATTGGCTTCAACATATTGCTTTAACGTACCTTCCATTCGAGATGAGCTAATGTAAGGTGGGTTAGTAACTACAACATCGTATTTCTGCCCAAGTAGGGTGTATAGCTTTTTTAACTCTGCTTGTTGCGCACCAAATAATGAATTTTCATCAATTTGCAACTGTTCTACTTCGTTGGGTTCAACCTTAATAAGTGAGCCTAAAGCAGAGGCATTATTGAATTTGTCATCAAACTCAAAATCCTGATAAAAAGTAATATTTGGCTTGATGTTATTTTTTACCACTGAACGCAGGAACCTGCGGTGCTTTTGTCGTCCTTTCATGAAAAGCACAAAAGATGCTAACTGAGCAGCTCTTGGGTCAATATCTACTCCATGCAGATTTTTTGTAATGATGAGTTCAGGTATTTCTGTTGGGTTATAGCCTTGCTCTTCGTACATTTTATAAAACACATCAAAGGCGTAGGACAAAATATGTCCTGAGCCAACGCATGGCTCAAAAAACTTGATGTCTTCAATACTTTTAGCTTTGCGTGTTTGTAGCTGTTCTTTGTAAGCCGGCTTAACATAAAACTCAAGACTATCGGTTACTTTAGTGTCTATATTTATTTCGGACCATAACTGTCCTAAGGTGTTATCCACCATATATTGCACTACCCATTTAGGAGTAAATAACTGAGAAGCTGGTGCTAATTCATTCTTTTCGTATTTCTTTTTTGAGCTGATTAACTCATCATTCAGTTCCGAGATATAAAACTGGTAGAGCCAACCAATGACTTCTACCTCCTGGCAGTCTTCAGTGGTCATGCCTTGGTTAAAATCGTTTACTATAGAGAACTCAGAGATAAGGTCATCGGGCAAGAGTAGCTCGGTATAATCGCTAATGCGCTCAAAGAGGAAAGGGAATATCTTGTGCAGATGGTTACAGGCCCCAATGAGTAGTTCTTTGTAGGCTTCGTTTTGTGCATTGCTGCTGGGTATTTTGCCATCGAGCAGGTCGTACACGTGCTGTGTTTTCACCTGTAGGTCGTCGTGTATGTTGCCTTGTTTGGCTTCGTCGAGCAAGGCAGGTAAGGTATGTCCCGGCTTGGGCGTTACAACGCCTACACCAATAGGCTGGTAGTCGTTGGCATCCATAAAACGCAAAGCCATCAATCGGTTAAACCAGGTATAGGCCACCTTGTCTACCACTTGCTCTTTGGAGGTAGCATTAATAGCTTCCTGTAGTTTTTTAAGCGGTGCAGCTTTCTCGCGTAACTCAGCAGAGTCGGTGTTCAGCACGAGCTCTAATCGGGCACTTACTTGCTGTATAATTTTAATACGGGCTTGTTGTGCAAAACGTTTTAGTATGTTGGTGTTCATGTTTTATAGTTGTTAGTATTTAGGGGTTAGTTGTTGGTTTTTAGCCTTATTTAATAGCAGGTTTTTACATTCTCCAAAAACCATGTCACTGTTCTTTTCTTTTATCTCATCTATTTTGGAGGCTACTTCTGCAAGCAAAATCATAGCTGCGCTCCGCTCGTCTGTATCGGCCATAGAACCAAAACTAATATCAGTGCCATGTGTAATTATCTCACCTCTTGAATTGAAATAATTAAATGAGTCACCCGAACGAATGCATAGATAATTGGTAAAAATACCCCTGTCGTGTTCTTTAACTGCTCGGTTAGCAAGTATCAGCTCAATATCACATTTTAACTGCAAACGCTGTTTAATCTCCACTAAACTATCAAAGGCAACCTGTCCATTGAGTTTATCACGTCCTCCTTCGAAGGTAAAAACGGTAAAACGATACTTCACCTGAGTTGCTTTATCCAGCTCTAGCATAATCTTTTCCAGATTGGAAGGAATTAAGCTGACATCATTTAAAATATAGTTATCTATCAATACTACATCAGTGAAAGGCGTCAGGTAATCGGAGAGCTTTGTCCATGTGTTAAAGCCATTAAGTCCCTGTTCAATACTTTTACGTACAGGATGTTTTAATTTTAAAGGCAAAAGGCTTAATTTCTCCCAGGTGGTTAATAAATCATCTTTAAAAGCAAAAAGGTAGCCATTTTTATCCCTGTACTTTTTTTTATTATTATCACTATCTTCCTCTATACAATAAAAGGTTAAAGGCTCTTCACATTTTACTTTATTTTTATAACAAGTAAATGGCTTATCTTCATACTTTATCTTGGTTTCTCCTCTTCCTGTACTCAACTGAGTTAACATGACATTTTCGGCATCACTCAACTTATTTGTCTGATATACTGTTAGGTCAGTTTTTGATTTAAAAAACTCCCAAAAGCTATTCCATCGTGCATTATCATATTCAGTCCCCAAAGGTATTCGCTCTGGTTGTTTAGCTATAAAAGCTGAAAATATCTTACCGTGTAAAATAGTATGCATTAGTTCTGATTTTGCAGCTTTAATAAATCCATTGTTAAACGTGCATTCTCATCAAAAAATCCTTCTCCAAAATCTTGCTTTAATATCCCATCTGGTCTTATTTCCAATTTCTCCACTTGTTTTTTACCCTGGGGTATTTTATCAGGATGATAAAGGTAAGAGATGGAAACATCATCTGCTTTCACTGAATATTTAGGGCTAGCCACCAGATATTGGAATTTACGAATCAAATATTCTGAGTGAGTTTCTACTACAAAACGAATATGATAATGCTCATGAGCATCGGCCAATAGTTCTGCCAATTTGCTTTGAAAAGCAGGATGTAAATTACTTTCTGGTTCTTCAAGCATCAATATAGCATTCTCCTTTGCCTCTACAATCCTGATCAACAATAACAGTAGCATGTTTACACCAAGTCCATAATCACCCACAGAATACTCTTTGTTATCATTAAGAATATTATAACTTATCCCTACTTCACTATTTTCTATTACAATAGGTTTTATCACCAAAGCTTCTCCTATTTCGAAATGAGCAAGCCATTGGTTTACAAACTTTAAATTAGAATGCTCTGACTTATTATCTCCAAGTATCGTTTTTGCAAAATCATAATAGATACTGTTGTGACTATTTCTATCAGCATAAAAAAACAAACGCTTTAGAGCTGTTTCGTGCATTCCAAAACGTATGGTAGTAATATCATTTTTTAATGATTTACCCAATAGTGCTATGGGTTCTAATACAGCTTCTTGTATCCTGTCGCATATATCCCCTAAATTCTTTATTTCTTCCTTCTGATTGGTAGGGGAGTTGGTGTTTTTGATAGGCGAATGTTCATTATAAACTCTTAAAAAACTCTTCCTATTTGTTTTACTATCATTTTTAAATAATAAACGATAGTCTTCACTTAATAAAATGTTAACAATTGCATTTTTAGTAATCAATGCCCTATTTAAAAGTTCATTCACATTATTGCGTGTAGCATGGTATTTAAAAAACTCAACAAACTCCAATTCTTTTTGAATAAGTAAATAGTCCTCTTTATTACTACCATAAATCAAGCGCTGTGTTATGGATTTCTGCTGGTAAGCCACTAAATATATCAAGGCTAATTCAAAATCCTTATAGCTATTCAAAAACGCCTCTCTGGTAAATATTTCATTCTTAATCAATGTTTCTCGTAGTTTCTTCAATTTAGTATCGGTAAAACTAGCTTCAAAAAAGTTTTCTGTTTTTAATACCACCTGGCTCAATTTACTGGGTATTAAAATCTCATCGTTTAAATCGTAAAAAGCATTACATGCCTGCTTCAATTGTCTATCAAATTGCCATGGCGCATTTAGCTTATTATCCCAAACATAACGAAAGTCTGTAGGTGCAAGATCTCTATTTTTATCTAAAATTGGCTTAACTAACTCATGAGCTCTTTCATCAGAAAAAGAAAAACCCTCTTTCTCTAATTTATCTTTCCACATCTCTTGTTTTTCTGAGTATTCACCAATATCCGACATCTGGTCAATTCTGGCTATATAATACTGTCTAATCTCCTCTTTCTTTTGTTGTAAAAGGGTATTATAAATATATAAAGGCAACTTTTCAGGATCAGTATCTGGATTTATTCGCCATACATACTTATTTTTAAACGCATCTGATTTCACCTCACTGTTAAGCCATTTATTTTCTTCAATATATTGTTCAAATGGTATTTTATCGAACCACATAACTTTTTCGTTATCCTTATATATTTCAGCTTCTTTTAGATGGATATTATTTTCAATAGAAGGCTCATATACCAGCTTATAATCGATAGACTCACCTTTTTCATCACTTACCGAAAATGTGAGTACTAATTGATTATTTGTATTTTGATAATTTAAATTTTTAAAATAATCTTCAATAGTACCCATCACCTCTGAATCAAATTTAAGTTGATCAAATGATGTTATATCGTAGTTTTTAACAACACTCTTTTTCAATAAGAATAGAATCTTCTGTAATGCACTCTTACCACTATTATTAGTACCTGTTAATAGAGTGTATGGTTTTAATTCAAACTCGTGTAAATCCTTAAAAACACGAAAATTCTGAATGCCTATTTTATTAATCATGTTTGCTATTTCTAAGTATTAGTTTAATAGTGGGCAATCGAATTTACCCATATCCTCTGGATACATTTTAAAAACATCCATTTTATTCATATTCTTCATATTATTAACATATACCTTTAAACCATTGAGCTTAACAGGCAGCGTCTTCATCTGTCTGGGTTGGAAATTGAAACGGATACTCACTTCAGAATCTCCAACCTTCCGTTTTGTTTTATTAAAAAGATCAAAACCGATTCCACATTTCACGGTAAAGTAGTTGGTATAGATATGTCTGTCGTGGATCTTAGGTTGTTTACCTGAGTTAAAATATTGATCAAATTTTAGTATCGTGAATTTTATTTTTAGATGCTTATACTTTACAAAATGGCTCTTTAGCAAGCTATGTATTTTAATGGCTCTTTCTTTGTCGGTACCCTTTTCTTTTGTTAATATACTTTCTGCCAATATAGCGATGGAAAGATCGCCTTGATAATCAATAGGTATCAGCTGCTCAAGCATTGGCAAAAGGTTGTCTTTTAGTCGACCCTGTGATTTATCAGATAAAATATATTTATCGGCTATTACTATTGAATTAGTGGGAAAAGCACCAATAAATTTCAAATCACTCCAGCTATTGAATATTTCATCGTCTGCTTCGTCTACAGGTAAAACAATGGTTTTTTCTACATCATTGTATTTAATGTATTCGCTCCACTTTGTTCTTAGGGTTGCAGAAGTTATGACCCGATAGCCATATTTATGTTCCAAATCCATAGCTCTTTGTTCATCGCACTCGATGAAGAGTAGTTTGCAACCTCCATTATTTAAGCAGGATGAGAGGCAATCTTCGTCAAGTAGGTTTTGCAAATACACAATGTCTGCTGGATTTTGTTCCTGAACAATATCATAGATGAATAACTGTCCCTCAGCATCTTCATCAATCTCTTCTTCCGAAGCATAATTGGTAATAAGGGTATACCTATTGGCATGCTTGAGAAAATCATCACAAAATGAGGAAATAATAGCATCGTCAGCATCCACAGCCCAATAATTCTTAATGAAATTTTTATCGATATATACCTCCATAATTAATTTTTTTGGGCGTGTTTTAAACGCATCAGTTCTCTCTTCCAATTTGATGCTTCATCGAAAAATCCTTTACCAAACTCCCCATCTAAACCACCATCTTCTTCAATAATTAATTTCTCCACTTGCTTTTTACCCTGGGGTATTTTATCAGGATGATAAAGGTAAGAGATGGAAACATCATCTGCTCTCACTGGATATTCAGGGCTAGCCACCAAGTACTGGAATTTACGAATAAAGTACTCAGAGTGAGTTTCGATAACTACAGAGCAATTAAATTTTTGTGTAGCATCCGTTACCATTTCAGCTAATTTACTTTGGAAACTAGGATGAAGATTTACTTCTGGTTCTTCAAGAAAAACTGTATTATGCGAGTATTCAACATTCACTCTATTGGTACAAAATGCCAATAAATTACAAACAAATTGATTAATTCCGCGGCCATAATTTATTAAAGGGCGTTCTTTATCATTGACTTTTAAGAAGTAGGTTATTCCTATTTTTTCATCTCCTGCAATAATGGGTTTTATTTCAATCTCATCAGCAATGTCAAATTCTTTTAACCATTTATTGATAAATTTAATTGTGTTTGAACTTTCATAATGAAATTCATCTAAATATTCAGATCCAAATAGTAGAAATGGGTTTTTATCCTTATTTATATCAGGCAGAAAATAATTATTGGAAAATGATAAGTCACTATGAGCGAAAATACTTTTATCAAGCAAGCTGTATAATTGCCTACTAAACTCAAGAGCAATGGATTTATAAATATCAGTTAAATACCTTAGGGTCTTATGAAAACGAAAATCTTCTTCATCTTTGGAGTGCGTAGACTTATTGTCTTTACTCTGATTGTATTTATTTTTACCGACATTGCTAATCTCCTCTTCTTCTTCAGCTCCCAATACTTTACGATAAGTACATTTCCAATCAAGATCTCCTGCTTCTAGCAAAGCTTTAAAAATAGGATTCTTTATATCGCCATCTATGGGGGCTGAAGGTATATTTTTACAAGGGCTCAATAATTCCAAGAAACTTGTAGAAATACCAGGTAACAATTCCTTAAAAAGAATATATAAAACTTCTTTTTCAAAATCCTTATACAAGGATTTAAAATCTTCTACGGTTTTAACATTTTCTTTTAACAATTCCTCATAAAGTATTTTGTACTTATTATTATTTAAAACCTCTAAAGTATTTGCTTTGATTACTAGTGTTAATAAGGTTGTGTTAAATAATAATCCACTAACATCTGTGAAGTCATCGTCTAAAAAGTTAGATCGATTATCAATGGGTTCAAAATAATTTCCATCAGGCGATAAAATAGTGGAAGGACGTTGGTCTTTTATCTTATCATCACCATAGCCTGTAGCTATTTTATGCTTTTCCTCATCAATATTAAAAGCATTAAAAACATAGCCCATTGCTAAATACTTTTCATACAATGCCGTTTCCTTAGTAGTGAGAATTTCATTTTCTGTGAGTTTCTTATCTAAAAGGCACAAACCTTCTTGTTCGTGCATAAGATCTTTATATGCTATTAAAGCCTCGTGAATCCGTGGTATTATATGTTCTATAGATGATTGATTTACCCCCCAGAAACCATTCTCTTCCCTATAATCATATTCATTAATAAAATCAGCTAATAACTGGTCTTGTTTATAAAATGATAATTGAGTTGGTAGTAATGTATCTTGCTCAAAATCATGAATATCTAACTGCAAATCAGCCGTCAAATCCCCAAATATGGTATGGTTAAAACCAAAACTAAACTTGAACCCTTTTGAGATACTTTCATAACTGATATTTGCTTTAAACGAACCGAAAATAAGCTTCTGTTCTGGACTTAAATTAAGATTATTGAAAGAAATTAAACGTTGTTTTTTATCAAATGCAAGTACTTCTTTTAAAAGGCGAAATCCATTTTTAAAAGTACTTTTACCAACTCCATTTGTTCCGGTTAGAATATTTATTTTATCCAAATTAAAGCTTTGAAGATTCTGAAATATTCTAAAATTCTGAATACCTATTTTATTTATCATGTTTGCTATTTTTATTGTAAGGGCTTATGATTTACCAATTAGTTGACTCAACTTTGCAGTAGTAACATTGGAATCTTTTTGTATTTCAAAAAATACCTTAGCTAATGTTTCTCCTAAGTTTTCTCCTAACTGTTGTTGTTTTTTCTCCCAAGTATCTCCCCATTTATTCCGAACCTAAGCCGAACCTAAGCCGAATTCTTTATCGTTTTTATCCGAACCTATTCCGTACTCAGTCTTCTCGAAACTCACTTTGTCAGCAGATAAAGTGAGTTTTACAATGGTAGAGTCAAAAGCCAAATCGTATTCTGGTGCCATCTGGTTATAGTCTTGCCAATTGCTTTCTATCTTATCAAATCCAAAACCGGCATTCTCTGCCATCTTCACCATTCTAAATAACTTAGAATCTATCGTATCCGATAATATAGGTATAAGTTCCTCTTGCGTCATGATAATAACTATAGCGAAATACGTCTGTTATTTTTTATTTCTTTTAACAAGGCCTTTTTATAGGCTTCTATATACTCCTGCACATCCGTTTCTGATCGTAATTCTGTTTTGCTAAAATTTACTTTCACCGCACTCTTTCTGATGTAATGCGGAATCGGGTCGTGTACCACAGGCGCACCATCTTTTTTAGCAGCCTCTTCTTTTATCGGTGTGGATAAACGAATCATTTCGTTGAGCTGTTGCTCCAAAAGTCTATCTTTTACCTTATGCTTGATATCACGTATAATGGCAATATACTTTTGATTATGCAACTTCTGCATTTCATCCTGCAAGGGCCTTACAATTATATTTTGTTTGCCTGATTCTAAGTTTTTATACTCATCCTTGCTTTGTAAAACTTTAATGGTCTTCTCTACTGTTGCAATGGCTGAAGTTTTTTCTTCCTCAATAAGATTTAATACTTTTTTACTTAACTCCTCTTTGGCTGCCTTGGCTTCTCTGATTAAATTGCCAGTATAAGGCTTAGGGTGAGCCAATAAATTTTCAAGAGTTTTAAATTCATTCCCTTCAATATAATCTAAATTAGAGCGATCGCCATTTAATAGCGCATGTATAGCATCGTATATTTGTACCTGATCTCCATTCATAAATCGTTTGATCGGATCCAACAAGTCTTCTTTTGTGTCTAGCAAGTCATCTTCAAAATCACTTATATTTGTAAGGTAATAGCTGTATTCTTTCGTGCTCCAACGATATAACTTTTCATTAAAATCACTTAAGCCACTAATAAAAGGATAACTATTTCTCTTCGCCAATAATTTACCGAGTTCCACCTGCATCTCTTTCAGTCTCTCTTTAAAAGCATTGGCCACATCTTTAGCCTCCGTTAGCGCACAGTTTTCATCAAAAGCATCCGCATACGTCTGTTTCAGTTTTTTCACCATAGCTACATCAAAAGTAGCCTGTGGTTCAAGCAATGTATTGGCATGATAGGCACTATTAAGCAAAGCATTTAATACTCTATCGTCATCTAACAAATTGGTATCTTGCTTTAATTCTAGCTTACCTCGTTTGTATAGTTTTGCGCTTATCGTCCAAATAGCATTGGGATACCAGCCGTATGGTTTGCGCAAAAAATGTGTTTTTAAATCGTTCAGCGATGTCCTGTCCGATTGTTTCTTGCGCCGTTTAATAAGATTTATTATTTCTGATTCAGCTTCAGACATGGACTTATCATCTGCTCCAAAAAGAGCATCTTGCTTGTCTCTGATAACTTGTTTAATGGTGTCTTCACTATATTGCACACTACCCAGCATCCGTAAATTAGAATAAACTATTTTTATCAGATCCTGAAAAGCATTCACTACACGGGTCTTACCTTCAGTATTTTGACCCATCTCATGTTTTTGGCCGTTCATAATAACTGTAGAAGTAGCCATCAGTTTGTTGGCAATCAACAATAAATTGCGACGACGATCCGCATTCTGTTGTCCTTTGTCTTGTAATATTCTTTTTACCTCTGGTCGATTTGTGGTAGACTGACTTTGCTTCACATATTTGTGCGTACGTAAATACATCTTCAGGTCTTTCATAAAAACCGCATCCAATGGTAAAATCATTTTCATGGAAGCACTACCCATGGTTTGTGCTTTTATAATGTCTAATTTATCGTAATCAACATAATTCGGTGTTATGATTTCTATTTCCAATTCTTTTTCTCTACCCAGAATAGAACCATCAATCTTATTAGTGAAATCGTAATCCTGTTTATTGTCCAGAAATTTTATTTTATTGTCACGGATAATCTCATCAAAAAATATCGCTTTTAACAAATCGGTTACTGCTTGCTCATCAATATCCGTACTTTTAATTTCTTCCTCTACATCTTTTTCATCATCAGTTAAAAACTCATATATATCCCCATTACGCTGCACATAACTTTGATTCTCAAGCGTATTGAGTGCCTCTTCGATATTGCGCTCATGTTTTTTAAGGTCAACATTGATATCATCAATCATCAAAACGGATATATTTCGCCGTGTGGTTTTAAAATTAGCGAAGTATTTTACCAGAAATAACGCTTTTAACACCTGCACTGCAAAACGATTATCCAGATTACGCTCAGCCAATATAACTGAACTTTGTATTTCTCCACGCAGTTCGTTACGAACCCCTTCATACATCTTGTCAAAACTAACTAAGGCCCTGTCATCTCTCTCTTCAATACTTTGAATCACTTGCTGAAATACCCCCAGCATCGAACGTTCTCCCACAGAAGCATGTTTTCCCTGAAAAGCATTATGCGTAGATAAGGCTCTGCGACAATGCTGAAAAAGATCGAACTGATAAGGTACAAAAGGGTATTTATGACTGAAATCCGTATCTTCTTTATATCCTTTAAATTGCACACCTGCATCTGAAAACGATAAAAGAGTATCCAAATGGGCCTTCTCTTCTTTATAAGAAGACACCAATCGTTTCTGCGCATTGTCATTTTTCTTTAACAACCTTTTCTCAATCACCTCATCTACGTTAGCTGAAGTTAAAGGTACTTTAAGCTTAAAGCGAGCCTGAATCCTGGAGAAGTCATTCTGTTGACTTTTACTCATATCTCCTACTACTTTCTCCATATCCTCCTGCGAAGTAACCAATATCCACGAGCACCCCTTGGTTCTGGTAGCTAACGTTTCTGCTATAGTTTGCAAGTTTAACATCAACTTGGTATTATCGCTGATATATTGCCCTACCTCATCCACAAAAAAGTTTAATCGGAAACCTTTAGGTTTTGTTTTAATATAATCATGCACGCGCAAGCAAAAGTCTTCTATCGATTGTTTTTGCCTGTCTTCCAGTCCTTCTAATATATTTTCATATTTCGATGCATCCGTATTATTTAGTTCGCCTAATACTTCCGCAATGGCATCTGTCACCAAAGGATCAAAATAGTCTAAGCGAGCTTCCTCCCAAGGGCTTTTATGTTTTTCAGCAAACTTACTTTTAAAAGTCTCAAAATGCCCTTGTTTATCTACCCACATCTCAAATTCTGCTACATGGGTCTGAAAACCATAATATCCCAAGTGATCAAAAAACACTTTATAAAATACCGATAGTATTGCATTCTCATCCGACTTGGCAGTAATCTGTGCCTGCTGGTCTATGTTAAAAAGAATAGATTCTGAGGGAATACGAGTGGCCGCCATCACATCTCCTTTTAACATCTCATCATCTTCAATCTTCTCAGCAAATAATTCGCCACTCTTGTAGCCATTAAAAGACTTATTCTCTAAAACATAGGATAAAATCTTTAATAAGTGCGACTTACCACTACCAAAAAAACCAGATATCCATACACCATTGGCTCCAGCATAATCATTATACGACTGAAAAAAATCTCTTATTTTCTTCGCTATTTCATGGGTAATAACATATTCTGCTACTTCGTCAGAGATATGCGCTCTATCATCAGCTTTAATAACTGTTTCAATATTTCTATTGATATCCTTCTCAAAAAATGACTTTATATTCATGGCTAGGCTTCTATTTTTTCAATATTAAATGCTCGGTAGTAATTATCATCCTTCAATAACCCAAACAAATTTAAGGTATGCCCATTGTAGTCTCCAGGGAAAAAAGCAACCGTCGGGGCTTCTTTGGCTATATTTTGCAGATTATTTAAAACATTATGCGAACGTATAAAAGGAAACACTTTGCCAATACCTGTTAAAAAGTAAACATGAGCATTTGCCTGTTCTATTTTACGTTGAATTAAGGGCATAAGTACTTGATGAATATTTAAAGAAGATTGTAGTGCTCTTAAAAATTTTTCTTTCGATTTTAATTTCTCAACCTTAAACATTCGTTCAACACCTCCTTTGTTTTCCAGTATTTCACATACTAATTCATACAAATTCAGTTCCAATACCGGCACACCTGATGTATCTAGCTTATTTATCAATAACTTTATTGATTCATCCACTAGCAACTCTTTTTTTGCATCATATGCCGAAATAAAAAAAGGAATTTCACCACCTAATGCTTCTTTGTTTAAAAAACTTTTAGATGAAATAACTTTATATAAATGGTCGAATTTTTCTGATATATCTTTCATTAGTATTCTGTCCAACTGTTTATATCCTGATCGGTTAATAAAAACACTTTAAGCCATTCTTTATCATCACTTACAATGGTTCTGCATACTTTATGGTCGAGTATCTGGGCTTGAATGACTTTTGTCTTCACTCCATCAATAAGCCCTGCTTGCTCAAGTATTTTAAAAGTAACCTGCTTAATCTTCCTCTGTGTTGATTCTTTTAAGCTTTCCATTTCACTATGCAACTCTGCTTTTCTACGATAAAAGGAAATATACTCTCCTTCAGTCAACCCATAATCATATACCAAAAGTTTCTCTCTAACCACATCCACCACAAAGTCTCTAATAAAAGAGTGCAGTTTACATATCGCCAAAAAGGCCATGTGGTTTTGAGTTATCAGATCTCCATCAATCAGCAAATCAATCTGTTCATGGGTGAGTTTTGCTATTCTTTTATTGCATTCTCGTAAAATCCTCTTTCCGGTAGCGCCTTTCCCTCTTCCTAATTCCTGCTCCAAATTCAGTTTCTCTCTACCAATTAAATTCTTCGCCACCATCACCATGTCATTTCGCCGCAAAGATGAGGCTGTAAATGAAAAATCGTATTTTATTACATCCTCCATGGTCTAATGCTTCAACTCTTTAATGGGTACATCTAGTAATTGGCTTAATTTCTCCAGGTGCTTATTGCTGGGAAAACTTTTTTCCTTAACCCAATTACTTACAGTCACCTCGCTAACCCCTATCTTTTGAGCTAGCCACTTTTGCTTGATCCCCTTTGCTTTCAACAATTCTTTCATCAGTTACTCTTTAATATAAATTAAAGTTTTACTGACACAAAATTATTATTTAATTCGTATTACTCTTCATCACTTGATTAATATTTTATGATGGGTTCATAATTAATGCTTAAGCAAGCTTATTAATTGATCGTTACTTTGCAATCTCTTGTGAATCACTCTTTCGCCTTAGTCTCTACTAAATATATCTTTTTCTCTGGCCATATAACAAGTTAAATCTAACCTTCTATAAAATTATGCTATTCCATTCTTTTATATTGAGCTGCGAACTTTAATACAAAGTAATTATCTAGGTGTGCAAAGTTCCTGCACACTAACTATAAATATTATTTAAGCTTAATACTCTTTCCCTTATCTTATTTCTGAAATCTTGCGGGGATAACACTTCTACACTTTCTCCAAACGATAGCAATAAGGCTTCTAACTCATAATTTGGTATCACATCAATTTGAATTATGGCACTTTCATCCGTAACCTCTTTTACTTTCTGCGAACCATGCAATGGCTTGGTTTCAATATATTTCCATTGTTTACGATTCACTTTTAGTAAAATCTTCTGTATACTTGTCTCTGGAGTAATAGATACACCGATAACATCATCAAAAAACGCATCAAAATCTATATCCGTATTTTCTCTATAAGCGAGCCTTGAGTTTTCTATTTTATGTATTCTATCCAATGCTACATTGGTGATACAATCAAATAACTCGTTCTTCCCAAACAAAAACCACCTGTTATTATATTGCTTAAGATAATATGGATGTAACTCAAATACAATCTCTTCTTCAACAGAAAACGGTTTATAAACAACTTTTATAACTTGCTTATTTATTATGGCATTGTATAAATCCTCAATATATTCTCGTCCTGTTAAATATTGATTCTCATCAAAACTTAATATATTATCTTCCGTTTTTAAACTAAAACTTTGTTCCAAACGCACTTTTATTTCCTCAACCCAATCAAATTGGGGCAAACCTTTAAATCTTGAT
The DNA here is from genome assembly GCF_000517085.1 of Saccharicrinis fermentans DSM 9555 = JCM 21142. Taxonomy (NCBI): domain Bacteria; kingdom Pseudomonadati; phylum Bacteroidota; class Bacteroidia; order Marinilabiliales; family Marinilabiliaceae; genus Saccharicrinis; species Saccharicrinis fermentans. Next base: position 1,295,013 of record NZ_KI912107.1, on the reverse strand, counting down.
AAAGTCATCAGCGATTCCTTTAGCTGCTGCGCCTCCTGTTCATTCAGCGGTTGATTATTAATCGAAAAGTTACAATCTGAATAACGATAATAGCGCTTTCTCCCCTCTGGTAATGCTTCTATCGGTGCATCAAATCCCTTAGAGTCTTTCATGAACTTGATATCATCAAATATTTGGCGGCGTTTAACTCCTGTTGAGTAAGGATCTACATCTAATAAAGCATCAGTGCATGCGTCTATTAAATCCTCAATGTAATATTTGCGCCCAGGATTGCGGAAACAGCGATTTAAAATTTGATATCGGATAGTAGCATTTTTATTTGTAGCCATTAATCAATAAATAAAATATTTTTAAAAATAATAATAACAAAAGTAAAACCATACGCTCTGACCTATCTTTTTTCATTCTGCCTAAAAATCAAATCAATTCTAACTCATAAATTAATCTTCTCCATTGATATTTCCATTCATCAACAACAAAGCATCCATATATCTTCCTTCAGACACAACAAATAAAGGCTTTTATGACTGGCGATCAACTTATAGCGATCACTTCCCCATATACATCGAAATAGGCTTAAAATAAATCCAACGATAATTTACACCCTAAAAACTTTAACGGACAGCAGGTCCTCTGGCATAAAAATCTTAATAGATAGTAATTTAAAACACAGGTAAATCGGTGTTCGTCGTCAGTCGTCAGCAAAAAACACGCCAAGCCTTCACCGTACTTTTTTCACTTAACCCTTCAATCGCTAAAAAAAGAACGGTAAAGCCAAAGGTGCTTCGCAGCTTGTCATGTTTTTTGCCCTCCTCCCTCCTCCTCACGGTAGCTCCTTTTGCTTTTTTAACCCATTCCTTCCGTAAACTCCAGCAATAAGTTAAAAAATCAACCGCTACCCATGTTAGGCTCGCCTGCAAGTCGCTTCGGGCTGCAACCATAAATATTTAATAGCCTCCGGCAGGTAGGCGGTTTTGTGTTGTCCGCTTCGCTCCCAACATATGCTACAAATCGCTATCCTTCCTCAAGCTCCTCTTTGTACCACCCTCGCTCCACTCGCAGTCGGCTCGCAAGATTGGCCAGTGTTCGCAACCCATTCCCCCTGTGAAAAAACGCTAAACAAAAATTGAGGTAATATCCACAAGGTTCATTCATTGCAACCACTGGCCAGCCTTTTCACTCCAGACTCTTCCCCACTCCAATAGTAAAACTCGAAACTACTCTCTCCCAACAATTGATACATTCCTCATCCACCATCCATTGAAAAAAAACACTCCATCCACACAACACTCAAACTAGAAAAACGCTGATCTAAACTTATCACGATGAGGAAAACGCCTTATCACTAACAAACTAACACACCCAGGCAACAAACATCTAATAATAATTATAAAACTTCACCAAAGTGGCAAATCATGAAAAATTTTCACCAAATTTTAAAAGCAAAGATAGGTCGCATTCAGAACCTATCAAGGGTATATAAACGCCTTCGTACCTCAGTCGCCCTTGACAGGTTCTGAATGCTTTTCCATATGAGCTTTTAGAAAATTGGTTCAAAGAAAAAAATAAAACAAATTGAATCCCAAACGACAAGAAAAACGGCCAAAATCCAGCTCACAATCCAACACCCCATACTTCAAACTAATTATACCTTATACGAACAGAAATCAACATTAAAACCATTATTAAATATTGAATTGAAGAGATATAAAGTTGGCAAAACAGTTAATGAATATCTCCTATTTAATTACGAAACTACCAACCAGTAGAAAGTAGCGTTGCCCATAGCAATAGCCCCTGAACCGCCCCTGACGAGAATCTTCTCTAAGCGCACTTGCGGCAATCTTGCCCGACTAGTTCCACATAAAAAATATGAGCCGGACAAAAATATTAATAACAACCCTATACCTTTGACAACATACCTGTAGTTTCATAACCAAAATAATTTCAAATAGTAAATTTATTTGCTAAATCTGATAACATTGAATATATTATAACATTGTCTTTATATCCCATTATTGGAGTAAAAACAACTAAATAACGGCATATAATATAAATAAAAACAATTACTAATATACACCTTAGAGTTCATGCAAAAAAACCGAAATAACATAGTATAAACCCTTGAAAGCCAAACGTACAAATAGCACATTTGCAAGCCCTAACACACAAGCAGATACTACTGCTTGCAAAAGATTTTTTTTGTATATCAGTATCCACCCCACCAAACCCATGTTTCCTGCCATTTCAATGACTGTTATTTTTGCCTCAAAAAATCATGAAATGCAGAAAGTCCTTAAACCGAAGCATGCTTGAGCATGTGGCCCTTCAGCAGGAAAGCGGCCAAACTATTGGAAGTTACGCCAAACAAATTGGTGTAACATGCTCGAAAATGCAATACTGGGTAAGTAAATATAAGGCCCTTGAAAAGACTCAAAAAACAGAAAGCGACACCAGCCTGAAATTTATTGACCTTAACTCATTCGGTCTTCAGAATGCACAGGTTGATTCTTTCATCTCAACAGAATCTTCGGCAACAACGGCAGTTTCATCGCTACAGGATGAGCGATTGCCGCAAATGAGCCTTACTTTTCCGAACGGCATGAGCCTGAAAATTTACTAGCTCATGATTGGGCTGAGTGCAAACTTGCAGTATTATGTGTGCTGCAAGCCTGTTGATATGCGTAATGGCTTTGATGGACTGGCCGGAATCGTGCGCAATATATTGAAGCAGGATCCTGTCAGTGGTTCCGTTTTCATTTTTATAAATCGCACCGGAACACATATAAAGCTGTTATTTTGGGACGGAGATGGTTTTGCCTTGTTTTACAAACGTCTGGAGCGAGGTAGATATTTTTTAGAAGACCAGGATAAAACAACACCATCACGACTCATTACCCGGGAAGAGTTGATGATGATTTTGGAAGGTCTTTCCTTTAAAAATTTGAAACGAAAAAAGCGATTTAAAATCAGCTGATTTTTGTTGTTAAATAACTACAAAATATAGGTTTAAATATTTGTCAGTCAAATATTTAATATTATATTTGTGTATGAAAAAACAGCACATTTCACATAGCCAAAATACTGCTCAACTGGAGGCCAAGATAGCGGCTCTGAAAGCGGATCTTTTGGAGAAAGAAGCTGTTATTTCAGAAAAAGACTCTTCTATACAAAAGCTTACGCAGGATGTAGAACATCTTGCTTTTCAGAATGATCAGATGCGTCGTTTAATATTCGGTTCCAAACGAGAACGCTTCATTCCTCAGGTTCATCCCGATCAACTTACATTGTCTTTCGAAGAGGAGGTTGCTGCTGTTTCCAAAGCTGTTAAAGAAGAGCAGGAAAAGATCCGTGTTGAGTATGAACGCAGGAAAGTCAGAAAAGAACATCCTGGCCGTATGCAACTGCCTGATCACTTGCCTGTTAACGAAATTATTTTAGAGCCGGAGCAAGACACTACAGGCATGATATGTATTGGTAAGGAAGTCACTGAGGAGCTGGATTATACACCTGCCAAGTTGTTTAAGAACCATTACATCCGTTACAAATTTATTACCAAAGAGGACGAGAAAGCCGATCAAAAGCAAGTAATTGCTCCTTTAAACAGACCTCTTCATAAATGCATCGCCAGTGCCAATCTGCTAGGAATGATCTTTACCAATAAATACCTCTACCACTTACCGATTTACCGCACCCGCCAGATGCTCATCCAAATGGGAGTTACCATTCCGGAGTCCACGCTGGAATCATGGATAAAACTTGGAGCCAATTTATTGCGACCTTTATACGTGGTACATCGATTACATGTTTTTAGGGAAATTTATCAGATGATCGATGAATCACCAATAAAAGTGCAGGATCGCAACAAAAAAGGAACGTGTCATCAGGGGTACATGTGGGTTCGGTATGCCCCATTGTCAAAAAGCGTGCTGTTTGAGTACTACAAGAGCCGATCGGCCAATGGCCCCATCGACGACTTGAGTTCGTTCCGTGGATTTGTTCAAACCGACGGTTATAGTGGCTATACCTTTTTGGCAAAAAAAGCAGGACTGACTCATTTATCATGCTGGGCACATGCCAGACGGTATTTTGATGCCGCACTGAAGAACGATCAGGAACGGGCCTCGCATGTGCTAAGCCTCATTCAGCTTCTCTATGCCATTGAGGCTATTGCACGGGAACAAAATCTATCCCATGAGCAACGGCATGCTCTGCGGCTGGAAAAAGCTCTGCCTGTAATTAACGAAATTGGAGCATACATTAACAAGCACAAAGGATCTGTAATACCAAGAAGTCCTCTGGGCAAAGCTTTTGAATATTGCAAAAATCGCTGGACAAGCCTGCAGAACTATCTTACCAACGGAATGCTGGAGATAGACAGCAATCTGGTTGAGAACTCTATTCGCCCTCTGGCTCTGGGACGTAAGAACTATTTGTTTGCCGGATCACATGATGCTGCCAGAAATATCGCAATGTTCTACAGCTTCTTTGGAACTTGCAAGAAACTTGACATTGATCCGCAAAAATGGCTAAAGTACGTCATGGAAAACATCCACATTACACCCGCCGAAAATTTCAAAGAACTTTTGCCGCAATTTATTGATAAAAGTTTGCTTCAGGAATAAGTATTTGCTCGGGCGGATACGTATATCACCAATAAATTGAGTATATGTATATATCAGGAATAAAAATCAATAATTATAGAAACTTCAAAAATTTAAACATTGAATTCAATCATGGATTAAATGTAATTATTGGACATAATAATGCAGGTAAAACTAATCTAATTAAAGCTCTTCAACTAGTATTAGATAGAGATTTAAAAGAAAAGCCTTCAATAGATGATTTTTGTAAAACTAATCTTGATTATGCTAAACCACCCTCAATAGAAATATCCATTTTTATCAAAGAACATAATGATAAGGCAGATGATAAAAATGTTGTTTATGATTGGTTGATTAATGAATCACCTGAATACACAGCTCAATTAACATATATTTTTGAGTTGCCAACAAAAAACCATGAAGAATATAAGAAACAAATTGAAGAGTGCAAAAATGGAAATGGTTTTGACCAAGAGAAATGTTTAAAACTAATAAGTAAGAAATTTCTTCAAAAATATGTTCCTCGAATATATGGCGGTAATCCCTCAAAACAAGAAAAAGCTGATTCTGAAAACCTTGAAAGGTTTGATTTTCAATTTCTGGACGCAATTAGAGATGCTGAAAGACAAATGTTCTTCGGCAATAATACATTACTAAGAGATGTTCTGAATTATTTTCTTGATTATGATCTAACAAATGGGCAAGGTTTTGAGAATCTTTCAGCCGAGAACATCGAATTACTGAAACAACGAGAGCAAGAATTTAATACAAAATCAAAAGAATTACTTAAAATATTAATTGGTCGCATAGATAGAGATAAAATACTTCAATACTCAAATGAAACAGGAGCTGATAAAGGAGGGAAACCGAATTTTGATGCAGAAATCACAGAACAAGAACTACTATTTGCGTTAAGATTAATAGTTGAAAAAAGTGGATTTAAAATACCAATAAAAAACAATGGTTTAGGATATAATAACTTACTTTTTATAGCACTTATTCTAGCAAAAATGCAAATGGAGTCTTCCAGTTATATGGGGGATAATGCTAAAGTTTTTCCTGTTTTAGCAATTGAAGAGCCCGAGGCACATTTACATCCTTCAATGCAATCTAAATTCCTCAAGTTCCTAAATACAAATAACCAAGCTCGACAAATCTTTATAACCTCACATTCCACCCATATTACTTCTGCGATAAATCTTGAAAGCATTATTTGTTTATATGATGATATAATTGGGAATTCTGCTGTTGGCTATCCTGGCAAAGTATTTTCTGAATCGAAAGAAGATAAGGATTCAAAAATATATGTTCAGAGGTTTTTAGATGCTACAAAGTCTAATATGCTTTTTGCTGAAAGACTAGTATTTATAGAAGGATTAGCGGAACAATTATTGATTCCAAGTTTTGCGCAATACTTAGAAATTGAAGACTCTCTAGTAGATAAACATGTTGGTATTATTAGCGTAGATAGTAGGACATTCAAACATTTCCTTAAACTATACGCATATGATGAGACAGACAGTCCTTATGCAATAAATAAAAAGGTAGTATGTATAACCGATGCAGACCCGACAATAAAAAAAAGTAACAAATGGGTTTCTGCTTTTCCTTTTGAATTAGATGATTCAGAAAACAGCAAATCGCTTTCTACTCATGTTACAGAGTTAAAAGAAAAATTCGAGGACAAGTATGCAAATATTTTTGTTTTCCATCCACCAGAAGGGACTGGCAAAACTTTAGAGTATGAATTATGTAAGGAAAATCCTAAGTCTCCACAGTTGATTACAGATGCTTTTCCTAGTCAAAACAGCGCACATACTCCTGATAATTATACTGCAATAATCTCAAGATATGAAGATGATCTGAATGCCATAATAGAAGAATATAAAACAAAACTAAAAATAGATAATTTAGACGAAAATAGAATCCTAAAAAGCATTTCGGAATGTACATGGGGTGATGAAACAGAAAAGAAAAAGGCATTAATTGCTGCCATTTACTACAAAGTTGTATCTAATGCTAAAGGACAACATGCGTTTTATCTTGAACAAAAATTAAGAGACAATTACAAAATCAAAGAAGATGATAAAAGGCTTGATTTTAAAGTCCCTTCTTATATTGAAAACGCATTAACCGAAATTATAAAGAAAGATGCCTGATATTAATTCCTTACCACATATATCAACCTTAAGCGATATTGAGACACACTTCAAAGTCTTTGCAGGCCCTGGTGCAGGTAAGACAAGGTGGCTAATTTCACACTTGGAGCGGGTTTTATGTGAATCTGACAGATTAAACAGAACAGGCAAGATAGCTTGTATTACATATACGAATGTCGCTGCAGAAGAAATACTGAATCGATTAAAGTGTGATAAAAGTCGTTTTGATATATCTACAATTCATAGCTTTTTATATCGCAACATTGTCAAACCATTTTCCTATTTGATTGAAAAAAAGGACGATGGTGAGATATTATTTGATTCAGCAAGTTTGGATGGACATGACGAGCATATTCCGCGTAGAGATATCATTGATTCGTGGGTTAAAAAGATAAGTGAAGGTAGAACCAAATATTGGTACCTGACTTCTAAAGAAAACTACCCTGAACTAGCGAAATGTTTATCAGATGCTGATTGGTTTTTTAATGACACAGGTATTCCGCAATTGAAATTTAGAAACCAATGGACAATTTCTACGGCTAGTAAAATTAGAATGCCATCTACTAAGTTATTGGAATACAAAAGAGTATGTTGGAAAAAAGGAATTCTTTACCATGAAGACGTATTATATTTTTCTTATCTAATTCTGACTCGTTCACCAAGGGTTGCAGAATTTGTTAGAGCAAAGTTTCCATATATTTTTATTGACGAGTTTCAGGATACAACAGAAATACAAACATGGCTTATTGATAAAATTACAGAACAAAACACAATAGTAGGAGTCGTAGGGGATATTGCACAATCAATATATAAGTTTACAGGTGCAAAACGAGCTGATTTTATTGATTTTAAAAGAGATAAAATTTCGGAATATAAATTAAATCACAATCATCGCTCTACAAAACGTATAATTGACTTTCTTAATCAACTTAGATCCGACATCAATCAAGAATACGGTCAGGGACAACCTGATGGAGTTTCTATTAATGTATTGGTTGGGACAATTCAGAATGCAAAAGTTTGGTATGAAAGAAATTTTCCTGATTCACCACTTTATATTCTTACGAGAAAAAACACGACCGTCTCTGAAATAAACAACCAAATTGGTACAGCTAATACAAACCTCTTAAAAGACTTGTATTCGAATGATACAAATCCGCAAAGAGTAAGGTTCGTACACTCTTTATTAATGAGCTTTAAATTTCATAAAAAAGGTGATTTAAAAAATGCTTTAAATGAAATTTATAAGTCTTTACGTAGAGTAAGTGGTACATCCGTTTTAAAATTAAGCCTAAAAAGGCTTGCGATTAGAATAATCGATTCATTACAAATTGATGCAAATAGAAATAAAACGATTGCAGAATTTTATTTAGAATTAAGAACTTATGTATTAGATGAATATGGTTTCAAAATTGGAAGCAATTTAAACCGAGGAAATGCTAAAACATTTTATGAAAATCATAACCTAAATGAAATTCTTCCTTACGTAAAGGTAGACACTAAATCCGACGATAAAGTAAGAACAATTCATAGTGCAAAAGGAACTGAATTCAAAAACACTCTTGTTCATTTCGAAACTACAAATGAATTTAGGAACTATATACTTAATGGTCTGAATCACATTGACGATGCAGAGGATGATTGTCGGATTTATTATGTTGGTTGTAGTAGGGCAAAAGATAGACTGTTTATTAGTATTCCAGACTTTAATCAGGATGATATAAAGAAATTAGAAGAAATTAATGTAAAATATGAAACAGTTTAATGCCACCCCTAAAAGTCAAGTACATTGTCTAGTCACACAAGCTGACACACAACCAAAACCAGTCAAAGAGCTCGCCTTGCCAACGCATGAACTGACCGAGAAGATAAAGCACGAAACGCTATCACGTAATATACGTAAACCGGATGATGTCGCTAATTTAAACTTTTGTACATTTTCTCAAATTCACAACGGTTTAACAGGTTGGAGCTTCGAAATCTCGGCCTCCACATATTGCCATCCGTTTGTGTGCCATACAAAAAAAAGAGACCGTGCATAAAATAAACGAAATAGTATATCATGATTGCCAACGCGCATTTGACACATTTGCAAGCTTCAACACACGAACAAATACTTCAGCTTGCAGCTATTATGAGAAAGCAATTTACGATAAGGAAACTATCTATGCTAAAGTATTGGGATTTCTAAGTACAGGTTTGGATGTCAAGAAATATCATGAAGGAGATGATAGTAAGAAGAGTTTCGTTAATGCCAAAAGTGATGAAGAAATGTTTAATGACTTTTATCATGGGAATGGCTCGTTTCATATTACTATAAATAAAGGTCTCATCAGGCATTCCCAATAAGTACTATAATTCTCATATGGTTATAACGGGAATGTTAGCTGAACTCTGTCCTGTTGTTTTTTTACGATTTCAAATTAACTCATTATTTTTCTTTTAACCAATTTCTAAAAGCTTCATCGGGGAGCTTATGATTTTTGCCAAGGGCGGCTGAGGTACGAAGCCGTTTATATACCCTTGGCAGAACTCATAAGCGGACCTACCTTCGCTTTTATAATTTGGTGTGTGCTCACAGATTGATAACAAACCTCCCCTCAAACATGATACAAAGCTGCTGGGCTGTCAATGCCCAGTTCTGTATGGGTTGAGTCCACTTTTTCGATATGTTTTCGGTGGCCAGATAAATGAATTTCATCAAAGCCATGTCGCTGGAAAACGCACCCTTGGTCTTGGTTACCTTGCGAACCTGCCTGTGGAAGCCTTCAACGGCGTTTGTGGTATAAATCAGCTTCCTAATGGGGGCGTCATATTTAAAGTAAGCGGACAGCTCCTCCCAGTTGTCGTTCCACGAGCGCAGCACCACGGGGTACTTTTTGCCCCACGTTACTTCTAGGTTAATCAGCTCGCTCTCGGCTTGTGACTTGGTTGGGGCTTGGTTGGGGCCTGGTACACTTTTTTCAAGTCCTTCATAAATTCTTTCTGGTCTTTGGAGACCACGTATTTGAGCGAATTCCGAATTTGGTGTATCACGCACTTTTGAATTTCTGTATCGGGGAATATGCTTAATATCGCCTGTGAAAAACCCGTCAGATTATCCGTACAGGCAATCAGGATATCCTTTACTCCGCGGCTCTTTAGGTCTGTCAATACCGACAGCCAGAAGTTAGCGCCCTCGCTTTCGGAAATGTACATCCCTATGAGTTCCTTCCTGCCCGCTTTTGTTGATAGCCAAAATTTTGTATACGGCCGGGCGATACTACCCTTCCCCCGTCCCTTACCTTGTAGTTGCATAGCATCCATCCAAACAATGGGGGTAAACATCGTCTAGGGGTCGGTTCTGCCACTCCTTGACCTGTGGGATCACCCTGTCGGTAATGTTGCTCAAAACGGTGGGGAAACCTCAACGTCGTACATGTCCCGGATATATGATCCGATGTCACGTAGGCTCATACCCTTGCCGTAAAGGCTAATAATCTTGGGGGCAAGGCTGTCTGCCAAAACGGTCTGCCGCTTCTTTACTATTTCGGGCTCAAAATCCCCGTGGCGGTCATAGGGCGGTTCAATGTCCACACTACCGCCTTCGGATCTAACCGTTTTGTTACCCTTGCCGTTGCGCTTATTGCCCTGGGAGCGACGCTCGGAGGTCAAATGCTCGTCCATCTCGGCCTCCAAAGCGCTCTCCAAAAACTCCTTTATAATGGGTGCAAATACTCCACCCTTACCCGTCAGGGATTTACCGCTCTTTAACTGTTCGAGTGCCATATCACGCATAGCGATATACTCGGGGTTCAATTCTTTTTTTTCCATAATCTTCAAAAATATAATTTTTAAATTATGGACAGAGTTGAGTTTACAGTCTCAATATAACCTTCAAGAGACCTTACTTACTATTTCGGTTTCGAGGGTGCTAAAGAGATGGAATATCCAAATTGCAACAAGTTATAGAACTTACTATTAGATAATTCTTTTACATTGTTAAACCTAATGAAATACTTATTACCTGTTTTATTTTCTTTATAATACAATCTTGTTTTAAAATCTAGGAAGCCATCGTAGTGATCCGTAACATCTTCATCAAAAGAGTTATGTCGCATCTGTTTATAATTTAGTTGTAGAGACAAGTCTGCTCCAAAATTTTCGAATTTTAATACCTCTCCGTCAAAACCGAATTTATATGATATCATATTAATGGGGTCAGCTTCATCTTCTCCATGTAATATATTTGTGTAACTGTAATCAAGCCCAGTAATTAAATTTATCTTACCAGTGCTTAGATATAGGGAAATAAGGTCTAAGCTTATTCCAAAACTTACATAAGATTGCTGATCTATTTTTAATTTATCAATACTTGTTGGATCTGAGAGATTTTCTACTGAATAATTTTTGATGCTTTCATCAAACTTTGAATATCTAAATAAAACATCTATATTTTTCAAAAAGAAAATAGGCAAATTGATTGCCTTAAAATTGAATATATCAATTGATGTCTTTGCTTCTGTCTGAATTATACCATTATCCGCTTTATCAATTAGCCCCATAAAATCAGTATATAGATTCAATTCTATCATAGAGTTTAGATCTGAATTGTACAATATCCCTTGCTTATCATTTCCTTGTGACAATATTATCTTTGATGTCCCTCCTGAGAAATATCTTTTACCTATTTCGGGTATCCATTGTAGATTATCCATAATATTTATATACAAATCTATGTTTGAGGGGTTGCGTTTGAATAATCTTAATCTTCTATATTTGTGCCATGAAGACAATAGGAATATATAATTCGTCATATATGATTCTCCTTTTGTTGTAATAGCATTAATCTCAAATATTGCACCGTCTCTTATATATATTTCTATGGTTTTTAACTCATCTTTACATTCTGGATCATCTTTACTTCTGTCTTTTATAATTAAATCATAATTCTTGATAAAGAAATTACCTAACGTATCACTTTTCAAGGAAGTGATGCTGTCATTCTTTAACAATTCGTCAACTTTATTCTGTAGCTTCTCAATTTTATTAATTAATTGCGCAGAAACCGTATCTACTTTATATACAACACCTTGAAAAACACTATCAGTTGAAGCTATAATATTCGCTGATGCTAAAAAAGAATGGAATAAAACTACAAAGAGAATTAATAGGCTTTTCATAACGTAAAATTTAAGCACATAAATAACATTTATAGATGCTAATGTCTGTAATTAAAAAACAAATGTCAATACCTAATCTTTCTAGCATAATTATATTCAGTATCACTAGCGTCCGGTAAAAAGTAACCGGATCGAACATTTTCATGAACTATCAAGTTTTGCCTACTTCTGAGTTACCACATAAAAAAGTAAGACATGGGTAAAATATGCCCGTTGGAGGGGGGCAACATCACCATTATTTCCAATTACTATATAAAATCCAATTATACAAAACCACTTTGTATGACTTGGCTATTCAAAGTAACCAGGCCACATAAAAAAAACAAAATGGCTTATATTCAGCAATAATAAAAATTTATTGTATATCAAAAAAAGGTCTTTACAACAATGTAAAGACCTTTATACCAAACCTAACCATCTATCCTAGCTACCAAACCTCGACTTACCAAACATCCATCTTAACAACAAAGAAACAAAGTAACTTACTACTGTTCCTATAACAGTGTATACTACTGTTTCAACAATATTATGCAAAGTAATACTTTTTAAAATAGCAACCAAACTCCCTCCTATAAAACCAACTTTACTATCCATTTGATCCTATTTTAAACACGATACTTTACAAAATTAACACATATAACCTTTTTATTCTGGCTGATCCACCGCTACTAATGCCAGCGCTCTGCTATCCTGACTATTGATAAGGTATAACTCTTCATTAACTGATTGATAATACATAATACCAACAATCACAAACACAGGACGGGTACTATTCGCCGAAATGGCAGCCGTTTGCTCAACAACAACAGCTTCTGTTGAATCAATAGCAATAGCTTCTGCTTCTACCACATCCACCTCATATTCGCTATTCTCAAAATCAACTGCTGCCAACCCAATAAGTATTTGTGCCTGGTCTGCACCATCAACCTGATTTAACTCTAAACGTGGATTACTAAAATCAATAGCAACACTAGCTTCACCAGAAACTCTATCAAATGTTACAGAATAAGCTGCTTTTACAACATCTTCTAATCCTGTATTCACATTAAACTCAAACCCCCGAATAAGACCTAAATCACCATCCTGAACAGTCCTCTCTCCTCTCGAATGCACAGTATCAGACTGCACCACTTTCAACATTTGGGTAGTTAACCTGCTAGCAACTCTGTTATCTGCAATCGCAGCAATAGGTGCTTTAAATGCAGTGCGCAACAATTTACTTGCCTTACCGGCAACCCCAAACTCAGCTCCATTTTCCCGGGTACGCGCAAATGCTGGATCTGTTTTAATTCGATCTCCATCTACGCCCCCTTTAGTTCGGGCCAAATATTCCCCTCCACTTTTGTAAAAAGAAACATCCCCAATACTTCCTTCTAGTTTCAAAATACTCTTTTGCCTTGCCATAATCAACTAATTTAAACAACACCTTTAATGTAATAGCATTATGTCCTAAATTGCAAATAACAGTGTCCAATTTGTCCCATTTTGGCCGTTTTGACCCTATTTTTTTTATTATCTTAGAGTATCGATTATGCCATTCAAAGGTATGAATACAGTATAGATAAAGCATCGATAAAGCACCATGGACATTAAACTAAAACGGATTTGCATTTATCCTAAAGATATACAAAGGATAACTGGCAAAAGTGAAAAATCCGCCCAACGACTTTTAACAAAAATAAAAAAGGAATTAGGAAAAGAGAAACAACAGTTCATCACAACTAAAGAATTTGCCGAATATTCCGGCATTTCAATTGAAACAATTCAAGAGTATCTGTATGATTAATAATCTCTTTCCCTATTTGTCAGAAACACATTCTCAAACCTCATTCATTTTAATCCTGTTTGTATTCATTCAAACTTTACCTCATCCAAATAATTTATCCAAACCTCATCGCCTTTTCCTATTGCGTTAACAATGATAGGATAAATCCTTTTGTAAGCAATTGTACTACTATTAATTCTCCCTGGCTGATTTACATTTGAATAACTCGATTCTCCCACCAACAAACAACCTGCTGTATCATCATCTGTATTTCCTATATGGATTAAAATATTTGTAAAATTAGGTACATTTGTAATGTGCAGCATACCTTTATGAAACTCCTGAAACTTTTGCTTGTAACGCTTATGGTGAGAGCCTACCGTTCTGAGTATAACCTTATACCTCCCTGCAGGTATCCTGGTTTCTCCATACACTTTCTTCTCACGATGTTCATCTTCAAGAGTATAACAAGCAAATTTTTGATCAATATACAACAACCCCAGAGTACTCTCTACCCCTGAACTATAACGTAAAACTGTTAAATCCATAATAAACTTATATCCTTTGATTAGCAATCGTTTTAGTTTTATCTGCCGAACTTTTACTTGACCCAAAAAAGTACGATAGTACCATACTAAACCCCGCAACCAAAGCGCCAAACAATTGATTTACGGGACCATTATTGGTTACTTTTTGAGCATTATCGCCTAATATCATAATTGAAATCAGACTAAAAAATCCTATTACGACTACAATCGCCAACGACAACATTAACCAATCACGTTGTCCAGTCGCTTGTGCCAACTGCGTCTCTCTTAAACGTGCACTCTGTTTATCTAGTAAATACGCTTTTGATTCTTCAATCTCTAAACGAGTTGATTGTAAAGCTAGTTTTTGAAGTTCTATCTCTTGATTAATTTCAAATTCACGTAACTTATCGATGAGGTCCGGCTTTTGAGTTAACTGCTCTAAAAAACCATCGTCATCATTAACCTTTAAGCTTAATATTGATTTCACCAATTCAAAAGCCGGCTTAGCTGTTCCTCCAGTAAGTACATTTGCCAATAGAGGAAGTCCTTTTTGTAATAAAGCTGATTTTAATAAATTATTCTTCATAACAAATATATTTTATCTACGCTTATCTGGTGCCTCATCCGAAAAAGAAACCACATTCATCATTTCTCTTAAACGACTTCTTACCCTAACTCCATATTGTTTTTCTATCTCAGTAGCATTTAGATTTGTTGTTATATGAGTGATAAGGCTATCAGAAATAAACAAATCATATCTGGATAATAATATTTCAGACAATACATTGCATTCATTGCCAAAATGTTTTAAGTTTTGCTCAGCACCCAAATCATCAAAACAGATGGTCTGTTTTTTCATTATTCCATGATTAAACCTGAGGCTTTTTTTACTATATCTGTCAATTACATCATAACCATCCCTATGAAATTCAAAACTGATATCCCTACATGATTTCATCATATAGCTTTTGCTTTCTGGCAAAATCAGCCTCAATAAATGCATCAAAGAAGTTTTTCCTACCCCAATAGGTCCACAAAGCATTATGCCTTTTCGCGAATCTAAACCTTCCTCAACCATTAGTTCCTCATCCCTAATCATGTAAACAAACAATTTTCGAATAATAGGCATATCCGCACTCTGTAAGCTAAAACACTCACCGTATATCTCCCTGCCCTTCTTTACCATAAAATCAAGGCTCTTTTGATAGTTATAGACGATATAGTTATTCTGGATATTGTAAAACATCACTCTTATTTTAGATTTTCATGTTAAAGAAATTCAAAGAGGTTCATTATAATTTCGCGAGGAAAAATTCCTTTGTTCCTTCGATGCCATTTTGTCCTGTGCATTGGTTCCTTGCTTCTCAAATGAATTTACTTGGTAACGTTGAATATTTAACATCCAATTACGAGCAGCTGCTTTCCAATCTTTCATTTTCGATCTACCCCCTACCATCCAGCCATTGCTTTCGTAGTAATTGAAAAAACGTTGAGCTTCTATTTCCGAATAACCTTTTTGTTCAAAATAGATTTGAATATGCTCAATTGGTGGTTTCTGAAACGCTTTTTTCGACTTATCATTCATATTAGTTTCTTTCATCTCTTTTTGATTTTCTTCATTACTATATATAGAGTATATATATTTTATATGTTTATATAAAGGGTTCACTTTTGATATAGGTGGTGTACAGGTACCTATATCAAAAGTGTACAGGTAAACTTTACTAGCTACCTGCGGATCAAAAGACGGTGTATACTTAATAAAACCACAATCCTCCAGTGTTCTAAGAGCCTTATAGTAAGTATTATTAGACCCAATCTTTGACATAGTTTTTAACTCATCCCGATTTACCCAAATAGGATTATCGAAACGGTTACGGTTCCATATCCTAAACAGAGAAATATAAAGGCTAACGTGGTATGCTTTCAGAAGCTTTTCCCTGTCCATTTTCGCAAACGCATCCAGCAAATGTTGGATGAAGTTCATAACCAATTGTTTGAAAAAGCATTACCCACATTTGTTTTGAGTAATCATATTCTGAATATCATTGTAATCGTAATAGATTGTACCTCCAACTTTTGTATAGGGCAGCATACCACTCACTCGCAGATGTTGAAGTGTACCAGAAGACACATTTAAAAGTTCCTTCACCTCATAGGATTTCAACCATTTCTTATGCTGACTCCCTGAGTTCTGTTTGAGAAGTTTCTCAAGCTCTTCCAGAAGTTCAATTTTGAACTCCCGCAAATCGTCTGTTGTAATAATTTCTGTTGCCATATTTATTGATTAATATTGATATGACACAAAGAAAAATACAAAAGCAATACGAAAACAGTTGTTGGGGGTTGTACAACCCCCAACAACCCCAAAGATTACCAATAAGTTACAAGGATATATTTTTTTTAACCGCAAACTTTTAAGATACTTAAACCATAAAATGTATATCTAAATCATATCATTCTTCGATGGATCTAAAAAGTTTAAGAAACAGTTGTTTTGTAGATTTATATGTAGAAAGTTCAATATTAAAAAAGTTATTATTTAAGCTCTTATATGATATTTGATGATTATGCTTTGATGCAAAAATTTCAGAAACCAATCTAAAGATTTCTTTTTTGTTATCTGCATATATAATACCCACTTCAATGAACTGCCTAAGCACGCATGCTATCTCCGCAACAGATAAATTAGTCTGTATTTTTTGAGGCCTAATATACAGTTGCTCCGGTTCCTTTACCTTCTTAACCTCATCAAATATATGAACATGATAATTAAATGAATTCATTTCCTTATTGATCCAATTAATAATCGATATTTTTAATTTTTTTGATTTACGCGAAAAACCATCTCCTTTTATCACCATAATCTGCGATACTTGTTTTTTATAACATTGTAACTTTTCAAGTACAGCATTTACATTGGTCCCCATGGCTAAATCGCGCTTGATCCATTCAATGATTTGATGATAAACCTCTGTTGAATTAAAATTATACGAAATAATCAGCTTAACCAATTCTTCAAATTTATCACCCATTACATGCTCATTACAAATC
Source organism: Saccharicrinis fermentans DSM 9555 = JCM 21142 (assembly GCF_000517085.1). Taxonomy (NCBI): domain Bacteria; kingdom Pseudomonadati; phylum Bacteroidota; class Bacteroidia; order Marinilabiliales; family Marinilabiliaceae; genus Saccharicrinis; species Saccharicrinis fermentans. The sequence goes on along the minus strand of NZ_KI912107.1, from coordinate 1,277,739 downwards.
TTTGTATTAATCTTAGTAAGTAGTTTATCTATATACCAGATTCTTCTAAACGAACAATTTGTATACCCCAACTCCTTAAAATAATCAACAACCTTCTTTATAGATTCAAGCTTTTCAGCATCAACCTTTAATTTCAATATTTTCTCTACTTTATCTTTAAAACGAACCCTATAGTAATCATAGTAGAGCGCCGGAGCAATCAACTCTTTATCAAAATACTCCGGAAATTGTATATGTAAAAAGTTGATGAAACTAATAAGTGTATTCACAACCCCATAAAAAATATCACCCCAACACCTTGCTGAGAAACAACAGCAATCAGGTCTATCATGCAAATGTTTTAGCATTCTTATCGAACTACTCTGATACAATCGTACCTGCTGACACACAATACCCGGCAAAGCTTTAGATGCAGCCAAAAGCAACAAACCTTGCTTTAAATCAAATAAACTTATGCTATAAACGAATTGCTTTTCGTTCTCAAATTGAAATTTAACACCACAGTTTTTAGGGTTGCCGATATACTCAACAACCCTTTCAAATTGCTCCAATAAATACGGCATTTTTTTTAGTCGATTTGAATGTAAAAAGGTTGATTTGTAGAGAATCCCAACCATAAACATAATAATTCAACGACTAAATACCAACAATACTAATCAAAAATTATCTTTTAACATGCCGTTTCAACCCAGCATTATCCTCTTTATTTTGCAACACTTGCTTCAAATCTTTCATATCAGCACTAATCTTATCTTTCAACACTCTTGCATAAATCATGGTTGTGGATAAATTACTATGGCCTAACACCTTACTAACTGTTTCAATAGGTACTCCATTACTCAAGGTAACAGTTGTAGCAAACGTATGTCGTGCCATATGAAACGTTAAGGTCTTAGTTATTCCACATAAATCAGCAACTTCTTTCAAATAACTATTCAACCTCTGATTCGATAATTTTGGAAAAATAGTTCCATTATTAACAGCTCTTGGATCATCCTTATACTTATTAATAATTTCCCACGCAACTGGCAAAATCGGAATATTAACAACCATATGAGTCTTTTGTCTAATGGTCTGAATCCAATACTCACCATCAATACCTAAAATCAAATTATCACGCTTTAAATTGTGCACATCAATATAAGTCAAACCAGTATAACACGAAAAAACAAATAAATCTTTAACAAACTGCAGTCTTTTAATCTGAAAGCTTTTCTCCCTCAACACCTCTAACTCCCTATCCGTTAAAAATTCGCGATCAACCTTCACGAAAGATAACTTATACTTTTCAAAAGGATCCTTTTCCAGCCAACCTAAACGCACAGCCATACTAGTCACTTTCCGCAACCTTTCCAAATGCTTCATCACCCCATTATTAGATAAAGCCTTATGATGATCTATAGGTTCATACCCCCTCAAATAAGCCTCAAACTCAGTAATAAATTTATAATTAATCTCACCCAAGCGTATATCATCAATTTTCTTACATTCCTTTAGATATTTATGCACATATTTTTGAGTAGTAAAATAATTTTTAAGAGTCCCTGGCATCAATGTATTTTTTTGAGATTCATTATGATAGTCCAATAGCTCTATAAGTGTTTTTCCTGTATCTGTAATACCAATAAAGCAATTCTTAATTACCAAAGGAGATATAAATGCCCCCTTAAGCGATAATTCTCTATAAATACTCGTTAATTTCGATCGAACCTGATCAATGTAAGCATTACCTTGACGAAAGTCTTTATATTTACTATTCAACCTCTCCTTTGAAGAATTCCAGGATTCTTTAGCGACAGATTTAACAACAGAAATCTCAGCTCGTTTTCCGCCTACCGTAATCCTTGCATAAATGTTTAATGTATTCTTTTCGTTTCCCTTTCTGTCTGCCCTTGCAACAAATGATATTGCAAATGTTTGATTACTAGTCATAATGATTATTTTTAATTGAGGTTAATAATTACAAATCCTTTGTTTGGCATCAAAGGACAATACTAAAACCAATCAATATCAATCAAATTCATGACTCACTCCAGGAATAACATCCATGTAAATAACACTATATATGCAACTTACATAATTCCCAGTGAACAGTTTTCATAATAAGCAACTTACTCCCTACCTGTTCACCAGTATTTTCAGATTTAAAAGAGTATAAAACTATTCCTTACCTCTTTATCTAGTTTTTAGATAAAATTCTTTGGTGAACAAATATAACGATAAATTTTACTCCCTATCTATTCACCAAGTCTTTTGAATTATTTCCGTTTATATTGAAATAACAAAAAACAAAAAAGCCTGTAAATCATGAAATTTACAGGCTTTTGATACAAACTAACATTTGTTTCGTCGGGGTGGAGAGACGATTATCTTTACTCATAAACTACAATAAACCAATATTATACACAACAACCCTAACCGAAGTTACACTTAATTTACACTCACCATTTGACTTATTATGTATTGATTTGTTGTCCTTTGACAATCATAAAAATACAAAAAAACATTCACTTAGCACATTAAAACAAAACAAAATAAATGATTACAAACAGTAAATTTTAAACACATAAAAGCGACCCTACCAAAGCATTATCATTACTTCTAATGAGCAAATCTCACTCCACCACATTAACCAATTAGTATTTACATACGTTTAAAGTTATTTTTCAATGGCCACATGGAACTCACCAGTATTAATCATTCCTCTGTGTAAGAATCAAAGATCAGCGAAGCAAAATATTTTATCATGGTTCGTTTCATTTTCCATCCTGGAGTTTTAATTTTTTCTATTCATAACACGATGCTTGCATCAAGCACATGATTTATTTTGTATTTAATTAGTAAACGATATAATAAACCGGCTATTTCAACTTGAAAATTCAGGTTTTAGAAACTCCGCATGACCCTAATCATATTCATCAGAATATTCGGTAACCTAATAGCATACTTGTATTTTTTTAAGATAGAAAGATGAGGATCAACCAAGCCTAAATCGCAGTCAAAGTATGATTACACGTTAGCAATATGAAGCCAGACTAAAAAAGGAAAACGAAAATAAGTCCCCTAAATAAATACCGTTTAATTAAAAATTTTTTAAATTTAGACTTCCATTATTAAACCTAAAACTAATTTAATGAGTGCAATACATTCTCCATAGATATACTTTCATAAAACTACATTCTAGTAACAAACGCAAATAACAGAATATATAAAAACATATATTTAGCGTTAAATCAAATAGTTATCACAATAAAAGAGTAATATATAACAGTCATAAACGTAATGCATTTATGCTTACGTTGAACGAAAGCTCCTTCGTCGCTAATTAGAAAAGTGGTAACTTAAAGTATTATTCATTAATACTTTATAAGATGAAAAAAAACATTACGCGCGCAGGTCATTCAAGAAATGCGCTTACGCGGTTACAGTGAGAGAACTGTAGATACTTATGTATCTATGCTCTCGATTTTGGCAAAGTATTACAGGAGGTCTCCGTCAACACTTAGTCATCAGGAAGTAAAAGATTTCTGCTATTATCTTCTTCAAGAAAAAAAGCTTTCGAACAGTACCATCAACCAAATGATTAGTGCCTGGAAAATATTTTGGGTGGATATACTTGGGAACAAGTGGGATGGCATTAAGATAAAGCGTCCAAGAGTAGCGAAGAAACTACCCACGGTTTTGTCTCAGTCAGATGCCTATCGTTTGGTGACAAGTTCATATAATGTCAAACATCGTACATTAATGATGTTGACTTATGCAACGGGCATGCGGTGCGAAGAAGCTCTAAGTTTGTTGCCTGAGCAAATAGATTCGGCACGTTTGGTTGTACGCATAAAGGGCAAGGGTAATAAAAGCCGAGAAGTACCACTTCCAGAGGATATATTAGAACAACTCAGAATTTATTTTAAACAGTATCGTCCTTCGAAGTATCTTTTTGAGGGCTTTAAAAAAGGGAAGAAATATTCCGCAACAAGTTTTCGTAAGATAGTATCACGTGCTGCCTTATCAGTAGGTATAAATAAAGGCGTATCGCCTCATGTGTTACGACATTGTTTTGCTACTCATATGCTTGAAAGAGGTATCAATTTGAAACGGTTGCAGTTACTGATGGGACACAGTTCACTAAAAACAACCTCAGGTTATCTTCATTTGGCTCACCCTTACCTTGGCGAAGTTCCCAATTTGTTAATTCCAATAAAACAGGCACAGCCATGAGTCACACCGAAAATAGTAAACAGAAAATAGAAGTGGCCGATGTTGTGAGGAGCTGTCAAGATGATATTGCTACCAAGTTAAGGTTGAACAAAGAACAACAAAAAGCTATTGAAGCTATAACAAGGTGCCGTACATCAGAAGCAGGCGGTCATATTGCGTATTGTAATAACAGCAGCTGTAGTTACAGTCAACAGTCCTATAACTCTTGTCGCAATAGACATTGCCCCAAGTGTCAGTATTTAAAGCAGCAGCAATGGGTCAATAAGCTCACTAGTCGATTAATGCCCGGACGCTACTTTCATATTGTATTTACCATACCAAGGGAGCTACATCCATTGTTTTACATCAACCAACAAGCATGTTATGACTTACTGTTTCGTTCTGCCTCCCAAGCTTTACAAAATGCAGGACGCAATCCTTCATTTTTAGGTGCTGATGTTGGAGCACTATGTGTACTGCATACCTGGGGGCAAACATTAATGTATCATCCCCATATTCATATGCTGGTTCCCGCTGGCGGCCTGTCTACGGATGGTATGGAATGGGTTGCTTCGCCCAAGAAGTTCTTTGTGCCCGTAAAGGCATTGTCTGGCATGTTTAGAGGTATACTAGTTAAGCAACTCGAAAAACTACTGATCAAGGAAAAACTGAGGTTACCTAAGGAGTTTGAAGGAGCTCAAATGTTGAAATCAGAACTGTACAGTAAACGATGGAATGTATACTGTAAAAAGGCGTTTGGGGGTATCAACAGTGTATTACAATACTTGGGCAGATACACCCATCGGGTAGCTATATCTAATAATAGGCTAACATCTTTATCGGACAAGCAAGTGAGCTTTACCTATAAAGATTACAGACAAAATAGCAAGCAAAAACAAATGACCTTAAATCAACTTGAATTTGTGAGGCGTTTTATACATCACGTCTTACCTAGCGGATTCTTTAAAATCAGATATGTTGGCATACTTGCAACGGTACATATACATGGTAAACGAGAACAGGTAATTGCACTAGTGGGTGAAAATATGTGGTTGTCAAACCTCGAAGGCCTTACCTCATATGAAGTGTTAAGAGCATTAATAGGAAAGGATCCTTGCATATGCCCCAAATGCAATAAAGGCATAATGGTTCGCACAAGGATATTGCACCAACTAGAATGACATTAAGCAGATAAAACGTTCTTTGTTTCATGGATGCAAATAAAACAACCGTTCATGTGGGTGTAACGGGATTGTTATGCCTTAAACCAAACGAAATTAACATGCTGATGAAAGAATGTTGTATAAATAACAGAGAAATATTAGGATCAGAGCGTTTACAAAGAAAAAGAACTAGATGAAATGTGCATAGGTTAGGCCGCCTTCGTTCAACGTAATTTTATCCTTCATGACTAATAAATATTAGCAATCATAATTTTGGATATTTATCAATGTTCAACTTTTTACTTATCTTGGTCGAACAAAGGATAAAATCCTTATAAGTTATGGGGCATAAAGCAAAACGCGAATGAAACTACCTTTTGAAAAAACTAAAGTTCCCAAACCAAAGGATGAAATTAAACATCCTGAGGATTATCCGTTGAAGGAGTTTTTTACTCATCGAGATTTCTTAAAGGATGGAGCAAAAGAGAGTTTTGTAAAATTGATTGAAGAAAAATCTGATGAAAAACTAATTGATAAGTTTTTAAGTAAAAACCCTGAGATATTTGAAACATTGCTTGACACATCAGGACACCATGGAATTTGGGTAATTCCAAAACAACAAATAAAAACAAGAATTGGAAACGAAAGAGGTTTAATACCTGATTTTATTGTTGGGGGAAAAAGCTCAGATGGATTTCAATGGTGGGTAATCGAATTGAAAGGAGCTAATGAAAAACTTTTAAAAGTAAACGCACAAAATGAAGTTTATTTCACAATTGAGGGAAATAAAGGTATTTCGCAATTGACTGAGTATATTGATTACTGTCGAAAATACCAATCACATTTAAGAGATGCATTTAAGCTTAAGGATTTTAGAGAACCTTCAGGTATTTTGGTAATTGGTAATGAAAATGAATTTGAATCAGATGAAATAAAGCAAAATTTCAAATCTGCGTGGAATAGATTAACAAAACCTAATTTAGAAATTCGAACTTACAATGCAATAATAAGGAAATTATGATTAAAGAGACAATTTCTAATATTGAAAGACTACAAGGATTGATTGTTGCTTATGTTACAAATGGCAGACAAGACGGTCAAACCGATGAATATAAAAAACTTTACATTGATACTTTAATTCTAATTGAGAAGTTAGGTTATTCAAATCCAAACCAATATAGAACACTTGAGGAAATATGGGGATATTGTAAGTTAAAATTCCCAACATATGCAGAGCGTAGAGCTAATGTTAATGAAATGTATAGCGATATTTTAATTGATTTAGAAAGAAAGATAAGATTATTACCTGAACCTAAACAATGGAAAAAAACAAATGATATTCTGGTGGATAAATTGTTGCCAATAAGAATGCAATGGCTAAAGGCTAAAAACTTTTTATTAGCAAACGAACCCGATTTTGAGAATTGTATAAAAGAAGCCACAAATTCAATTGAAAGTGCATTACAAATCATCCTAAATAAACCTGGGGAAACATTGGGTAAGTCAATAAAATCAGCGGAAATAGATACTGATATTCAAAGATTAATTAGCCAAATGTATGGTTTTGTAAGCAATAAAGATTTTGTAAGACATGGAGGAACTGAGCAACAGAATATATCCAAAGAGGATGCAGAGTTTTTTCTTGATTTTGCAGGAATATCTATAAAATATTTTAAGGAAAAGATTTATAATAAATGAATTACACCTCATAACGATATATAAAATAATAGCTGTGATAATAAGTAACGCTAATTTTTTTCTAAATATATCACTTATTTAAAATTAATCAATTAGCTGAATATTAGACTTTTGCTTCGTAATAATTCTTATTACGCCAATTTTGCCAAAATACCCATTTGGGGTAAAAAAAAGTCCTTTTTGAAGTATAAAAATGCGTTGAATTTTGCCCTGTAATATTACTTTCGTGATTAAACCAAGGACAAGTTTTAACTCAATCATTAGAAAATAGAAATGATTGTTAAACTTAAATTGAATTAAAATAGCGACTGCAAAATTAATGTTACGAAGAGGTAAGAATGCGGATAAAACAAATACCATTGTTCTTGGTCTTTCACACAAAGGTAAAAACACAGAAATATCATTGAATAAATCAGTCTATTCTGATTTTTGGGATAAAGATGCCAAGGATAGAGTAAAAAAGGGATGTCCCCAACATGACAACCTTCGTTTAATTAATAACTATCTCAACGATGAATTAAGTAAAGCTTGGAACCGTATTGAATTTTTGAAGAACTCAAGGAAGCTTGACAGCATGAAGGTTTCCGACATTTCGGATTTCATCAAGAACTATGGTAGTATTGAGAGTGACCATAAGAAAGGTGCTGCAATTAAGCAAGATGCAGAACATGGTGAAAGGGTTGATTTCCTGCAATACTTTAGTGATTACATTTCATTCCTACACTCAACACACCTATACCGCAGCTTTAAAGGCTGTAAAACGATACGTTGGTGATGGGAATAAACTTTATTTTGATGAAATTACAACTGCATGGTTAAGCCGATTTAAGAGATGGAGACAGGCAGAAGTTGCACAATCCACCACAAGCTTAACCTTGTCCGTGATTAAAATTGTTTTTAATCAAGCTATTGATGTTGATGAATTAGTTCCTCAGAATAGAATAGCTATCCATTTAGAAAATTTAAGATAGAAAAGATACAGGCTCGTAACCTGAGATTGCCTATTGCTACCATACGAGCTATTCGTGATGTTGAACCGGAAAACGAACTTGAAGCTTTAGCACAAGATTTCTTCATGCTATCATTTTACTTAATTGGAATGAATAACTCCGACATCTATGATATATCCTCAATTATTGAAGGAAGAATCGAATATAACCGGAATAAAACATCCAAACCTTATTCTATCAAAGTTGAACCTGAAGAAGCAAAGGAAATATTTGAACGAAGGAAAGGGCGAGAAAAATTTCTAATATATCAAGAACGTTATAAAGGTTCGGAAACATTGCAACAGGCTATCAATCGAGCTTTAAAACCAATCGGTAAAAAGGTGGGTGTTCCGGAATTAATTATGTATCACGCTCGACATTCATGGGCAGGTTCAGCAGCCAAGAAGCCAATTGGTGCAGGTAAACCCCTTATTGCACAGGCTCTTGGACATGGCACTTCAACCGTAACCGATACCTATTTTGATTATGACAATGAATTGGTTGATGATTTGAATAGGAAAGTGCTTGATTTGCTGAACAAGAAAGGAGATGCAGATAGCTTAAATGACTAATTTATTGACTGATTAACACACTAACTTGAGGAGCCAATGCTCGCAAGGGCGTGCAAGTTCGAGTCTTGTTCTGGGCACTAAAAAAACTCCCGATTACTTTATGTAGTCGGGAGTTTTTGCATTATAAAATTACGTTCGTTTAATGCATATGACCGCTATGGTCTTCTTTCTTTGCAGGTGCTCTATCATATTGACAACATCCCGGAAGTGCATTATAAGTTTCATCTTTGGCTTTGTGCATTTCAGTATCATGTCCTGCTTTTGCAATAGCCATTTGCACTTTATGCACATCAGTTTTTGTACTGTCATGTGATACTACAATCATTTTAGTTTCCTTATTCCAATCTGCTGTTGAAACTCCATCAACTGACTTTGCTGCTTTTTCAATACGACTTTCACACATTCCGCAATTGCCATAAACTTTGAACTTTTCTGTTTTAGCTTGTCCAAAAACTGTTGTTAAGCTCAATAGAGCTATTACCATTGTTAAATAAATCGCTTTCATCTTTTTTGATTTTAATTATTAATTTTTACTTCCATTAAATACTATGTAATAGGCAGAATCACCTTCCATCATTCGAAACATGTACTCAAAAGTATGATTCGTCATATTAAATCCGCCGTAATGCATATCTTCGCTATTGTGGTCATTCGTCATATGATGTTGCCATTCAGACTGATTACTGTGCATATCCATCATGTGATTTCCTCCATTTCCCATGTGACCATATTGCATTTCAAAAGCTTCGCCTGTGTCGCAAACCATTATAGAATCACCGTTTTCAAATGCGTCCATCATAAAAGTGGTGTCCATTAAATCACCATAACAATGAATTTGCAATTGATTATTTACACGAACAACATCAGCTGTACCAATATTACCAGATTTCAATCCTGACTGGTTTGCAAATTCTCCACTATAAGTTCCTACTATTTCTGAAATATAGTCCTTACCAGAATCTGAACCATTCTTGTCACACGCACTAAAGGCAAATGCAACTATTGCTATGCCTAAAAACAATTTTGTTTTTTTCATTATATTCGATTTTAAAGATTTGCAAATAACTATTGAGGAATTGAATAAACTACCGTTTGAGATTTTGTTTTAAATCCCTTACTAAGATGCTTGTAAACTAGAAGTTTTTTCTTTCCATTTGATTCAATGATTTCATAATCATTACTGTGGTCTTCTTTTAATAAAACTTCACCATTTTCATTTATGATATTTAAAGTGAATGTGATGTAGTTATCTTCATCCATTACTGTTTCGGTATTAAAGTATTCACTGTCATATACTACACATGAATACAATATTTCAACAGCTTCATCATTATTAAATGTTTTTGTTGAAACCAGTTTTATTTCATCAAGAAGATGTCCTTTAGGCAAAGGAAGTTTTACAGATTTCCATATTGTATGGTCAAGATTGTAAATGCTTATTATCTCAGCTTTTTTATCGTACCGTAAATATTTAGCTTCACCATTATCAATTTGAAAAGTTTTAAACCTGCCTTCAACAACTTCTTCTTTTACAAGTTGAGAAAACCCAGTTGATACTAACAACATTAATCCGAATATTATTATTAAAGTTTTCATGACTTAAATTTTAATAGTTTATACTGTAAATTATGTTCTTCGTAAGCGCAGGGCGTTTGAGATTACCGAGACGGAACTAAAACTCATGGCTGCTGCTGCAATCATTGGACTAAGTAATATTCCGAAAAAAGGAAATAGCACTCCTGCTGCAACAGGCACTCCAATTGCATTATAGAAAAAAGCAAAAAACAAATTCTGTTTTATGTTGCGCATTACCTTATGACTTAATTCCCTTGCTCTAACTATTCCGTTCAAATCTCCCTTAACCAGAGTTATCTCTGCACTCTGCATCGCAATATCTGTTCCTGTTCCCATTGCAATTCCAACATTAGCTTGTTCAAGAGCCGGAGCATCGTTAATGCCATCACCAGCCATAGCCACAACATGACCTTTATCCTGTAAATCCTTTACAAATTTGTATTTCTCTTCTGGCATACATTCTGCCTGAAAACCATCGAGATTTAGCTCTGATGCTACAGATTTTGCCGTGAACTGATTATCGCCTGTGAGCATGTGAACTTTTATACCCATATTTTGCAGGTCTTTGATAGCACTGGCTGAGGATTCCTTAATTTTGTCAGCTACACTAACAATACCTTCAACCGTATTTTTAAGTACAAGGTACATCACCGTTTGCCCTGCCAACTGCCATTCTTCAACGATTTTCTTGTTTTTATCGTCAAGGCTTACTTCAAAATCTTCCAGTATTCGGTGGTTTCCTAAACCTATTTTTTCATCCTTATAAATAGCTTTTACTCCTTTTCCAGTTACCGATTCAAATTTATCAAGCTGAATGAGTTCAAGTTTATTGGTTTTCGCTCCAGCCACAATAGCATCTGCTAAAGGATGTTCACTATTAGCATCAATCGAGGCAGCTAGTTGTAGTACTTCCTTGTCGCTGAGTTTCCCAAAAGATTTATACGCTTTAAGGCTTGGTTTTCATTCTGTGATAGTGCCTGTTTTGTCAATAATAAGCGTATCCACTTTATTCATTTCCTCAATAGCACGTGCATCTTTCACCAATACTCCTGCATTAGCCATCCGACCTGAACCTACCATTATGGACATGGGAGTAGCGAGTCCAAGCGCACAAGGACAAGCAATAATAAGCACTGCCACGGCATTTACAAAAGCATAAACGTAAGCAGGTTCTGGCCCCCATATTGCCCAAACGGTGAAAGTTATTATTGAAATAGAAATTACTATCTGTACAAAATATTTAGCTACAGTATCAGCAAGTTTCTGAATTGGAGCACGAGAGCGACTGGCTGTATTCACCATTTCTATGATTTGTGCCAGAAGGGTATCTCTTCCTACTTTCTTAGCTTTCAGTTCAAAGGCTGTTTTCCCATTTATTGTTCCACCTGTTACTTTTTCATCTTTTGCTTTTTCCACAGGAATAGGCTCACCTGTTATCATGCTCTCGTCAATAACCGCCTCACCTTTATAAATGATACCATCGACCGGAATCTTTTCACCGGGTTTTACTTTTAAAAGGTCGCCAACTTTAACCTCTTCCAAAGGAATTTCAATTTCTTCGCCATCTCTGATTACCCTTGCAACGGGTGGCACTAGACCTAACAAAGCTTTAATTGCTGAATTAGTTTTGCTGTGTGCTTTTAATTCCATAACCTGACCAAGCAAAACTAAAGTTAGAATGACAGCTGCTGCCTCAAAATACAGATGAACATTTCCTGTAGCATCTTTGAATTGAGATGGAAAGATACCGGGTAGCAATAATCCAACCACACTAAATAAATAAGCAGAACCTACGCCAAATGATATTAAAGTCCACATGTTGGGTGACCATCGGCGTATGGAACTCCATCCTCGTTTGAAGAAACTTCCACTTGAATAGAATATTACTGGTGTTGCCAATGCAAATTGAATCCAGTTCCAAACAGATTTTGGTGCTATACTGTCAAGATTGATAAAAGGAATAACATCTGACATAGCGATTACAAAAACCGGAAAACTTAAAACAAGTGCAATCCAGAATTTCTTAGCCATTTTTTTATAAGCTTTTTCTTCATCACTGCTTTCTTCAACTTTCTCTGGCACTAAATCCATTCCACATTTTGGACAGCTACCCGATTTATCTTGTTTAACTTCGGGGTGCATGGGGCAAGTATATACTTGCTTTGATGAACCAACACTTTCCTCTTTTTTTAGGTGCATTCCACATTCTGGGCAATCACCGGGTTTATCATACGTCTTATCTCCTTCACAATGCATTGGGCAGATATATTTGCCTTGTGTATGTTCATGGTTATGATGCTTGTGAGAATTACTATCTTGTTTATGAACAGGTTCATATTTCTCATCTGTATCGAATTGAAGGGTATAACCAACATCTTTGACCAAAGCTTTTAATTCACGTTCTGTGATATGGCTTGGGTTAAACTGAATTGTCACAATCTTTTTTGATATATCAACCTTTGCATTCGTAATCGCATCGCTTGAAGACAAGGCTTTTTCAACTTTATTTGCACATGATGCACAGTGCATATCAGTTATAAATCCTTGTTTTTTTATATTTTTTGTCATGATTTTTATTTTTTATTAGTTCAATTAAAATCTATTGACCTCTAATTACTCTCTCGTATATTGACAACATTCAGGTAGATTTTTATAAGCGTTATCATTTCCTTTTACCATTTCGGTATCATATCCGGCTGCTGCAATAGTCTTATGTATTTTGTCAAGGCTTACTTTGTCATTATTGAAAGAAACATGCATTTGTTTTGTTTCAACATTCCAATCGGCAACATTAATACCTTCAAGACCTTTTACTGCTTTTTCGATTGTTGCTTTGCACAAGTCGCAATTACCCGAAACTTTAAACATGGCGTGTTCAAGATTTGCTTTTGTTTCAGCACTTGTTGGTTCTGCTTTTTGTGACATATCCATTTTTGAATGGTCTATTTGTTTTTCTGCATTCTTACCCATTTTACTCATGTCATGAGGCGTTGAACCTGCTCCACCTGATGGGTTCATCATGCTTGGTTTACCTTCTAGTTGAGAGGCTGCATCAATTTTAAATACTCCGTTTACGGCAATTTCTTCGCCTTCAGAAAGTCCTTCCTTAACGATATAAAAATCACCTGCCTCTGGTCCAAGTGTGATTTCGCGATATAGAAAGGAATTGTGTTCTCGCTCAGGTACTTTAACATATACAACAGCTCGTTTGCCTGTCCACAAAACAGATGTTTTGGGTATCATTAAATCTTTCTTTCCACCTGATATTTTAGGTTTGATTATGCCATTGGCAAACATTTCGGGCTTTAATTCAAGTTTTGGATTATCCACTTCAACACGCACATTAGCTACTCTTGTTTTTGCATCGAGGAATGGGTCAATGAAGGTTACTTTTCCTGTAAAAGTTTCACCCGGTATGGATTGCACTGTAAATTCCACTTTATTCCCTTCATGCAACCACGGTAAATCGCTTTCATAAGCATCAAACATTAACCATACCTTTTTAAGGTTAATTACTTGAAACAAAGCATTACCTTCTTTAATATAATCACCTACAGAGACATGTCGCATAGTAACGGTACCAGAGATTGGAGAAAGAACATCAAAGTAGTTTTGTGGCTCTCCTTTTGTTTCGATACCATCAATTTGAGCATCCGTTAAATCCCAAAGCTTAAGTTTATTTCTTGAAGCTCGGTAAAATGAAGGATTAGATTCTTTGTATTCTATAGATTCAAGGAGTTCTTTTTGAGCTGTTACCAATTCAGGAGAATAAATGGTTGCCAATTTTTCCCCTTTTACAACATTCTGTCCTGTAAAGTTGGTGTATAATTTTTCAATTCGCCCACCAAATCTAGCTGTTAGCTCGGAAATATTTCGTTCGTCAGGTTTAACTTTACCCAATAAATAGACTTCCTTATTTGAATATTCCTTTTTTACAATTAATGTTTGAATCTGGGCTAGTTTCATTGCAGATTCACTCATTTGGATTTCATTTGGGTCAATCCCAACCTCGTTGTTCGTATTTGTCTCCAAAGGGATTAAATCCATTGCGCAAATAGGACACTGTCCGGGTTTGTCCTGCTTAATTTGAGGATGCATTGAACATGTCCAAATTGTAGCTGCTTCCGCCTGTTCAACATGATTGTGTGAAGCTTCTGTTGTTTTTTCGGAACTATGAAAAAATACCCAACCAAGTACAAGTCCTATAATCAGAACGATAGAATAATTTCTAACGCTTTTTTTATCTATATCTATTTTTGTTTTCATCGTTTTCTGTATTAAATGTTATTTACCCATCAAATAATGTATAAATGCAATTGAAGCATTCAAGTCAGCTCTCGCTTTTTCAAGTTCAAGACTGTGCATTAAAACCTTTCGTTCCATGCGTAATATTTCCTCAAAATTTTTACCATCAGTGGCGTATTCTGATTCTAATATTCGTAGTGATTTTTTCGCAAGCCCTAATTGCTTATTATGCAAATTAATTTGACGTTTAGCATCTTGATAATCGGCATTTGCTTTTTCATAAATGCTTTCAAGAACGTTTATCTTATCAACCTTTTCATTTAGAGTTGCTTCCTGCATAAATACAGCCTCCTTGACCATTGAGGTATATTTCTTTCGATAAAGAGGGATGCTTATTCCTACCACCGGAAACATAATAGCATCTCTTCCTGATTCACCCGGCGCAAGCATTGTATTCGATGATTCTCCAATAAAAGTGTAGTCGATTCCAACAGAGAAATTTGGTTTCCCCATTTTTTTTGCGACTACTTGCTGATATTCGTAAGAAGCTTCTTGAAATTCGAGGTTTAGCACCTGATGATTATTTAGTTTAATACTATCAAGAATGGCTGCTCGGTCGAATGTTAAATCAACTGATTCAAGTACATCTGGGATATATATATCATCTGATGCTCCGACATTTATAAAATTGTTAAAAGCAACTTTCTGAATTTGAAGTTTATCAATTAGTTGTAACAATTGATTTTCAATATCCAGTATTTCCATCTCAACCCTTAATTCATCAACTGCCGAAGCTTTACCTGATTCTATTTTTACAAGAGCCAATTTTTGAAATGTATGCAAGATTTCAATGTTATCTCTTGCAATAGCAATTGCTCTACTTGTAAAATAAAGGTTATACCAAGTTGATTTAATATCATAAAAGAGTTTTGATTTAGCTTCCTCAAATAATTGAAATTTAGCTTTTGCCATTTCGGTTGCAACATCCTCTTTGGCATTAAGTGTTCCGAACCAAGGGAACATTTGCGCTACACTTATTTTGGCTTGTTGCGCACCAACACGGGTTTCAACAGGCTGAATAAAGTATCCAAAAGCCATCGTAGGGTCGGGCAAAGCTCCAACTTGTGGGACTTTCTCTAACGCTGCTAAATATTCATTAAACTTGGCTTTTAATCCCGGATTGTTTTTAGCTCCAGTTATCAAATAGCTATCAATTTCACTTTGAGCCTGAATAGATAAGCTCAAAAAGAAAATGAATAATAATGTTATATATATCTTATATGTTTTCATAATCTCCTTCTTGAGTGGTTTGTGAACTGTTTTTAATTTTTCGCTCTTGCCACATACTGTATAGGACTGGAACCATAAACATCGTTAATACCTCAATGGTCATACCCCCAAATAAGGGAATTGCCATTGGTATCATTATGTCTGAACCTTTTCCTGTAGATGTTAGAACAGGGAGTAGTGCAATAATTGTAGTAGCTGTGGTCATTATTGCAGGGCGCACCCTTTTTGAACCAGCTTCGAGAATTAAAGCTCTTACTTCCGACACAGTACTAGGCTTATCCTTTTCCATTAGTTGTTGGATATAAGTGCTTATCAACACCCCATCATCGGTGGCAACGCCAAATAGCGCAATAAAACCTACCCACACAGCTACACTCAAATTAATAGTGTTGACCTGAAATAGATTCCGTAATTCAATGCCTCCTATGTTAGCATCCAAAAACCACGGTTGACCATAAAGCCAAAGCATGATAAACCCACCCGATAAAGCGACAATAATGCCTGAGAATATTAAAGCTGTAGATGTAACAGATTTAAATTGAAAATAAAGGATAAGGAAAATAATCATTAATGAAATGGGAACAACCACTAAAAGTCGTTTCGTTGCTCGGATTTGATTCTCGTAATTTCCGGTAAACACGTAGCTAACTCCTAATGGTAACTCAAACTCACCCTTTTCAATCTGGTCATCCAAATATGCAATTGCATTTTCGACTACGTCAACCTCTGCATATTCAGGTAATTTGTCGAAAATTACATAGCCCACCAAAAAGGTGTTTTCACTCTTTATTAATTGAGGGCCACGAACATAGTTGATGCTTACTAATTCGTCCAAAGGCACTTGAACACCTGACGGAGTTGGAATCAGAATGTTTTTCAATTCGTCTGGATTATCCCTAAACTCCCTTGCATAGCGCATACGTACAGGAAAACGTTCTCTACCTTCAACGGTAGAGGTCAATTTCATTCCTCCAATAACTCCGCTTAAAACATTCTGTAATTTTAGAATACTTAACCCATATCGAGAAATGTCATCCCTGTTTATTTCCAATTCGATATAAGGCTTTCCGACAACTCTATCAGCAAAAACTGATTGTACAGAAACACCTTCTACATGTTTTAGATATGATTCAATTTGATACCCCACCTTTTCGATGGTTTCTAAATCGGGGCCAAAAACTTTAATCCCCATAGGCGCTCTCATTCCTGTTTGCAACATAACCAATCGAGTGGCAATCGGTTGAAGTTTAGGGGCAGAAGTCAATCCGGGTATTTTAGCCTTATTTATAATTTCGTTCCAAATATCATCAGGCGAATTAATCTCTTTACGCCATTGACGGAAATACTCTCCATTTTTAGCTTCGATAAGCTTATCCTTTTCGATTAATCGAAAGGCATCGTTTTTCGGATTATAGGTACTGCCATCCTTTAATTCAAAGGCATCATCATCATTCACCTTAAATCGCATCCGATGTCCTTTTTCATTGAGCATGTACTCCGACTTGTAATTGATGATATTCTCGAACATGGAGGTTGGTGCAGGGTCTAATGCAGAACTTACACGCCCCCATTTACCCACTACGCTCTCCACTTCTGGGATGGAATTGAGTTGTTTATCCAACAACTGAATCACTTCAACATTCTCAGCAACGCCTGAGTGTGGCATGGTAGTGGGCATCAACAAGAACGAGCCTTCATCCAATGATGGCATAAATTCCTTGCCAATACCGGGAATGGTTTCGCTTATGCTCTGATAAGCCGAGCTATTTTTAATAAAGTTGGGCATAAACCCAAACATTTTATCAAAACCTTGCCAAGTAGTAATTCCAAAAAGTATGATTAAAATTGGAGTGATTAAAAACTTCCATTTGTTAGCTAATGCCCATTTCAGAATTTTGTCGTAAAAGACAATAACCAACGACAATGCGCCAAGTACAGTACCAACAATAGCGATTACAAAGAAGAAGTTTGCAAATTGACTGTTTTGAGCACCCAAAGGCATCCAAGCCTTTGTTAGAAAGAAAACTACAACAACAATGGTTATGCCTATATTAATATAGTTTATCCATTCCTTTTTCTCCTTCTTCCATTTATCATGGAAAAACCCATTTGCACCGTAGGCTGTCAATGCCAATGCAATATAATATCCACTGGCAATTGAGATAATGATACCTGCAACAGCAATAATTCCACTTAGTAGTTTTTTGTATTTTTCCTTATCAAATTTTATGGAAAATACGATGTGAGCCAGTGTTGGAATAATAATTAAACCTATCACTAAAGCGGCAAGCATGGTAAAGGTTTTTGTATATGCCAATGGTTTAAAAAGCTTACCCTCGGCTGCTTCCATTGCAAAAACAGGCAAGAAACTAATGATGGTAGTTGCTAAAGCGGTAATAACCGCACCTGCCACTTCGGTAGTTGCTGTGTAAATAACAGTAACTAGCTTTTTGCCTCTTGCTCCGATATTATCCGGCAGTTCTGCATGTCGAATAATATTTTCGGTAAAAACTATCCCGACATCTACCATAACCCCAATGGCAATAGCGATTCCCGAAAGGGCTACAATGTTGGCATCTACACCAAATTGGCGCATGGTAATAAAAGTGATTAATACACCAATGGGCAATAAGCTTGAAATTAAAAAGGATGCTCGAAGATTAAGCACCAATACAATAACTACCAAAATACTAATCAGTAATTCTAAACTAATGGCTTCTTCCAGTGTTCCCAAGGTTTCCTTAATCAGTCCTGTGCGGTCGTAGAAGGGGACTATGGTAACTTTGGAGACTGTTCCATCATCCAATATTTTTGAAGGTAATCCGGCTTCTATCTCAGCAATTTTTGCTTTTACATTATCAATGGTGTGTAAAGGATTTGCACCGTATCTTGCAACAACCACACCTCCCACAGCTTCTGCACCACCTTTATCTAAACCGCCTCTTCGTGTTGCTGGCCCAAAGTGAACCTTAGCCACATCTTTAAGACGGATAGGAACATTTTCACGAACTGCAACTACGCTTTTTTCGAGGTCTTCAATGGTTTTAATATATCCAATTGCTCTGATAAGGTATTCTGCACGATTATACTCTAGGGTTCTCGCCCCAATGTCGAGATTACTATTTTTAACGGCAGACATTATTTCAGCCACATCCACGCCATGAGCTTTCATTGCATTAGGGTCAATATCAACTTGATATTCCTTTACGTAGCCACCTATTGAAGCAACTTCTGATACACCTTTTGCAGATGTTAAGGAATACTTTACGTAGAAATCTTGTATGGTACGAAGTTCGTGGGGATCCCAACCTCCTGATGGATTTCCATGTTTGTCTCTACCTTCAAGTGTGTACCAATAAATTTGACCTAACGCTGTAGCATCTGGCCCTAATGATGGGGTAACACCATCGGGTAATGTACCTGCCGGAAGCGAGTTTAGTTTCTCCAAAATTCGGGTACGACTCCAATAGAATTCTACATCATCATCAAAAATGATATAGATACTTGAAACCCCAAAAATGGAATTACTCCTAATCGTTTTAACACCGGGTATCCCTAAAAGAGAAGTCGTTAAAGGATAAGAAACTTGGTCTTCCATATCCTGTGGGGAGCGACCAGCCCATTCGGTGTAAACTATTTGTTGATTTTCGCCAATATCAGGAATGGCATCAACAGGAACAGGGTCGGATGGCAGAATACCTGTTTCCCATCCAAAGGGAGAATTTACTATTCCCCACGATATGAAAACAGTCAATACCAGTAAGGTTACTAATCTGTTATCAAGAAAGAATTTGATTATTCTATTCAACATATTTCATAAATTTGGTAAACATTTAATTAATAAAAGTTACGGTAATAAAATTACACGACAACTCAATTCAACTTTTAAAGTGAATTTAAAATCAATTAATTAAATGTCTAACAAAGATATGTTTGCAGTAAAGAAAGGCGAGTTTGTATTTTAGGGGGTGGTGAAGTGTCAATGAATTCTTTAATGACATTAATTTCCTCTGGAAATAATTCTAAATTAATGGCTAAAAGAATCGGAAATAGAATGTCTATAGATACAATTTTAGTTGTTTCAAATTGTACTGCATTTACATAGTCATCCTTTACTTCAAAATGGAGTGATTTGTTTTCACAGCAACCACCAGTGCCATCACAGCATGATTTAGCTTCTTTATTGATTGATGTTGAAACATATTCACCTCCACAATAATGCATAGAAATAGTTATTCCTGTGGTCGAAACCAGAAGAAACAGAGCTACAACGATATTTGTTATTTTTCTAAGCATTATTATAATCTATATAAACAAAGTAACGGATTTATATTCAAAATGTTTTACAAAAACATGGAAAAGATTTAGAATATCTTTGGATTACTGGTTATTTAACAACAAATTAACAACTTTTCATTTTCCTAAATTCAAAATTCTCACAGCCCCTCTTACAACAATCAGAAATACAATTGAACCAATAATTAAATCAGGATATTTGGATTGCGTGAGTAATACCAAAACCCCTGCAAGAATTACTCCTCCATTTATTATTACATCATTGGAAGTGAAAATCATACTTGCTTTCATGTGCGCTTCATTGCTTTTTGACTTTTGAAGTAAGACCAAACAAGCCGCATTTGCAATAAGGGCAAAAATAGAAACTCCAATCATAATTCGGTAATCTGGCATTTCTTCAGAACCTATGAACCTTCTTACAACTTCTATAATACCCAAAAGAGCAAGCGATAATTGAAAATATCCACTCCAAAGTGCTACTTTCTTTTTTCGTAATACTGTAGAACCAACTGCCCAAAGGCTTAATCCATAAACAAATGAATCGGCTAACATATCCAAAGAATCTGCAACCAAACCCATTGATTTGGAAATAACACCAGTTGACATTTCGATTATAAAGAAAACGAAATTGATAATAAGCACAGACCAAAGTAGTTTTGACTGCACATTGGAATCTTCTAATACTAATTCGCTTTCCTCAATAGTTTCGGAATTAGACAATTTCGCTCCAAAGTTTAACGCTTCCAATCGAGAAAGTATTTCATCATCATTTTCAGAATGAAAGATGGTAAGGTTTCGATTTTCAATATCAAACTCTAGTTTCTTGATTACCACCAATCCATCCAACTTCATGCGTATCATGTTTTCTTCGGATGGACAATCCATTTTTGATATGTGGTATAATGATTTATACATAAATTCATATTTAATGATGATGCCCGTGACCGTGGCTATGTCCTTTATGCTCGGTTTTAATGTCCAATAATGCAGAACCCGAATCCCTCAATAAGCCTACAGACCATTTTATAATAACCAGCGAACTTAGAATTGCAGCAATGGTATCAATAAATGGAATGTCCCAAATCATAGCAGCAATTAGCCCTAAAATTGCAGAAACACTTGTTAAAGCATCGGCAATTACGTGTAAATATGCTGCTTTAATATTATGGTCTGAATGTTCATCTTTATGATGAAGCAAAAATGCACTTGCAATATTTACAACCAATCCAATTATAGCAACAAAAATTGCTTCTTTATAAACAATTTCGGCAGGGTTAAAGAACCGTTCAATAGCCTCTACCATGATAACAATGCGAATATCAGTAGCATTAACCCACTACTATATCCAGATAGTGAAAGTATTTTACTTGAGTTTCCATTAAACTTTTTACTTTTTGAAACCCTTCGTACAATCACATAAGCTAACCAACTTAATCCTATCGCCAATACATGTGACCCCATGTGAATACCATCAGCCAACAAAGCCATTGAATTGGTAGTAATCCCATAAATGATTTCCACTACCATTGTAATGGCTGTTAATAAAACTACCCAAAGTGTTTTCTTCTCGTGTTGATGATGTTCCATTTTTTTTTAGTCTATTTGAAAGTAACAAAGTTAAACTAGGTATGTTGAACTTCAATCCCTAATTCTTGGGATTTATTTTTATCATTCTCTAAACTTAATTCCATCAATCCTCTTCAACCATCCCTTTAAAAACTTATAATTCTCACCTCGTTTAGCAATGGAATAGTAATACCTAATTCGAGCCATTTTAATGGCATCAAATAGGGATTGAGCATTGCAATGGTTGATAGCTGAAATCGTATTTTTTCCAATTACTCCATCCATTTTTAAGTTAGTATGAAACGACTGATTCAACACACGCTGAACACCACGGCTTCCCCAATGTCCACTATTAACGCACCAATCAAAGATAATTTCTTGTAGTGAGCCATTATTGATGCTCTCGATATTGTATTTATCGTAGAATGCTTTTTTGTAGAAGTCTTTTACCAATTGGGTCAGTTCTGGAATATCTATTTTGAAATTCCGCTTGATTGTGCCGTGCATCTCTTTAAAAGCATCTATGTACGCCCAACCTTCCCATTTTGGATGCAGGTTTCGGGCTACACCCATATAGGTTTCTCCACCACGGTCGCCAGTAACATTGGCATAATATCCTTCATGCTTTATTACACCAATAAAGAGTTCATCAAATGTCTTCATCCTTTACGTTTTGATTTAAGGTTTATGTCATTAACACCGCTGATTGCACCTCCAAAAAGGAAGTCTATAATGGTGCTTAGTTTGGTTGAAATTCCACCGTTAATGCTACTTATAAAGGCTATTTGCCAATCTTGTAGTTGAATGGCTTGGAACACAAAATAAATCAGCATTAAAGTGGTAAGTGCAATCCATGCAAGTAGGAAGAAAAGGGCAAAGACCTTTTGTAGCCAACTGTCTTTTGAGTACATCTCTCGTGCAGAATCACGGTCGGTAACTGCCATTTTAAATAGCTCCATTTTTCCCTGAAGCTTTTCCTCTTGGGTGGTAAATATTTCATCAATGAGTTTCGTGCCTTCTTTCAGAGTTTCTGCTACTCCGGCATTTGCTAGTTTTCCAAATAGTTTCATCAGTATTACCTCTCTACAAATTTTAAAATAGTGTCGAGCTTGTCGTTAAGCTGCTTAATGGTTTGGTGGAATAGTTCTTTGCTCACATATATTTCTTTGGAGCTATCTCTTAAATCGGAGATGCGTTTGTGCAAAACAGTAAACTTGCTTTCAGATGAAGCTAATTCTTTGGTTATAAGGTGTTCGTCCTCAGTCGTCCGCAAAACACACGCCAAGCCTTTACCGTACTTTTTTCACTTAACCTTCAATCGCTAAAAAAAGAACGGTAAAGCCAAAGGTGCTTCGCAGCTTGTCATGCTTTTTGCGCTCCTCCCTCCTCCTCACGGTAGCTCCTTTTGCTTTTTTAACCCATTCCTTCCGTAAACTCCAGCAATAAGTTAAAAAATCAACCGCTACCCATGTTAGGCTCGCCTGCAGGTCGCTTCGGGCTGCAACCAGTAATATTCAATAGCCTCCGGCAGGTAGGCGGTTTTGTGTTGTCCGCTTCGCTCCCAACATATGCTACAAACCGCTATCCTTCCTCAAGCTACTATTTGTACCACCCTCGCTCCACTCGCAGTCGGCTCGCAAGATTGGCCAGTGGTCGCAACCCATTCCCCCTGTGAAAAAACACTAAACAAAAGATTGAAATAATGTCCCACAGGCTCCATTCATTGCAACCACTGGCCAGCCTCTCCTCTCCAGACACTTCCTCACTCCAATAATAAAACTAGAAACTACTCACACCCAACAATTCATACATTCCTCATCCACCTCCCATTAAAAAAAACAAACCATCCTCATCTACACAGCACCCAAACTAAATAAACACAAATCTAAACTCATCACGATGAGGAAAATACCTTAACACTAACAAACTAACACTCCCTGGAAACAAACATCTAATAATAATTACAAAACTTCACCCAAAGACGAATCATGAAAGATTATCACCAAATTTCAAAAGCAAAGATAGGTCGCTTTCAGAACCTGTCAAGGGTATATAAACGGCTTCGTGCCTCAGCCGCCCTTGACAGAACCCGAAAGCTTTTCCATATGAGCTTTTAGAAAATTGGTTCAAAAAAAAATAAAACAATTTGAATCCCTAACAACAAGAAAAACCGACCAAAATTATACTGACAATCCACAAAACATCCAGTGGTGCCGGATATAGAAAGTATTTAAGTTTATCGTGTAAATGAAACATCAGACTTAATCAAATAAGTGAACAATTGTTTTTAATACTTACGTGTTTATATTCTCCCTTAATAGCACCTTAACCCCATTGGGAAATACGAATTCAATGGGTGCATCATTATTTAAAGTAGGCTTACTCTTTATGATAGGTAGACTCGTTTGGTTATCCTTCGTTAACGGATTAGAATTAAATTCTAGTGAAACGAAGCTATCTGGCTCATGCGCTAATACCTCTTCCAATTTTGTTTCGCCAGTAATAAAAAATTGAAGGAGCCAAATCTTGGTTGGTACAGATAGATAAAACGGAGCTTACCCACCCAAAAAACGGTTTTTCTTCAGGCTCAAAAATTGCCTAAAAAGCGTCAAAAAAACGGAGCATTGCCGTTCAAAAACGCAAAAAAAAGGAAAAAATGGCTCAGAAAACGGAGCATTGCCACCCAGTCAATTGACAAGTAGTGAAAAACGGGTCAAAAACGGAGCATTGCCACCCATTTTGAGCATATAAAAGCTTGAAGTACAACACAAAACGGAGTATTGCCACCCACGTGGACCATTTTCAAAAACGGAGCATTGCCGTTCACTTATTTTTTGCTAGTTTTTTCTGTTCACATCCACATAGAAAAAACTAAAGTCATGGCAGGAAAAGAAAAAGATATGAGTAAAGTAAAACAAATGCTCAGGCTACATCATAACGGTGTTTCAAACCGCCAGATAGCCAAAGACCTTTCAGTAAATAAGGAAACTGTTAATCGCTATGTAAAGCTCGCAAAATTAGATGAGTTGTCCATAACGGATTTGCTAAAACTGGATGATCCTGTTTTGCAACATCGTATGAACGGAGGCAGTCCTTCTTATCCGGAAGGGGAGCGGTTCGATGACTTTAAGAAGAAGCTGTCCTACTTTGAGGACGAAATGAAACGTCCCCATGTAACCCTTAAATTACTTTGGGAAGAGTACATTGCGGAGCATCCTAAAGGTTATGGGCTAACTCAGTTTCGCTATCATTACCGCCAACATACGAAGGCTAAACGTCCGGTATCTTCTTCGTTGTTGAAAGATTTGTACACGCCGGGCGAAAAACTAATGATTGATTATGCAGGAGATCGATTAGAGTACGTCGATAGAGAAACTGGAGAGATAGTTAAGGTGCAAGTTTTTGTCGCCTGTATGCCGGCAACAGACTACGGTTTTGCAATTGCAGTTCGCTCTCAAAGAAGTGAAGATTTTATACATGCCCTGGCTATGTGCTTGGGTTCGCTTGGGGGTGTGCCAAAGATAGTTGTAAGTGACAATTTAAAGGCGGCAGTGGTAAAGACCGATCCTCACGAACCGAAAATCAACCGCATCTTAGAAGACATGGCCAATCATTACGGCTTTGTGGTTATCCCCGCAAGGTCCGGGAAACCAAAGGACAAAAGTTTGGTTGAAAATCAGGTTAAGATTGTTTATAACCGGGTTTATGCCCAACTTCGCAACCAAAAGTTCTACTCACTGGAAGAGCTGAACAAGGCCATTGGGACGAAGATGCAGGCACATAACCGTAAGCGTATGCAGCAACATCCTTACACGCGCGAAGAGCAGTTTATAGCAACAGAAAAACCAGAGCTTCGCCCTCTTCCGAAAGAACGGTTTGAGGTTCGCTTTTATGCAAGTCTAAAAGTCAATCCCAACGGTTTCGTTTACCTAGGACGTGACAAGCACCATTACTCAACACCACATGTGTACATCGGTCAGCAAACCAGTGTTATTTACACACGCAGCCTTGTCAAGATTTACATCAACGGTGAATGCGTGGCCATGCACAAGAGATCCTATAATCAGGGTAGGTATACTTACGAGAAGGAGCACCTGGCTTCCAACACTCAGGCCTATCGGGATCGTTCGCCCCAATACTATGTCAGACGTGCACAAAATGCATCGCAGGAACTTGGAGAAGTGGTCGAGTACATGTTTGCAACAGCAACGGTTCCAGTTGAAACATTTTACAAAGGCTGTGAGGGCTTGCTGAAACTACAGAGAGATACAGATCCTCATTTGTTTAAAAAGGCATGCGACACGGCACTACTGTATCAAAAATACCGCTATGGTTTTATTGAGCGCTTAATCAGGACTGAATGCCGGGGCGTGGAAGATGTGCAATGCCGGGACTTGTTCAACACCTTCCCTTCCCATGACAATGTAAGAGGGAAAGAGGAATATAATTAATTATTACCCCTAAAATATTTTCATTATGAATGAAGTTACAGATCAATTTAAAAGTTTACGAATGCCGGGCATGGCCCAATGCTGGGCTTCGCTGCTTGAAACGCGAAAACTGGACGGCCTTTCGTTTTATGAGGGCGTGCAATTGTTATTACAGGCGGAAAAGGATCAGCGCAGAACAAACCGTAACGCACGTTTAATATCGGCTGCACGCTTCCGCTATCAGGTAACCATCGAAGAACTAAGCTTTGATGCGGCCAGAGGACTGGAGCGTGGTAAAGTTATGCAAATGGCTACTTGTGAATATATCAAACAGGGGGCACCGATCATCATCACCGGACCTACAGGTACAGGTAAGAGCTGGCTGGGAACCGCACTAGGGCACCACGCTTGTTTAATGGGCTATAAGGTGGCCTACTTTAATATCATGAAGCTTTTTGAAACCATGACTCTTCACAGGGTTGAAGCATCCTTACCGAAGTTCTTTGACAAGATGGCTCGAATGGACCTGCTCATCATTGATGATTTTGCTGTAAGAAAAATGGATGGCCAACAGTTACTGGATTTTATGGAGCTTATTGAAGACCGACACGCAAGAAAGTCCACTATTATCATGAGCCAGTTAAAGGTTGCTGACTGGTATGATGTAATGTTGTCGAACACTACGGCTGCCGATGCCATTATGGATAGAATCGTGCATACTGCATACCGCTTCGATCTCAAAGGAGATACAAGGCGTAAACAACAGAATTAATAATTTTTTGTAAATTCATGGCTGATTAAAAAAAAGTGAACGGGTATGGCCGTTTTCACTGGGTGGGCATAGACCGTTTTTTCCATACAGAAATCTTTTATGTTCAAACCTGATTCCTGATAATGCTTATACAAACGCTTAAATGCTGTTAATGTCATTCTCATTTTTTGCCTTCAAAGAAACGGCTCTAGCATAAAGTTTACAATACGTGAAAGGCCGAAAACTTACGCTCTGTATTGGAAAGTGCTGTGAGATTAATTCCTTTACCCATTAGGTTCAGGTATGGCACTTGAAAAAGGATTTCAGGCTCTTGCGTAAGGTCTGCTCCAATAGTAAGACCTTTAATATCGGAGGTGGAATAAGCGACTGCCGAACCTTTGTAATTTGCAACTACCTGGTTAACGGCCAATGTGATGGGTGCTTTGGTGGGATTGTAGCAACAAAGCTTTACGGCAAATTGAACTTCCTATAAATTCATCTTGTGGATGCGGAATCCCAAGAGGGCAAAATTCATTTTTGCCCCAGCTAGAAGCTTTTTGCCTTTCTTAATAAGGTAGAAACCTCCACCAACGGCTGCAACTGCTGCTAATGTGCCTAGTATTTTCTTTGTGCTTGCTCCTTCCATAATAGAAACAAACATATAGTAGGTGGTAGGTGGGGAATTGGCTGTATTTGGCTAGAGTAATGTAGATGTGGTTAGAATTGGCTATTTTTTGAATATTGAGATTTTAAAAAAATAGTTGTCGCATTTATTTTACTTGAAATAAAGTTTAAGATTAATATTATCAGGTTAAATTACTAAAATTCTGCTTTGGGTACTTCTCAAATCTTATAACCTGATATTTATTCGTACTATATTTTCTCATGAACTCTTCTAGAAGACTAAAGTCATTTTTGCTTCTTCGAACTAAGAAACAAATAATGTCATATGCCCCTTTTTTGTATGCAAAATAATCCCTATACTTCATATTTGGATCACCAAAAATCTGTTCCGTAAATGGATCCCCATCCCTACTTATTCCATCATCAGGTACTACCTTTGGCCTAATGTAATGTTCTAAATATTGCTTTGGAAATGTTAAAATATAATCTTTCATTACTCGATTAGCTTCACCTAAGAACATTACATGGTCATTAGTTTTATTTATATAGTCTAAACAACCATAGTACAATGCGTTAATTTTATTAAAAACTTCTTTTGTATTTTCCTCTTCACATGTAATTTCTTTGATACTCGCTTTAAGTTTCTTCAATATCTGCCTTTGCAATTCTTTCTTTGAAAAGAGAATACGGTAATCAGGATCTCTATCATAACCTACAATTAAAGAATAATATATAGTTCCTAAACAATTGTGGTCTATTATACTTTTAAGCTGCTCTTCCCAAAAAATCTTTAATGCAATTAAATTATTGACAAAAAACCTATTTGCAACACTTTGACATTCATTATAGATTAATAAATCAAAATAAGGTTTGTAATTATATCCACTTGCTTTTGCAATAGTTAAAGTCCATAATTGTATGTAATTTTTATACTCTTGAACATCCCTAAGCTCATCTATTGTTTCAATTTGTAAATAACTATAGATTTTACTTAAATACCCTTTAATATACCATTCAGCAAATTCTTCTTTAAGCTTTTTATTGCTATAATTCTTATATTTTAAAAATGTTGCTCTTGGCATTTTCTTATAGTAATCAGGAGAAAAATACCTTTCAAAATTTTTAGCAAGAGATAAACTGCTTGATTCATCATTATGGAATAAACTAAATGAATTGGTTTCTTGTTTAGGCAACAAAACACTTAGCAATTTGTCGACTTCTCCAGGTATCTCAATCTTCTTTTCTTCTATTAAATTTGAATCAAAAACATGAACACCATCAGACATAACTTTTACAATTTTTTTTGATTTTAAAATCTCATACAAAGAAAAGTGCTTCGTTCGAATACAGTATAAATTAACTAAATCGTAAAAATCTACGTCTGCCCACACTTTTGGAAAAGCATAAGAGAAACTATCAACCATTCGTTTTACATCTCTCATGTTGGTTATTAACCTTATAAACCAATTCCATTTAGATCTATTTTGAATCAACTCACCTTTCTTCTCTTCAATTAATCTATACTCATCACTACCTTCCTTAAATCTTTTCATTAAAGATTCTATAAAAAAAATAACTCTACTAAATTCATCATATTGTGCAAGTACATATTCCGATTGAAATATTTTCGCCAAATATTCCTCAGGCTTATAACCGTTTATCTTAGAGATTGAATTTATTAAATAATTTCTATCATATGCTCCGATATATGTAACAGAAGTAAAGTCTGCAGTATTCCTAATAAGCTTAAAAACCTCAATAACTTCGTTGCTATCTAATCGATCTATATCATCTATAAAAACAACTATTTTTTTGTTTATTCGCTTAAGGGCTTCATTTACAAACTTTTCTTTTTGTTGCTCTAAAGTAATAACCGAACTCAACTGCCTTGTTAGTTTAGTAACTACATTCTTTTCTGTATTTAAAAGTATATCCAAGTATTTGTTTAATTCAGGGTATACTTCTCCACTAAAGGGCTTAAGACATATTTTTAGAGTCCTAAAATAATCCTTAGATATTTGCTCTGGTGATTTACTTTGCCAAGGGTTAAATCTCACCGTAACAACATTATCAAGGTTTTTAAGCTCATCAAGTACCATATTGACAAATGAGGTCTTACCTTCACCCCAGGCACCAACAATTCCAACATTATAATACCCAATATGATGTATATCTCTTGCTAAGCTTTGGGCTTGGGGTTTTCTGTTTAGGGTGTCAAATTCACCACTTATTAATGGAATATCTCTACTTTCATTAAATTCATCAGCAGTAACTAAAAGTAACCTATATTCTCTGTATCCTTGCAGAGCGAGAAAGTAAAATCCTACAACTAATATAATATCTAGTAAAAAAACATTGTTACAAAAGTCAAAGTGATTAAATACATATGCATCAGAGTAAAAGCTATAATAACCATATACTAATGCTAAGTATATGACAAATCGTGCTAACGAACCGTTTACAACATAGCCTTTATATAATTTTACAATTAATCTAATAATGCATACTGCTGCACAAAGAATTACAAAATACTCTAAGATGAAATTTGTATTTAAATATATATCCCAAAATTTTACTATGGTTTTGTTTAAAACCACTTGTATTACTTTATCGAAATTAATTACAATTACAGTGAGAACTATTAATTCACACAAACGCTTTATATATCTATTCATTAATATCAATTCAATGCAGTTAAAAATCAATCAATTAAATTGTATGAACTAAATGTTTTCTATTGTTGTACTATTACTCACTCCAAAACTCCGCCAACATCTCTGCCTGACTCAATACCGTCTCAGTAGCCAATTTTTGTAAATCGGGTGGATAACCATATTGTCTAAGAGTACGCTTTACAATTACTTTCAGCTTCTTTTTTACGGATTCCTTAACTGTCCAGTCTATTGTTGCATTGGCTTTAACACGTTCAACAAGTACCCTTGCAAGTTTTAGAAGAACTTCATCACCAAGCATATCCTTGGCACTTTCGTTTGATGCCACGGCATCATAAAAGGCAAGCTCATCTTTTGATAAGCCCATTTTTTCGCCACGCTTGTCGGCTTCTTTTATTTCTTTAGCCAGTTCAATCATTTCCTGAATGATTTCGGCAGCGGTGATTAAGTTGTTTTGGTAGCGTTTAATGGATGATTCTAACATTTCCATTAGGGTACGGCTCTGAACGATATTATGCTTGGCTCTAACCTTAATTTCATCATTGAGTAGTTTTTTGAGGACTTCCAGCGCCAAATTCTTATGCTTCATGTCTTTCATTTCCTCAAGAAAATCATCATCCAATACAGATAATTCCGGCTTTTTAATTCCTGCTGCATCAAAAATATCAACTACCTGTTCTGAAACAATCGCTTCATCAACCACTTGTTTGATGGCTGTTTCTATCTCGTAATCGGTTTTGCCACCAGAAGCTGTACCCATATCCAATTTTTGAATGCGAGCTTTTACTGCTTGAAAGAATGCAATCTCATCTTTAGCATCCATGGCTTCATCATGCGGTAGCGCAATAGAGAATGCTTTAGAGAGGGCTGTCACTTCTCTTACATATCGGTTTTTACCATCTTCCAAACTAAGCACATGTTCAACCGCAGAAATTATTAACTCTAACTTCTCTTTTATTGAAGCATCAAAATAATTCTCATAAGCAAAGCCATCACCGTAAGGCACTTTAGGTTCTGCTGCCATGGCATAATCAGCATGTTGTACGATAGGATTTTCTGAAAACATTTGAGAAACAACTTCTAGCTTTTCCAACATCAACTGAACCGCCTTTTCCTGTGCTTCTGCCGGGTCGCCTTTACCACCGCTATCGGAATAAAAGGATAGTGCCTTTTTTAAATCAGAGGCGATACCAAAATAATCGACTACCAAACCGCCC
Organism: Saccharicrinis fermentans DSM 9555 = JCM 21142; assembly: GCF_000517085.1. Classification (NCBI taxonomy): domain Bacteria; kingdom Pseudomonadati; phylum Bacteroidota; class Bacteroidia; order Marinilabiliales; family Marinilabiliaceae; genus Saccharicrinis; species Saccharicrinis fermentans. Next base: position 1,246,454 of record NZ_KI912107.1, on the reverse strand, counting down.
GGTTTATCTTTATATACACGGTTAACCCTAGCTATGGCTTGCATCAGATTATGACCTTTCATTGGTTTGTCTATGTATAAAGTGTGCATACTTGGTGCATCAAATCCTGTCAGCCACATATCCCGAACAATTACCAATTTCATCGGGTCTGAGGTATCTTTCATTCGGTCGGCTAATGCTCTGCGTTGGTCTTTTAATGTATGATGTTTCATTAGCTCTGGACCATCGGATGAAGAAGCAGTCATCACTACTTTTAGCACACCTTTATCCAAATCATCATCATGCCAATGTGGGCGTATTTTAATAATTTCTTTATACAAGTCAGCAGCGATTTGTCGGCTCATGGTAACAATCATTGCTTTACCTTCAATACCGCTATTGGTACGTTCCTCGTAGTGAAAAACAATATCTTCTGCTACTTTTTTTAGTCGAGCCTCACTACCAATAATGGCTTCAACCTTTGTCCACTTGGCTTTAGCTTTTTGGGTTTCCGTTAATTCATCTTTTGCCAGTTCTTCATCAAGCTCCTCGATAAGCTGTTTTCCTTCTTCCGAAAGATTGATTTTCACCAAACGGCTTTCGTAGTAAATAGGAACAGTAGCACCATCCTCCACGGCTTGGGCTATGTCATAAATATCTACATAGTTACCAAAAACAGCCGGGGTATTTGCATCGGTTGATTCCACCGGAGTTCCTGTAAAACCTAAATAGGTTGCATTGGGCAAAGCATCACGCATATATTTGGCAAAGCCGTAAACCAAACGTTGGCCTATCACATTGCCGTTATCATCTTTTACATCAATAGTTTTTGGCTTAAATCCATATTGCGTGCGGTGGGCTTCATCGGCAACCACTACAATATTAGTACGGTCAGAAAGTTGCTCATATACATTTGAGCCATCTTCGGGTTGGAATTTTTGAATAGTAGCAAATACAATTCCTCCGGATGCTACTTTAAGTAATTCTTTTAAGTGTTCTCTGCTTTCTGCCTGTATCGGAACTTGGCGCAACAATTGCTTCGATGAACCAAAAGTATCAAACAGTTGGTCGTCTAAATCGTTACGGTCAGTTATTACTAATATGGTCGGATTGTTAAGCTGTAGAACCAACTTACCGCTAAAAAACACCATTGAGAGTGACTTACCACTACCTTGTGTATGCCATACTACACCACCTTTTCGGTCGCCATTATCAGCCGATGCTTTTTTTACAGATTCAATGGCTTTATTTACGGCATAGTATTGATGATAGGCTGCTACCTTTTTTATTGTGGTAATAGATACTTGTTGAGACGTTTCATGAAACGTCTTTACTTCTTCAAAAACAATGAAGTGGCGTATGTAATCTAATAAGGTTTCAGGATTGGTTAAACCTTTTATTAGTACTTCCAATTGACTGGTAAGCGTAGATGCTTCCTGAATGCCATCACTTGTTTTCCAAGCTAAATAACGAGAATAGCCTGCCGATAATGAACCTGCTTTTGCATCAGCACCATCAGACAGCACACAAAAAGTGTTGAATGTAAACAGACTTGGTATAGTATCTTTATAGGTTTGAATCTGCTTAAATGCTGAATGTAAAGTTGCATTTTCATCAACAGCATTTTTTAATTCAAATATGACCAGGGGTAAGCCGTTCACAAACAGAATCAAGTCAGGGCGTTTGTTGCTATTATTCTCAATGATGGTAAATTGATTTACCACCAGGAAATCGTTTTGCTTTGGATTACTAAAATTGACCAACTGAACCCGGTCGCCACGCTGCACACCATCTTTGCGATACTCCACAGGAACACCCTCGGTGAGCAACTTATGAAATTCTTGGTTGTTCACCATTAACTCGGGCGAAGTAATCCGTTCAATTACTTTTAAAGCTTCTTGTTGGGCTTCGTAAGGGATGTGCGCATTATTTCGGACAATGGCTTCAGCCAAACGACCTTTTAAAATGACATCACTAAAAGAATTTCGTTCCGGTTCCTCACCATCAGGTGCAATAACAGCACCATGAATATAGTTCCAACCAAGGTTCTCCAGTTCCTCAATTGCCCATAGCTCTATATCGTTTTCAGTTATTTTGGTCATTTCTTAATAAATTAAATCTCAACAGTAATAGGAGTAGCAATTTTGTTAGTTATTGCTGTATAAAGTTCAACATCCTCTGTCGGAGTTTCGAGAGAAACTAGCAGCGAATATCTGGCTTTAGAATTATATCTTTTTAGATTGTGCCTTTCACGCCACCATCCAATTACAGGATAGACCGCAATGATATTACAATCCGCAATATCTGCTGCATTGCCTTCCCATATATCTGAATGAATTGAACCAATACTTCTATTATCCTTTCCTATTACCCAACGAGTATCGGAACCGTGTGATTCATTTTCATAATCTTCATCCCGTACTGCTTTATTTATTCTTTGTTTAAATTCGTCTTCTGTTTCACCTTCTTTATTAACATCAAACCGCAATCCGAAAGATTGATACCTATATTTATCTTTCCAACCGATCCGTCCCGGACCTGGTTCTATAAAATACGATAATGTGATTTTAAGCTTTACCGGAGTATCTCCAAGTGCCAACAACTCGTCTTTTGGCCAAGGAAAATCAAAAAGGTGCATATTATTTGTTTGATATTTAGAGTTTTCTTTGATAAATGGTTGTATTGTTTCTTGTGCTATGAGTGTCAATCCATTTTCGTAACTATTTAATGCTTTATCAATATTAGGTACTCCATATCCACAAATTCTCAATAATTCTAATACGCTTTTCTTTCTGCTCAAATCAATATTGAACTGAGAAATTAACTCATCTGTCCAACTTGCTGAATGTACTATAACACCTCTAATTGATTCAGCCCATAGACTAGGATACTTTTGGGCAACTTTTGCAGCTAACCAAGAAGCTTTTGCAGATGCACTACTTGTTGCATTAAAAGTTTCAAATTGTTTTAGTTGAAAGTTTTTAGATGTGGTCAGTATTTCTAAATCTTGATGTTGCCAAAAATCTTCAAACTCACCATTATTGTCTTTTCTTAATATATTACCTCCTTCAAATACAACCTCCGGTTTAATAGGCCATTTGTTCTGCCAATTATATGATGAAGAATTATAAGGCGATATTTCTTTTGCAGAGGCAATAGGATAATAGTCTTCTACATCATCATCTACAAATATTTTTTCAGTGTATGCTCCAATAGATAAAGCATTCCACGATTGAGCAGGATTTTGAATACTTTCAAGTTTATTGGCATCTGGATATTCTTTCCAAGTATCATCATTCCTAATATTTCCTCCAGAAATTATGAATAATCTTTTTTTATTAGACTCTCCAAAAGAAATTGCGTCAATCATACCTGACCAAGCTGATGGTTTACCTCTATCGACACCGTCTTTTGAGGTAACTGCCATACAGAAAAGTAAATTGTGATTAGAATTTTGAGTTTCTGCTCTATAAACAGCCTGTTCAGTATAATGCCCCCAATTTTCGGGTTCGTTTTCTCCAGTACGTGGTAGTATTTTTACAGAACAAAGCTTGTGTGTTAAAATTATTTGTTCATTTGATTCCAACGCTTCCTGTAAGTCTCCATACCCTACAATACCGCACATCATTGTACCATGCCCTTTGTTGCCTGCAATTTGGCACACATCATCAGTGCCCCAGTCTGGAGATAGAGTGAGACAATCATTGTCTTCAAGTATTGGTGATATAAGTTGATGTCCGTTATTTACACCTGAATCTAATACACATACTTTTACATTTGAATCTTCAATTTCTAGTCTTGAGAGTAAATTTTCAACCCATTCGATTTGACCAACATTGCTTTCTTCTGACCAAAAACCTGTTGCCTCCTGACCAAAGCGAAATTCTGCTAATTGGTCTGATGAATTGATTAATTCTTTAAGGATATCATTATTAGCATTAATTAAAAAAACGGCTCGTTCAGGAAAGTGTAACGCCTTTCCTTTGTATCCAATATTTTTATCTTGTATTAGTTGGTAAAATTTAGATATTTGTGTGTCATAATCACTATCTTCTTCAATCCTTAACCAAACCTCACACCATCTTGGGATTTGATTTGGGATAAGTTCTTTTTTATCAGTCCATAGAGATTCTATTATTGCTAATTCAACATCTTCGATACTATTAACCAAGTCTTTGTTTTTTGGTTTTCCTAATTTAGTATCTTCTAATGCGTAATCATTGATTTTTTTTAGAAACTTGCTTTGTTTACTTTCTGGAATATAAACTGTAGCTTTACATACCGAAGAACCTTGCTCAACTTCCTCTGTCCTAATATTTAGTAGCCTAATATTTTGTCGCATATCCTCAATACTCTTAGTAATAAGGTCTGCATTTTTTCCACTTCTAAATTCAAGATACATACCACTTCTTGTCGACAAAGATACCGCTTGACGATTGTCTTTCAGGCTTTGTTGAGAATTCCATATATCATCAAATTTCGCTAATAATTTTTGTGAATGAGTTTGCCGATCTCTTTCAGGAATTACTGTATTTCCTCTACCTGTTTGGGTTGTCGTATATTTTAGCGTTTCATGTCTGTTTTCTATGAAGATATGCTCTTGAGGTTCGTTCATGGTTTAGCTATTTTATGTAGGCTTGTTTCCTTTCTTCAATTGTTTTTACAAGCATTGTTTTTGTAATTTTTTTCTTATCACTTAAAATGCAAGATTTTATAGTATCCATACATGCCAAGGATATTTCTGCATGGCTTAAACCATGACATTTTTTTATTATTGTTTCCAGTTGAATATCATCTTTATACGAACCTAATTTATTATTTAGAAGAAGTAAAACTTCATCATCATTAGGTAAATGGTAATGAATAACATCATCAAAACGTCTAAATAATGCTTGGTCTAACAGTTTTAAATTGTTTGTAGCTGCGACAATAAGGCTTTCTGATTTATCTTGTTCAATGAACTGTAAAAAGGAATTTAGGACACGCCTCATTTCTCCTACATCATTCTCCGCATTTCTATTAGTTCCAATTGCATCAAACTCATCAAATAGATATACCGCCTTGTTTTCAGAAATAATTTCAAATACTTGCCTTAATTTAGCACTTGTTTCTCCCATGAATTTCGTAACCATTTTATCCATTAGAACAATATTTAACGGCAGGTTCAATTCATTTGAAATAATAGATGCAGTCATTGTTTTTCCTGTACCTGGAGGGCCAGTTAAGAGTAGTTTTCTTCTATTTGTTAAATTATGCTTTCTTAAAGTATTTAACTTTACATATTCAGTTACTATACGTTGAATTCTTTCAGACATATTATCCGAAACTATTAAATCTGAAATACGTTCAATTGGTTCTACCTCAATAACCAATTCTTGTAAATCTCTATTTAAAGGCTTTAGCTTCGGTTTTTGTGTTTTAGCACTATCTATAATTTTCTTGATGTCATCTGCAAGCTTTGTATGACCCAACTTAGCTTCATGTGCAGCTATCTGCAATGCAATAGTGATGAAGCGTTCGTTTTGCCCATCAAAGTGCATCTTAATTAAGTTTTTTATTTGGTCTGCCTTTGCCATATTAATTGTTCCTTTCTTATTTCGTAACTCTCAACTCTCCACTCATTAGCTTAGGCAACAAGGTATCTCGTAACTGAGTAAGGGTTTGAATTTCGTTTGTATTGTTTCTTATTTTATTAAAATATGAATCTATCAAAGAATCGAATGATTTTATAATTTCAGTGGTTGCAACAGGTAATAATTGCTCTTTTAAAATATCCGTTTTTAAATTTGTAAAAACACTTCCACTTCCCTGCTGTACAATATGCTTTTTCAGGTGCAGAAATAATAAATACATATAATTCTGAGTAATTACTGATATCTTTGGAAAATAGAGCCATCCATCATGAATACATGCATCAAGCTCAAGAAATTTAGGTAGACCTGGTGTTGCACTATTGGATAAAATCAAACTTCCTTTTTTTAAATACACAGTCTTTGACAAGCCTTCTTCCTTAATAAATTCTTTTGTACTCATAAGGAATGGAGAAGATGTGGCAGTTGCATCAGATATTTTTACCCATGGTAATCCTTCTTTAACTAAGAAATCTTGAATTGGTCTAGGTGAACCACCTCTTTTTACTGTAACTAACTCTTGTAACTCATTGCATTTCCACCCCTCCGGAATTTCACCCAATTCACTTTCCACCATTTTGCCTGCCATTCTGAGTTGGCACTTAGGGGCAGGTAAATCACCTTTAGCTATATCCCATTGGTGCTGAAGCCATGTTCTACAATAACCTGTTTTTAACTCTTCTTCGCGTTTGCGAGCTTCATCTTGTGTATCAAATTGTTCCCAATGAATGACTTTAACAGGTCTATGAGTTTTAGTATGGTTAGCGCCTTCTCCAATGTAATGCACATAAAACCTATGATACAAATCATTTGTCATGCCTTTATAGAATGACCCATCTTCACACAAAAGCACATAAACAAACCAACTTTTATCATCTGGAGAAGGCAAATTACCCACTCGCGAATAAGTACAAACCTTAGCCATATCTACAAGGTTTACCTGCCCGTGAGGACGATAGTCCGAGGGAAGGCAGGGAAACTCAAACTCTACAAACCAACGTTTAAAAAGGGTTTGGGCCAGTTCTTCTAAGTCTTGGTTTTGTTGGCGGAGAAGAGTGATTTTATTTTGAATGTTAAACAATAATATTGCAGAAAGGTCTTGCAATTCCTTATCTACATCATTTACTTCAATATTACCTACGCTAATCCTAGGAAGTTCTAATTGACCTGTTGAACCCTCTGCTAACTTTTCAATGAACCTTTGTTTTGAAAATAAATTGAAACCAAGAAATACTGGGTTGATTAGTGAACTGTTCGGACGTACAATTGTAACATGTGAATCAACAGTATACTTATTGTCTTCTCCAAAATATTGCGAGACCCTACCTAAAGTACCATCGCCTGTAGAGTTTATAAGAATATCGAATTTCTTTAACATTTTATCCTCAGAAACTTTCTTCTTTGTCAAGTCCGTATTTCTAACAAGGCTAAAATCAATAACTCCATTTCTAATACACCTTTGATTTATTACTCCAAAACCGTCAGCACTCTCGGTATATTTAGGTGTGATTCCTCTTGAAATGTAATTTGCTAATTCAATTAATTCACTCATAACTCAATCCCAATTTTAGTCTGCCATCCCTTCGGGGCAGTTAAATCATTTGTAATTTTACCTGTTGTCATCTGCCTAAAGTTTTATTCCAATTTTACCTAACTGCTCTTTAATTTCTTGGTCAAGCTCTTGTGCTTGGTTCATTTGTTCGCTCATACCTTATCCTCCATTCTTGAAAAGTAAAAGGTTATAGGTAAAAGGTAAAAGGTAAAAGTTTTTTTTACCGCCTTGTTTTAATAATACCATATCGTTTCTCATACTTTTTCCTGTTACTTTTTATCTTTTACCTTAATTAGCGCATAAAATGCAACTCCTCGTTTGGTGAGTTTGTACTTTTGTTTTGAGCTGTTGGGTTTTTCAGGGATAGTCCATTCTATTAGTTGGTCATCTAGTAACTTAGCAATTACCACTTTTAATTGTCCTGAAATGCTTTTATGCCCTAGCGCATCAGCCAAACCTTGTTTTGAAAGGTTATTTTCTGCCAGCCTTAGAACTAAGGCTGCGTATAAAGACTCAGGCTGCAACTCAGGCTGTCGGTCTTTAAATTCTTGCTGTAACTCTTGCTGTTCTTTCTCAATACCCTGTTTTAATAGGGCTTTCAGCTCTTGCTGCAACTCGGGCTGTGCCGATTTAGACTCAGGCTGCAACTCGGGCTTTCCCGACGGTTTCCTGACGTTTCCCGACATTTTTTCGTCCGTAATCGTCCGTGGACGATAAAATTCAATATCAAAGAAATCGTTTTCTTCTGCGATTTTAGGCGTTTTTAATTCATGCTCTTCACAGGCAGAGATAATACGATTAATTCCGCTGCCCCATTGTTCAATTAAACCAAGCTCTTTAAATATATTCGACACCACACGGTTTCGAGCTTCGCTTCGTCCATTAAATATATCTTCCAACGAAATATTATTAGGGATACACCCCGGAGACACAATGTTTACAATGTCATCGTAAACACCCACTTTAATATCTCTGCCTCCATGCACATAATCACGGTGAATAATGGCATTTACAAGTGCTTCACGCAAGGCTATTTCAGGTATTTCGTAGATGTCTTTGCGGTACAGACCTTTTATTTCAGCACCCAAGTTAATGTGGTTCAGTACAAAGTGCTGTGTATTATCTAAAATAGAGAACACATCACCACCATATTCTTTTTTATCAATAAAAACAGACATGGTTGTGCCTTTGAACCTTGCACATTTTACGGTGCAGTGCATAAATTTTCCTAAAATAATCATCAAAGCATTGGTAGGATATACCTTGCCATTTTCAGACTTTATGAGTTTTAAGTTTTCAAGCTTCTCGTTGTTTAATGGCTTACCAATGCTTTCGAATTTGTTAAGCAAAGGCGAAACATCTAATTGCGAATATTCAAGCTCGTAACATATTTCTTCATCAAAACTGATGTGTCGTTTTTGGCGTTCAAGTTCGGAAATGGTTTCTTGGTCGGCTATTCGGTTGGTTGCTCCTAAACGGATATATGTACCATCGACTTTTCCTTGGTTCTTAAAAAAGTAGGGTTTCAGATTTCCACGTACCACCTCAATAACTAATACCAGTTTGCCTTCGATATTTATGCTGTATATTTCGGGCATAATACCCGGAGAGCAATTATCGGCAATAATGGAGGCTATTTTATCCTGCATTTGAAACAGTTCGGCATCGTCAATTCCAACAATTTCTCGTTTATCGTTAACACCAATAATGAGCTTTCCTCCACTCGTATTTGAAAAGGCAATTACTGTTTTTGCAATATTCTCGTTTTTTGGCAAAGCCTCTTTTAGCTCCAATATTTTGCTTTCTCCTTTGGCTATCAGTTCTGATATTTTCATAATTTACTTTAAAGAGGTAAAAGGTATTAAGTATTAGGTAAAAGGTACAAGCTAAAAGGTACAAGGTCTTTGATGTATGGAACCTGTTACCTCTTACCTTATTTCGTTTTACTTTTTAGCTAAATTTTGATGCCGATTTTACTTAACTGCTCTGCAATCTCTTTATCCAAAACTTGGGCTTGGTTCATTTGCTCACGTAATCGGGAAGTAAGTGTATCAACTTTTTCCTGAAACGGAATACCATCATCTTCTTCGTCAGGGATTCCCACATAACGCCCAGGTGTTAATACAAACTTGTGTTTTTGTATATCTTCAATGGTCGCCGATTTGCAAAATCCCTTTACATCTTCATATTCGTCACTTTGGTTTAGCCATTTGTGATAAGTATCTGCAATCTTCTTTACATCTTTTTCTTCATCTAATACCCTGTTTTTACGGTTAATCATGTAACCCAATTCAGAAGCATCAATAAATAAAGTTTCGCCATTGCGTTGCTTTTTACCTCTACGCAAAAACCATAAACAAGCAGGGATACCAGTATTAAAGAACAAAGCTTTAGGTAGCATTACAATACATTCTACTAGGTCGTTTTCTACTAACTTTTGGCGTATAGCACCTTCACCACCTGTATTGGAACTTAATGAGCCGTTAGCCAAAACAAACCCAGCATGTCCGCCATCGGGCTTTAAGTGATATAAGAAGTGTTGCACCCATGCAAAGTTAGCATTGCCTGCTGGTGGTACTCCAAATTGCCAACGAGCATCATCATGTAACAATTCACCACTCCAATCACTTACGTTAAAAGGAGGATTAGCAATGATATAATCGGCTTTTAAATCTTTATGCGCATTATTCAGGAATGAACCTTCTGTATTCCACTTAATATTAGAACCATCAATACCACGTATGGCAAGGTTCATACGGCATAAGCGGTAAGTGGTCTGGTTACTTTCCTGTCCATATACCGAAATATCATCCAAACGTCCTTGGTGGCTATCAATAAACTTTTCACTTTGTACAAACATTCCACCGGAACCACAACAAGGGTCATAAACACGTCCTTTGTATGGTTCTAACATTTCCACCAAAAGTTTTACAATACTCTCCGGAGTATAGAACTGTCCACCTTTCTGACCTTCTGCCAAAGCAAACTGACCTAAAAAGTATTCATATACACGTCCAAGCACATCCTGGCTTTTTGCTTTTTCATCGCCCAGTGCTACTGTACCAATGGTATCAATTAAACCGCCCAATGTTTGTGGGTCAAGGTTAGAACGTCCAAAGGTTTTAGGAAGAATCCCTTTCAGTGTAGCATTATCCGCTTCAATCAAATCCATGGCATCGTCAATCAGCTTACCAATGTTTGGCATCTTTGCTTGCGATTGAATAAAAGCCCACCTTGCTTTCTCTGGAACGAAGAATACATTTTCAGCACCATACTCATCTTTGTCCTCAGGGTCAGCACCTGCATATTCGCCCTCTCCGACTACAAGCTTGGCATAATGCTCCTCGAAAGCATCAGAAATATATTTCAAAAAGATTAAGCCCAATACAACATGTTTGTATTCGGCTGCATCAATATTTTTACGCAATTTATCTGCGGTAGTCCACAACTTCTTTTCGAGCGTTTCTTCCACTCCGTTTCCGTTCTTCTTCTTTGCCATTTATTCTTGTATAATATCTTGTTCTACTAATTTTAATGCTTCAAGCCCCAGAGGTTCATTTCGTACCACATCTTTTATCTTATCAGCTAACCATAGAATTACCAGTTCATTTTCTTGAACTTTTAATACTGATGCTAATTGTTTGATGTGTTCACGTTGCGCTCTCCGTTCACCTCTTTCAAGCTTACTCATTAAGGCAGTATCAACCTCTAAAATGGCTGCAATCTGCCTTAATAATAGTCCTTGTTCTTCTCTTAATTCCCTTAACTTTTTGCCAAGTATATTCATTCACAAATTTTTGTCTTGTCACTTTATGTCAAATATATAAAAAAAACTTCAACAAACCAGTTGGTTGCCAGTTGAAATTTTATGTTATTCTCAATTTATGATTATCTAAAGTAGCTAACTTTATTGAAGGGTATTATTTAAGCTTATCAAGCAAGTCAACGATATTACTAAACAATCCTTTCTTTAACGGGGAATCTGCTGTTTGTATTTTCTGCCGTAAGTAATCCTGTGGCACTTGTTTTTTAAATTTAAACCATTATCAAACATTTCAAATACCCAAAAAAAAGGCCTTTACAACAATGTAAAGACCTTTATACCAAACCTAACAATCTATCCTAGCTACCAAACCTCGACTTACCAAACATCCATCGTAAAAACAAAGAAACAAAGTAACTTACTACTGTTCCTATAACAGTATACACTACTGTTTCAACAATATTATGCAAAGTAATACTTTTCACAATAGCAACCAAACTCCCTCCTATAAACCCAACTTTACTATCCATTTGATCCTATTTTAAACACGATACTTTACAAAATTAACTCTCATAACCAAATTATTCAGGTTGGTCTACCGCTACTAACGCAAGTGCCCTGCTATCCTGGCTATTGATAAGATATAACTCATCATTAACCGATTGATAATACATAACTCCAACAATCACAAATACAGGACGAGTACTATTAGCCGAAACACTAGCCGTTTGTTGAACCAAAACTGCTTCTGTTGACGCCATACTAACAGCATCTGCCTCTAACACATCCACCTCATACTCATTATTCTCAAAATCAACTGCTGCCACCCCAATAAGTATTTGTGCCTGGTCAGCACCCTCAACCTGATTCAACTCTAAACTTGGATTACTAAAATCTATAGTAACACTAGCTTCTCCAGAAACCCTATCAAACGCTACAGAATAAGCAGCTTTCACAACATCTTCCAATCCTGTATTCACATTAAACTCAAAACCTTGAATAAGACTTAAGTTACCATCCTGAACAGTCCTCTCTCCTCTCGAATGCACAGTATCAGACTGCACCACTTTCAACATTTGGGTAGTTAACCTACTAGCAACCCTGTTATCTGCAATCGCTGCAACAGGAGCTTTAAATGCAGTACGCAACAATTTACTTGCCTTACCAGCAACCCCAAACTCAGCTCCATTTTCACGGGTACGTGCAAATGCTGGATCCGTTTTAATTCGATCACCATCTACGCCCCCTTTTGTTCGGGCCAAATATTCCCCTCCACTTTTGTAAAAAGAAACATCCCCAATACTTCCTTCTAGTTTCAAAATACTCTTTTGCCTTGCCATAATCAACAAATTTAAACAACACCTTTAATGTAATAGCATTATCACCTTATTTGCAAATTACAGTGTCCAATTTGTCCCTTTTTGACCGTTTTGACCCTAAATTTTCATTATCTTAGAGTATAGATTAAACCATACAAAAGTATGAATACAGTATAGATAAAGCATCGATAATGCATCATGGACATTAAACTAAAACGGATTTGCATTTATCCTAAAGATATTCAAAGAATAACCGGGAAAAGTGAAAAATCCGCTCAACGACTCTTAACAAAAATGAAAAAGGAATTAGGAAAAGAGAAACATCAATTCATCACGGTTAAAGAATTTGCCCAATACTCTGGCATTTCAATTGAAATCATTCAAGAATATCTCTATGATTAAATGATCCCTTTTCCTTATTTATCACTCCCCATTCTCAAATCTCATTCATTTTAGTCCAGTTTATATTCATTCAAAATTTACCTCATCCAAATAGCTTATCCAAACCTCATCGCCTTTTTCTAATGCACTAACAATGATGGGATAAATTCTTTTATAAGCCACTGTACTACTATTAATTCTCCCTGGTTGATTTACATTTGAATAACTCGATTCTCCCACTAGCAGACAACCAGCTGTATCATCATCTGTATTTCCTATATGAATCAGGATATCTGTAAAATTAGGTACGTTGGTAATGTGTAGCATACCTTTGTGAAACTCTGGGAACTTTTGCTTGTAACGCTCATGATGAGAGCCTACTGTTCTGAGTACAACCCGATACCTACCTGCAGGTATCCTGGTTTCTCCATACACTTTCTTCTCCCGATGTTCATCTTCAAGGGTATAACAAGCAAATTTTCGATCCATATACAACAAGCCCAGGGTACTGTCTGCCCCTGAACTATAACGTAAAACTGTTAAATCCATAATAAACTTATATCCTTTGATTAGCAATCGTTTTATTTTTATCTGCCGAACTTTTACTCGATCCAAAAAAGTACGATAGTACCATACTAAACCCTGCAACCAAAGCTCCAAACAATTGATTGACGGGTCCATTATTGGTCACTTTTTGAGCATTATCGCCTAATATCATGATAGAAATCAGGCTAAAAAATCCTATTACGACAACAATCGCCAACGACAACATTAACCAATCACGTTGTCCCGTCGCCTGTGCCAACTGCGTTTCTCTTAAACGTGCACTCTGCTTATCTAGTAAATACGCTTTTGATTCTTCAATCTCTAAGCGAGTTGATTGTAAAGCTAATTTTTGAAGCTCTAACTCTTGATTAAGCTCAAATTCTCTGAGTTTCTCGATGAGGTCAGGCTTTTGAGTTAACTCCTCTAAAAAACCATCGTCATCATTAACCTTTAAACCCAATATCGATTTCACCACTTCAAAAGCCGGCTTGGCTGTTCCTCCAGTAAGTACATTAGCCAATAGAGGAAGTCCTTTTTGTAATAAAGTTGATTTTAATAAATTTTTCTTCATAACAAATCTATTTTATCTACGCTTATCTGGTGCCTCATCCGGAAAAGAAACCACATTCATCATTTCTCTTAAACGGCTTCTTACCCTAACTCCATATTGCTTTTCTATCTCAGTAGCATTTAGGTTTGTAGTTATATGGGTCATCAGATGATCGGAAATAAACAAATCATATCTCGATAATAATATTTCAGACAACACATTGCATTCATTGCCAAAATGTTTTAAGTTTTGCTCCGCTCCCAAGTCATCAAAACAGATGGTCTGTTTTTTCTTTATTCCATGATTAAACTTGAGACTTTTTTTACTATATCTGTCAATTACATCATAACCATCTCTATGAAATTCAAAACTGATATCTCTACATGATTTTATCATATAGCTTTTGCTTTCTGGCAAAATCAACCTCAATAAATGCATCAAAGAAGTTTTTCCTACCCCAATAGGTCCACATAGCATTATGCCTTTTCGCGAATCTAAACCTTCCTCAGCCATTAGATTTTTATCCCGAATCATGTAAACAAACAATTTTCGAATAATAGGCATATCCTCATGCGCTAAACAAAAACAATCACCATATATCTCCCTACCCTTCTTTACTATAAAATCGAGGCTCTTTTGATAGTTATAGACGATACAGTTATCGTGGATATGGTAAAACATCACGCTTATTTTTAATTTCCATATTTAAAAAATTCAAAGAGGTTCATTGTAATTCCGCGCAGAAAAATTCCTTTGTTCCTTCGATGCTATTTTGGCCTGTCCATTGGTTCCTTTCTTCTCAAATGAATTTTCTCGATAACGCTGAATATTGAGCATCCAATTACGAGCAGCTGCTTTCCAATCTTTCATTTCCGATCTACCTCCTACCATCCAGCCATTGCTTTCGTAATAATTAAAAAATCGTTGCGCTTCAATTTCCGAATAACCTTTTTGTTCAAAATAGATTTGAATATGCTCAATTGGTGGTTTCTGAAACGCTTTTTTAGGCTTATCATTCATATTAGTTTCTTTCATCTCATTTTGATTTTCTTCATTACTATATATAGAGTATATATGTTTTATATGTTTATATAAAGGGTTCACTTTTGATATAGGTGGTGTACAGGTACCTATATCAAAAGTGTACAGGTAAACTTTACTAGCTACCTGCGGATCAAAAGAGGGAGTATACTTAATAAAACCACAATCCTCCAATGTTTTAAGAGCCTTGTAGTAAGTATTATTAGACCCAATCTTTGACATAGTTTTTAACTCATCTCGATTTACCCAAATGGGATTATCGAAACGGTTGCGGTTCCATATCCTAAACAGTGAAATATAAAGGCTTACATGATATGCTTTCAGAAGCTTTTCCCTGTCCATTTTCGCAAACGCATCCAGCAAATGTTGGATGAAGTTCATAACCTATTGTTTGAAAAAGCATTACCCACATTTGTTTTGAGTAATCATATTCTGAATATCTTGGTAATCGTAATAGATGGTACCTCCAACTTTCGTATAGGGCAGCATACCACTCACTCGCAAATGTTGAAGTGTACCAGAAGACACATTTAAAAGTTCCTTCACCTCATAGGATTTCAACCATTTCTTTTGCTGACTCCCTGAGTTCTGTTTGAGAAGCTTCTCAAATTCTTCCAGAAGTTCAATTTTAAACTCCCGCAAATCGTCTGTTGTAATAATTTCTGTTGCCATATTTATTGATTAATATTGATATGACACAAAGAAAAATACAAAAGCAATACAAAAACAGTTGTTGGGGGTTGTACAACCCCCAACAACCCCATAGATTATCAACAAGTTACAAGGATATTTTTTTTTAACCACAAACTTTTAAGATACCTAAACCATAAAATGTATATCCAAATCATATCATTCTTCGATGGACCTGAAAAGTTTAAGAAACAGCTGTTTGGTTGATTTATATGTGGAAAGTTCAATATTAAAAAAGTTATTATTTAAGCTCTTATATGATATTTGATGATTATGCTTTGATGCAAAAATCTCAGAAACCAATCTAAAGATTTCTTTTTTGTTATCTGCGTATATAATACCCACTTCAATGAACTGCCTAAGCACACATGCTATCTCAGCAACAGATAAATTAGTCTGTATTTTTTGAGGCCTAATATAGGGTTGCTCCGGTTCCTTTACCTTCTTAACCTCATCAAATATATGAACCTGATAAGTAAATGAATTCATTTCCTTATTGATCCAATTAATAATCGATATTTTTAATTTTTTTGATTTACGCGAAAAACCATCGCCTTTTATCACCATAATCTGCGATACTTGCTTTTTATAACATTGTAACTTTTCAAACACAGCATTCACATTGGTCTCCATGGCTAAATCGCGCTTGATCCATTCAATGATTTGATGATAAACCTCTGTTGAATTAAAATTATACGAAATAATCAGCTTAACTAATTCTTCAAATTTATCACCCATTACATGCTCATTACAAATCTTTGTATTGATCTTAGAAAGTAGTTTATCAATATACCAGATTCTTCTAAACGAACAATTTGTATACCCCAACTCCTTAAAATAATCAACAACCTTCTTTATAGATTCAAGCTTTTCAGCATCAACCTTTAATTTCAATATCTTCTCTACTTTATCTTTAAAACGAACCCTATAGTAATCATAGTAGAGCGCCGGAGCAATCAACTCTTTATCAAAATACTCCGGAAATTGCATATGCAAAAAGTTGATGAAACTAATAAGTGTATTCACAACCCCATAAAAAATATCACCCCAACACCTTGATGAGTAACAACAACAATCAGGTCTATCATGCAAACGCTTTAGCATTCTTATCGAACTACTCTGATACAATCGTACCTGCTGACACACAATACCCGGCAAGGCTTTAGATGCAGCCAAAAGCAACAAACCTTGCTTTAAATCAAATAAACTTATGCTATAAACGAGTTGCTTTTCGTTCTCAAATTGAAATTTAACACCACAGTTTTTAGGGTTGCCGATATACTCAACAACCCTTTCAAATTGTTCCAATAAGTACGGCATTTTTCAGTCTGTTTGAATATAAAATGGTTGATTTGTAGAGATCCCAACCATAAACATAATAATTCAACGACTAAATGCCAACAATACTGATCAAAAATTATCTATTAACATGCCTGTTCAACCCCGTATTATCCTCTTTATTTTGCAACACCTGCTTCAAATCTTTCATATCAGCACTTATCTTATCCTTCAACACCCTCGCATAAATCATGGTTGTCGATAAATTACTATGCCCTAACACCTTACTAACCGTTTCAATAGGCACTCCATTACTCAAGGTAACAGTTGTAGCAAACGTATGTCGAGCCATATGAAACGTTAAAGTCTTAGATATTCCACACAAATCAGCAACCTCTTTCAAATAACTATTCAACCTCTGATTCGATAATCTTGGAAAAACAGTCCCATTATTAACAGCTCTTGGATCATCCATATACTTATTAATAATTCCCCACGCAACGGGTAAAATCGGAATATTAACAACCATATGAGTCTTTTGTCTAATGGTCTGGATCCAATACTCGCCATCAATACCTAAAATCAAATTATCGCGCTTTAAATTATGCACATCGATATAAGACAAACCAGTATAACACGAAAAAACAAATAAATCTTTCACAAACTGCAGCCTTTTAATCCGAAACCTTTTCTCCCTCAATATCTCAAGCTCCCTATCAGTTAAAAACTCGCGATCAACCTTCACGAAAGATAACTTATACTTTTCAAAAGGATCCTTTTCCAGCCAACCTAAACGTACAGCCATACTAGTCACTTTCCGCAACCTTTCCAAATGCTTCATCACCCCATTATTTGATAAAGCCTTATGATGATCTATCGGTTTATAACTTCTCAAATAAGCCTCAAACTCAGTTATAAATTGATAATTTAGATCTCTAAGATAGATATCATCCACCCTCTTAATTTCATTTAGATAAGTTATCAGATACTTCTCTGTCGTAAAATAATTTTTTAGTGTTCCAGGACTCAAAATATTAGACTGTGACTCATTATGATATTGCATAAGATATAAAAGAGTTTTACCCTCCTCTTTACTTCCTAAAAACATATTTTTCAGAATCTCTGCTGTAATTAGCTTTTCTTCATATCTCAACTTTTCATAGATACTATAAATCTTAGTCTTTGCTGAAACTATAGCTCTATTAATACGCAGATAATCTTTCCCGCTCGACTTTACTAAATCACTCTTACGATCCCAAGAAGTTACACTTACACGATGGTTAAAAGAAAAGTCCACTCTCTTAGCATTATAAGATATCCGAAGGTACAATACCCCTATGCTAGGATCATTCTTAGTCGCTCTTATAAAGAACTTTACAAAAAGTAGTTGATTGCCTGACATGACATATAAATTAATTGTGGTTAATAAATCATTTTCATCAGGTTACACCTGAAGTCATTTTTTCACAATCAATATCAATCAAAATCAATGGAAGTTACACTTGGCTTAAAAACGAGTTAAAAACAGAATAAATTATCAACATCTACAAGTGTAACTTAAAAGTATAAAAAACTTAGGTTACACTCAAGTTACACCTCAAATATGTATTATATTAGTTTAAACTAATTTACTAAAAAACAAAAAAGCTTGTAAACCATACAGTTTACAAGCTTTTGATACAAACTAATATTTGTTTCGTCGGGGTGGAGAGATTCGAACTCCCGACCCCCTGGTCCCAAACCAGGTGCGCTAACCGGACTGCGCTACACCCCGAAACAATTACACAATATCATCAAAAAAATCTGTCGGGGTGGAGAGATTCGAACTCCCGACCCCCTGGTCCCAAACCAGGTGCGCTAACCGGACTGCGCTACACCCCGTTGATGTTTTCTTTGATATTACAATAAAAAGCGGAGAGAGGGGGATTCGAACCCCCGGTACAGGGTTACCCGTACGCCAGTTTAGCAAACTGGTGGTTTCAGCCACTCACCCACCTCTCCAATACTACTCAGAGCCTCACTTTTCAAGCTCAGTATGCAACACTTATTTCGTTATTGCGAGTGCAAATGTAGGAAAATGTTTTAATGCTGCAATACATTTTATAAAAAAAAATAGGCAATTTTTCCGCCCTGTCTTGTTCAGTTTTTGTAACAAATTGTATTACAAAAACAAAGGGGCTAACGAAGCCCCTTTGTTTTTTTTTATTTTTTATTCGGTTTGTCCGAAGGTGATTTAGAAATGGCGTCTCTCATGGAAGTATCTGCTTCCACATTTTTCATTTTTAGATAATCCATCACTCCCAAATTACCTTTTCTAAAGGCATCTGCCATGGCCAATGGAACCTCTGCTTCAGCTTCGATCACCTTGGCTCTAGCTTCTTGTGCTTTGGCTTTCATTTCCTGTTCTAATGCCACAGCCATTGCTCTTCGTTCTTCAGCTTTCGCCTGAGCAATATTTTTATCAGCATCAGCCTGGTCTATTTGAAGCACCGCACCAATATTTTTACCTATGTCCACATCCGCAATATCAATAGAAAGAATTTCGAATGCAGTACCTGCATCCAATCCTTTTTCCAAAACTACTTTAGAAATAGAATCCGGGTTTTCCAGTACACCTTTGTGCGACATGGATGATCCAATAGATGACACAATACCTTCACCAACACGGGCAAGAACCGTTTCTTCACCGGCACCCCCCACCAATTGTTTAATACTGGCACGCACAGTTACCCTCGCCTTTGCGATCAACTGAATACCATCCTTTGCAACGGCTGCAACTGGAGGTGTGTCAATCACCTTTGGGTTAACCGACATTTGAACCGCCTCAAACACATCACGTCCGGCCAAATCAATAGCCGTTGCCATTTGAAATGTAAGGTCTATATTTGCCTTTGCAGCAGATACCAATGCATGTACTACACTGGTCACGTGCCCCCCCGCTAAATAGTGGGCCTCCAGTTCATCACGCTTAATGCTATTTATCCCAGCTTTATTGGCTTCAATCAAGGCACGTACAATCACCGAAGGTGGCACTTTACGAACCCGCATCAATACCAACTGAATTAGGGAAATACGCACTCCTGAAACCAAGGCTGAAAACCAAAGTAAGACAGGCACATAATACAGAAATAAAAAAAACAGTACAATAATGACTGCTAACAGGCCAAAAAATCCTAAGCCTTCCATCATAATATCAACTTTTAGGTTTAACGATTATATAAGTTTTAAAAACTTTCTGAACTTCAAGAATTGTATTCTCATCCACAAAATGACCCGGACATCTTGCTTCAATAATAATATTATTTACACTAGCTTTTCCTACTGGATTTAATCGGGTAATGGACACCGCTTCGTCGCCTACACAAATATCCTTATCCTCTTTCACCTCCACCTGACCATCAACAGACGCTTTGAGCATTAATTTATTCCATGTACCAGAACGAAGTGACCAAACGATGGCGAGCACCATAATTAGCATGGTTGCAACTAAGGTAGCATTTCCACCCGTAGTCCCAAACTCATTGTAAGCCATAAAAATTCCAGCACCAATAAATAATGTACCTCCAATGCCAGCAAAGGTAATGCCAGGCAACACAAAAAACTCCAGAACCAATAAGAAGAGCCCCAATAAAATAAGCAGTATAATTACTATGGTAGTCATAAACAGTTAATGAATAGATACGATCAGATTTTTATTTAACAACTTATTTTTCAATGGGACTAAATCAGCAACTTCTCCCACCGCAATTTCACACTGACCTTTGAAATGGGTTAAAAAAGCACATTGCTCGGCTTGGATAGTATCATGGTCACAAACCTCACATAATGTTTTAATTACGTAATCGAAAGAATTCACACTATCATTGTGTAAAATGAGCATTTTTTGTTTTCCAGTACTTTTGTCCAGCTCATCTTTTTTCCATTTTTTACTAAAAGCTACCATCTGCTATAAATTTATGTTACAAAATAGCACTTTTTAATTAAAAAGCCATCTTAATTAAAATTATTCGGTATATTATTTTTGTGGCATTGAACTTTGCTTACCTCCTTTAAAGTAAACAACAAATGCGCCTGTAAAGCCGGCATCAATAATTTCCGGTATCACTTTTTGCGCTTCTTCATACGAATCATAACTTCCTGAAAAATACTTTGTCAAACCTCTCCCTACCAACTCTACTTTAGACACCTCCGGTATTTTATCCAATGCTTCTTGCTTAGGAGGATTTCTAAAAACACCAATCTGAATTTTAAAAACCTCCTCTTCGGTGGCTTTCACTACCTTTTCAGGAACCACATCTACCTCTGGGGCTAGCGCTGGTTCTTTATCTTTCTTCTCAGAAACCTCTCCCCTATGAATTTCGCTATATGATTTTTGTATGACCCCCCGAGGCTCTTTCTTAATCTCATCCACCCTTTCATTGTCTGTATCACTATATAAGTACAATGCCTGTTCCTGTTTCTCAACACCAGCTTTTTTTATGGTACCAGCCCTTTCGTACGACTCAAAATTTAGTCCTTCGGGGCCATTTAAAATACCTTTTGCCTCTCTAAAATACGCATTTCCCTGTTGCGACAACACCAAAATATTTTTACTGTTTGCATCATTTAAATTGCGCGATATATCTTTTAATTTGAGATAATAAATAGGGTATTTTTTATCCAGAGCCTTATGATAAATACGATTAGAAAGAATCTTCAATTCCTTGGACTCTTTCATCATCTGAGCTGTTTTTCCGACCTCGTCATCTCCTAAACTATCTTCCTTTTTCAATATATTTCCCAGCTTCATGGGTTCAGAGTCCTGTACTTGTGTTGAATGCTCCAAAAGACATGCTGATTCTAAATTTAAAATATTAGCCCAAACATACAGCGAATCAGCATAACGCAAGCTAGCTATGTCATTTTCTGAAAACAAGCTTTTATACATATCTGCCCGCTTCGCATAATGCCTCTCAAATTCATCACTAATATGAAAGCTATATTTTTCAGGAACAAAAACACCATCAAAGTTCAATGTAGTAGACTCATCACTCCTACCTCCCAATCCTTCATAATTTCCTTGTTTTATTCTATCTTGAATCTCATTTAATTCTTTTTGTCTCGACAATAAGTACTTTTCTTGAATTTGATCATCTAGCTTGTATACCCTATTCTCCAAATTCAAAATCTCATTCACAATTTTATTCCTATCCGACTCATTGCTCACTCGTTCAAAATCAGCCCTTCTACTTTTCATTAAAAAAGCCAAACTATCTCTTTGTTGATCCATCATATATCCAGCTTTGAACAAAGAAAGAGCTTCAGGATTTAAAAAATTATCGAAATCAACATATTGAAGCGTATCATTGATATCAAAACGGAACAAGCCTTGCTTTTTCGACTCATCTCTCTCCCCTTTGTTAGTTCTTGATCGCCGCCCATTGCCATACTCATCAGACTGATCACTATCTAATTTTAGGCGAGCCGATTCAATTATTTGAATAGGATCATCTACCATGTTTCGCACCTGGCTTCCATCCCATTTTACTTTATAAACCATAACAGTATCTCCTGTGGTTTCTCGATTCGAAGAAAACCAAGCCACTTCATTAAACTCGTCCGAAACAAACAAAAAGTCATCCTCGGGTGAATTAAAAGGAACGCCCATATTAATGGGATCCAAAAACCCCTGCATTTCATTATCGTAATAAACCTTATAAATATCAAAACCTCCAAAACCACCGGGTCTATCCGAGGCAAAATAAAATGTTAATCCGTCGGAAGCCATAAAGGGATAAGCGTCATTATAAGCGGAACTAACAGGCTCTCCTACAATTTCACTATCTCCCCATCCATCCAATAATTTCTGAATTTTATAAATACTCATAGTATCTTCCGAACTTTGAGCCATGGAAAAGTAGACCACATCACCACGTTCTGTTTCAAAAAGAATATGGTTCGGATTAACTCCTGATTCGAAGAAATCACCATTTTTATAAAATCGCCCCACATCCTTAGCAGGAGAATACATCTCCAAAATGTCTTCTCTTGGCACTGATGACCTATCCAATACGCTTAACTCATAAATCTTTGTTGAAATCCTTCTACTATCTCTGCATTGTTCCAGATAATAGTTAGCCTTCTCATTCTTCTCACTATCCGACGACTTACTTTTTAAAAACTTTTCATAATTATGTATGGCTTCCTCAAAACGAAAAGACAACTGATGCGCCCTACCTAAGTAATAACTAACTTTATTACTTACCCTTTTAATTTGGGCAAAATTCAACATTTTTACAGCCTGAGATAAGTCCCCCTTGTTATTTAATAAGCAGATACCCATATAATAATTATATGCTGCATCTTTAGGATATTTTTTCAGTAAATGAGCATATACTAATTGTGCATTTTTAAAATCTTCATTCTTAATATATTCCAAGCCTTTTTTTGGTGTATATACAGACTCTTGCGCCAGTACTGAAGAAAAATTTCCCATTACAACGACCAATAGCCAAAATAAAAATGTGCTTAAATATTTAATCATAACTTCTCTTAAAACTTTTGAAAAACAAATCATCGTCAAAATTATAAATATAAGATCAAATACCTAACAGGGACAAAGGTATTTCATAAAATTACATATGTCTGCACACAATCGTTATTCCGCCATCTCCAATGACATTCCTTCTAAAAATCAATTATTATTTTTAAGACAATCTGCATATATTTATTCTTTCTTAACGACTTGTTGATAACTCTTTTGAACCATACCGTTTATTAATAGTTTTTAAGGAATATATTTGTAATCTTAAATTCAAAAGCATGGATATTTTAAAGGAAGGGGATAAAGCTCCCGCTTTTACCGGAATAAACCAAGACAATCAATTAATTTCATTAAGTGATTTTGCGGGCAAAAAAGTAATTCTCTATTTTTACCCCAAAGACAACACACCAGGTTGTACAGCTGAGTCCTGTAATTTAAATGATAACTATGGTGAACTTAGTCAAAAAGGATTTGAAGTAATTGGTATAAGTCCTGACAGTACAGCCTCACATTTAAAATTTATAGCCAAGCACAATTTGCAATTTAACCTTATTGCAGATACTCAAAAAGAAATACTGGAGTTATATAATGCATGGGGCTTAAAAAAACTATACGGAAAAGAATACATGGGTGTTCTAAGAACTACTTTTATAATCAATGAAGAAGGCATTATTGAAAAGATCATAAAAAAGGTAAAGACAAAAGATCATACCCAACAAATATACAAAGAACTGGAATTAATTTAAAAGATAAATATGGCAGATAAACAAGAAGTTAACAAGGAAAAATTAAAAGCACTGCAACTTACCATGGACAAAATAGATAAAGCCTATGGTAAAGGAACAATCATGAAAATGGGTGAAAATGCCATTGTTGATATTCCTGTTATATCAACAGGTTCATTGTCGTTGGACATGGCTATGGGTGTTGGTGGTTTTCCCAAAGGGAGAGTAATCGAAATATACGGTCCCGAATCATCTGGTAAAACAACATTGGCCATACATGCCATTGCCGAAGCTCAAAAAGCAGGAGGTATTGCAGCCTTTATTGATGCAGAACATGCCTTCGATCGTTTCTACGCAGAAAAATTAGGCGTTGATATAGAAAACTTGTTGATTTCTCAGCCAGATAACGGTGAACAGGCCTTGGAAATTGCCGATCAACTTATTCGTTCTTCTGCAATAGATATCATTGTAGTAGACTCGGTAGCAGCCCTAACACCTAAAGCTGAAATTGAAGGAGAAATGGGAGACTCACGAATGGGACTTCAGGCAAGACTAATGTCACAAGCTTTAAGAAAACTGACATCAACCATTAACAAAACCAATACTTGTTGCATATTCATTAACCAGTTAAGAGAAAAAATTGGGGTTATGTTCGGCAACCCTGAGACAACAACCGGTGGAAATGCACTTAAGTTTTATGCTTCCATAAGGATTGATATCCGCAGGGCCTCCCAAATTAAAGACGGAGAAGATGTGATTGGTAACCACACAAGGGTAAAAGTGGTGAAAAACAAGGTAGCTCCTCCATTTAGAAAAGCAGAATTCGACATCATGTATGGTGAGGGTATTTCTAAAGTTGGTGAAGTTCTTGACCTGGGTGTTGATCTGGAAATCATTAAAAAAAGTGGCTCGTGGTTTAGTTATGGCGAAACTAAATTAGGACAAGGAAGAGAAGCTGTGAAGGGAGTTATCAAAGATAATCCGGAACTAATGGACGAACTGGAACAAAAGATTATAGAGGCCAGTAGTAAAAAATAATTAGTCTTTGCAAGAAAACTCCAAATACTGCGTTATTCTCATTTTTGAAACAGTCATTTACAATCAGTAAACTCCTTGGTTTCAAAAATATCGAAAGCCTTGTCTTTGAAGCTTTCTTATCAAAGACAGAAAAAACAGTAGTTTTCTTGCAGCCACTAATTAAGATAGCATAGACGTCATCTGTTGTCATCCAACTTATATTTAAATATAAGTCTTGATACAAATGCATATTAACTCTTTAATAATAGACGGGCCGGGTTAAAACCCGGCTTTTTTTTTACCATGAAAAAAGAACATCAAAGCATCAAAGGTTATTTATATGTACTTCAAGCGTTTTTAATGTGGGGAGTACTGGCCATATATTGGAAATTACTCAAGAACATTGGAGAATGGGAACTTTTATCGCATAGAGTAATCTGGTCCTTTATTATACTAACCATTTATTTAACTGTTACAAATAACAACCAGTTTAATAGCATATGGAAAAACAAGAGAAATCGTTATTCTCTTTTAACGACTTCTCTCCTAATTGGTATCAATTGGGGAGTATTTATTTATGCAGTCAATACCGATAAAATTGTTCAAGCGGGACTGGGGTATTACATGACCCCTCTGGTAAATATGTTCTTAGGAATTACTGTTTTAAAAGAAAGACTAACGAAAATGAAAACGTTGGCTTTAATCATGGTTTCCGGCTCTATTTTGTTTCTCACTTTAAAAGTTGGAGAGTTTCCTTACATCTCACTTCTTCTGGCATTTTCTTTTGGATTTTATGGTTTGATCAAAAAAACAACCAAAGTAGATACCCTGCCATCCCTGGCCTTTGAAACCACTATCCTTTTACCTTTCGCCATTACATATCAAGCATACCTTTGGTTAACAAATACTATTTCATCATCTATTTTTGAGTTCCCTTCAACTCTTCTACTCATAGGCACCGGCATCATTACCATCATGCCCTTATACTGGTTTACAAAAGGAGCAAAAATAGTAAATCTAACCACCGTTGGATTTTTTCAATACCTGGCACCCACCATCATGTTACTCATTGGCATCTTTATATATCATGAGCCTTTCAAACTAAGCCATGTCGTATCTTTTGCTATTATCTGGCTAGCCATTGCCATCTATGTTTATTCCCTAATTTTGGAAAAAAAAAGACATAAAATGAACCTATAATTTTTTAACACCTCATAACTTATATATTCGTCCATAATTCATGGGGCTATAGTAAATAAATATTATTCTTATAAATATATTTCTACTGTTTTTTCTTTTATTATTTGGTAAAAACTGATAAATTGCCAGTGACATTTTACCAAACTGTTACCCATGATTAATTACAACAACAAAACATTTGTTACGATAAGTAATTCAAGCAGTGGAGACACCACTGAAGAAACCATATATTTTTACAAACAAAGCGGAAATAGAGTTAGCGCCACCTACAAAGGAGGTTATATTAAACTCGGTTTTGTGGAGGCCAGTGCGGATAAATGGGGTAATCTACAAATGCAATACTACCATACCAACATAAAAAATGAATTAATTACAGGCATTTGCGTTTCTACCCCCGAAATAATGTCCAATGGAAAAATTAGAATTATCGAAGATTGGCAATGGACCTGCAAGCACTTCCCCAATGGAAGATCTATTCTAGAGGAGGTGGACCTTAGTGAAAATGATATGCAGTTGTTTTACAATAAAAATCACATAAGTTTATAGCTTCTTTTACTTGGTCACACTTAAATTCGGTATAACAACACAACAGACAAATATCTCAATATCCATCATAAATATAACAATCAGTCTGAACAGAAACATGATCCACTTTCTTTCGACAGATAGATATGAATGCATCCCCTAGGAAATTCTCTGAAGCTGAATATTTGGAACTTTCTAAAACAGGTTTTAAATTGCGCTTCATTTAATCTGCAAGAAGCATTAGAACATCGCAATAAATTTTCTAGTGCATTTTTCTGATTTAATTCTCACTCCATATAAATACAAAATATTTACCTATGAAACTTATACACGTAACATTAATGCTATTGATTATTTTGTGCGCTTGCAACAGTCCACAATCCTCGACTGAAAGTGGCTTTACAAACAAAGGAATAAAACTATATAGCGACAAACTCACACCTGAACTCATATGGCAGTTAGGCAGGGTCGGTAATGTTTCCTTATCACCAGATAAAGAAGAAGTGCTATATACGGTGGCCTATACCAATATAAAAGAAAACAAATCATATACAGACATTTACAAGATCACACTTAAATCTGGCAAAACAACACAACTAACAAATTCCGCAATAAATGAAACAAGTGTGAAATTCAGTCCGGATGGAAGTAAAATTAATTTTCTTTCATCTGAATCAGGATCGGTGCAGTTATGGGAGATGGATCTGAATGCATCTCATAAGAAACAGGTGACCAATATTAAGGGAGGGATCACTAACTATCTGTACTCTCCAGACATGAAACACCTGGCTTTCACAGCATCCGTTCCACTAGATAAAGACATTCATGATTTATATCCCGACCTTCCCTTGGCAGATGCGAGAATTGAAAACGACCTAATGTACCGTCATTGGGACAGTTGGGAAGATGGAGCTTATAGCCATATATTTATCGCAGCAACAGAAGAAGGCATGATAAGTAACAATTACATTGATATCATGAAAAACGAAAGATTTGACTCCCCTTTGAATCCCTTTGGCGGAATAGAACAAATCAACTGGTCAATAGATTCTAAAAAAATTGCCTATTCATGTAAAAAACTATCCGGTAAGGACTATGCCCTTTCCACCAATGCGGATATTTATTTATATAATATTGAAGACAATTCCACTACCAATCTAACCAAAGGAATGGTTGGTTATGATTTAAACCCCACCTTTTCACCCGATGGCAAATATATGGCATGGGAAAGCATGGAAAGAGACGGATACGAAGCAGATAAAAACCGTTTATTTCTACTGGACCTCCGTTCTGGAAAGAAAAAAGATTTGACACTTGATTTCGATCAAAATGTGGGCACTCTGAGCTGGTCTGAAGAAAGTGACAAAATTTGGTTTACCAGCAATCACGAGGGACCGTTCCAGATATATCAGGTGGATCTTTCTTCGGGTCTGATAAATCAAATTACAAAAGGCCGTCAGAATTACACCTCTGTCATGCCCATGCAGCATCAGGTCATCGCCACAAAAACCACCATGAACCACCCCACCGAAATATATTCCATCAACACACAAACAGGTGAGGAGCAAGAATTATCGTTTGTCAACAAAGAGGTGCTATCGCAACTAAAAATGGGTCAGGTAGAAAGTCGATGGATCGAGACCACCGACAAAAAGCAAATGCAAACCTGGATCATCTATCCTCCAGACTTTGATGCGAATAAAAAGTACCCCACCTTGCTATATTGTCAAGGAGGACCTCAAAGTACCATTAGTCAATTTTGGAGCTTACGATGGAATTTTCAATTAATGGCAGCACAAGGATATATTGTAGTTGCCCCTAACAGACATGGACTACCTGGATTTGGACAAGAATGGAATGAACAAATAAGCGGTGATTATGGCGGACAAAACATGAAAGACTACCTTACTGCCATTGATGTTATGGCCAAAGAACCTTATGTAGATCAAGATCGATTGGGAGCCATTGGTGCCAGCTATGGAGGTTTCTCTGTTTACTGGTTGGCCGGAAATCATAACAAACGTTTTAAAGCATTTGTGGCACATTGCGGAATATTCAACTTTGAACAAATGTACTCCACCACAGAAGAGATGTTTTTTGTAAACTTCGATATGAAAGGCCCTTATTGGGAAAAAGATAACAAAATAGCCCAAAACACCTATGCCAATTCACCCCATAAGTTTGTGGCTAATTGGGATACCCCTATCCTTGTTATCCATGGACAAAAAGATTTTAGAATACCATATACCCAAGGTATGGGCGCCTATAACACAGCCAAATTAAGAGATATTCCAGCTCGTTTTCTGTATTTTCCAGAAGAAAGTCATTGGGTGCTGTCGCCACAAAACGGTATTCTTTGGCACAGGGAGTTTTTTAGATGGCTCGACACGTACCTAAAGTAAAATAAACATTTTCTTTACTTTTCGGTTCACAATACATGCTTTCCACTAAAAATTACGAAGGCAGAAATAGACACTTTACAATGAATAAGAATATGCGTTTTTTAATCTTCTTTGGAATAATATTGGGAATTCATTTTTTGGTCAACTTTTATATATACAAAAGAGGCGTTCAGGGATTAGGGGCAATGCCCCAACTCCTTCCCTATTTACGAGGAATCATGTTATTCCTCACACTAGCCTATCCCGCTGGTCGTTTCTTAGAAAAAATATGGTATTCTCCCATTTCTTCCTTTATTCATTGGAGTGGCGCCTTTTGGTTTGCCGGAATGCTCTATTTTGTCTTAATTATTTTTACCCTGGACTTATTTAGATGGAGTAATATGTTGTTTCATTTTATGCCTGACAAGCTAAGCAGTAATTATACCCACATAAAACTCATCACCACCTATGTCGCAAGTGCCTTGGTGGTGGTGACTGTTTTACTGGGACATATAAACGCATGGACACCTAAAATTGTAAAAAAAACAATTCACATACACAAAGCGGGAGGTGAGCGAAAAACACTTAAGATCGTAGCTGCATCGGACATTCACTTAGGAACCATCATTGGCCCAAGAAAAACGGCTAAATTAGTAAACACCATCAATTCATTAAAGCCCGACATTATTTTGTTTGCAGGAGATGTGGTCGATGAAGATGTCAAACCTGTTATTGAGCAAAACTTAGGTAAAAACCTATTACACCTAAAAGCTCCATTGGGTGTATATGCTTCTACCGGAAACCATGAATATATTGGTGGAGCAGAAGAAGCCGTTCAATATCTTGAAAGTCATGGTATAAACATACTTCGAGATGAAACCGTCTTTTTAGATAGCTGCTTTTACCTGGTAGGTAGAGAGGATAAAGAAAAAACCTCATTCACCAGTGTACCCCGAAAAACCGTTCGCGAATTACTATCTCCTCTTGACAAGCAAAAACCAATCATATTACTTGATCATCAACCATTCCATCTGGAGTTGGCCCAAGAAGCCGGTGTAGACTTACAAATCAGCGGCCACACACATCATGGTCAATTATGGCCCTTAGGTTATATTACGCAAAAAATATTTGAAGTTAGCCGAGGTTATAAACAAAAGGGAAATACACATTTTTATGTAAGCACAGGTTATGGTACCTGGGGGCCTCCGGTACGCATAGGAAATAGACCTGAAATATTAGCCTTTACGTTGGAGTTCGAATAAGATATCCATCAGCTACTAATTCCTTGTTCTTACTTTAAATAAAAAAATCAGATATCGGCGAAACTACATTTTTATGACACCGTGCATGAATAAATATAGCATTTCTTTTGCTCTATTAGGTACGTCTATGCTTTTATAACGTTAATTTGTCTTAAAATTATCGTCACAATCTTCTTTTGAATTTGGAAGTATTACTTTTGTGCTCTCAAATACAAAACGCAACGCTGGTGCATTTAATGTTTCACATATCTTCTGCGTAAGAAAGCCTTTCGTACAGCTTTCTTCATCCTGCTAATTTCCGTATTGTAGTCAAGCGAGCACATCACTTATTCTGATTTTACAGGTAGTAGCAGTTGATAACTTTCAATTTTGCACTATTCTATTTTATAAACCTTTATTACGTCTATAATGAACAAGACATTTAGTCCTAAGTTTTTCACGTTGATTAAAACTGGACTCAACAAAAAACAGATCACATCAGATATTATGGCCGGCATCGTTGTCGGTATAGTAGCTTTGCCTTTAGCAATTGCCTTTGCGGTAGCCTCAGGTGTTTCACCGGAAAAAGGTTTAATAACAGCTGTTGTCGCCGGGTTTATCATTGCCATGTTAGGAGGTAGTCGCGTTCAGATCGGTGGACCTACCGGCGCATTTATTGTCATCGTATTTGGCATCCTTCAACAATACGGTATAAATGGATTGATGATATCCACCATTTTTGCCGGTATCCTGTTAATTATATTCGGATTACTCAAACTAGGCACCTTACTTAAATACATCCCCCAACCACTAATTGTAGGCTTTACCAGTGGTATTGCACTGGTAATATTTTCTACTCAAATTAAAGATGCATTAGGATTAAATGTTGAGCATGTACCTTCGGACTTTATCGAAAAATGGAGTGTTTTCTTTTCCAATATGCACAGCACTAATTTTTATGCTTTAGGTATTACTGTGGTCACCATTCTACTTTCTGTTTATTCCAGAAAAATAGTTTCTAAAGTACCTGGATCATTTATAGCCATCATTGTGATGACTGTTTTAGTACAGCTATTAGATCTACCTGTGACTACTATTGAGACCTTTTTTGGAGATATACCCAATAAAATATCCTTTGCCTTACCTTCGTTTCAAGTAGACGGACTTTCACAATATATTGAGCCAGCCATCACCATAGCACTATTAGGAGGTATTGAATCCTTACTGTCTGCTGTGGTTGCAGATGGTATGATTGGAGGAAAGCACCGTTCGAATACAGAATTAATCGCACAGGGCGTAGCCAACGTATTCACACCCTTCTTTGGTGGTATTCCAGCCACGGGCGCCATTGCCAGAACCGCTACCAACATAAAAAACGGAGGAAGAACACCCATTGCAGGAATCGTTCACGCCATTACACTTTTGGTCATTATGCTTTTCTTTGGAAAATGGGCGAAACTGATTCCTATGTCATGTTTGGCTGGTATTTTGATTGTCGTAGCCTATAACATGAGTGAATGGCGTTCCTTCGCATCCATCTTAAAAGCCTCTTGGTTCGACATCATCATATTGATTACCACTTTTTTACTTACAGTACTCGTGGATTTGACCGTTGCCATTGAGGTTGGCGTGGTATTATCAGCTATTTTGTTTATGAAACGAATGTCAGACATCGCAGAAAAAAAGATTGGTCATGGAGTAGATACTGATGTGATTGAAGACTATTCCGATATTCCTGATGGAGTTACTATTTACGAAATTAGCGGTCCTCTATTTTTTGGAACAGCCAAAACCTATACTCGTGTAATAGAGAGCATTGGGTTAAAACATAAAATACTCATTATTAGAATGAGACATGTGTCATTTGTTGATCAAACAGCTATCCACAATTTCAAGAGCACCATCAAGACTTTACAAAAGTCCAATGTATTAATCATACTTTCAGGTGTAAATGAAGATGTTAGCAAAACATTTACCAAAAGTGATATTATACGTAAAATTGGGGAAAATAATATATTTGAACGCTTTGAAGATGCCGTTCTTCATGCCAAAAACAAAATATCCTAAAGTGATGATCATAAAATACCTCAGTTTAGCGAAATTTTGATACTTTTACCCATCAATTTTAAAAACAATTATGTCGCAAAAAACAGATCAACAGTTTGAGCATGTAATTAATGTCTGCAAAGATATCTTTATCAAAAAGATGAAGGATTACGGCACAGCATGGCGCATTCTCCGCCCTTCTTCCATGACCGATCAGATTTTCATCAAGGCTCAACGCATCAGGAGCATTGAAACCAAAGGAGTTACCATGGTGGATGAAGGGGTACGTTCTGAGTTTATCGGTATTATTAATTATGCCGCAATGGCTATCATCCAACTAGAAAACGGTCCCAGTGACCAACCCGAGATGGACGACAATAAAGCCTTACAGCTATATTTGGATAATATTTACCGAGCCAAAAATCTCATGTCGGACAAAAATCATGATTATGATGAGGCATGGCGACATATGCGTATCAGCTCATTCACGGATTTGATATTAATGAAACTTCACCGTACCAAGCAGATTGAAGATAACCAAGGAAAAACAATTATCTCGGAAGGTATTGATGCAAATTATTTGGATATCATCAACTACGCCATATTTGCAATGATTCAACTTGACTTTCCAGAATCACAACCGCCAAAAGAATAAATTATGACTAGATCTTTATTTGTTGTTAGTAGAATTTTAGTAGGTATCACCTTTATATTCTCTGGATTTGTAAAAGCAGTTGACCCAACCGGAAGTGCTATCAAATTTGGAGACTACTTAAGCGCATTTGGAACAGAAAGTTTAATGGGACTGGTAATGCCTGCCGCATTTGTAGTTGCAGCACTTGAATTTTTAACAGGATTGCACCTTCTATTGGGAATTAGAATCAAGACATCTTCGATATTGGCATTGATTTTTATGACAATTTTTACACCACTAACCCTTTTTATTGCCATTAAAAATCCGGTGACCGATTGTGGTTGTTTTGGTGACGCCCTCAAGTTGAGTAATTGGGAGACATTCTTCAAAAATATCATACTGCTTCTTCCTACTCTATTTATATTTGTCAAGCGTAAACAATTCAATGAAGCTATTAAAAATTTAAATAAACTTATTATTACCCTATTTTTTACCGGAGCCATACTGGGTATCACCTACTATAGTCTGCAACATCTACCCATCATTGATTTCAGACCTTATAAAATTGGGAATAATATAAACGAAGGAATGCAAATTCCCGAAGGTGCCGAGCAGCCAGAGTACGAAACTACATTTATTTTGGAAAAAGATGGAAAACAAAAATCTTTTACAGCTGAAAATTATCCTTATACAGATACTACTTGGGTATTCGTTAGCAATGACACAAAAATAATTAAGGAAGGCTATGAGCCACCCATACATGATTTTGTGTTGAACGATTTGGAAGGTGTTGATCAAGCACAAAATATACTAAACAGTGAAGCTCCTGTTTTACTGGTTATTTCTTCACAAATCAATAAAGGCCATTGGCAAAACGGAATATTAGAAAATATAATTGAATTAAAACAAAAATTATATGAACAGGGGATTCATACTCATTTTTTAACGGCTTCCAGTGATGACCAAATTACCAAATTTGAATTTGATGGAGACGCTGGTTTTGACTATTTAAATGCGGATGAAACCATGTTAAAAACAGTGATTCGTTCTAACCCGGGGTTGGTACTGCTCCAAAAAGGTAATGTAATGGGAAAATGGCATTATAACGATCTCCCCGACCCTGCCTCTTTTAAGAATCCTATTTCATACAGCTTAGGACAGTTGATTCAGCAGCAAAACCTATTGCTACTGTTATGCTATGCTTTGGGTGGCTTGATATTTTTAATCCTATTCATGCAAAAAAAATAAATAATACATATAATTTCAATAACAAACATTTTTACGATGAGACAAAACATTGTTGCAGGTAACTGGAAAATGAACAAAACCCTTCAAGAGGGTGTAAAATTAGCAACTGAATTAAACGACATTTTAGCTTCAAAGAAAGCCAATTGTGGTGTTGTGGTAGGTGTACCTGCTACTCATATCACAGAGGTGGTTAAAGCAGTGGATACCGAAAAAATTGGTGTTGCTGCTCAAAACTGTGCAGACCACGAATCAGGTGCATACACAGGAGAGATTTCTGCTTCTATGGTAAAATCTACAGGTGCTGCTTATGTAATTCTTGGTCACTCAGAAAGAAGAGAGTATTATGGAGAAACCAATGAAACATTAAAAGTAAAAACAGATTTGGCCTTGGCCAACGGTTTGGCTCCTATTTTCTGTATTGGCGAAGTATTGGAAGAAAGAGAAGCAAACAAACAAAACGAAGTGGTAAAAAGCCAAATCGAAGAAGCTTTATTTCATCTTTCAGCTGAAGATTTTGCAAAAATAGTATTGGCATACGAACCTGTTTGGGCCATCGGAACTGGTAAGGTTGCTTCTCCTGAACAAGCGCAAGAAATTCACGCATATATTCGTTCTGTTGTAGCTGACAAATTCGGTGCTGAAGTAGCTGACAATACAACCATCCTTTATGGAGGAAGCTGTAAACCAAGTAACGCAAAAGAATTATTTGCCAAGCCTGATGTTGACGGCGGTTTGATCGGTGGTGCTTCACTGAAAGCTGAAGACTTTGCTGGCATTATTGATGCTTTTTAAGTCAATATATAGCATATAAAGAAAAAGGTTATTTCCAATACTGGAGGTAACCTTTTTCTTTATTCTACAGGCTTCTATTGCAGCTTTTTCTTACAAATAATTTTAATGGTCCTCATGATAACGGGTCAGTGCCAAAAGTTGGGTATAAATGTTGTTTATAGTTGTCATGCAAATATTGAAAATTATTGAATATGGTTATGGATAAATTGTCACCCTCTATATTTTACTTGAATTTGTTTTCAAGATTAGAAATTATCGACACGTCCTTTTTATTCGGGAAGGCTTGTTTTAAAAGGCTCTCATGATCAGGCTTCGCTAGTTTGTCATTGCCATAAAAATAGACACAACAATCACCAAACTCCAAACCAGTAACACCTATCTATGCTTTTAGACACCAAAGCCATGATTCCTTTAATCCGGGCGCTTGCATGCTTCCGTATAATTTTACACGCCCATAACAATGGTTCAATACCTTGCTACAAATCCTTTAATAGCACATTACTTTGAGCTTTCAATCGGAGTGCTTTAAATTCCTGCACCACCGCTTTAACCTTAGAAAGGCTTTCTGTTTCTTCGAAATGAAGGTTATCAGTACCATAAGTTTCCAGCATATCCAATACCGTAGATACCTTTAACTTATGAATATCCAATGCAGGTTGATAAGCAGTAACCGTTCCCGAGTCATTATTTACCTCTACCAACACTTCACATTTTACCAAAGTAAATAAAATTTCATTGATCAAACGGATAGGTATTTTTAACTCCTTCGACAATTCCAATGGAATCATAGGTTTTTCACCATTTTCAAAACGTTTAATAATATTGTAAGTGAGCAACAAAGCAATGACTCTCTTGTACTCCACACTCACGTTTTTTGTATCCGCCTCAAACTCAAAGCTACTTACATTTTGAACGGCAAAGGACACCTCTGCCCCAAACATCACAATTAACCAGCTTGCTTGCATCCAAAACAAGAATAAAGGTAAAGCAGCAAAACTACCATAAATCGCGTTGTACCTCGATACTCCAACCATGAAGTTGATAAAATAAAATTGCAGTATTTGGAACAATACCCCCGCAACAACTCCCCCCACCAGTGCAGAAAGAAAATTAACTTTTGTATTGGGCATAATCAAAATAAGCATGGTAAACACAATACAAATCAGTAAATAAGGTAAGATAGAAGACACCAACTTCCCCACATAACTTAAGGCGGCGTAATCATTAAATTTGGCTGAAACAAACACAACCATACTACTGCTGGACACCAAAAATAACAAGGCCACAATCATCAGCGAGATGTAATCGGTAAACTTACGTGCAAAATTACGAGATCGCTTCACTTCCCATATATCATTAAAACTTTGTTCAATATTACCCAACATTTGCATCACAGACCAAAACAATATCACCAAACCCACGCCAATAATTAAACCACTTTTGGTGCTCTTAATATACATTTCAGCCAGCTCTAAGATGTATTGTAAAACTTCTTGTTGGCCAGCCATTCTTTTGGCCAATTCATTTTCTAAAGTTTTATCAAATCCAAAACCAAGGGCAATACCATATAGCATAGCTACCATTGGTACCACCGACATCAAAGAATAAAATGTTAAAGCAGAAGCCTTTTGCTGGCACTTATCATAGATAAAACCTTTTACGGCCAAGTACAGGATTCTTAGAATATTTACGATGATTAAATGAGGTCGAGACAACTCTACCTTCTGAATCCTCCACATATCTTCCGTGAGGTATTTTATCATCTTCGAGAAGTACTCCTTCATATTATATCATGTAGCGTTAATAGGCCTTAAGCCGGAAATAAATGAATTTAAAGAAGAAAAAAATAGCAAGTCGATAAGCCGGGTTCTGTCGCTCCCAAAAGAGCGGTCTATCATTTGTCTACGATCATGATCACTCATGACCTTCAGCAACCTACCCCTCACGACTGCCGAAACACCAGAACGGGCCGCTCCGTATCTTACGAAATCGTGATATATTTGGTCTTGCAATCCTTGAGTTGCACGGCTATCTGTGTTACCACGGATACCGGTGAGCTCTTACCTCACCTTCTCACCCTTATCAAGCAAAGCCTGACGGTTATTTTCTGCTGCATTACTATACCCTCACGGATATCTTCCTGTTAGGAAGCAAGGTGCCCTTTATTGCCCGGACTTTCCTCCTCAATTACACGAAACATCCAAAGAACGATTCGGTCATTGCGGCGATAGACTGACTTGCTATTACTGCAAAAATAGTAAAAATATAACAGCTATGGTTTATTGAGGGCTTTATTTAGTGAGAAGACTTTGGCATATCTATTCTATTTGAAAGGGTAAATACGCATCCAACTCTGTCACAAAGGCTTTAGGATACCCTTTATCTTTGATAGCCTTTAACGCTTTTTCTGCATCCTCATAAGAGTAATCCCCAACAGTATAACGATAAATACGATCTTTCAAGTAAAACTCCTTAACATGATCAATACCTTTAAAATGGCTTAAATAAACAGGAAACCTAAAGGCACTCAACTGTATGGTATATCTTTTATTCGGATCCGGTACAAAGCCACGACGTTTAGCGCTAGTCCTTAAATTATATAAAGCCGTATTAACTACAAAAGCTTGTACATACCCCAGATCTTTATAGTATAACACTTCTTTCTTAGCCTCCTCATAATTTGGATAACTACCTACTGTATATCGTACAAAACCATCTACACATTTAAATTCTCGGGCCTGCTCAATATTTTTAAAAAAACCAGGTTCACCTGCAGGCAAACGTAAGGCAATAATTTGCACCGCAAAATCATCCTTTCCAGGAATAGATGAAACACTTACGATTTTTTTTGATGTCCGTAACGCCCCTAATTTATCTTTTTTTGATTGTGCATGTACCCCAGAAAGGCCAATAATCAATAAAAAGGATAAAATATATTTAGTCATGATCTCTTTCTTTATAAATTATTT